>NZ_JAKUZW010000013.1:0-99032 GCF_030128605.1 Klebsiella sp. K5-45 | reverse complement strand
GAGTGCCCACACAGATTGTCTGATAAATTGTTAAAGAGCAGTGCCGCTTCGTTTTTCGCTGCGGCGCGGGGTGTGCATATTACGCTTTCCCGCTGCAGAGTCAAGCATTTATTTTTGCTTTTCTCTGTCGGTTTTCAGCGCTGAACTTCATCGCCGAAACCCTGCTGACCCGGCGGCTCGCTTGCCGTTGTTCCGTGTCAGTGGAGGCGCATTATAGGGAGTTCTGAGACGTTGACAAGCCCTGTTTTCAAAAAATTATTCAACCGTCTCTTTTTTGTGCAAAACGCCGTTAAAGCGGTAATTTTTCCAGCGTCGAGAAGCCATAGCGATGCAAAACGGGTAAAAGTTGTTCCGTTTCTGCCGTCAACGCCATGCAGAATGCTTTATTCTCGTCGCTGGACTTCGCATCCGGCGCTTCATGCTCTAACAGCCAGGCGGTGCGACGGGCAATCGCCGCGCCGGAATCAATCAGCCGCGTGCCTTCCGGCAGAACGCGCTGCAGCTCCTCCTGTAAAAGAGGAAAATGGGTGCAGCCCAGCACCACCGTATCCGGCGGCTCCTGCATCCGCAGCCACGGTCGCAGGATACGGCGCAGCTCTTCTAACGGCACAGGCTCGCCGTGCAGCTTCGCTTCCGCCAGCTCCACCAGCTCCGCCGACCCCAGCATCTCAATCCGACATTCATTGGCAAAGCGGTCGATCAGCTCACGGGTATAAGGACGCTTTACGGTACCGCGCGTCGCCAGCAGACCAACAATGCCGTTCGCCGTTAAGCGGGCGGCGGGCTTGATCGCCGGCACCACGCCAACAACGGGGAAGGCGAACTTTTCACGCAGGGCAGGCAGGGAGACGGTACTGGCGGTATTGCAGGCGATCACCGCCAGCGCCAGGGGATAACGCTGCTGGACAGCGGTGACGATTTCCACAACGCGCTCAACGATAAACTCCTCGCTCTTCTCGCCATAGGGGAAGGCAACGTTATCGAAAGCATAGATGTAATGCAGATTCGGCAGCAGCTGCCGAATCTCATTATAAACCGACAACCCACCGACGCCGGAATCAAACACCAGCACGGTGGGACGTGGATCAGAAGGTGTAGCTGCCAGACAAGGTGTATTCCCGTCCTGCAGATTGGTAGCCATAAACTGTCTCGTAATCTTTATCGAACAGGTTGGCTATTTTACCACGAACTGTCAGGTGTGAGGTGACGGGATACGATAAACCGACATCCCAGAGGCTCAACCCACCCATATTGACGGTACGCGAATTGTCGTAATCATAATCGTAGCGCTTGCCGATGTAGTGATACGTCACATCCCACCCCAGATCGTAGACCTGGCCGTTCAGCTCGTATTTCACCTGCTGCTTCGCCCGGCGATAGAGGATCTTGTTAGTTTCATCATCGCGAGGGTCAACATACTGCAGCGTCAGATGGTGCTCCACCGGCCCTGTGGTGACATTTCCCGTCCACTCCAGCCCCTTGATCGTCGCCGACTTGACGTTGTAATAGGCGTTGTTGTCGTAATCGATGAGGTTTTGAATCTCATAGCGATACGCGGAGAGACGCCAGTCGACCGGCCCCGTTAACCCTTCAAGGCCCGCTTCCCACTGCTTCGACTCCTCTGGCTTCAGGTTCGGGTTAGAGGCGATGCCAAAGCGTTCTGCGCCATACTGCTGCCCGAGGGAGGGGGCGAGGAATCCTGTGCCGTACGAGAGCGTTGTCCGATAACCGTCGATAAATTCCCAGCCTGCCGCCGTCTGCCAGGTACCGTGCCAGCCAAACTGCTCGTCATGATCCTCACGGCCGGAAGCTTCCAGCGTCACGCTGTCAATCTGCTGCTGGCCCGTCAGATAAAGACCGGTGGTATCGCGCTTATACACGTCGGTACTGGTCGTTCCGCTGGATTTCAGCTTCTCCTGTTTCCAGTCTACGCCGCCGCTCACCGCGCCATGGCCCACCACAACATTATTTCCCCACTGGATATAGCGCTGTTCCATATCATCCAGGGTGGTGCCCGCGGCATAGCGGCCAGCGTCGCTGCTGTAGTTGTAATCTTTAATACGCTGATAGTTCGCAATCAGCTGGGAGGAGTAAATTCCGGAGTGGTAGTGCAGACCGGTATCCCAGGATTGGGTATAGGACTGATTTTCATCGTTTCCACCTGCGTAGCCCCAGTTACCCTGGTCATAGTCAGCATTGGCGGAATAACCATAGCCGCGGAAGAATCCCGAGAAGTTATCATCGAACTGATGCTGTACCCCTCCCCACAGCATTTTATTGCGGTAGCCGTCGCGATCGCTGTCGCCGCTATAAGAGGAGTTCGGCTGGACGTTAAACCCTTTGGTGGTCTGATAGGCGCCGGCAGCGGTAACCAGCGTATCGCCAAACCGCTTGTTGAAGGCGCCATCATAGGACTGATAGCCGTTCGTTCCCGCGCCGGCGTTGATCTGCGAACGCTCAGCGTCGGTCATGGTGATAATGTTCACCACCCCGCCGATCGCTCCGGAGCCATACACCGCGGAGCGCGGGCCGCGGATATATTCCACCCGCTGGACCAGAGAGATAGGGATCTGACTGATATCCACGCCGTTGGAGATCCCCGGACGCGCCATCGGCACACCGTCGATCAGCACCAGCACGTGGCGAGCCTCCGTCCCCCGAACATACAGCGAAGCGCTCTGCCCCATGCCGCCGTTGCGGGCAATATCGACCCCGGGAAGACGACGCATGACATCGTTTAAATCTTTGGACTGCCAGCGGTCGATGTCATCGCGCGTCACTATATCGGTCGGCGCCAGCACGGTATTGACCGGCTGTTGAAAACGGTTTGCTGTCACCACCAACGTATCTGAATTGCTATCCTGCGCCCAGCCGGAAAATGCCGTGACGGATAAGGCCGTCATCAGCGAAGCTTTTTTAATCATTGTAAAAGCATCCGAAACAGAAAAAGGATGCCGCAGGTTTTATCAGTTGCTCGCGACGATAAAACCCAGTGCGACGTATTCCGGCAGGTCTTCGGGCTTGGAGGCTGTTTCAAGAAATAATGACTTCCCACGGCTAACCGCAGTGTCTGCACCGAGTGCGCTCATTTCTCACCTTCCTTACCGCTGCGCGTCAGCCCCAGATTTCCACTGGGTTCCCTTTTAACTCACAGGACCGGTAGGCAAATGCTACAATCAGAATCATATAGATGTCCAGACTGCTAATTATATTTCCCGCGGCATTCGAGGCTGGACATCCCCGGCGCTTTCCCTACAATCCCCGCGTACTTATTTTATTCAGGATACATCATGACCCCCGAACACCTTCCTACCGAACAATACGAAGCGCAACTGGCAGAAAAAGTCGTCCGTTTGCAAACCATGATGGCGCCTTTTGCCGCGCCGGTTCCGGAAGTGTTTCGTTCGCCGGTCAGCCACTACCGTATGCGCGCCGAGTTCCGTCTGTGGCACGATGGCGACGACCTGTACCATATAATTTTCGATCAGCAGACCCGGTCGCGGATTCGCGTTGACAGCTTCCCGGCCGCCAGCGCGCTCATCAATCAGCTGATGACCGCCATGCTGGAGGGCGTACGCAACAATCCCGTGCTGCGCCATAAGCTGTTCCAGATTGACTATCTGACCACCCTCAGCAATCAGGCGGTCGTCTCGCTGCTGTATCATAAAAAACTCGATGATGCCTGGCGTGAGCAAGCGGAGGCGCTGCGTGACGCCCTGCGAGCCCAGGGGCTCAATGTGCATCTCATTGGTCGGGCGACCAAAACTAAAATCGAGCTCGATCAGGATTATATAGATGAACGTCTGCCGGTTGGCGGTCGGGAGATGATCTACCGTCAGGTGGAAAACAGCTTTACCCAACCGAACGCGGCAATGAACATTCAAATGCTGGAGTGGGCGCTGGATGTCACCAAAGGAGCGACCGGCGACCTGCTGGAATTGTACTGCGGCAACGGTAACTTCTCGCTGGCGCTGGCGCGTAATTTCGATCGCGTCCTGGCCACCGAAATCGCCAAACCGTCGGTGGCGGCGGCGCAGTACAACATAGCCGCCAACCATATCGACAACGTGCAGATTATCCGCATGGCGGCGGAAGAGTTTACTCAGGCGATGAACGGCGTGCGTGAGTTTAACCGGCTGCAGGGTATCGATCTGCAAAGCTATCAGTGCGAGACGATTTTCGTTGATCCGCCGCGTAGCGGGCTGGACAGTGAAACGGAAAAAATGGTGCAGGCCTATCCGCGTATTCTGTACATTTCGTGCAACCCGGAAACGCTGTGCCGCAATCTGGAAACGCTAAGCCAGACGCATAATGTTACCCGGCTGGCGCTGTTCGACCAGTTCCCGTATACCCATCACATGGAATGCGGCGTGCTGTTGACCCGGAAATAGGCCAAAAAAAACCGGCAACGTCATATTGCCGGTTTTTTATCACTGGCGGCTTATTCGGCTGCCGTATTTTTGCGGTTACGCATCTTGTAGCCGATCCAGAAGACCATCGCGACGGACAGAACGGCCGGGAAGAAGTTAGAGCCGATATCAGGGTACTCCGCACGCACGACGGTGCTGTACAACAGCACCCCGAGAATAAAAAAGGCGGCGGCGAGGCCCGGTAGCCCGACGGGCATACTGCGATTCTGATAGCGCTGATGCAGACAGTAGACCGTCAGCAGCAGGGATAAGATGGGGAAGACGGAAAACGGAACTATCGAACTGAACAGCGCCGCAAAGGCGCCATTAATAGATAACCCGGCAATCAGCGCCAGCAGCAGCGTACCTTTATCTTGAACTGAGTGTTTCATTGCTCGTCCTTCACGTTATTCGGAATGATGTGACATTTTTTCTTGTTCACGGCGATACCAGTAATACGCGCCTTTAGAGATCATTCTGAGCTGCAGTACCAACCGTTCTTCCAGCTGTCGGCGCTGTTCAGGGCCGACATCCAGCGCTTCCGCGCCAGCGCTAAAAACGATGGTGACCATAGCTTCAGCCTGCGCTTCGGTAAAGGCGCGCGGCATATGGTTTTCGAGTTCTAAATAGTCGGCGAGTTCCGCAATAAAGTGCTGGATCTCGCGTGCGACGGCGGCGCGAAACGCCGCAGAAGTTCCCGAGCGCTCGCGCAGCAGCAGGCGGAAGGCGTTCGGGTTGTTACCGATAAACTCCATAAAGGTCGAGACCGAGGTGCGGATCACGCTGCCGCCTTTGGCAATCCGCTGGCGCGCCTGGCGCATCAGCTGGCGCAGCATCAGTCCGCTCTCATCGACCATCGTCAGGCCTAACTCATCGACATCGCGAAAATGACGATAAAAGGACGTCGGCGCGATCCCTGCTTCCCGCGCCACTTCACGCAAACTCAGGCTGGCGAAACTCCGCTCAGCGCTAAGTTGGCTGAATGCCGCTTCCACCAGCGAACGGCGGGTTTTTTCTTTTTGTTGTGCTCTTACGCCCATCACGATGTATGAATCCTTCCAATAGCCCTGCTGGCACTATACCAGAGATTAAAACTAATCGGTTTGCCCTGGATTGTGAATGATTGTTTACGAGCCGTTTCTGCTTTTATGCCGCAAAAAAGCACAACGATAATTGGGTTAAAGCGCAGCGAATGTTATCATCGTGTTTATTTTATGTATAAAACAGGTGAGTAATGCCATGTCACACTCTTGGGATTATGATGCAATAGTGATTGGTTCCGGTCCTGGCGGCGAAGGCGCCGCCATGGGACTGGTGAAACAGGGAGCACGCGTTGCCGTCATCGAGCGCTACCATAATGTCGGCGGCGGTTGCACCCACTGGGGCACCATCCCGTCGAAAGCCCTCCGCCATGCCGTCAGCCGTATTATCGAGTTTAACCAAAACCCCCTCTACAGCGACCACTCCCGCCTTCTTCGCTCTTCTTTCGCCGACATCCTTAACCATGCCGACAGCGTCATCAACCAGCAGACTCATATGCGCCAGGGATTCTATGAGCGCAACCACTGTGAAATTCTGCAGGGCAATGCCCACTTCGTTGATGAGCATACTCTGGCGCTGGAGTGTCATGACGGCACGGTTGAGACGGTGACCGCGGAGAAATTCGTTATCGCCTGCGGATCTCGCCCCTACCATCCGGCGGATGTCGATTTCCACCACCCGCGCATCTATGACAGCGATTCGATTCTCAGCCTGCAGCATGAGCCGCGCCATGTGATCATTTACGGCGCCGGGGTAATCGGTTGTGAATATGCGTCGATCTTCCGCGGCATGGAGGTGAAGGTCGATCTGATCAACACCCGCGATCGTCTGCTGGCCTTCCTCGATCAGGAGATGTCAGATTCGCTCTCTTATCACTTCTGGAACAGCGGCGTGGTCATTCGCCACAACGAGGAGTATGAGAAAATTGAGGGGGTGGATGACGGGGTGATCATGCACCTGAAGTCCGGCAAAAAACTGAAAGCCGATTGCCTGCTGTACGCCAACGGCCGCACCGGCAATACCGACACTCTGGCGCTGGAAAATATCGGTCTGCAGACCGACAGCCGCGGTCAGCTGAAGGTCAACAGCATGTATCAGACCGCCCTTCCGCACATCTATGCGGTTGGGGATGTCATCGGCTATCCGAGCCTCGCCTCCGCGGCGTACGATCAGGGACGCATTGCCGCCCAGGCGCTGGTGAAAGGCGAAGCCTCAGCGCATCTGATTGAAGATATCCCGACCGGGATCTACACCATTCCGGAAATCAGCTCCGTCGGGAAAACCGAGCAGCAGCTGACGGCGATGAAAGTGCCGTATGAGGTGGGTCGCGCTCAGTTTAAACACCTGGCGCGGGCGCAAATCGTTGGCATGAGCGTGGGAACCCTGAAGATCCTGTTCCATCGGGAGACCAAGGAGATCCTCGGCATTCACTGCTTTGGCGAACGCGCAGCCGAAATCATTCACATCGGCCAGGCGATCATGGAGCAGAAAGGTGGTGGTAACACCATTGAGTACTTCGTCAACACCACCTTTAACTACCCGACCATGGCGGAAGCGTACCGGGTTGCCGCGCTGAACGGCTTAAACCGCCTGTTTTAACGCCTTGTCGAAATGGCCATCCATCGTGCCGCGGATGGCCTCCGCCAGATGTTCGTAGCGGCTGCGCAGCGGTGAGCCCGGACGGTAAACCAGACCGATGGTGCGTCTTGGCTCTGGCTTAATGCACGGCAGGTAGACCACGCCATCGCGTTTTCTTTCCTGCGGCACCGCCAGCGCAGGCAGCAGGGTAATACCGCTGCCTGCCGCTACCATATTGCGCAGTGTTTCCAGGCTGGTCGCGCGGAAGTGGGTATCCTCATCCGCCCCCGCTTCAAAGCAGAAGCCCATCGCCTGATCGCGCAGGCAGTGCCCATCCTCCAGCATCAGCAGCTTTTCACCGGCCAGATCCGACATCGGCACCCGATCGCGGTTTGCCCACGGATGATCCTCATAGATAGCCAGCATCATCGGCTCATCGAACAGCGGCACCTCGATAAAGGCCTCGCTCTCTTTGACCAGCGCCAGGATGGCGCAGTCGAGCTTACCGCTGTCGAGCTGAGCCAGCAGCTGATGGGTCTGCGCTTCGTGCAGATACATTTCCAGCTTCGGGAAGGTCTGATGCAGCATCGGAATGATGTGCGGCAGCAGGTACGGGCCAATTGTCGGGATCAGGCCGATATGCAGCGGCCCGGACATGGTTTCCCCTTGTTGGCTTGCCATCTCCTTGAGCACTTTTACTTCGCGTAACACGGTACGCGCCTGATCCACCAGCAACAGCCCCGCCTGGGTAAACAGAACCTTACGGCTGGTGCGCTCCAGCAGCATGACGCCAAGCTCATCCTCCAGCTTGCGGATCTGTCCGCTGAGCGTCGGTTGGCTCACATGGCATGAGTCAGCCGCCCGCCGGAAGTGGCGGTGTTCGGCGAGCGCTACCAGGTATTCAAGATCGCGAATATTCATTATTCATCCTCCATCGCCACGATAGTCCATGGCGATAGATAGCATAGCAACGAACGATTATCCCTATCAAGTTTTCTGTTCAATAATACACCCATAAAGACGGTGAACCTCTGGAAACCACTGGCCCGTCACACTGTTTCTCTACCCGAACAACTAAAGCCAACGTGAACTTTTGCGGACCTTGCGTCCGCTTTTTTTTTTGCATAAAAAACCCGGCGTCGCTGGGCTCGGCCGGGTCAGGGGGGCAGATATCTAAGGATTAGCTCAGACGGGCCTTCGCCTCGCCGATAGCCTGCGCCACCTGCTGCGGCGAGACGCCGCCTTTTGCCGCGCGTTTATCCAGGCAGGACTGCAGCGACAGGATCGGATAAACATCGTCCACAATCACCGGGCTGAATTTCTGCAGATCGGCCAGGGCCAGCGCTTCCAGCGGTTTCCCTTGCGCAATGGCTTCCACCACCGCTTCACCGACAATATGGTGCGCCTCGCGGAACGGTACGCCTTTCGCCACCAGATAATCCGCCAGCTCCGTGGCGTTGGCATAGCCCTGCTGCGCCGCTTCCGCACAGCGCGGACGTTTTACCTGGATGCCATCCAGCACCAGGGTCGCCATATGCAGGCAGTCGAGCCAGGTATCCAGGGCGTCGAAAAGCCCCTCTTTATCTTCCTGCATATCTTTGTTGTAGGCCAGCGGCAGCCCTTTCAGGGTCATCATCATGCCGGTCAGCGCGCCCTGCACGCGACCGCATTTGCCACGGATAAGCTCCAGGGCGTCCGGGTTTTTCTTCTGCGGCATCAGCGAGGAGCCTGAGGTTACGCGGTCGGAAAGCTCGACGAAATTCGCCTCGCCGGAGTTAAAGAAAATCAGATCTTCCGCAAAGCGCGACAGATGCACCATACCGATAGCCGCATCGGAAAGCAGCTCCAGCACATGATCGCGATCGGACACGCTGTCGAGGCTGTTGCGGGTGGCGGAGGCAAAGCCCAGCCAGCCGGCCAGCTGCTCGCGGTCGATCTCATACGCCGTCCCCGCCAGCGCGCCGCAGCCCAGCGGGCTAACGTCGAGGCGCTTCAGCGCGTCCTGCAGGCGGCTTTCGTCGCGCGCCAGCATTTCGACATAGGCCAGACACCAGTGCGCGAACGTCACCGGTTGGGCGCGCTGCAGGTGGGTGTACCCCGGCATCACCGCGTCCTGGTTCTGCTGGGCCGTCTCCACCAGCGCGCTCTGCAGCTGGCGGTTCGCCGACAGCAATTCGACAACGGTATCTTTGCACCACAGTTTAAGATCGGTAGCGACCTGGTCGTTACGGCTGCGGCCGGTATGCAGTTTCTTGCCCAACTGGCCCACTTTGTCGATCAGTTTGCCTTCCACCCAGCTGTGAATATCTTCGGCATCGCTGGCGAGGATTTGCTGCGGATTGGCGCGCACCTCTTCCAGTAGCACATTCAGCGCTTCTTCCAGCTGCTGCTGTTCAGCGGCACTCAGAACGCCGACCGTTACCAGCGCTTTCGACCAGGCGACAGAGCCAACGATATCCTGCTCCGCCAGACGATAGTCGAAGCGCAACGAGTCATTGAACTGTTTAAACCGTTGATCTGCTGCCTGTGTAAAACGCCCGCCCCAAAGTGCCATAACATGCTTCCTTTATTCGTTAGTTCCGCCGGTGGCGTTGTGCCTCCCCGGCCTACGGTCTTGTAAGCCCGGCAGACAACGCGCCGCCGGGCATGAAATCTTAAGCCAGAATACGTGTGCCGATAGGCGTGCCGTTAAACAACGCCGGCAGCTGCTCGGCGTGACGCCAGGAGGCGATGTCCACCGGACGGCCCAGAGCGCGCGCGGCGTCGAGGGCCGCATTCACTTTGACAATCATGCCGTCGGTGATAATCCCCTGCTCGATCAGTTGCTCTGCTTTCTCGGCGGTCATCTCGGCAATGCGCTGCCCTTTACCGTCGAGGATACCGCTGACGTCAGACAGCAGAATCAGATCCGCCCCCAGGGTAGCCGCCAGCGCCGTCGCCGCCTGGTCAGCATTGACGTTCATCAGCTGGCCCTCATCGGTCACGCCGATAGAGCTCACCACCGGCAGGTAACCGCCCGCCAGCAGGGTGTTGATCAGCGTCGGAGAGCCCGGCTGCGCCAGCCCGACATGGCCCAGCTCAGCATCCAGCTGCGTCACCTTCACGCTACCGCCATCGCCGAGGAACAGGCCGACAGAGGCCAGACCGTGCTTTTTCGCCCACGCCAGCAGCGTCTTGTTAGCGGTTCCCGCCAGCGCGCCGGTGATGATGTCGATTTGCTCAGCCGGCGTCACCCGCAGACCATTTTTCTTCTGCACCGGCAGATTGAGCTGCTTCATCAGCTCATCCACCACGCAGCCGCCGCCGTGGACGATAATCAGCGGACGCTGGTGCGCTTCACGGTAATTGACCAGCGCGGTAAACAGACGCTCCAGCGCTTCTTCGCTATCGAGTAATACGCCGCCGAGTTTGATAATTAATGGGTTCATCATCACACCTTAAATAAGAGACTGCGTCTCAGCGAAGCCGAAACGAATATTCGCGCACTGCACCGCCTGCGCTGCGGCGCCTTTCAGCAGATTATCTTCTGCCGCGACGACGATGAGATGATCGTCCTGCACGGCAAAACCGATATCACAGAATGGCAGACCTTCGACGCTTTTCACTGCGGGCACGCCTTTATCATATAAACGTACCAGCGGTTTATCGGCGTAAGCCTGCTGGTAAACCGCCGCGATCTGCGCATGGCCAACGCCCGGCTTCAGGCGGCAGGTAATGGTTTCCAGAATACCGCGTTTAAAATTACCCAGGTGCGGGGTAAAAATCACTTTCGCTCCGAGGTGGCTGGCAATCTCCGGCTGATGACGATGATTAAATATGCCGTACGGCTGCAGGCTGACTTCACAGAAGCTGTTGCCGATCGCGGCTTTGCGTCCCGCGCCGCTCACCCCGCTGGTGGCGTTGATCACTGGCCACTGGTTGAGATCCAGCAGACCGGCATCGATCAGCGGCTTCAGCGACAGCTGCGCCGCCGTTGGGTAGCAGCCAGGCACCGCGATTAACTGCGCTTCTTTAAGCGCATCCGCGCTCCACTCCGCCAGACCATACACCGCCTGTTTGAGCAGGTCGGGATGCTGATGAGTGAAACCATAATATTTTTCGTAGAACGCCCCATCGTTAACGCGGAAGGCACCGGAGAGATCGAACACCACGCAGCCGGCGGCAAGGAACTGCGGCGCCAGATCGTGACTCACTTCGTGCGCGGTGGCGAGAAACACCACGTCCACGCCAGCGCTGAATTCGCTGATATCGGACATCGGCTGCAGCGGCATATCGACAATGCCTTTGAGCTGCGGATGCAGGTCGGGAATTAATTTTCCCGCATCATTGCTTTGCGCGGAGACCGTCAAAGCGGTTATGTTCATATGCGGATGACGATTGATATAGGTCACCAGCTCTGCGCCGGCATAACCACTGGCACCCACAATCAGCGTATTTAACATTGGAAGCGCATCTCCTTACATTCGATGGGTTTTCTTACGCTCAACGATATTGTATTTTTATTCACAATAAATGCATGAATATTGATACTATCACGACCCAAGGTGTGTCAACAATGAAAAACAATTTACCGCCCTTTATCGAGATCTACCGCGCGTTGATCGCCACACCGTCCATCAGCGCGACCGAAGAGGCTCTCGATCAAAGCAATGAGTCTTTAATCAATTTGCTGGCCGGCTGGTTCCGCGATCTCGGCTTCAACGTCGAGGTACAGCCAGTGCCGGATACGCGCCATAAATTCAATCTGCTGGCCAGCACCGGACACGGCGCCGGCGGCCTGCTGCTCGCAGGGCATACCGATACCGTGCCGTTCGATGATGGCCGCTGGACGCGCGACCCGTTCACCCTCACCGAACACGATAACAAGCTCTACGGCCTCGGCACGGCCGATATGAAAGGCTTTTTCGCCTTTATTCTCGACGCCCTGCGCGATGTCGACGTCACCACGCTGAAAAAACCGCTGTATATTCTGGCCACCGCCGACGAAGAGACCAGCATGGCTGGCGCGCGCTATTTTGCCGAAACCACCCAGCTGCGCCCGGACTGCGCCATCATCGGCGAGCCCACCTCCCTGCAGCCAATCCGCGCCCATAAAGGACATATGTCCAACGCGATCCGTATTCAGGGCCAGTCCGGCCACTCCAGCGATCCGGCGCGCGGGGTCAACGCGATCGAGCTGATGCACGACGCCATCGGCCGGATTATGCAGCTGCGCGATCTGCTAAAAGAGCGCTACCACTTCGAGGCGTTCACGGTCCCTTACCCGACCCTCAACCTCGGCGCCATCCATGGCGGCGATGCCTCAAACCGTATCTGCGCCTGCTGTGAACTGCATATGGACATCCGCCCGCTGCCGGGGATGACCCTCAACGACCTTAATGGTCTGCTGGGCGAGGCGCTGGCCCCGGTCAGCGAACGCTGGCCAGGCCGCCTGACGGTCTCGGAGCTGCATCCGCCGATCCCCGGCTATGAGTGCCCACCGGACCATAAGCTGGTGCAGGTGGTTGAGAAACTGCTTGGCGCCCAGACCGACGTGGTGAACTACTGTACCGAAGCGCCGTTTATCCAGACGCTGTGCCCAACGCTGGTTCTCGGCCCGGGCTCGATCAACCAGGCCCATCAGCCTGACGAGTTTCTGGAGACGCGCTTTATCAAGCCGACGCGGGAGCTGATTAGCCAGGTGGTCCACCACTTCTGCTGGCACTAAAATCGCCCTCTTTTTCCGCCCCGTTCTCCCGGGGCGGAACGGTGACGATCGTCACATTTCCATAAGCGATGCTTATCCAGCGCCCCCTGAGTTAAATTTCGCAAATTACGGGTATTTACTCGTTTGCTGAAGCGATTTCGCAGTAATTGACGTGGGGGTATTTACGTGGCTTTATAAAAGACGGGTTGCTTATCCGTTGCTCACGTTCCAGCGCAGCGGATATAACAAAATAAAATGAGATGGGGTGTCTGGGGTAACATGAACGAACAATATTCCGCATTGCGTAGTAATGTCAGTATGCTCGGCAAGGTGCTGGGCGATACCATCAAGGATGCATTGGGAGAAAATATTCTTGATCGTGTCGAAACTATCCGTAAGTTGTCCAAATCTTCACGCGCCGGCAACGAAGCTAACCGCCAGGAGCTGCTGACCACGCTGCAGAATTTGTCTAACGACGAACTGCTGCCGGTAGCCCGTGCCTTCAGCCAGTTCCTGAATCTGGCTAACACCGCTGAGCAGTACCACAGCATTTCGCCGAATGGCGAAGCGGCCAGCAATCCGGAAGTCATTGCGCGTACCCTGAGAAAGCTCAAAGACCAACCCAATCTCAACGAAGAGACCATCAAAAAAGCGGTGGAATCTCTGTCCCTGGAGCTGGTGTTAACCGCCCACCCGACCGAGATCACCCGCCGGACGCTGATCCATAAAATGGTGGAAGTGAACAACTGCCTCAAGCAGCTGGATAACAAAGATATCGCGGACTACGAGCACCACCAGCTGATGCGCCGTCTGCGCCAGCTGATCGCCCAGTCCTGGCATACCGATGAAATTCGTAAGCACCGCCCTTCCCCGGTCGATGAAGCCAAATGGGGCTTCGCGGTGGTGGAAAACAGCCTGTGGGAAGGGGTGCCTAACTACCTGCGCGAGCTGAACGAACAGCTGGAAGCCAACCTCGGCTATCAGTTGCCGGTGGACTTTGTCCCGGTGCGTTTCACTTCGTGGATGGGCGGCGACCGCGACGGCAACCCGAACGTGACCGCCGATATCACCCGCCACGTGCTGCTGCTCAGCCGCTGGAAAGCGACCGATCTGTTCCTTAAAGATGTGCAGGTGCTGATCTCCGAGCTGTCGATGGTGGAGTGTACCGACGAATTGCGCGCCCTGGCCGGCGCCGAGGGCGCTCAGGAACCGTACCGTTATCTGATGAAGAAACTGCGCACTCAGCTGATGGAGACCCAGGCCTGGCTGGAAGCGCGCCTGAAAGGTCAGAAGCTGCCGAAACCGGCGGGACTGATCACGCAGAACGAGCAGCTGTGGGAGCCGCTGTACGCCTGCTATAAATCGCTGCAGGCCTGCGGCATGGGCATTATCGCCAACGGCGAACTGCTCGACACCCTGCGCCGCGTGAAGTCTTTCGGCGTACCGCTGGTGCGTATTGATATCCGTCAGGAAAGCACTCGCCATACCGAAGCGCTGGGCGAAATGACCCGTTACCTCGGGATCGGCGATTACGAAAGCTGGTCAGAAGCCGACAAACAGGCTTTCCTGATCCGCGAACTGAATTCCAAACGTCCGCTGCTGCCGCGCCAGTGGGAGCCGAGCGAAGAGACCCGCGAAGTTCTCGACACCTGCAGAGTGATCGCCGAGGCGCCGCGCGGATCGATCGCCGCCTACGTGATCTCGATGGCCAAAACGCCGTCCGACGTGCTGGCGGTTCACCTGCTGCTGAAAGAGGCCGGGATTGGCTTCGCCCTGCCGGTGGCTCCGCTGTTCGAAACGCTGGACGACCTGAACAACGCCAACGACGTCATGACCCAGTTGCTGAATATCGACTGGTACCGCGGCTTTATCCAGGGCAAACAGATGGTCATGATCGGCTACTCTGATTCCGCGAAAGACGCAGGGGTGATGGCCGCCTCCTGGGCGCAGTACCAGGCGCAGGATGCGTTGATCAAAACCTGTGAGAAAGCCGGGATCGAACTGACGCTGTTCCACGGTCGCGGTGGCTCCATTGGCCGCGGCGGCGCGCCGGCCCACGCCGCGCTCCTCTCGCAGCCGCCGGGAAGCCTGAAAGGCGGCCTGCGCGTTACCGAGCAGGGTGAGATGATCCGCTTTAAGTACGGCCTGCCGGAAGTCACCATCAGCAGCCTGTCGCTCTATACCAGCGCGATCCTCGAAGCCAACCTGCTGCCGCCGCCGGAACCCAAACCGCAGTGGCGCGACATCATGGCCGAGCTGTCCGACGTGTCGTGCAAGATGTATCGCGGCTATGTGCGTGAAAACAAAGATTTCGTACCTTACTTCCGCTCCGCCACTCCGGAGCAGGAGCTGGGCAAACTGCCGCTGGGTTCGCGCCCGGCAAAACGTCGCCCGACCGGCGGCGTCGAGTCGCTGCGCGCCATTCCGTGGATCTTTGCCTGGACCCAGAACCGCCTGATGCTTCCGGCCTGGCTGGGCGCTGGCGCTGCGCTGCAGAAGGTAGTCGAAGGCGGAAAACAGAGTGAACTGGAAGCGATGTGTCGCGACTGGCCGTTCTTCTCCACCCGCCTCGGCATGCTGGAGATGGTTTACTCGAAGGCCGACCTGTGGCTGGCGGAGTATTACGATCAGCGCTTGGTGAAACCGGAGCTGTGGGCGCTGGGTACCGAGCTGCGCAAGCTGCTGGCTGCCGATATCAACGTCGTGCTGGCCATCGCCAACGACTCCCATCTGATGGCTGACCTGCCGTGGATCGCCGAGTCTATCCAGCTGCGTAATATCTATACCGACCCGCTGAACGTCCTGCAGGCGGAACTGCTGCACCGTTCACGCCAGGCTGAAGAAGAGGGCAAAGACCCGGATCCGCGCGTTGAACAAGCGCTGATGGTCACCATCGCCGGCGTCGCCGCCGGTATGCGTAACACCGGCTAATCGATGTCTTTCCCCCGGCCGCCTGGCCGGGGGATTTTTCACCCGTTTTAGTGGTGCAACATCTCATCAACGATCTGTTCTTTATGCAGCGCATACGGATAATAGGTCGGCCAGTTATCCATCTCTTTCAACAACGCTTCCTGTGATTCATTGCCCATGAAAATATGGAAATGCTGCGATTTACGCGGACCAATGATATGGTCGCTGAACTGGACATATTTTGGCGCGTTGGCATCGCCCTGCTGGCACTCGAACAGATAACGTACGCCCTTCTTACCGGAGGCGTAATGCAGAATTTTGTAGCCTGAATAGCGGTATTTGCAGCTGTTGACGGTCTCGCCGACGTGGAACTCAATCACGTCATCTTCAATGCCAATCTGTTCCACATCGGTGGCGTAGCCCTTCTTATAATAGGCGCGATACTCCTCCACGCTCTTGCCGCCGGGCTTTTTCGCCTTCTGCTCCAGCACCGGATCGAGATCGCCGTTGAGCAGATATGGGTTCACCGACTGCCAGACGCCCTCCCAGTCGCTCAGCGCGCGGTCCTGCACATCTTTATCCGCAAAAATGCCTTCGCTGGCCTGACGCTCCACTTCGGTTAGCGCCGGCCCATGGCTATGGTTGCCGTGGGCGAACGCCTGGGCGCTGGCGAGCGCCATGCCGAGTCCCAAGGCCAGCAGGGGGATCTTTCTGGTCATTACTCTCTCCTGAGTTTGCTATCAATAGCGATAAATTGTTACGATATAACATATCGCAAATAAGAAGCAATAGCGACAGGCTGGCGCTTTTACCGCTGGAATAATGTCCGGTATGATGAAAAGGGTGATGCGCGGGGCGGAACAATGATGGACAACGATATCAATCAACTTATTGATGCATTGCTAAAAAAGCAGACCAGCCTCGGCCGGGTTTATTTCGCCGGCGAGACGCGCTCGCCTGCTGAACCGGTGGTGCAGGTTGATTTTCCCCGTCTGAATATCCTCCTCGATGGGCAATTGCGCGACCAGGCGCTCGGCGATAACGCCCCGCCCCTGGAGACCCATGACGTGCTCTATATTCCTGGCGATAGCTGGAACTGCCCACAGTGGCAGGCGCCCTGCCTGCTGTTAAGCATCCTGTTCGCTAAGCAGCAGCTGGAGTGCTCGCTGCAGCGCTGGAATGGCAAGACGATCGCCGTTGTTGAAAAACTACAGGCGCTGCGTCGCGGGCCGCGCGTCGGTTCCTTTCTGCTGCAGGCGCTCAACGAGATCCGGATGCAGCCGCAGGAGCAGCAAACCGCCCGCAGCATCGTCATCAGCCTGCTCAGCCACTGCCATGATCTTCTCGGCAGCCAGGCGCAAACCTCCTCGCGCAGCCAGGCGCTGTTCGAGGCAATCCGTCAGTACATCGAGGTCCATTACCCGGAGCCGCTGAGCCGGGAATCGGTCGCCCAGGCGTTCTATCTCTCTCCTAACTATCTTTCTCATCTGTTCCAGAAATGTGGGCCAATGGGCTTCAATGAATATCTGAACCACATTCGTCTCGAACAGGCCCGTATGCTGCTGAAGGGCCACGATATGAAAGTGAAAGACATCGCCCACGCCTGCGGCTTCGCCGACAGCAACTACTTCTGCCGCCTGTTCCGCAAAACCACGGAACGCTCGCCGTCTGAATACCGCCGCCAGTACCATAGCCAGCTGACGGAAAAATCATCCCCGGCAAAAAACTAGATTTTTGTGTGTTAAACCTGACTTTTGTGCGCGCTATAGTTTCCTCTCATCCCAGGCTGCGTCGATAAATGTGATCTAAATCACCCTTAATCGCGATGCGTACATTTATCCAGTTTTTGGCAAATTTGTCATCTGGCGATCCTTCAAACGAAAGCCGTATGCTTACCTCAACGACAGCACCGAATTAAGCATTGAGGAAAACACTATGGAACTCTATCTGGATACCGCCAACGTCGCCGAAGTGGAACGCCTGGCCCGCATCTACCCGCTGGCCGGGGTGACCACCAACCCGAGCATTATCGCCGCCGGAAAAACACCGGTCTGGGATGTACTGCCGCGCTTGCAAAAAGCCGTTGGCCCGGAAGGGATTCTGTTTGCGCAGACCATGAGCCGCGATGCGCAGGGCATGGTGGCAGAAGCCAAACGCCTGAGCAACGCCGTGCCGGGCATCGTGGTCAAAATCCCGGTCACCGCCGAAGGCCTCGCCGCTATCAAGCTGCTGAAGAAGGAAGGCATCCCAACCCTTGGCACCGCCGTCTACAGCGCCTCACAGGGTCTGCTGGCCGCGCTGGCCGGCGCAAAGTACGTCGCGCCTTACGTTAACCGCGTCGACGCTCAGGGCGGGGACGGCATCCGCATGGTGCAGGAGCTGCAATCCCTGCTGGAAATGCATGCGCCCGAAAGCAAAGTGCTGGCGGCGAGCTTCAAAACGCCCCGTCAGGCACTGGATTGCCTGCTGGCTGGCTGCGAAGCCATCACCCTTCCACTAGATGTAGCGCAACAAATGCTCGGCACCCCTGCGGTAGAGTCAGCCATAGAGAAGTTTGAACAGGACTGGAATAACGCCTTTGGCACGCTGAACCTGTAACCGGACCCGCGCGCCGCCTGCGGGCGGCATCACGGTCATCGAGGAGGAATCGTAATGGATCGCATTATTCAATCACCAGGCAAATACATTCAGGGCGCAGGCACCATCAAGCGCCTTGGCGACTATCTGAAACCGCTGGCCGAACGCTGGCTGGTCGTTGGCGATAAATTCGTGCTGGGATTCGCGGAAGAGATGCTACGCAAAAGCCTGGCCGATGCCGGCCTGGCGGCGGAAATCGCGCCGTTTGGCGGTGAATGTTCGCATAATGAAATCAATCGCCTGCGCGATATCGCCGGCAGTGCGAAATGCACCGCCGTGCTGGGGATCGGCGGTGGTAAAACCCTGGATACCGCGAAAGCGCTGGCCCATTTTATGAAGGTGCCGGTGGCGATCGCCCCCACCATCGCCTCCACCGATGCGCCGTGCAGCGCGCTGTCGGTGATTTACACCGACGAAGGGGAGTTCGACAGCTATCTGATGCTACCGCACAACCCTAACATGGTCATTGTCGATACGCAGATCGTTGCCGGCGCGCCGGCTCGCCTGCTGGCAGCCGGAATTGGCGATGCGCTGGCCACCTGGTTCGAAGCCCGCGCCTGCTCACGCAGCGGCGCCACCACCATGGCGGGCGGGAAATGCACCCAGGCGGCGCTGGCGCTGGCCGAGCTGTGCTACAACACCTTACTCGAAGAGGGTGAAAAAGCGATGCTGGCCGCCGAACAGCACGTGGTCACTCCGGCGCTGGAGCGGGTGGTGGAAGCCAACACCTATCTGAGCGGCGTCGGTTTTGAAAGCGGTGGCCTGGCGGCAGCCCACGCGATTCATAACGGCATGACGGCCATCCCTGACGCTCACCACTATTATCACGGTGAAAAAGTGGCGTTCGGCACCCTGACGCAGCTGGTGCTGGAAAACGCGCCGGTGGAAGAGATCGAGACCGTCGCCGCGCTATGTCACAGCGTTGGGCTGCCGATCACCCTGGCGCAGCTGGATATCAAAGGCGACATCCCGACCAAAATGCGCCTGGTGGCGGAAGCCGCCTGCGCTGAAGGCGAAACCATTCACAATATGCCGGGCGGGGTTAACTCCGACCAGGTCTACGCCGCGCTGCTGGTCGCCGACCAATATGGCCAGCGCTTCCTGCAGGAATGGGAATAATCCAGAGCAAAACAAAACACCCGGCGTCAGCCGGGTGTTTTTTATGTTTATCTGCCGGACGTGTCGCCCACTGGCGGCGGAAACGGCAAGCACTCAGGCCGGACGCACGCCCAGCGTATGGCAGATGGCGTAGCTCATTTCGGCGCGGTTCAGGGTGTAGAAGTGGAAATCTTTTACCCCTTCCCGACTTAAAATCTTCACCATGTCCATAGCGATGTTAGCCCCCACCAGCTGACGGGTTTCGGCATCGTTATCCAGACCTTCGAACATTTTCGACATCCACACCGGGATACGAACGTTGGTCATATCCGCAAACTTTTTCGCCTGTTTAAAGTTGGATACCGGCAGGATACCCGGAATAATTTCCACGTCGATGCCCGCTGAGACGCAGCGATCGCGAAAACGCAGGTAGCTTTCCACATCGAAGAAGAACTGGGTGATCGCGCGGTTGGCGCCTGCCTCGACTTTGCGTTTCAGGTTGAGTAAATCCGCCTGCGCGCTTTTCGCTTCCGGATGCACTTCCGGATACGCGGCAACAGAGATATCGAAATCCCCCACCTCTTTCAGCAGGCTGACCAGATCGGCGGCATACATCTCCGGTTTACCGCTGCCCGGCGGCAGGTCGCCGCGCAGCGCGACGATATGGCGGATGCCGTTGTTCCAGTAATCCTGGGCGATAGTGCGCAGCTCATCGCGAGTCGCATCGATACAGGTCAGGTGCGGCGCCGCTTCCAGACCGGTTCGCTCTTTAATGCCCTTGATGATGCTGTGGGTGCGATCGCGCTCGCCGGAGTTCGCGCCATAGGTCACCGAGACAAACTTCGGTTTCAGACTGCTCAGGCGATCGATGGATTTCCACAGGGTTTGCTCCATTTCACTGGTGCGCGGCGGAAAGAATTCAAAGGACACATTAATCTGGCCCTGGACTTCCGCCAGGCTCTGATTCAGGGCTTCCCGCTGATTGGCGTGAAAAAAGCTCATACCTTACCTCATCAATCGCATGTAATGGCTGTTGTATTGCGAACTTCTATACGTTTAGACGTCCAGATGTAAAAATGACGGAAAAGCGCGCGGGCGTCAATAGAAAAATCTGCGTAAAGAGTGAGGAAAAGGCCGCCAATATGAAAAAAATTCATCTTCCGGCGCTTTGCCCGCCGAAAGAGCCCGCTCTGCGGTCAACATGAGATAGCACGATGTTCAGCCTGAGGCTAGCCAGTCGTCAGGTGCTCATCCAGCAGTGAGAGCCATTGCTGCACGGATTCTGCCCGGTGAGGCGCATAGATCACCCCAAGGCTTAACGGCATGCTGTCGCCTTCAGCGACAGGACAGAACACCACCCCCTGACGCTGGATTGCGGAAAAGGACGCCGGCAGGAGGATCATGCCTTCCCCACGCGCAATTCGCGCCAGCAGCACATCATGTTCGGCAGGCTCTTCCACATAAGCGGGGGTATAGCCAGCCCGGTCGAAAATGCGTCGCGTATAGTCAAAGAAATCGGGGTTACGCTCACGTTTAAACCAGAACAGCGGCCGGTGATTGAGCGCGCTTAGCGTTAACGCTGATGTGGCGGCTTCCGGCCAGGAGGTTGGCACTGCCGCGATAAGCGGCTCCTGATACGGCAATGGGTGCAGGTGCAGCCCTTCAGTATTGAGCGGCAGCGCAACCAGCGCTGCATCGAGTTTGCCTTTGCGCACCTGCTGAGCCAGCGCCGGTGAAGCGTGGCGGGTGATATGCAACGCGCGGGTATGTTCGCTCAGCGCAGATTCAACAGCGGCGAAAATGCCTTGTTCGAAGGCGGTCGTCACGCCCAGACGCAGAGACGGCGGTGAGTGAACGGAGAGCTCACTCAATGCCGCCAGCGTGCGTTCCTGGAGCGCCAGCATGGGCCGAATCATTGCCAGCACCTCTCTGCCCGCGTCGGTAAGGATCAGGCCTTTGCTATGGCGCTGAAACAGCGTCACCCCCAGCTGCGCTTCCAGATGGCGCATATGGCGACTCAGCGGCGGCTGCGAGATAAATAACCGCTGCGCCGCCCGGCTGATGTTATTTTCCTCCGCCACCACCGCAAAGGCGCGCAGCAGGCGGATATCGAGAGAATGCAATCGCGAAGTTGTCATACTGAAAAGGTATCACGAAAAGGGTATTACTCAAGTCCGGCAAACTTCCCTACCCTTCCTCTCAACGCTTCATCACAGAGAGGAAAAAACGATGTCCAGCGAACGTTATATCACCGGTCAGGAAATGCTTCAGCGCGTGGACGGTCACGGCGGGGAAGCCGTCGTCGACAGCCTGCGGGATATCGCCCCCGACTTCGCCCGCTATCTGATTGAGTTCCCCTTCGGCGATATTTACGCCCGGCCAGGGCTTGATTTGCGCAGCCGGGAAATCGCCACCATCGCCGCGCTCACCGCGCTGGGTAACGCCGAGCCGCAGCTGAAAGTGCATATTGCCGCGGGATTAAATGTTGGTCTGACGCAAGAGGAAATTACGGAAGTGATCATGCAGATGGCGGTCTACGCCGGATTCCCGGCGGCGCTAAACGGCCTGTTTGCCGCTAAAGCGGTTTTTGCGGCGCACTAACAAAAAAGACCAGGCCTGGCCTGGTCTTTTTCTCGGGATTACAGCAGCTGCGCCAGACGGTTAATATCCGACTGGATCGCCCCGGCGGTCACGTCACGCCCGGCGCCGGGCCCGCGGATCACCAACGGATTATCACGATACCAGCGGCTTTCGATAGCAAACACGTTATCGCACGGCAGCAGCGCCGCCAGCGGGTGCTCTTCGCGTACCGCTTCCACGCCGACGCGAGCTTTGCCGTTGGCATCAAAGCGCGCCACGTAGCGGAGCACCAGCCCCATCTCGCGGGCCGCCTCCAGGCGCTGCAGCATCTGCTCGTTCAGCTCTTCGCCATTCTCAAAGAAGTGATCAACCGAACCCTCTTCACAGTGCGCCGGGACCAGTGATTCCACGCGCACCTGATCCGGTTCGATGTCATAGCCCGCTTCCCGCGCGAGGATCACCAGCTTGCGCATCACATCTTTACCGGACAGATCGACGCGCGGATCCGGCTCGGTCAGCCCCTGCTGCCACGCCTGATCCACCAGGTCGGTGAACGGCACGGTGCCATCGAACTGCAGGAACAGCCAGGAGAGCGTTCCCGAGAAGATACCGCTCAGGCCGAGGATGGTATCGCCGCTGTCGATCAGGTCGCGCACCGTATGGTTCACCGGCAAGCCGGCGCCCACGGTGGCGTTATACAGCCAGTGGCGCCCCGTCTTCTCAAACGCGTCGTGGATCTGGCGATACTTATCGCTGCTGCTGGCCCCCGCCAGCTTGTTGGCGCTGATCACGTGGAAGCCATGGCTGGCGAAATCAAGATACTGGTCGGCCAGCTGTTCGCTGGCGGTGACGTCCAGCACCACTAAATCATCGTACGGGTGCGCGCGCATCCACAGGAACAGCGACTCTTCATCCTGCTCCACCGCTTCATCGTTGAAGAAAGCTAGCGCCCGGCTGGCGTCCAGCCCGTCATAGTTCAGCAGACTGCGTTTACTGTCGACCACGCCGGCGAGAACAAACTCAAAGCCGGTGCGCGCCGAGAGCGTGGTTTGTTCACGGGCGAACAGCTCCAGCCAGCGGGAACCGATGTTTCCTTTGCCGAACAGCATCAGGCCAATACGCTTTTCGGCACGAAACAAGGACTGGTGCAGCCCCTGGATCAGGCTTTCCGTCGGCCCGGCGCGCAGCACGGCCACCAGGCTGATTCCTTCTTCCGACTGCCAGGTGAACTCCACTGGCTGCCCTTTCAGCTGCTGCCAGAAACGGTGGCAATGCAGGGGGTTACGGGTGACGCCAGCGCCCACCATCGCCACCAGCGCCAGCTTCTGACGCAGACGCAGCTCGCCCGGCAGACCTGCTTCATCGAGCAGCTTCAGCGCGCTGTCGGCCACCTCGGAGGTATAGCAAAACTGCAGCAGCTTGCGGTCGGCATGGACGCCAACGGCTAACGGGCGCAGCTGGGCGCGTTTGAGCAGGGCGTCCAGCTCTTTATGCGCCAGTTTGAAATCGTGACCGGCCGGCACCTGGAACTCCACCAGGCAGACGTCGTCATGGCTGGTGACAATCCGGGCGCCAGTACCGGAGGCCAGTACGCGCTCAATGCGCGTGGAACCCTGTTCCGGCGTATAGCTGCAGCGTAACTGCAGATCGATATCGCTGGCGGAAACCGGCTGTAGCGTGCGGGCATGGAGCACCGGCGCGGCCAGACGCGCCAACTCGCTGGCTTCGTCCAGACGCAGCAGCGGCAGCAGACAGGCGTCTTTCACCTTGCGCGGATCCGCGCTGTACACCCCGGCGACGTCGCTCCAGATAGTGACCCGGGAAGCGCCCGCCAGCGCACCGATCTGGGTGGCGGAGTAGTCAGACCCGTTACGGCCCAGCAGGACGGTTTCACCGGCCTGGTTGCGGGAGATAAAGCCGGTCACCACCAGACGTTTGTTAGGATGCTGCGCCATCAGCTGCTGCAGCAGCGGATAGGATAATCCTTCATCCACCTGCGGCTGCGCGGCGCGTTCCGCGCGCAGGAACGCGCGCGCGTCAAGCCAGGCGGCTTCCATTCCCAGCTGGTTGAGAACCGCCGCCATCAGGCGCGCGGACCACACTTCCCCATGGCCGACCACTTCCGCATAGACCGCTTCGGAAACCCCGCCGTCCAGCAGACCAGCCAGACGCTCAAGGTCGTGGATAAAGGCGGCTATCAGCGTATCCGCCGCCGCAGGCTCCACCAGACCACCAATCAGTTCGGTGTGATAGCGGCGAAGCGACTGCTGAACCTGATGCGCAGCAAGGCGATCGCTCTGGCTAAGCTTAAGCCAGCTGATCAGCTGGTTGGTGGTGCTGCCAGCGGCGGAGACGACCATCATGTCCCCCGCCTGCGAATACTCCTTCATGATCCCCGCGACGCGCAGGTAACATTTCGCATCCGCTAAACTACTCCCACCAAATTTGTGCAGCTGACGACCCTTCGCCCCTGCCTGCGCAATCACACTCATCTTTATTCCTCGTTTGCTGCCCGGAAGCCATTTTCCAGGTCGGCAATTAAATCTTCACCATCTTCAATACCGGTCGAAATACGCAGGAGCGTTTCTGAAATTCCGGCGGCGGCACGCGCTTCAGGCGCCATGCCGGCATGCGTCATCGTTGCCGCATGGGAAATCAGGCTTTCAACGCCCCCCAGCGATTCCGCCAGTGTAAACAGCGACAGCCCGCTCAGGAAACGGCGCAGCGTCTGCTCGTCACCGTCCAGCTCGAAGCTTAACATTGCGCCAAAACCTTTTTGCTGACGCGCCGCAATTTCATGCCCCTGGTTTTCCGGCAGCGACGGATGATACAGCTTTTTCACCAGTGGCTGGGTTTTCAGATACTCGACAATCGCCAGGGCATTACGCTGCGCCACTTCCATGCGTGGAGAAAGCGTCCGCAGCCCGCGCAACAGCAGATAGCTGTCGAAGGCGCTGCCGGTGACGCCAATATTATTCGCCCACCATGCCAGTTCGGTGACAGTCGCCGGATCGTTGGCAATCACCACCCCGGCCACCACATCAGAGTGACCATTAAGGTATTTAGTACAGGAGTGCAACACCAGATCGGCGCCCAGCGCCAGCGGGTTTTGCAGCGCCGGACTCAGGAAGGTGTTATCGACCACGCTGATCGCCCCGGCTTCGCGCGCCAGACCACAGATTTTCGCAATATCCACTACCCGCAGCAATGGATTACTTGGGCTTTCGACCAGCACCAGCTTCGGTTTTTCCGCCAACGCCGCCCGCAGCGCCTGCTCATCGTTTTGATCGACGAACTGAACGCGATAGCAGCCGCGCTTCGCCAGGCTATCGAACAGACGGTAGCTGCCGCCGTAGCAGTCATGCGGCGCCACCAGCAGATCGCCAGGCTTAAGGAACACCGTCGTCACCAGCAGGATCGCCGACATACCGGTATTGGTCAGCACCGCGCCAGCGCCGCCCTCCAGCTCCGCTAAGGCACGCTGCACCACATCACGCGTCGGGTTGCCGCGGCGGGAGTAGTCGTGAGCGCGAGGTTCATTAAAGTCGGTGAAGTTATAGGTACTGGAGAGGTGGATCGGCGGGACAACGCAACCGTACTGCTCGTCGTCATTTAAACCGCTACGCACTGCGATGGTGGCCTGTTTACGCGTCATGTTGGGAAGTTCCTGGGCTGAATCGGTGAAAAGTCAGGCTCCAGAGTAATCATTGTCACAATAGACGTCAATACATCTGGACATCTAAACTTCTTTGCGTATAGATTGAGCAAAGTGCAAATAGCCGTTAAAATTATATGCATTAGCGCACGTCGGCGGCGGCTTATCTCATGTCAGAAAGCCTGCGCTTACGGTAAACTACGCGCAATTATAGCCCGGGCGGAATATTCTGGCCCTTCACTAATAAACAGAGGATTAAGGTATCTCATGGCTGAATGGAGCGGCGAATATATCAGCCCATACGCTGAGCACGGTAAGAAGAGTGAGCAAGTAAAGAAAATTACGGTTTCCATTCCTCTGAAGGTGTTAAAAATCCTCACCGATGAACGTACGCGTCGTCAGGTGAATAACCTGCGTCACGCGACCAACAGCGAGCTGCTGTGCGAAGCGTTCCTGCATGCCTTTACTGGACAACCGTTGCCTAACGATGAAGACCTGCGTAAAGAGCGCAGCGATGAGATCCCGGAAGCAGCGAAAGCGATTATGCGTGAACTGGGTATCGACCCGGATACGTGGGAATACTGAGACAATAAAAAGGGCGGAAGCACTCTTCCGCCCTTTTTCTTTCTCGCCCAGGCAGGCGAGAGACACAAAAAAGCCGCCCTGAGGCGGCTTCTTCTGGCAACTTACTTGCTGCCCGGGATGCTGAAGCGCTTGTTGAAGCGGTCAACACGGCCACCGGTAGCAACATCACGCTGTTTGCCGGTGAAGAACGGGTGGCATTTGCCGCACACGTCGAGGTTCAGGTCATGACCTACAGTGGAGCGGATTTTCATGACATTACCGCAAGAACAGGTAGCAGTAATTTCGTCGTAATTTGGGTGAATACCTTTTTTCATGGGAGAACCTCAGTTAAGGCCGCGTCGCTCTTCCAGCCCTAACGCCAGACACCACGCGATATTAGTAATTTCCCGTCGCCCTCTACGCTGCTGACAGCGTGAAGCACACGGTAATGGTCAATCTTCAATGCGATATAAAGCGCATCAAAGGCGGCGAATCATACAGAATTTGACCAGCATATGCAAACTGATCCGCGCCGCCTTATCGTAATGTGTATACTATCCCGCCAGATTTCAAGTCAGGAAGATGACATGCCCGTCGCCCACGTTGCCCTACCCGTTCCGCTACCGCGCACCTTTGACTATCTGCTGCCTGACGGCATGGCGGTCAAAGCGGGCTGTCGGGTGCGGGTGCCGTTCGGCAAACAGGAGCGGATCGGCATTGTCGCGGCGGTCAGCGAGCGCAGCGAGCTGCCGCTGGACGAGCTAAAACCGGTCGCGGAAGCGCTGGACGACGAACCGGTCTTCTCCGGTACCGTCTGGCGGTTGCTGATGTGGGCGGCTGAGTACTACCATCACCCGATCGGCGATGTGCTGTTCCATGCGTTGCCCATTCTGCTGCGCCAGGGTAAACCCGCCAGCGCTACGCCGCTGTGGTACTGGTTCGCCACCGAGCAGGGGCAGGCCGTCGATCTTAACGGTCTGAAACGCTCGCCGAAGCAGCAGCAGGCGCTGGCGGCGCTGCGCCAGGGCAAAATCTGGCGTCATCAGGTCGGCGAACTGGAATTTAATGAAGCGGCGCTGCAGGCGCTGCGCGGCAAAGGGCTGGCGGAGCTGGCCTGCGAAGCGCCCACCCTCACCGACTGGCGCAGCGCGTATTCGGTGGCTGGCGAACGCCTGCGTCTTAATACCGAGCAGGCCACCGCCGTCGGCGCGATCCACAGCGCCGCCGATCGCTTCTCCGCCTGGCTGCTGGCGGGTATTACCGGCTCCGGGAAAACGGAAGTGTATTTGAGCGTGCTGGAGAATGTGCTGGCGCAGGGGCGCCAGGCGCTGGTGATGGTGCCAGAGATCGGCCTGACGCCGCAAACCATCGCCCGTTTTCGCCAGCGCTTTAACGCGCCGGTGGAAGTCCTGCACTCCGGGCTCAATGACAGCGAACGTCTCTCGGCCTGGCTGAAGGCGAAAAACGGCGAAGCGGCCATTGTGATCGGCACCCGCTCCTCGCTGTTTACCCCGTTTAAAGACCTCGGCGTCATCGTCATCGACGAAGAGCATGACAGCTCCTACAAGCAGCAGGAGGGCTGGCGCTACCATGCCCGCGACCTGGCGGTATGGCGCGCCCACAGCGAACAGATCCCGATAATTCTCGGCTCGGCGACGCCGGCGCTGGAGACCCTGCATAACGTCCGCCAGGGCAAATACCGCCAGTTAACCTTAAGCAAACGCGCGGGCAATGCGCGCCCTGCCCAGCAGCACGTGCTCGATCTCAAAGGGCAACCGCTGCAGGCAGGTCTGTCTCCCGCGCTGATTGGCCGTATGCGTCAGCATCTGCAGGCGGATAACCAGGTGATCCTGTTTCTTAACCGCCGCGGCTTTGCGCCAGCGCTGCTGTGCCACGACTGCGGCTGGATAGCGGAATGTCCGCGCTGCGACAGCTACTATACGTTGCACCAGGCGCAGCACCATCTGCGCTGCCACCATTGCGACAGTCAGCGCCCTATCCCGCGCCAGTGCCCCTCCTGCGGCTCCACGCACCTGGTGCCGGTGGGTATCGGCACCGAACAGCTGGAGCAGGCCCTGGCGCCGCTGTTTCCTGACGTGCCTATCTCGCGTATCGACCGCGATACCACCAGCCGCAAAGGGGCGCTGGAAGAGCATCTCGCCGCCGTCCATCGCGGTGGGGCGCGTATTTTAATTGGCACCCAGATGCTGGCCAAAGGCCACCACTTCCCGGACGTCACCCTCGTCTCCCTGCTGGACGTCGACGGGGCGCTGTTTTCCGCGGATTTCCGCTCCGCCGAGCGTTTCGCTCAGCTCTATACCCAGGTCTCCGGGCGAGCGGGGCGGGCAGGAAAACAGGGCGAAGTGATCCTGCAAACCCACCATCCGGAACACCCTCTGCTGCAGACCCTGCTGTATAAAGGCTACGACGCTTTCGCCGAACAGGCGCTGGCAGAGCGGCAGACAATGCAGCTACCGCCGTGGACCAGCCATGTGCTGATTCGTGCGGAAGACCATAACAACCAGCAGGCGCCGCTGTTTTTACAACAGCTGCGCAATCTGCTGCAGGCCAGTCCGCTGGCCGACGACAAGCTATGGGTGCTCGGTCCGGTTCCGGCGCTGGCGCCGAAGCGCGGCGGCCGCTGGCGGTGGCAGATATTGCTGCAGCATCCTTCGCGGGTGCGCCTGCAGCATATCGTCAGCGGTACGCTGGCGCTGATCAATACGCTGCCGGAGGCGAAAAAAGTGAAGTGGGTGCTGGATGTCGATCCTATTGAAGGGTAAGCCTTCTCTTGCGAGCCGGATCGAAAAATTCAACAAGCATCACGTTTTTCATGAAAATTCTGTAACTCACTGCCGCGACTATCTGATAAAAAAGATGCAGCAGTTAGCGCGCAAGGGAAATGCCAGCGCCATTCAGCGAGGAGAAACCAGGTGAAGCCCAAAAAACAAGTGGTTGCCGCCACCATGAAAGACGTCGCCTTAAAGGCAAACGTTTCCACGGCAACCGTGTCCCGAGCGTTGATGAACCCTGATAAGGTGTCGCAAGCCACCCGTAACCGGGTCGAGCAGGCGGCGCTGGAAGTCGGCTATTTACCGCAGTCGCTCGGACGCAATATGAAGCGCAACGAATCGCGGACGATCCTCGTGATCGTACCGGATATCTGCGATCCCTTTTTTAGCGAAGTGATCCGCGGTATTGAAGTCACTGCCGCCGAGCATGGATATCTGGTGTTAATCGGCGATTGCGCCCACCAGAATCAGAAAGAAAAAACCTTTATCGACCTTATCATCACCAAGCAGATTGACGGCATGGTGCTGCTCAGCTCGCGCCTGCCGTTTGACGCCAGCGTGGAAGAGCAGCGCAATTTGCCACCGATGGTCATGTCGAACGAGTTCGCGCCGGAACTGGAGCTGCCCACCGTCCACATCGATAACCTGACGGCGGCCTTTAACGCGGTAAACTACCTTCACGAGCTGGGACACCAGCGTATCGGCTGCATCGCCGGCCCGGAAGATATGCCGCTGTGCCATTATCGCCTGCAGGGTTACGTGCAGGCGCTGCGCCGCAGCGGTATCACCGTTGATCCGCACTATATCGCTCGCGGCAACTTTACCTTCGAAGCTGGCGCCAATGCGCTGGAGCAGCTGCTGTCGCAGCCGGTACCGCCCACGGCGGTCTTTTGCCATAGCGATGTGATGGCGCTGGGCGCCTTATCGCTGGCGAAACGCCGCGGTCTGAAAGTGCCGGACGACCTGTCGATTGTCGGCTTCGATAACATCGCGTTGTCTGAATTTTGCGATCCGCCATTGACCACCGTGTCACAGCCGCGTTTTGATATCGGCCGTGAAGGAATGCTGCTATTACTTGAGCAAATGCAGGGTCATAACGTGAACAGCGGCTCGCGCCTGCTCGATTGCGAACTGATAGTTCGCGGCAGTACGCAAAAAATCAGACGATAACCATCAGGCTTTCGGGCCTGCTCTTCTGGTCAAAGGCCCGCCGCTTAAGTAACATGGCGGGCTGACGAACGAATATAAGACAGCGAAACGATAGTGGCACAACGAGATTATGTACGCCGCAGCCAACCGGCTTCTTCGCGGCGCAAAAAGAGCACTACCCGAAGCTCAAGGAATAAGCAAAGCAGCCTTCCGGCAATTTCACCGGCTATGGTGGCGATCGCGGCGGCTGTGCTGGTGGCCTTTATCGGTGGACTCTATTTCATTACGCACCATAAGAAAGAAGAAGCGGAAGCGATGCAAAATCGCCAGGCCGCCGGCAACGGCTTGCCGCCAAAACCGGAAGAGCGTTGGCGCTATATTAAAGAGCTGGAAAGCCGACAGCCGGGCGTTCGCGCGCCGACCGAACCGACCGCCGGCGGCGAAGTGATGAAACCGGAGCAGCTGACTGACGAACAGCGCCAGCTGCTGGCCCAGATGCAGGCCGATATGCGTCAACAGCCGACTCAGCTGACCGAAGTGCCGTGGAACGAACAAACGCCGGCCCAGCGCCAGCAGACGCTACAGCGCCAGCGTTTAGCGCAGCAACAGCAGCAGGCGCAACAGCAACAGTGGGCGCAAACTCAGCCGCAGACCGTGCAGCAGCCGCCGCGCGTTCAGCAGCCGAAGCCGGTCCAGCAGCAACAGCCGAAGCAGACCGCGTCAAACCAGCAGCCGTACCAGGATCTGCTGCAGACGCCAGCGCATACCAATACCACGCAGCCGCGTACCCAGGCCGCGGCGCCGGTAACTCGGGTGGAAGAAGCGCCGAAAACCACCGCCGAGAAGAAAGACGATCGTAGCTGGATGATCCAGTGCGGCTCCTTTAAAGGCGCCGAGCAGGCCGAAACCGTCCGCGCTCAGCTGGCTTTCGAAGGGTTTGCTTCGCACATCACCACCAACAACGGCTGGAACCGCGTGGTCATTGGCCCGCTGAAAGGCAAAGAAAGCGCCAACGAGATGATCACCCGCCTGAAGATGGCTGGACACGCGAACTGCATTCGTCTCGCCGCCAGGGGTTGAAACCCTCAAAAACCCCCCCATCTATAATTGCATTCGGCCCCGCGGACAGCGCGGGGCCCCTGTTCCGCTTTTGCAACCAAGGGGTCTGCTCGTGACTACAATTGTAAGTGTTCGCCGTAACGGCCATGTTGTTATTGCCGGTGATGGCCAGGCCACGCTGGGCAACACCGTAATGAAGGGCAACGTGAAAAAAGTGCGTCGTCTGTACAACGACAAAGTGATTGCCGGTTTCGCTGGCGGCACCGCCGACGCCTTCACGCTGTTCGAACTGTTTGAACGTAAACTGGAAATGCACCAGGGCCATCTGGTGAAGGCCGCCGTTGAGCTGGCTAAAGACTGGCGAACCGATCGGATGTTGCGCAAGCTGGAAGCGCTGCTGGCCGTCGCGGACGAAAACGCGTCGCTTATCATCACCGGTAACGGTGACGTGGTACAGCCGGAAAACGATTTGATTGCTATCGGCTCCGGCGGTCCTTACGCCCAGGCCGCGGCCCGCGCGCTGCTGGAAAACACCGATATGGGCGCGCGCGATATCGCCGAGAAAGCGTTGGATATTGCAGGTGATATCTGCATCTATACCAACCATTTCCACACCATCGAAGAATTACCTTCTAAAGCGTAAGGATCTCCCATGTCTGAAATGACCCCACGCGAAATTGTCAGCGAACTGGACAAACACATTATCGGCCAGGACGCCGCCAAGCGTTCTGTTGCTATCGCCCTGCGTAACCGCTGGCGCCGGATGCAGCTTAACGAAGAGCTGCGTCATGAAGTCACGCCGAAAAACATTCTGATGATCGGCCCAACCGGCGTCGGTAAAACCGAAATCGCTCGTCGTCTGGCGAAACTGGCCAACGCGCCGTTTATTAAAGTTGAAGCGACGAAGTTCACCGAAGTGGGCTATGTCGGTAAAGAAGTGGATTCTATCATCCGCGATCTGACCGATGCGGCGATCAAAATGGTTCGTATGCAGTCCATTGAAAAGAACCGTTACCGCGCGGAAGAGCTGGCTGAAGAGCGCGTACTTGACGTGCTGATCCCACCGGCGAAGAACAACTGGGGCCAGACTGAGCCGTCGCAGGAACCGTCTGCGGCGCGCCAGGCGTTCCGTAAGAAACTGCGTGAAGGCCAGCTGGACGATAAAGAGATTGAAATCGATCTCGCCGCGGCGCCGATGGGCGTTGAAATCATGTCCCCTCCGGGCATGGAAGAGATGACCAGCCAGCTGCAGTCCATGTTCCAGAACCTCGGCGGCCAGAAGCAGAAACCGCGTAAGCTGAAAATCAAAGACGCAATGAAGCTGCTGATTGAAGAAGAAGCGGCCAAACTGGTCAATCCGGAAGAGCTGAAGCAGGAGGCCATCGACGCTGTAGAGCAGCACGGTATCGTCTTTATCGACGAAATCGACAAAATCTGTAAGCGCGGCGGCAACACCTCCGGCCCGGACGTCTCCCGTGAAGGCGTACAGCGCGACCTGCTGCCGCTGGTGGAAGGCTGCACCGTCTCCACTAAGCACGGGATGGTCAAGACCGACCACATCCTGTTCATCGCCTCGGGCGCGTTCCAGGTGGCCAGCCCGTCCGATCTGATCCCGGAACTGCAGGGGCGTCTGCCGATCCGCGTTGAGTTGAAGGCGCTGACCACCCACGACTTTGAGCGCATCCTGACTGAACCGAACGCCTCCATCACCGTGCAGTACAAGGCGCTGATGGCGACCGAAGGGGTGAATATCGAATTTACCGAAGACGGTATCAAGCGTATCGCTCAGGCCGCATGGCAGGTAAACGAAACCACCGAGAACATCGGCGCGCGCCGTCTGCACACCGTGCTGGAGCGCCTGGTGGAAGATATCTCCTATGATGCCAGCGAGATGAACGGCCAGACCGTCACTATCGATGCCGAATATGTGAGTAAGCACCTGGATGTTCTGGTGGCAGATGAAGATCTGAGCCGTTTTATCCTATAATCCGGTGCAATGCATTTTCATCACTGTTGATGGGGGCTATCGCCCCCATTTTTATTGGCTAGAATAACTATGACTGATATCAGCCGTTCTCAGGCGTGGCTGGAAAGCCTGCGTCCTAAAACGTTACCGCTGGCATTTGCCGCGATTATTGTTGGCACCGTCCTTGCCTGGGAGCAGGGGCATTTTGATCCCTGGGTCGCCCTGCTGGCGCTGATCACCGCCGGCTTGCTGCAAATTCTTTCCAACCTCGCCAATGACTACGGCGACGCGGTCAAGGGGAGCGATAAACCGGACCGCATCGGGCCGCTGCGCGGGATGCAGAAAGGGGTGATTACCCCCCAGCAGATGAAGCGCGCCCTGATTGTCACCGTCGCGCTGATCTGTCTGTTTGGTCTGGCGCTGCTGTGCGTCGCCTGGCAGAGCGTCGGCGATTTCATCGGCTTCCTCGCGCTGGGTGGCTTGTCGATCGTGGCCGCCATCACCTACACGGTGGGCACCCGCCCGTATGGTTATATCGGCCTTGGTGATATTTCGGTACTCGTTTTCTTCGGCTGGCTGAGCGTCCTCGGCAGCTGGTATCTGCAAGCGCATAATGTGGAAGCGGCCATCTTTCTGCCGGCAACGGCCTGCGGTCTGCTGGCGACCGCCGTGCTGAACATCAACAACCTGCGTGATATCGACAGCGACCGGCAGAACGGGAAGAACACCCTCGCCGTGCGCCTGGGGCCGGTGAATGCCCGCCGCTATCATGCCTGCCTGCTGCTCGGCGCCCTGCTGTGTCTGGCGCTGTTTAACCTGCTGGCGCTGCATTCAGCCTGGGGCTGGCTGTTTATTCTCGCTACGCCGCTGCTGGTCAAACAGGCGCGTTACGTCCTGCGCGAATCCGATCCGCTGGCGATGCGGCCGATGCTCGAAAAGACGGTCAAAGGGGCTTTACTGACCAACCTGCTGTTTGTTATCGGGATTATTGCCAGTAAGCTGGCGGCTTAACTGACAAATATCAATTAACAATTGATGATTTTGCCAACAATGCGATTCGCGGGATATACTAAAAACTCTCGCAGCAACTGAACGTTAAGCCTATGAAATACGATACTTCCGAGCTTTGTGACATCTACCAGGAAGATGTCAACGTCGTGGAACCGCTGTTCTCTAACTTTGGAGGACGGTCGTCGTTTGGTGGACAGATCATTACGGTAAAATGTTTCGAGGATAACGGGTTGCTCTACGATCTGCTCGAGCAGAATGGCCGTGGTCATATTCTCCTGATCGACGGCGGCGGCTCAGTACGACGCGCGTTAATTGACGCTGACCTGGCGCGTCTGGCCGTACAGAATGAATGGGAAGGGTTGGTGGTCTATGGCGCGGTGCGCCAGGTTGACGACCTTGAGGAACTGGATATCGGCATCCAGGCGCTGGCGGCCATTCCGGTCGGCGCAGCTGGCGAAGGCATCGGCGAAAGCGACGTGCGCGTCAATTTCGGCGGCGTGACCTTCTTCAGCGGCGACCATCTGTATGCCGATAACACCGGGATGATCCTGTCGGAAGACCCGCTGGATATCGAATAAACCTTGCGCCATAAAAAAGGCCTTCTCCATGAGAAGGCCTTTTGTTTATCCGGCGCGTAACTTAGTACAGTTTCTTCGCGCAATCCAGCCAGTCGTTCTTGAACGGACGCTTCATGTTCTCGATGGCATCGATGATGTCGTGGTGCACCAGCTTCTCGTTCTGGATGCCGACGCAACGGCCGCCATGGCCCTGCAGCAGCAGCTCAATCGCATAGGCGCCCATGCGGGAAGCCAGGATACGGTCGTAAGGAACCGGGGAACCACCGCGCTGAATGTGGCCGAGGACGGTGGCGCGGGTTTCACGGCCGGTCTCTTTCTCGATGTAGCTTGCCAGCTCGTCAACGTCGCACATGTGCTCGGTGATCGCCACGATAGCGTGTTTTTTCCCTTTCGCGATGCCGGCTTTGATTTCAGCCACCAGATCGTCGCGGGTATATTCCACTTCCGGCACCATGATGAACTCACAGCCGCCAGCAATCGCCGCCGCCAGAGTCAGGTCGCCGCAGTAACGGCCCATCACTTCCACCACGGAGATACGCTGGTGCGAAGAGGAGGTGTCGCGCAGACGGTCAATCGCTTCCACCACGGTGCTCAGAGCGGTGAAGAAGCCGATGGTGTAGTCAGTGCCTTTGATATCGTTGTCGATGGTGCCCGGCAGGCCGATGCAAGGGAAGCCCATCTCGGTCAGGCGCATCGCCCCCATATAGGACCCGTCACCACCGATAACCACCAGCGCGTCCAGGCCGCGCTTCTTCATGTTTTCGATAGCCACAGCGCGGATGTGTTCTTCGCGGAATTCCGGGAAGCGAGCGGAGCCCAGGAAGGTGCCGCCGCGGTTGATCATGTCGGAAACGCTGTAACGGTCGAGCTGAACCATACGGTCTTCGTACAAGCCGAGGTAACCGTCATAGATTCCAAAAACTTCCAGACCTTCCGTTAATGCCGCGCGCACAACGCCACGAATTGCTGCGTTCATGCCCGGCGCATCACCGCCACTTGTCAACACACCGATTTTCTTAATCATGACTACCTCTGAACTTAGGAAGCAAAAAATAATTCTGTTGCCTGAAGCGCTCCCTCACCAGGAGTGCACGACGCTAATGACAATAGTATATCAAACGCTTCAAGCTGAATTGATTCAGGTCAGACCAAACGGCGGTAATTTATACAAAAAATGCCGAGCTGACCCACATTTTTACATCGAATTTACAGACTATAACCTAACGCTCAAAAAAGCCCTGCTGCGCCGCTGGCACCACAGAACTGGGATCCTGATGGATAATGACATCGGATCCCGGGAAACGGCGCAGAATCGCCTGCTCCACCTGGTCTGCAATCACGTGGGCTTGCACCAGCGGGAGGTTATCTTCCATTTCCAAATGAATCTGAATAAAGCGGGTCGGCCCTGACTGCCGCGTTCGTAGATCGTGTGCCCCGCGGATGCCGGGCCATGCGGTCACGATGGTGATAATGTCCTGACGCTCCTCGTCAGGCAAAGCGCGGTCGAGTAACGACTGAACCGCCTCATAGCCCATCCGCAGCGCGCTATATAAAATATAGATGCCAATTCCTAAGGCAAACAACGCATCGGCGCGATGCCAGCCGTACCAGGATAGGCCCAGCGCCACCAGAATGGCGCCGTTCATCATAACATCAGACTGATAATGAAGCATATCCGCCCGCACCGCCTGGCTCTGGGTTTTTCGCACCACCCAGCGCTGGAAAGTCACCAGCGCCAGCGTGCTGACGAGAGCGATCAGCGTCACAACGACCCCGACGCCGGCGGCCTGCAGCGGCTCCGGACGCACCAGGTGCTGAATACCGGTGAGAAACAGGAACAGCGCCGAGCCGGAGATAAACATGCTTTGCGCCAGCGCCGCCAGCGACTCCGCTTTGCCGTGGCCAAAGGTGTGTTCTTCATCAGCTGGTTGCAGCGAATAGCGAACCACCAGCAGGTTGGTCAGCGAGGCGGCAATATCCACCAGCGAATCCACCAGCGCAGCCAGAATACTGACTGAACCGGTATACCACCACGCAAAAATTTTGATCAAAAGTAACGCAGAGGCCATCGCTGTCGCAGCGATAGCGGCGCGGCTGACCAACCGGCCATAAGATTGATTCATATAGGCTCCTTCTCCTGTACTGCGCTTAGTATAACCTGAACTTGTGACGCTCACGGGAAAGGCGAAGAAGTTGATTTGCCGAAAAAAGGGCAAAAAAAACCCCCTCATCATGAGGGGGGAAGACAGGGATGGTGTCTATGGCAAGGAAAACAGGGTTTGTTACTGGGGTTGCAGGGTGTTGCTACTACTCGAAAGCATCATCGCTGAGCCTTTCTGCATCCTTGCAACCTCACGCAACTGATCCATACGTTGCTGGTGCTTAGCATTTAAAACCGCTTGCTGCTCTGGCGTAAGCAGGTGGTACATCTGGTTGCGGACCTTAGCCATCTCGACCTGGCGAGCAACCTGTTCCTGCGCCATCTTTTCTGCCTGAGCGCGCACAGCGTTTTCATCAAAATTTTCTGCGGTGACAAGGCGATGCATTGTCTCCATTTCGCTAACATTAACGGGGAGCCTGTCGTGGCGTGCCCGTTGCATAAGATCCCGTAACTGCTGACGTTGCTGCTCGGTTAAACTTATGCCGTCAAACATATGGCTCTGGCTACCGCGCTGTCCCCCTTCGTCTCCGGGGAGCCAGTTAACGCTGGTAACGACTTCAGCGGCCTGGCTAATTGCACTTAGCGCCAGCGTTGAGGCCATGACGGCAGCGATAACATTGCGCATCACATACTCCCAAAACGTTTGTGTCGCGATTCAACGAGAGACAGTCTACGATTCAGGCTGCAAACATGCGTCAGGGGGTGTAAAACAACGTAAAGTCATGGATTAGCGGGCCTTGATGACGTAATTTCTGCCTCGGAGGTATTTAAACAATGAATAAAATCCTGTTAGTTGATGATGACCGGGAGCTCACCTCCCTGTTAAAAGAGCTGCTCGATATGGAAGGTTTTAACGTGCTGGTGGCCCATGATGGGGAACAGGCGCTGGCCCTTCTGGACGACAGCATTGATTTATTGCTGCTCGACGTAATGATGCCGAAGAAAAACGGTATCGATACGCTGAAAGAGCTGCGTCAGACACACCAGACACCGGTTATCATGCTAACAGCGCGCGGGAGCGAGCTGGATCGCGTTCTCGGCCTCGAGCTGGGCGCAGATGACTATTTGCCTAAGCCGTTCAACGATCGTGAACTGGTGGCGCGTATACGCGCGATTCTGCGCCGTTCCCACTGGAGCGAACAGCAGCAGACGACCGAAGCCGGTTCGCCGACCCTGGAAGTGGATGCCTTAAGCCTCAATCCGGGCCGTCAGGAAGCCAATTTCGATGGCCAGACGCTGGAGCTCACCGGCACCGAGTTCACCCTGCTCTATCTGTTAGCGCAGCATCTCGGCCAGGTGGTGTCACGCGAACATTTAAGCCAGGAAGTGTTAGGCAAGCGCCTGACGCCGTTCGACCGCGCTATCGATATGCATATTTCCAACCTGCGGCGTAAGCTGCCGGAGCGCAAAGATGGCCATCCGTGGTTTAAAACGCTGCGTGGCCGCGGGTATCTGATGGTTTCCGCTTCATGATTGGAAGTTTGACTGCACGCATCTTCGCCATCTTCTGGCTCACGCTGGCGCTGGTGTTGATGCTGGTGCTGATGTTGCCCAAACTGGACTCCCGGCAGATGACCGAGCTGCTGGAAAGCGAGCAGCGTCAAGGCATCATGATCGAGCAGCACGTTGAGGCCGAGCTGGCCAACGATCCGCCGAACGACCTGATGTGGTGGCGTCGTCTGTTTCGCGCCATCGATAAATGGGCGCCTCCTGGGCAACGCCTGCTGCTGGTGACCAGCGAAGGCCGCGTGATCGGCGCAGAACGCAACGAGATGCAGATCATTCGCAACTTTATCGGCCAGGCCGATAACGCCGATCATCCGCAGAAAAAACGCTATGGCCGCCTGGAAATGGTGGGCCCGTTCTCCGTCAGGGATGGGGAGGATAACTATCAGCTGTATCTGATCCGTCCCGCCAGCACCTCACAATCCGACTTTATCAACCTGCTGTTTGACCGGCCGCTGCTGCTGCTGATCGTCACAATGCTGGTTAGCGCCCCGCTGCTGCTGTGGCTGGCGTGGAGCCTGGCGAAACCAGCGCGTAAGCTGAAAAATGCCGCCGACGAGGTCGCCCAGGGCAACCTGCGGCAGCATCCGGAGCTGGAAGCTGGACCGCAGGAGTTTTTAGCCGCCGGCGCCAGCTTTAATCAGATGGTGACGGCCCTGGAGCGGATGATGACCAGCCAGCAACGGCTACTGTCCGATATCTCGCACGAGCTGCGCACGCCGCTTACGCGCCTGCAGCTGGGCACCGCCCTGCTGCGCCGCCGCAGCGGTGAGAGCAAGGAGCTGGAGCGCATCGAAACTGAAGCGCACCGGTTGGACAGCATGATCAACGACCTGCTGGTGATGTCGCGCAATCAGGCGAAAAACGCCCTGGTGAGCGAGACGGTCAAAGCCAATCAGCTGTGGAGTGAAGTGCTGGACAACGCGGCGTTTGAAGCCGAGCAGATGGGTAAATCCTTCACCGTTGAGTATCCTCCGGGCCCGTGGCCGCTGTACGGTAACCCCAATGCGCTGGAAAGCGCGCTGGAGAACATCGTCCGCAACGCCCTGCGCTACTCGCACACGAAGATTTCCGTCAGCTTCTCGGTGGATAAAGACGGGATTACGGTTAACGTCGATGACGACGGCCCGGGAGTCAGTCCGGAGGATCGCGAGCAGATTTTCCGGCCATTCTACCGGACCGACGAGGCGCGCGACCGCGAGTCCGGCGGCACCGGCCTGGGGCTGGCGATTGTCGAAACCGCTATTCAGCAGCACCGTGGCTGGGTGAAGGCCGACGACAGCCCGCTGGGCGGTCTGCGCTTAACCCTCTGGCTGCCGCTGTATAAGCGCACCTGATGCTATCCCGGCTTGCGCTACGCTAAGCCGGGAGCATCCCCGGAAATACTCAATATGGGGGAATTATTTCCCCCATAATCTCCGCGAACTATCCTCGATCTTACCGCTTAAACGGCGCTTCTGCATGGTTCTGCTCCAGCTCACCGACAGGCCCGCGGCCGACAATAAGCGGTGGTACTGATCGTCATCAAACGGCATATGCCAAGCAATCGCCCCGGCCTCATGGACGCTGACCTCACTCAGGCGAGAGACCAGCTCGAGCGGCGCATCGCTGGAGGCTTTCCCCCCGGCGATCACCCGATACAACCAGCCGGTCTTCCCGCTGTTTTGCATCAGCTGAGCCATGTCATTGATCGAAAAATGAAAGTTGAGCTTGAAGCACGGAGAGCGCGGCTGGGTGACCTGGATCAGCGCCTCGCCCCAGCGAAAGATATCGCCAATGTAGACGTTTTGTTCGGTGAGCCCGGTGGTGGAGAGGTTTTCGCCGAACGCCGGGGCGCAGAACCGATCGGCCTGCTGGGGGAATTCACGGATCCAGTCGGCATAGTGTTCGCGCGGATAGTGACACAGCGCGCGGTCCGGCCCGCCGTGGATTTTCTTCTCCGCCTGCTCATCCCCTTCGAGACCGAGATCGCCGAGCTGCAACTCGCCGTCAACCTGGATTTTGCCGATCGCGCTGGGACGACTGCCCGTGTAGTCCCTGATTTTGCCAACAAAGACATTCACCGGATAATGCATCTCTGCTCTCCTTGCTACCGATATAAAAAAAGCGAGCCATCAGACTCGCTTCTCTCTTAGCACATTGCAACCTTATTTTTTGGCGGCAAAACGCGCTGCAGCTTCGTCCCAGTTCACCACATCCCAGAAGGCTTTGATGTAGTCCGGGCGACGGTTCTGGAATTTCAGGTAGTAAGCGTGTTCCCACACGTCCAGACCCAGGATCGGGAAGCCAGAAGCGCCGGAAATGGCTTCGCCCATCAGCGGAGAATCCTGGTTAGCGGTGGAGACAACGGCCAGTTTGTCACCTTTCAGGACCAGCCACGCCCAGCCGGAACCGAAACGGGTAGCAGCGGCTTTTTCAAATTCCGCTTTGAAGTTGTCCACAGAGCCGAAATCGCGCTCGATAGCCGCTTTCAGGTCGCCCTGCAGGGTGGTACCGGTTTTCAGGCCTTTCCAGAACAGGCTGTGGTTCGCGTGGCCGCCGGCGTTGTTACGCAGTACGGTTTTTTTGTCAGCCGGCAGCTGATCCAGCTTGGTGATCAGCTCTTCAGCGGACAGGTTAGCGAACTCCGGCAGGCTTTCCAGCGCGGCGTTGGCATTGTTCACGTAGGTCTGATGGTGTTTGGTGTGATGGATCTCCATCGTCTGCTTGTCGAAGTGCGGTTCCAGAGCATCGTAAGCGTACGGCAGGGATGGCAGGGTATAGCTCATAATCATCTCCATTATTGTCGAGCGGCTCAAGTGTTAACGCCGCGTAAGCAGTTTGTCCATTATAGTTAATTAAATGGTATTGAAAATGCTTATCAATGCCGTATTTTTCATATGGATATAACCAGAAGAAATACCCGCCGTTTTGTGATGTAGAACAACTAATTAAGCCCATGGTTGCCAGAGTTCGCCATCCTGTGGCAACGTCCTGAAGGCGGCCAAAGCGGCTAATTTTTACACTCATCGCATCGGAAGCCGCCGTCTCCGATAAAAAAAGATGAGGATAAAATCAATGAACCACGCGATTACGATGGGTATTTTTTGGCATTTGATAGGGGCCGCCAGTGCCGCCTGTTTCTATGCCCCGTTCAAGAAAGTAAAACACTGGTCGTGGGAAACCATGTGGTCGGTCGGGGGGATCGTCTCCTGGCTGATCCTGCCCTGGGCCATCAGCGCCACGCTGTTACCCGATTTCTGGGCCTACTACCGCTCCTTTAACGCCTCCACGCTGCTGCCGGTCTTTCTGTTCGGCGCCATGTGGGGTATCGGTAATATCAACTATGGCCTGACCATGCGCTATCTCGGCATGTCGATGGGGATTGGCATCGCCATTGGCATCACGCTGATTGTCGGTACGCTGATGACGCCGATTATTAACGGTCAGTTTTCGGTGCTGATGCACACCCAGGGCGGTCAAATGACGCTGCTCGGCGTGCTGGTGGCGGTGGTTGGCGTTGGCATCGTCACCCGCGCGGGCCAGCTGAAAGAGCGCAAAATGGGCATCAAAGCCGAAGAGTTCAATCTGAAGAGAGGGCTTCTGCTGGCGGTGATGTGCGGTATCTTCTCGGCAGGGATGTCGTTCGCGATGAACGCCGCCAAACCGATGCATGATGCCGCCGCGGCGCTCGGCGTCGACCCGTTATATGCGGCGCTGCCAAGCTACGTGGTGATTATGGGCGGCGGGGCGCTGGTTAACCTTGGCTTCTGCTTTATTCGTTTGGCAAAAGTGAAGAGCCTGTCCGTCAAAGCCGATTTCTCGCTGGCCAAACCCCTCATCATCAGCAACCTGCTGCTTTCCGCCCTCGGCGGCCTGATGTGGTATCTCCAGTTCTTCTTCTATGCCTGGGGCCACGCCAGCATTCCGGCGCAGTATGACTATATGAGCTGGATGCTGCACATGAGCTTCTACGTACTGTGCGGCGGTCTGGTGGGTCTGGTGCTGAAAGAGTGGAACAACGCCGGTCGTCGTCCGGTGAGCGTCCTGAGCCTCGGCTGCGTGGTGATCATCATCGCCGCCAACATCGTCGGTCTGGGAATGGCCCGTTAAGCACCGGAGCATTTGCCTGACAAAGACGCGCTTCAGGCGGCGGCGCGACTGCGCTGCCGCCACTGCCCCGGCGACATGCCGATTTCCCGGCTGAACACCACCGAAAAGTAGTTACTGTCCTCAAAGCCGCACTGCATGGCGATATCGCCGATTAAGCGCTCGGTATGCTGCAACAGATACTGCGCATGGCAGATCCGCAGCTGGCGTAAATAGTGATTGATGGTCATCCCGGTTTGCTGGCGAAACTGCTGACGTAGCGCCCGCTCGCTGCCACCCTCCTGCTCGCAGAAACGCTCCAGGACAAAGGGGCGGCTCAGGCTGGCCGCCAGCGCGGCCAGCAGTTTGTCCAACAGCGCTTCGCGCTGCGTCGCCGCCAGGTTATCCGTCGCGTAGCGATGCCGCTGGAGGGTCAGCGCCAGCTGAGCAAACAACAGCTCGGCCATCGCATTCCCCTGCGCATCGTGCCGGGAACACTCATGCTCAAGCTGACTAATCACCTGACGCGCCTGCGCCATACCGGTGCTGCCCATGCGCCAGTGGGGCTTCCACGGGGTGCCGAAGAGACCAGGGATCGCCCCCGCCCAGTCGAAATTGAGCTGCAGCCGCTCCGGGCAATAGATGATGTTCTGCAGAACCAGATCGTTAACGGAAGCATAGGAGTGTTTATCTTCGGCGCGAATATAGAACAGATCGCCGCGGGTAATGCGCCAGGGACGGTCGTTGAGAACATGCAGCCCGTTGCCCCGCCACACCAGCACCAGCTCGCAGAACTCATGGGTGTGTTCAGCGAAGACGTTTTGCGGATAGCGGTCAGCCACCGCCACCGCCTGCGTGGCGGAAGGGAAAAATTCCTCTTTACGTAGAATCAAACCGGCCACGGCTCACACTCCCAACGCGGATAACGGCGCATTATTCGCGTTTTTTCTCCGCAATACGTTGACTCCTCTCGCGTTACTGAAGAATAGCGTCGCGCCCCTGGAGGATATCGCGCGGCGACCAGGAAAACTCGCGGCGAAAAAGCGTCGAAAAGTGGTTACTGTCGCCGAATCCGCAGCGATAGGCGATATCCGTCACGCTTTCATCGCTGTGGCGCAGCAGGTGGCGGGCTTTCATCAGGCGCACCCGATTGAGATAGCGCTGCGGCGTCAGGCCGGTCTGCTGCTTCAGCTGACGGTGTAATGTACGCAGCGATAGCGAAAACTGCGCCGCCACCTCCTCCCAGCAGATCTCCTGCGCAAAATGGTCTTCCAGCCAGGCCAGCAGCTGATTCAGCCGTGCATCGTTGTTGGTGGCCTCTTCCGCAAGGCTGCTTTTCCGCAGCAGCACCAATAGCTGCATAAACAGGATCTCACGGCTGGCGACGGCATGGGTATCCGTTTCGCTCCCCATGGCCTCCATCTGCGCCACGATATGCCGCACCTGCTGCAGAACCGTCTGGTTCACCCGCCAGTGCGACGGGTAGTTGCCCTCCTGCTCCTGGGGCAACAGCTGGCTGACCCCGGCGAGAAACCGAAACGCATCCGGCGCGCGATAAAGCACGTTGGTCAGACACAGATTGTCCGTGTGCTCGTAAAGATGCCGGTCGTGATCGCGAATAAAGCAGACCGAGCCGCCGCCGATGGTATAGGGCTGGCCATTGAAGACGTGAATGCCCGTACCCTGCTCCACGATGACAATTTCATGAAAATCATGGTGATGTTCAGGAAATGCCGACTGAGGGAGGCGGGGTTCAATAGCCACCGTCGAGATCCCGGCCTTAAAGAAATCCGTACTGTGCAATATGGTCATGATGCCACCCTCGTAATGAGAAAAATTATCAGTCACCGGCTGATAGTAATGAAGGGTTGGCTATCCAGCCTTCAATTTTTGACCGCAAAATTCGTAAATCCTGCCGCTTTTTCAAGAATCAGCCGGAAAGATGCGGAACTGCGGACCCCATCACATCCTCCTCACCACCGCCCAAAACCGCAATTTGTGATTTTCCTCACGGTCACCTTTGCTTTCTTGCCAGCGGCCAGTTTCGGCTGTCCGTAGCGAGAAGGTGTGAGTCAGCGCCCTTTTTTAGACTGCGGACAATGATTTTAAGAAGGATCGTTCCATGAGTATTCGTCATTGTGTCGCCGTCGATTTAGGCGCCTCCAGCGGGCGGGTCATGCTCGCCAGCTATCAGTCCGGGCCGCGCGCCCTGACGCTGCGTGAAATTCATCGCTTCACCAACAGCCTGCAGAAGGTGGATGGCTTCGACTGCTGGGATCTCGATAGCCTCGAAGACGAGATCCGCCGCGGGCTGGAGAAAGTGTGTGAGCAGGGCATCCTGATCGACAGCATCGGCATCGATACCTGGGGCGTGGATTATGTCCTGCTGGATAAGCAGGGTCAGCGCGTCGGGCTGCCGGTCTCCTATCGTGACGATCGCACCCAGGGCCTGCTACGTCACGCTGAAGAACAGCTGGGCCGGGCGGAGATCTATCGACGCAGTGGCATTCAGTTTCTGCCGTTTAACACCCTTTATCAGCTGCGCGCCCTGGTGGAACAGCAGCCGGAGCTGGTCAGTCAGGCCGCCCATGCCCTGCTGATCCCCGACTATTTCAGCTTCCGCCTGACCGGCAATCTGAACTGGGAATATACCAACGCCACCACCACCCAGCTGGTCAACATCCACAGCGATAACTGGGATGAGACGCTGCTGAACTGGACCGGCGCGCCGCGCGAGTGGTTTGGCACCCCGACGCATCCCGGCAATGTGACAGGCCACTGGATCTGCCCGCAAGGCAACCGTATTCCGGTGGTCGCCGTCGCCAGTCACGACACCGCCAGCGCGGTGATCGCCTCCCCGCTGGCCGACGGCCACGCCGCCTATCTCTCCTCCGGCACCTGGTCGCTGATGGGGTTTGAAAGCCTGACCCCTTACACCTGCGACGCGGCGCTGCAGGCCAATATCACCAACGAAGGCGGAGCCGAAGGCCGCTATCGGGTGCTGAAAAATATCATGGGCCTGTGGCTGCTGCAGCGGGTGCTGAAAGAACAAAACGTCAGCGACCTGCAGGGGCTGATCGCCCGCACTGCCGCACTGCCGGCGTGTCGCTTCATCATTGACTGCAATGACGACCGCTTTATCAACCCGGCCAGTATGAGCGCCGAGATCCAGGCCGCCTGCCGCGGATCCGGCCAGCCGGTTCCTCACAGCGACGCCGAACTGGCGCGCTGCATTTTCGACAGCCTGGCGCTGCTCTACGCCCGGGTGCTTAACGAGCTGGCGGCGCTGCGCGGCCAGCCCTTTAGCCAGCTGCATATCGTCGGCGGCGGCTGCCAGAACGAACTGCTCAACCAGCTGTGCGCCGACGCCTGCGGGATCGCCGTCGTGGCCGGCCCGACAGAGGCCTCCACCCTCGGCAATATCGGCATCCAGTTAATGACCCTCGACGAGCTGGCCAGCGTCGATGAGTTTCGTCAGGTGGTGCACGGCAACGCATCCCTCACCGCCTTTACCCCCAATCCTGATAGTGAAATTGCCCGTTTCGTGGCGCAGTTTCAGCCACAACAGACCAAGGAGCTTTGCGCATGACCACTCAACTTGAACAAGCCTGGGAAATTGCTAAGCAGCGCTACGCCGCCGTCGGCGTGGATGTCGAGGAGGCCCTGCGCCAGCTGGACCGTCTGCCCGTCTCCATGCACTGCTGGCAGGGTGACGACGTCGCCGGTTTCGAAAACCCGGCGGGAAGCCTGACCGGCGGCATCCAGGCCACCGGCAATTACCCGGGCAAAGCGCGCAATGCTCAGGAGCTACGCGCCGACCTTGAGCAGGCGCTGAGCCTGATTCCGGGGCCAAAACGTCTCAACCTGCACGCTATTTATCTGGAAGCCGACGCGCCGGTGGCGCGCAATGAGATAAAGCCGGAGCACTTTAAAAACTGGGTCGAGTGGGCGAAAGCCAACAAACTGGGGCTGGATTTCAACCCCTCCTGCTTCTCGCATCCGCTGAGCGCCGACGGCTTTACCCTGTCGCATGCCAACGATGAGATCCGCCAGTTCTGGATCGACCACTGCAAAGCCAGCCGCCGCGTATCCGCTTATTTTGGCGAGCAGCTGGGCACCCCGTCGGTGATGAATATCTGGGTGCCGGACGGCATGAAGGACATTACCGTTGACCGCTTCGCGCCGCGCCAGCGGCTGCTGAACGCGCTGGATGAAGTCATCAGCGAAAAATTCGACCCGGCGCACCACATTGACGCCGTCGAGAGCAAGCTGTTCGGTATCGGCGCCGAAAGCTACACCGTCGGCTCCAACGAGTTCTATATGGGCTATGCCACCAGCCGCCAGACGGCGCTGTGCCTGGATGCCGGCCACTTCCACCCGACGGAGGTCATCTCCGACAAGATCTCCGCCGCCATGCTCTACATCCCGCGCCTGCTGCTGCACGTCAGCCGCCCGGTGCGCTGGGACAGCGACCACGTGGTGCTGCTGGATGATGAGACTCAGGCCATCGCCAGCGAAATCATTCGCCATAACCTGTTTGACCGCGTGCACATCGGCCTCGACTTCTTCGATGCCTCCATCAACCGCATCGCGGCCTGGGTGATTGGTACCCGCAATATGAAAAAAGCGCTGCTGCGCGCCCTGCTGGAACCGACCAACCAGCTGCGCCAGCTGGAGAACGACGGCGATTACACCGCCCGCCTGGCGCTACTCGAAGAGCAAAAATCCCTGCCGTGGCAGGCCATCTGGGAGATGTACTGCCAGCGTCACGACACGCCGGCGGGCAGCCAGTGGCTGGACAACGTGCGGGCTTATGAGAATGCGGTTCTGAGCCAGCGCGGGTAATACACGGGCTTCCCCGGGTCGCGGCTGACGCCTTACCCGGGCTACGAACTGCGCGATGTTGCCAGAGCGCACCGAACCGTTCCCTCTCCCCTGTGGGGAGAGGGTTAGGGTGAGGGGCTACCCCCACCGGATTAACAGGAAAGACAAGACTATGCAGACCATTATCGACGCCTGGTTCGTCCAGGGCATGATCAAAGCCACCTCCGACGCCTGGCTGAAAGGCTGGGACGAGCGCAACGGCGGCAACCTGACGCTGCGTCTGGATGAGGCGGATATCGAACCTTACGCGGCGGATTTCCACGCTAAACCCCGCTATATCGCCCTCAGCCAGCCGATGCCAACCCTGGCCAACCAGCCGTTTATCGTCACCGGTTCCGGCAAATTCTTCCGTAATGTCCAGCTCGACCCGGCCGCTAACCTTGGCGTGGTGAAAGTCGACAGCGACGGCGCGGGATACCATATCCTGTGGGGTCTGACGGAGGATGCGGTGCCGACCTCCGAGCTGCCGGCACACTTCCTGTCGCACAGCGAGCGCATCAAACTGACCGACGGCAAGGACCGGGTGATCATGCACTGTCATGCCACCAATCTGATCGCCCTGACCTACGTCCTGGAGAACCACAGCGATCTGTTCACCCGCAAGCTGTGGGAAGGTAGCACCGAATGTCTGGTGGTCTTCCCGGATGGCGTCGGCATTCTGCCGTGGATGGTGCCAGGCACCGATGAAATCGGCCAGGCGACTGCGGAAACCATGCAAAAACACTCGCTGGTGCTGTGGCCGTTCCACGGCGTCTTCGGCAGCGGCCCAACCCTGGATGAGACCTTCGGCCTGATCGACACTGCCGAGAAGTCCGCCGAAGTGCTGGTGAAAGTCCTGTCCATGGGCGGGATGAAGCAGACCATCACTCGCGAAGAGCTTATCGCTCTTGGCAAACGCTTCAACGTCCAGCCGCTGCAGTCCGCGTTAGATCTTTATCCATAACAACATCGCGCCCCGCTCACCGAGACGGGGCGAAGCCTCACCTGCAAACCCTACAAAACTGACTCATGTGGAGTAAAAGCAATGAAAACAAAGACAAGCTTGATCCTCACCGTTGCCGCCCTGGCGTTGTCCGGTTCCGCCTTAGCAGAAGTTAAAATCGCCCTCGTGGCGAAATCGCTGGGAAATGGCTTCTTCGAAGCCGCCAACGTTGGCGCCCAACAGGCCGCCAAAGAGTTAGGTGATGTCAAAGTGATCTACACCGGCCCGACCACCACCACCGCCGAAGCGCAGATCGATGTGCTGAACGGGTTGATCGCCCAGGGGGTGGATGCGATCGCCATTTCCGCCAACGATCCGGACGCGGTGGTACCGGTGCTGAAAAAAGCGATGCAGCGCGGCATCAAAGTGGTTTCCTGGGACTCCGGCGTGGCGCCGGCAGGCCGCCAGATCCATCTTAATCCTTCCAATAACGCCTTAATTGGCGAGACCAACGTCAAGCTCGCCGCCGATGCGCTGAAGGCGCTGAACGTGGAGAAGGGGGATGTGGCGGTGTTAAGCGCCACCCCGACCTCCACTAACCAGAATATCTGGATTGAGGAGATGAAAAAGGTGCTGCCGCAGTATCCGTCCGTCAATCTGGTGACCGTCGCCTACGGTGACGATCTGTCGGATAAAAGCTACCGCGAAGCGGTGGGCCTGCTGAAATCATATCCGGACCTGAAAGTCATTGTTTCGCCGTCATCGGTGGGAATTGTTGCCGCCGCGCAGGCGGTGAAGGACCAGGGAAAAATTGGCAAAGTCTATGTCACCGGGCTGGGGCTGCCGTCGGAAATGGCCGGCGCGATCAAGTCTGGCGCCAGCAAAAGCTTCGCCATCTGGAACCCGATTGACCTCGGTTACGCCGCCACCTATCTGGCCGACGATTTAGTCAAAGGCACGGCGACCAAAACCGAAGCCAGTATGGGCAAGCTGGGCAAAGTGAAGCTGGACGCCGAAGGGAATGGCGCGATGGCCGAGCCGTTTGTCTACGATGCGAGCAACATCGATAAGTTCTCGAAAATTTTCTAACCCTTGTTTCCTCACCCCGGCCCTCTCCCAGAGGGAGAGGGGGAAAGACTGGTCCTCTGCGCGATGCGGCCTGCGGGCGCCGGACCGTTCCCTCTCCCCTGGGGAGAGGGGGAAAGACTGGTCCTCTGCGCAATGCGGCCTGCGGGCGCCAGACCGTTCCCTCTCCCCTTTGGGGAGAGGGTTAGGGTGAGGGGCGATTTTACGGAGAACTATCATGTCAGCATCAACACCACTGCTGTCGCTGAAGGGGATCACCAAGATTTTTCCCGGTGTGCGCGCCCTTGAGAACGTGCAGCTCGATCTCTGGCCCGGCAAAGTGACCGCCCTCATCGGCGAAAACGGCGCGGGGAAATCCACGCTGGTCAAAGTGATGACCGGTATTTATCAGCCCGAAGAGGGGGAGATCCTCTATAAAGCGATTCCCATTCATCTGCCGACGCCGGAATCGGCGCACAAGATGGGGATCACCGCCATCCACCAGGAAACCATACTGTTTGACGAACTTTCGGTCAGCGAAAACATTTTCGTCGGCCAGTATCTGTATAAGGGACTGCTCAAAACGCTCGACTGGCCGGCGATGCACCGCCGGGCTGGTGAGATCCTCGCCCGGCTGGAAGTCCAGATCGACCCGCGGGCAACGTTAAAAACGCTCAGCATCGCCCAGCGGCACATGGTGGCGATTGCCCGGGCGCTGGCTTTCGACGCCCAGGCGGTGATCCTCGATGAGCCGACCGCCGCGCTTTCCCAGCATGAAATCCTGGAGTTTTATCACATCGTTGAGCGTCTGAAGCAGGACGGCAAAGCGATCCTGTTTATCTCGCATAAGTTCGATGAAATTTTCGAGCTGGCCGACTATTACACCATCCTGCGCGATGGGGTGTACGTCAGCTCCGGGATGATGAGCGATATTACCGAAGAGCGGATGGTGTCGATGATGGTGGGCCGGGCGATCAGCCAAACCTACCCGAAAGTCGACTGTACCCCAGGGGAAACGGTGCTGGAGGTCAACGATCTTTGTCATCCTACCGAGTTTGCCGATATCAGCTTCAGCCTGCGCAAGGGAGAAATTCTCGGCTTTTACGGCCTGGTGGGCGCCGGACGCACCGAGCTGATGCAGGCGCTCTCCGGCGTAACGCATCCCTCCTCCGGCGAGATCCGACTGAACGGCAGCCCCATGCGCTTTCGCCAACCCGCCGACGCTATCCGCGCGGGCATCGTCTGCGTACCGGAAGAGCGACAGAAACAGGGGGCGATCATCGCCCTGCCTATCGCCCAGAACATCAGTCTGCCGCAGCTGAGCAAGCTCAATCCTAACGGCGTCCTGAACGACGCCCGGGAATGGCGGCTGGCGGACGAGTACGCCTCGCGCCTGCAGGTTAAAGCCTCCAGCTGGCGGCAGCCGGTGGAGACCCTCTCTGGCGGCAACCAGCAGAAAGTGGTGATCGGCAAATGGCTGGCGACCCAGCCCGAGGTGATCATCCTCGATGAGCCGACCAAAGGCATCGATATCGGCTCAAAAGCCGCTGTGCATCAGTTTATGTCCGAGCTGGTCAGCCAGGGGCTGGCGGTGATTATGGTCTCGTCAGAGCTGCCGGAAGTCATGGGCATGGCCGACCGGATTATCGTGATGCATGAAGGGCTGATGGTCGCCGAGTACCGGGCCGGGGAAGCGACGGCGGAAACCATCGTTAGCGCCGCCAGCGGCATCGGCCAGGAGGCAGCATGATGGGACACGCATGGCTGAAGCATCGCGAAGCGCTGCTGGCGCTGGTCATCATTTTGATGATCGGCGCCATTGGCAGCCGGGCGCCGTCGTTCGTTTCACCGGGTAATCTGGTGGAGATGTTTAACGATACTGCCATCCTTATCATTCTCGCCCTCGGACAGATGATGGTGCTGCTCACCAAAGGCATCGATTTGTCGATGGCCGCCAACCTGGCGCTGACCGGGATGATCGTCGCCCTGCTCAATGCCCATAATCCGGGTATTCCGGTGGTAGCGCTGCTGGCGCTGGCAACCCTGCTGGGCCTGCTGATGGGGATGATTAACGGCCTGCTGGTCTGGCGCCTCGGCATTCCCGCCATCGTGGTGACCCTGGGCACCATGAGCATTTATCGCGGCATTATCTTCCTGCTGACCGACGGCGGCTGGGTTAACTCACATCAGATGAGCGCTGATTTTCTCAGTCTGCCGCGCAGCACCCTCCTGGGATTGCCGCTGCTGAGCTGGTGCGCCATCGCCGCGCTGCTGCTGGTGGGTTACTTCCTGCGCTACAGCCGCACCGGCCGGGCCTTGTATACCGCGGGCGGCAACGCGACGGCGGCGTATTACACCGGCATTAACGCCGGGAAAATGCAGTTCGTCAGCTTCTGCCTCTCCGGCGCGCTGGCTGGCTTCTGCGGCTATCTGTGGATCTCGCGCTTCGCTGTCGCCTATGTCGATGTGGCGAACGGCTTTGAGCTGCAGGTGGTCGCCGCCTGCGTGATCGGCGGTATCAGCACCATGGGCGGAAGCGGACGGGTACTGGGCTGCCTGTGCGGCGCGCTGTTCCTCGGGGTCATCAATAATGCCCTGCCGGTGATCGGCATTTCGCCGTTCTGGCAAATGGCGATTTCCGGGGCAGTGATCGTCATGGCGGTGCTGCTTAACGAGCGCGGCAATCGCGGTCACGGGCGGTTAATCCTGCGTAACGCGGCGTTAGCCCGGCAGAAACAAGGGATGAAATCATGAGCAAGATGATGGTATCTGAAGAGATGAAAAACGCCCCGGCCGTACCGTCGCCGCTGCGCCGCCTGCTGTGCTGGGAAGGGTTTTTACTGGCGGTGACCCTCGCGGTATTTATCGGCAACGCCCTGGCTTCCCCTTACTTCCTCAATATCTGGAACCTGTCGGACGCCACCTTCACCTTTACTGAGAAGGCGATCGTCGTTCTGCCGATGGCGATGCTGATTATCGCCCGCGAAATTGACCTTTCGGTAGCCTCGACGATGGCGCTCAGCTCAACGGTGATGGGCTTTTGCGCGGCGGCGGGGATGGATACGCCGCTGCTGGTATTGGTCGGATTGGGCGTGGGTCTGCTGTGCGGTCTGTTCAACGGTATCCTGGTGACGCGTTTTAACCTGTCGTCGATCGTGATCACCATCGGCACCATGAGCCTGTATCGCGGCATCACCTATATCCTGCTGGGCGATCAGGCGCTCAATCACTATCCGGAGAGCTTTGCCTGGTTCGGCCAGGGATACGTGTGGGGGGCGCTCTCTTTTGAGTTTGCGCTGTTTATCCTCCTCGCGGCCGCCTTCACCTTCCTGCTGCATAAAACCAACTTTGGCCGCCGAACCTATGCCATCGGCAATAACCCGACCGGCGCCTGGTACTCCGGGATCAACGTGAAGCGACATAACCTCGCGCTGTTCGCGCTGGTCGGGCTGATGGCCGGGCTGGCGGCGGTCCTGTTGACCTCACGGCTCGGCAGTACCCGCCCCACTTTGGCGATGGGCTGGGAGCTGGCGGTTGTCACCATGGCGGTGCTCGGCGGCGTCAATATACTTGGCGGCTCCGGCAGCATGCCCGGGGTGATCATCGCCGCCTTTCTGATGGGGCTGGTGACCTTCGGCCTGAGCCTGCTGAACGTACCCGGCATCGTGATGTCGGTGATTATCGGCGCGATGCTGATCGTGGTGATCTCCCTGCCGATTATGGCCCGGCGGATGCTGCAGCGAAGACGATGTTAATTTCCCCCTCGCCCTGGCCCTCTCCCCAAGGGAGAAGGGCGGGGTGAGGGGAAACGGATTTCCCAAAATCAACATTAAGGAGAATTATCATGAGTTTTATGTTGGCACTACCTAAAATCAGCCTCCACGGCGCAGGCGCTATCGGTGATATGGTCAAGCTGGTAGCGGGCAAACAGTGGGGCAAGGCGCTGATCGTCACCGACGGCCAGCTGGTGAAGCTGGGCCTGCTGGACAGTCTGTTTTCCGCGCTGGATGAACAGCAGATGGCTTATCAGCTGTTTGATGACGTGTTCCCCAACCCCACCGAAGCGCTGGTGCAGCAAGGCTATGCGGCGTACCAGGCGGCCCGCTGCGATTACCTGATCGCCTTCGGCGGCGGCAGCCCGATTGATACCGCCAAAGCGATAAAAATCCTCACCGCCAACCCAGGCCCCTCCACCGCCTACTCCGGCGTCGGCAAAGTGAAAAACGCTGGCGTGCCGCTGGTGGCCATCAACACCACCGCCGGCACGGCGGCGGAGATGACCAGCAACGCCGTGATTATCGATAGCGAGCGTCAGGTAAAAGAGGTGATTATCGACCCGAACCTGATCCCGGATATCGCCGTCGACGACGCCAGCGTGATGCTCGACATCCCACCAGCCGTTACCGCCGCCACCGGCATGGACGCCCTGACCCACGCCATCGAGGCCTTTGTCTCCGTTGGCGCCCATCCCCTGACCGACGCCAACGCCCTCGAGGCCATCCGCCTGATCAACCTGTGGCTGCCGAAAGCGGTAGAGGAGGGACACGATCTGCAGGCCCGCGAGCAGATGGCGTTTGGCCAGTATCTGGCGGGCATGGCGTTCAACAGCGCCGGCCTCGGGCTGGTACACGCCCTGGCCCATCAGCCTGGCGCCACCCACAACCTGCCACACGGAGTGTGCAACGCCATCCTGCTGCCGATCATCGAAAACTTTAACCGCCCGAACGCGGTGGCGCGCTTCGCCCGCGTGGCGCAGGCGATGGGCGTCGATACCCACGGCATGAGCGATGAAGCCGCCAGCATGGAGGCCATCAACGCCATTCGTGCGCTGAGCAAACGCGTAGGGATCCCCCAGGGCTTCAGCCAGCTTGGCGTCAGCAAAGCCGATATCGAAGGCTGGCTGGACAAAGCGCTGGCCGACCCGTGCGCGTCGTGTAACCCGCGCCCCGCCAGCCGCGATGAGGTACGCGAGCTCTATCTGGAGGCATTATGATCCGCAAAGCCTTTGTGATGCAGGTGAACCCTGACGCGCACGAGGAGTATGCACGTCGCCACAACCCCATCTGGCCGGAGCTGGAGGCGGTGCTGAAAACGCACGGCGCGCACCACTACGCCATTTATCTCGATAAAGAGCGCAACCTGCTGTTCGCCACGGTGGAGATTGAGTCGGAAGCCCGCTGGGAGGCGGTCGCCAGCACGGAAGTGTGCCAGCGCTGGTGGAAATACATGCGCGAGGTGATGCCCAGCAACCCGGACAACAGCCCGCTGAGCGCGGAGCTCAAAGAAGTGTTTTATCTGGCGTGAAACCCCGCGACGCCGGAGAGTACCTTCCCCGGCCTCCCCCCATGCGGGCTGGAGGCCGGTTCAACGGCGATAATGCAAAACAGGGGACACGATCCTTTACGCTCCCCTGTTTCTCTCGTCCATCATCCGGGGAAAAGTGCGTATTTGTCTTTATCCGCATCGGTAATTTCTCTTAATACCCGGCAAGGTACGCCAGCGGCAACCACATTCGCCGGTATAGAGCGATTTACCACACTGCCCGCGCCTATGACTGAATTCTGGCCAATCGTTACCCCGGGATTAATAATCACCCCCGTGCCTAACCAGACCCCATCTTCAATCACTACCGGTAATGAAAACTGTTGATGCGTATGGCGCAGCACGGGGTGGATGGGATGCCCGGCGGTGGAGATAGTGACATTTGGCGCAAACATAACGTTATTGCCGATGATAATGTCCGCATCGTCGACCAGCGTGAGGTTAAAATTGGCATAAAAATTATCACCAATCGTCGTATGGATCCCATAGGCAATATTGATCGGCGGCTCTATCCAGCATTGTTCGCCGACTTTCGCGAACATGCGCTGAATAATATCGTTGCGCAATTCCTGATTAAACGGATGCGAATGATTATATTCATAGGCCCGCGCTTTACCCATCAGCCGCTGCTCCGGCAAGCCATATCCTGCATCCAGGTAAAGCTCACCGCTGTTCATACGTTTTTTCATATCCATCATGACATCTTCCTTCTCTGTCAGGCACCACCCTGTGCCACGGAATGTTGATAATTAAACGGTCATCGCATTATCGCGCAGCGGCTCACTTTTCGCCTTGCCCGCTAACGTAAACGCGGATATTAAGGTGACCGTCAGGGCTATTCCGCCGAGGATCATATAGGTCTCCTGGAAGCCGATCCGATCATACATATTGCCGGCGAAGGCGGAGAGGAAGATCGCCGCCACCTGCTTGGCGAACTGGAAGCCCACCAGATATATGGTCGCCGACAGCCGGACATCAAACACGCCGGTGATGTATTTAAAGGCACCCACCAGCAGGAACGGCACTTCCAGCGCATGGAGCATCTTCAGCGCCACCACTTCCGCGGCGGTGGTGGCGAAGGAAGAGCCAATCATTCTGGCCGCCATCACCATCCCGGCGATCAGCAGGGTATTCTTCGCTCCGATGCGGTTAATAATCCACGGCGAGCTGAACATAATGATGGCGTTACATATTTCTCCCGCGGTGGTGGCGAAACCAAAGGCACGGGTGCCTGCTTCCGGGGTCGCAAAGAACGATTTGAAGAAGGTGGCGAACTGCTGATCGAAAACGTCATACACGCAGGCTACGCCGATAACATACAGAATAAACATCCACATCTTCCGCTGACGGAACATGCGCACCGCCGTTTTTAAATCGATCGCCGGGCGATTGGCGCCGAGCGAGTCCATTACCTGCGCGGACTGACTGGCCTGCGGTTTGGCGATAGCCACCAGCACCACCAGCAGCAGCGCGGCGGCCGACCCCATCCAGAACACCCATTCGGGATTAATGCTGAACAGCATGCCGGCGGTGGTGGCGCACAGCGCCCATCCCAGACAACCAAAGGTGCGCGCCTTGCCGTATTCAAACCCGCTGTTGCGGCTTACCCGTTCGATATAGGCCTCCATCGCGCCGGCGCCTGCGGAGAATACAAAGCCGATATAGGCGCCGCCGCTCAGCGCCCCGAGCCAGATGTTGGTTTTCAGCAGCGGCGCGAAAACATAGAGGAAGAAGGGAGCAATCAGCACCAGCAGAACGGTCACGATCCACATCAGATGTTTTTTCAGCCCCAGCTTGTCTGAGATCACCCCGAGAACCGGCTGGAAACAGATGGCGAACAGCGACAGGCTGGAGAAAACGAGGCCGGTTTCAGTTTTATTCAGGCCGATAACATCCGACAGCCAGATCGGCAGAAACGGAAAGCAGGTGGCCATGATGAAGAAGTAGAGAAAGAAGAACAGCCCGAAAATCCAGAAGTTGGGGTTGTTTTTGTGGGTACAGACGGTCGGGTTCATTATATTTTCCTCAAGAAGGGCCGCGACGCGGCCCGATACCATCACACGCGTTGCAGGCCAATCAGAATGGCGCTTTCCGGGTCGAGGATGGGCAGCGCCAGCCCCGCCTGCTGTAGCCACTCACCGCTCACCGTCTGCGGCGTCGTCATCCATGCCGGCAGCTTCCGCATGGTGTGGCCGCCCTCGCCGGTGATCTGAATGTTCGGATGATCGAGGAGCGTCACCTGATAGCGGGCGCTCGCCTCCAGCCCCGCCAGGCGCAGCGGCGCCATCAGGGTGTAGTCCGGCATCGCCAGCTGGCTGACGAGGAAAATCGCCTGCGCTTTATCCGGGCTGACGACGCCATGAGCAAGGGTGGTGGCGTCCGGCATATCCATCCGCCACTGCACGCCGTGATGGATCACGTCGCGCCACTGCTTATGCAGAGCCGCGTATTTCCTATACCCGGCGCGCTCTTCTTCATCGGCGCTCACCGGATCCAGCTCAAGCCCCATATGACCGAACAGCGCCGTCAGGCCGCGGAAGGCGATACTGTGCTGGCGGAAGGTGGCATGACAGTGGCGATTACCGATATGCGCGCCCATCACCTCCGGCGGGAAGAAGTAGCTCATGCCGCGCTGGATGGTGTTGCGCTCAAGGGCGTCATTGTTGTCAGAAGCCCAGAAGCGATGGCTGCGCTTGAGGACTTCATAATCGATACGACCGCCGCCGGAGGAGCAGGATTCAAATTCAATATGCGGGAAGCGGGCCACCAGCGTATCCAGCAGGCGGTAGAACTGGCGAGTCTGCGCATCGGCGGCGGCTTTGCCGTTATGGCCCGGCTGCACCAGCTCGCGGTTCATATCCCATTTCACGTAGTCCACCGCGTGTTCGCCCAGCAGCCAGCTCATCCGCTCCAGCAGATAATCAAAGGCTTCCGGAATATTCAGGTTCAGGACAAACTGATGACGCCCGGGAAGCGGCGTATAGCCCGGAAGCGCCAGCACCCAATCAGGGTGTGCCCGATACAGATCGGAATCCGGGTTAATCATCTCAGGCTCCACCCAGATACCGAACTCCATCCCCAGCGATTTCACGTGGTTGATAACCGGCGTCAGGCCGTGGGGGTATTTTTTCTCATCGAGATACCAGTCGCCGAGCGCCGCCCAGTCGTCGTTGCGTCCTTTAAACCAGCCGTCGTCAATGATAAAACGCTCCACGCCCAGGGCCGCCGCTTCATCCGCCATGCGCATGATGTAGTCCGGATCGTGGTCGAAATAGATCCCCTCCCAGGTGTTGAGATGCACCGGGCGCGGCTTGTTGCCCGGGAAGCGAATAATCCGTTCGCGCAGATAACGATGGAACTGCTGGCTCATGCCGTTCAGCCCGTTCGCCGAGTAGCTGGCATACAGGTACGGCGTCCACAAGGTTTCCCCTTCCGCCAGCGCCATTTCGCCCGGCAGATAGAGCGCCTCGGCCTGCAGATAGCGACGGCCATCGGTTTTCACCTCCGCCCGCAGGCGATGATTACCGCTCCAGGCCAGATGCACGCCCCAGACTTCACCCTGCATCTCGCTAAAGGCGTGGCTGCCAGTGATCAGGGCCGGGAAATGTTCGTGAGAGGTGCGCCCGCGGCGGTTCTCCAGCACAAAGCTGTCGTGCTCCAGGGTCAGGCGGTGAGGCTGAAACTCGCGGATCCAGCGGCCATGGAAAGCCATTACCTCACGAGAGCGTTCGGCGACCGGCAGCGTGACCGCCAGGCGATCCACCTGCCATGGGCTGACGCGCAGATTGGTCACGCCATGGCGCACGCTCAACACACCGCTGGCATCCAATGCGATCTCGCTGTACAAACGCAGGCCGGCATGCGGGTCTTCGCTGACCAGGGTTAGCGTCTGGCCCTCGTGCCGCACTTTGCTGGTGGCGAAAATCGGCGAGGCATCCAGCCCCTGGCGATGGCCTTCAATGCCCGGCGCGCCAAACAGACCATGGCCCAGTTCCGCCATTAAAGTGACCGGGGAATCGACATCGAGGCGGCCATTGGCGACCGGTCGCGTCAGGCTGTCGGCATCCTGCGGCGAAAAGTGGCTTAAATGCGGCCCCCAGTAGATAATTTCGGCGAAAGGGCGGGCTTTGATCACCACGTCAACCGTTGCGCTTTGCAGGCGTATAATCGAATCTGACATTAGACATCTCCATATCAAGGAATGTCTTACTGTTGATCCGAAACGTTTCGGACGCCAACCAAAACGTTTCGGATCCGTGATCGAGTTCAGGAAATTAATCTGTGGAGAGAATTATCAGGCGGTTTCGCCGGGAATGAATTCGGGCTGCCAGAGCACCTGAAGCGAGGTCAGATCTTCGCCGGCAATTAAGCGGCGGACCATCGTGGCTATCTGGCGGCCCACCCCCTGTCGGGTGGATTGAACCACCGCGCCCACCGGGGTGTCGATGATGCTATCCTGCGGCAAACCGTCGTAGACCACCAGTGAGACGCGATCGGCGCCGGTAAGACGTCCGAGCTGAGCCAGGGCCATCGCCGCGCCGTCGCCATGGGTATTGCAGTCGGTGACAATCGCCGTTGGCGGTTCAGGCAAGCGCAGCAGCTCCATCGTTGTCTGAAACCCGCCGCGGCGGGTGGGCGGCACGCTGCGCAGCCAGGTTTCCGCCAGGCCCGCTTCGCGCAGCGCTTCCAGGTAACCGTTGCGGCGTTGGGTAATAAACGCCTGATTATTATTTTCGCTCAGCAGCGCGATGCGCCGGTGCCCCTGGCTAATCAGATGACGGGTGGCGCGATACGTGCCCGCCTGGTTATCGAAATCAAACCAGGCGTAGGGCTGCGGCAGGCGGCTACGGCCCAGCGCGAGAAAAGGAAAGCCGGAAGAGAGCAGCTGAATCAGGCGCGGGTCGTCGTCCAGGGTATGCGCGACGATCAGCGCATCGACGCGACGGCTCTGCACCATGCGCATATAGCCGTGTTTATCGGCCTGTTCATCATCGGCGATCAGCAGTAAATCAATCTCATAGCGCGCCAGCTCGTGGCTGATTTCTCCCACCATTTCGAGAAAGACGTTGTTATTCAGCGGCGCGGGGCGCACGGGGAAAACGAGGCCAACGGCGTCGATTTTGCCCATTTTCAGGCGACGCGCGAACGTGTTTGGCCGATATCCGCGACGCTGCGCTTCAGCCTCCACGCGAGCACGGGTCTCCTGCGACACATCATCATAGCCGTTTAACGCGCGGCTGACGGTCGTTACCGAGATCCCAAGTTCTTTAGCAATGGCTTTCAGCGACATAGGTATGCCTGTCTTCGCGGAAGAATGCGGCTAGTGTCCCGCAATACGGCTATGGCGTCCAGCGAGAGCGCGACGCCCGCCGGTGCGATGTCAGTTTTGCTCAGCGATCAGCAGGGCCTGCGTATCCGGCTCCAGGGCCTGAAACACATGCTCCTGATCCGCCGGATAGCAGATATAGTCGCCCTCGCCGAGCTCTTCCGGCGCCGACGTCAGCCCTACCCGCGCCCGCCCCTGGGTCACGATAATATGTTCCACCGAGCCTGGCGGATGCGGATGCGAAATGCGGTCGGCGCCGGGCTGGGTGAGCAGCAAATAGATGTCCCGACGCGCGCCGGGTGGACAGGCGGCCAGCAAAATAGCCTGATAGTTCGCCTGCTCCGCCACCACTTTTGTCCCCTCGCCGCGGCGGATCACCTGCGTTTTGTTCATCTGCGGCTCAAGCAGCCTGGCAAATGGAATATCCAGCGCTACGCAGAGCGACCACAGCGTTTCCAGACTCGGATTACCGTTGCCGGACTCCAGTTGCGATAGCGTGGATTTTGCGATACCCGCCCGACGCGCGACTTCCGCCAGCGAAAGCCCGGTCCGCGCCCGCTCCCGCACCAGACTTTTGGCGATAACGCTGATTGGCTGTGTCATACCCGCCCCTTGTTTTTTATATCGAACGATTTGTTCGCCTTGAAAAACGATCATTATGTGTTCATTATAATGGAAATTCGTTCGATATGGCTAAGGGATATGAAACAAACTCTCTCCAGTCTCAGCGGAGACACGATAAAAGCGATTGTTTTAGTTTGCCTCGCCGTCGGGGTGGTAGGCATGTCCTATGGGTCGCTAGCGGTGGCTTACGGCTTCCCCTTATGGGTGCCGCTCGTACTTTCGGTGTCCGTGCTGGCGGGCGCCTCTGAATTTATGTTTATCGGTATTGTCGCCAGCGGCGGTAGCCCGCTGGCCGCCGCCGCCGCCGGCCTGTTAGTCAACGCGCGCCATATCCCTTTCGGGGTGACCGTGCGCGAACTGGTTGGTCGGCGCGCCTTAAGCTTTATCGGGTGCCACATTATGAACGACGAGAGCGTGGTCTTTGGCTTGTCGCAGCCCACCCCCGCGCAGCGCAAAGCGGCCTACTGGCTGTGCGGCGCCGGCGTAGCGCTGATCTGGCCTTTGGGTACGCTCACCGGCGCCGCCGTCGGCAAACTGCTGCCGGCGCCGGAAACCATCGGGCTTGACGCGGTCTTCCCGGCAATCCTGCTGGCGCTGGTGATCCCGGCCTTTAAAAACCGTACCACGCTGATCCGCGCCGTCAGCGGCGCCGCGCTGGCGCTTGCTGCCGTGCCGTTTGCGCCTACCGGGCTGCCGGTGCTGCTCTCGTTGTTTGGTTTACTGTCGAGGAAAAAATAATGGGCAATATGACGCTGTTTATCGCCGGTATCGCCATCCTGTCGCTGGGAACCTATCTGATGCGTCTTGGCGGCGCGAAGCTTGGTAATCGGCTGGCATTTTCCGAGCGCTCGCAGGCGCTGCTTTCCGATGCGGCGACGGTGCTGCTTTTTTCCGTCGCCCTGGCCACCACTTTCTATGAAGGCGCGCATTTCGCCGGCATGGCGCGCGTTCTGGGCGTGGCTGTCGCTGTGTTTCTCGCCTGGCGCAAGGTGCCGCTGATCGGCGTGATTATCGCCGCGGCGGTGGTGACGGCGCTGCTGCGGCTGGCGGGTATGTCCTAGGACGGGTAGGCGTAATTCGCCAAACCGGTACGTTGTCCGCTAATTGTACCTTCAAGCCAGTGAATAACCGCCGTTATCTCCAGCGGGCGCTGCTGGTCTATCGTCAAAAGGGGCCCTAAAGACATGGGCTGCGCGCGCCCGGCCAGCTGGGCCAGCTCCGGCAGATACTCTTCGCCGGGGTGGCCCGGCGGCCGCGTCGCCAGCCGCGAGGCATAGCGCGCGACCGCCAGCTCGGGGGAGATATGGTTCCAGATCTCAATCACCTGCTCCACGCCCGCCTGCCGCAGCAATTTTTGCAAGGTCTCCCGCGGCTGAAAGCCGAACCAGGCGTCGATCAACCAGACCATACTGGCAGGCGACGCGCCGACAATCGACCAGATCACCTCATACGCCGCACAGCCCAGCTGGCGATTCATTGGCCGGTCGACCGGAGCCAGACGCGCCATAAACGGCTCTTTGATGCCGTCGATCGTCAATACCGGCAGGCTGAAGGTCTCCGCCAGCAAACGGGTGATGGTACTCTTCCCCGAGGCCGGAATGCCGTTGATTAAAATAGCCGTTTTGCAGACTGGGGTCAGATGTCTGTTCATAGTAACGCGACAACCTCCTCCCGGCTGCGGGCCATCCGCAGTTTGGCCATCGTGTCATTGTTATCCAGCAGCACGACGATGGAGCGGATCCCCTCCTCGATATGCGCATTGCTGTCCCGGGCGCCAAACATAATGACAATGTCGGCTTTTTCACTGTCCGCAAAAGGAATCGGCTTTTCCAGCAGCACCAGGCTAAAGCAGTTGCGTCTGACGCCGCACTCGGGTCGGGCATGGGGGATAGCAATACCTTCATCGAAGACGTAATAGGCGCCATGGTTCAGGGTATTGTCGATCACCGCCTGGCTATATTCCGTCGAAATAAAGCCTTTTGCCTCCAGCGGGCGGGCAGCCAGCTTTATTACCCGCTGCCAGTCGGACTCCACAACGCCAACCTGAATGGCATCGGCCTCAATAAGCAGTTCTTTTATGGTCATTCTGTATTCCTAAATATTGCGGCGAATAATATTGCGTAAATTATCAATCTGCAGAAACAGCGTATCGATATCCTGCCGGTGGGCGGTGCTTTTGGCATATATCGATAGCGCCCGGTTGTAAGTCAGCATCAATGTTTTTTGCACCTCGCTATTGCCAGGCTGGCGCTGTAGTTCGCCCTCCAGCCTGGCAATCTCCTCCGCCAACTGACGGGACTGTTGATCATAATCCTGCAGCGGGGTTTGCTCTTTTTTCCACAACGTTTTCAATGATTCAAACATAGCAAGTTCCCTCCCTGGCGGAAGACAGGGCAATGAAATAGAGAGTGGAGGAGAAAACGTTATTTAAATAACGCCATTTTTTCCATTAAGACATCAGTGACCGCCTGGTTGGCGGGAATTAAGAATTTCCGTACGCTGTCATTCACCTTCCCTTTCTCAAACGTCGTTTTACAGCGGTCAACCCACTGCACGTTCATTTCCGTCCCGACGTTCACTTTATTAATCCCTTCGGTGACGGCCAGCCGCATATCCTCATCGCTGACGCCGGTACCGCCATGCAGCACCAGCGGCACGCCGGTCGCCGCGCTAATCTGTTTCAGCCGCTGGTGCTGTATCTGCGCTTTACCGGTGTAGAGGCCATGCACGGTGCCTACCGAAACGGCCAGCATATCGACCTGGGTCTCCTCCACAAAGCGTTTCGCATCTTCGACGGTGGTAAAACAGATATCTTCCGCCGCCACCGCTTTTCCATCCTCAGACCCGCCGATCGCCCCCAGTTCGCCTTCTACCGTAATATTGCGCGGGCGGGCCATCTCCACCACAATCCGCGTATTACCGATATTTTCCTCAAGGCTTAAATGTGAGCCGTCGTACATCACCGACGAAAAGCCCGCGTTCATTGCCGTCTCGATAGCCTTAATATCTGAGCAGTGGTCAAGATGCAGACAGGCTGGAATATTTTCACTGTCCGCTAATGAACGCACGGCGTCGACCAGCAAACGATAGCCGAGGTACTCCGCGGTCCCGGTTGAAATTTGGATCATTAACGGGCTGTGGCTGTTTTGCGCGGCTTTGAAAAACGCCGGCAGCATCTCAATACAGTGCAAGTTAAACGAGCCAATCGCTTTAAAATTTCTCGCTTGGGCAATTTTTAAAATCTCATTGAAATTATACAGACTCATGAACATTTTCCCCTTTCGGCTTAGCGGATTTCCCGTTGACAAACCATGCCAGTGCGGCGACAAACACAATAAATAAGGCGACAAAGAGCCAGTTATTCTGGAAGGCGTGGCCTAATACCAGACCCGAGCTGATGACGTCAGAGTCGCTGAAGGTGACGCCCGTAAAGCCATAGCTCTCCAGCATGGGCACCAGAATGGCCGGCAGAAACGTGATAAACAGACCGTGAATAACCCCGCCGATCATCGCCCCGCGGCGTCCGCCCAGCGCGTTGCCAAAAACCCCTGCCGTGCCGCCGGCGAAAAAGTTGGTTAACAGCCCGGGGAGGATCATCGCCAGACCGAACATCGGGAAAACCAGCATGCCGATAATCGAGCCGACGGTCGTCGCCAGAAATCCGACAATCACCGCATTCGGCGCATAAGGAAACAGTACCGGGCAATCAAGAGCCGGCTTCGCATCCGGGACAATACGCATCGCAATACCGCGAAAGGCCGGCACCAGCTCATTGAGCAATAAACGCACGCCGCTATAGAGGACAAAGACCCCGGCGACAAACTGAATGGACTGCATAAAGGCATACATCAGGTAGTTAATCCCGCCGGAGAACTGCGCGATGTACTGGGGGCCCGCCGCGATAGCCGGGATGAGATACATCGGCACCATCACCACCGCCATGGCCAGATAGGTATCCTGCAGAAACTTAAAGTTATCAGGCAGCTCGAGATCTTCCGTCGAGCGGGAGCCTTTGCCGACGACCTTTGCGACGGCGGCCTGCACCAGATAACCGATGGTACAGAAGTGCCCCAGGGCCACGTCGTCAGATCCGGTAATGCGCCTGACCACCGGCTGCGCCAGGGCCGGCATTAACACCGCCATCACGCCGCCGAAGATGCCCCCGGTTAAAATCAGCGGTACGCCAGTGAGCCCGGACTTATAGCCAATCACGGCGCCGATCGTCGCCATCCACAGCAGCGCCTGGCCGGTCAGGAAAATATATTTAAGCGGCGTCAGACGGGCGATAATAATATTGACGGCAAAGATCACCAGCAGCGTCAGCGCCACTTCCGAACCTAATTCCCGATTCGCTAACCCGGCGATGGCGGCCACATCGGTAATATAGCCTTTCATGCCAAATCCCTGGGTGAAGATATCGTTCAGAAAGGTTAGCGTGGCGACAATGATGTTGATCCCCGCCATCATAATTAAGAAGCCAAGCAGCGTTTTAAACGTCCCTTCCGCGGTTTTGCCCGGCGATTTCTTTTGCAGGATCAGGCCAAGCATGGCAATAAAAGCAATAAGAATGGATGCCTGACCAAGTAAATCCTTAACGATAAACGCAACGAAGCTATTCATAATCAGCCACCTTCAGATGACGTTCTTTTAAGAATGCGACGATCTTGGTTTCAATTTCCTCTTTATCCGTAAGCTTATTGAGCACCACGACGCGTTTAATTTCCTCTTCAGTAGCATCGGCGGTTAAGATGTCGGCAAAGGTTTTTTGCGTCAAAATCATATCCGATTTAAAGGCTCCGGCTTCGGATACGGTGGTGTGTTCAATATGAGCGGGAATTTCCAGCTTTTTTAAAACTGCCTTCGCCGTCATTTCAATGGCAAAGCTTGAACCGAGGCCGCAGCCACATACGCATAAAATTTTCAGCATGGAGGGTCTCCTCAAATAATATTGAGTTGCTTGGCAAGTTTATAATGATGTCCTTCAGTATCGACCAGTCGTTTTTTCATACTGACTAAATCAATCGGAATAGGTTTGTTACTGGAATTAATTATTATGGCTTTATTTTTCATACCTGACTGAATACAGCGAACCACTTCACTGGCCATAATGGTGCCCTGATAAATCTCTTCACAGGTCGGGTCACCGCTGCGTAGGCCATAACCGACAATCGTTTTACGGATTCGGACGCCGATTTGCGGTTCCAGCTGTTTGATCATGGTATCAATCGCTCCCTGAAAGCCGGGAGAGTATTCTTTGGTGTAGCCTTCTGAGCAGAGGATAACGACGCTGTTCTGCGTGCTCAGCTTCCGGGTAATCCGCTCCGCAAGCATGGCCAGCGGCATCTGCGCCTCCGGGATCAGGGCAATATCCGCATTGCATTTAATGGCGGACTGTAACGTTAATTCTCCACAATAACCTCCTAATATCTCAACCATAAAAACCCGCCCCGGCAGCGCTCTTCCGGTATTTCTTAAACGGGAGACTTCTTTAATAATCTGCTCGCAGGCCGTGGAAAAACCAATCGTATAATCACTGCCATACACGTCATTATCGATAGTCATTCCCACGCCAAAGCAATTAATATCAAATTCACTTAGGGTATTGAGAAACTGCAGGCTGCCGTCCCCCCCGGCCATAATAAGCACGTCAATACGCAGCGATTTCAGTTTTTTAGCAATCATTTCATATTCGCTGCGCTGTAGTTTGCGACTGGTTCGTCCGGAGGTAATGATCGGCACCGCGGTAATGGAGAAATCAACCAGATCGCGCCACGCGATATCCTGATGATTTTTCTCCAGCAGGCCAGGAATACCGCCATTAAACAGCGTGATATCGGCATCAGCCTGCCTGGCAATCTGGAATATAAAATTATTCATTCCCGAAACATCCCCGCCGCTAATAACGATGCCAATTTTCATGACGCCTCCTCGCTCATTTGCCTGACGACATTTTTCCCTGACTGCAAGACTTGTATTTGCAATGGAGATCACATAATGCGTATTAAATTACGTACATGAATAGTTGACAGTCGCAACAGCGGGCTTATTTTTGTGACAAAAATCACACATGCAGAGCGTGTTCTTCATCGCTTTTCCTTTTTAATATCTTTACATTTCATAGCGTTAAAATATCGAGATATTCAACAATGAAGATGTTTCATTGGCGGTAATAATGGGGAGTTAAGAAAAGAACGGAAACGTGAGTACTGCCACATTTTTTTCGCGGCGGTGGGGAATAGTGACTGTTTTTTGCCGAAACGGAAACGAAAAAAAGCGCCCTGAGGCGCTCTTTCGACAGTAGCGTTACGCTTATTTGTTCAGTTCGGCAGTCATATGCACGCGGTTGCCGGTAAACGCTTCGGTAATTTTGTAAGACGACGCGCCTGCTGCCTGGGCCTGTGCGGCGATTTTCGCTTCCGCGCCGTCCATCGTTGCAGCGGTAGCGGTGACGGTTTCAGCGGCGAAGGAAGCAAAAGAGGCGGCCATAGCGATTACTGCGACAAAAGTTTTGATGCTTTTCATGATATAAACCCTTTCATTTAGTTGTTTAGATAAGGCGTTGTGCCTTGATGTGTTAAATAGTAGCCCGCACATTACCAAACAAAAAGCGGAAGGATTTGCTGTCATTATTCAAATTTACTGATTAACTTTTAACCCGCGATCAAACGCTGCGGGTGGGTGTAGATCGTCGCCCTGCCCGGCTTGCAAAAGCCCACCAGCGTCAGGTTGCAGCGCTCGGCGACCTCCACCGCTAAGGTGGTGGCTGCTGATACCGCGAACAGGATCTCGACCCCGCACATCGCGGCTTTCTGCACCATTTCATAGCTGGCGCGGCTGGAGACCAGCGCGGCGCCCTGCTGCCAGCCCTCGCCGATTTCCGCCCGCCGGCCGAGCAGTTTATCCAGCGCCACATGCCGGCCGACGTCTTCAAAACCGCCCGCCAGTTCGCCCGTCGACCGGACCCAGGCGGCCGCGTGGGTGCAGCCGGTGAGTCGGCCGATCGGTTGAAAGTCGTTAAGATGCGCCAGGGCCTGGTCGAGATTGGCGATATCGAACGTCTGAGTGAACGGCAGCGGTTGAACCGGCTTACCAATATCATTGAGCTGCTCGACGCCGCAGACCCCGCAGCCGGTGCGCCCGGCCAGCGCGCGACGCCGGGCTTTGAGCCCCATAAAACGCCGGCTGGAGAGTTCAATCTGCACCTCAAGGCCGTTGCATACCGACACCACGTCCATGCCGAAAATCTCCCGCCGATGCTCAATAATCCCTTCGGATAAGGAGAAGCCGACGGCGAACTGCTCCAGGTCTTTCGGCGTGGCCATCATCACCACGTGGGAGATACCGTTGTAGACCAGCGCGACCGGTACCTCTTCCGCTAACTCATCTGGCTGAGGATGTTGCAGATCCTCGCGCTTCCAGAGGGAGACCTGGCGATATCCTGTGACATTCGTCACATTTTCGATTTGTTCGAGAGGCTTCTTGTTCACTTTGCTTTAACCGTATTGGAACAGGCATACACACAATGTGGTATTCTGTTTTTATCCCTTCAGGAATGAGGGAAATATGCCCTAATTCTGAACCTTTGCGGCTCTCACCGCAAAGCAAATAACTACATGTGACAATGTCGAAACAAGGAGCGAACCATGCAGGTCAGCAGAAGGCAGTTCTTTAAGATCTGCGCTGGCGGTATGGCGGGAACCACGGCAGCAGCGCTGGGCTTTGCCCCGGCGACTGCGCTCGCGGAGACACGGCAGTACAAATTGCTGCGCACGCGCGAAACCCGTAACACCTGCACATACTGTTCTGTCGGCTGTGGGCTGTTGATGTATAGCCTCGGCGACGGCGCGAAAAACGCCAAAGCATCCATTTTCCATATCGAAGGCGATCCGGATCATCCGGTCAACCGTGGTGCGCTCTGTCCGAAAGGGGCTGGTCTGGTGGACTTTATCCATTCTGAAAGCCGCCTGAAATTCCCGGAATATCGCGCGCCAGGCTCCGATAAATGGCAGCAAATCAGCTGGGACGAAGCGTTCGATCGCATCGCCAAGCTGATGAAAGAGGACCGCGACGCCAACTTTATCGCGCAAAACGACGCTGGCACCACCGTCAACCGCTGGTTGACCACCGGGATGCTGTGCGCCTCCGCCTCCAGTAACGAAACCGGCTATTTAACGCAAAAATTCACCCGCGCCCTCGGGATGCTGGCGGTGGATAACCAGGCGCGTGTCTGACACGGACCAACGGTAGCAAGTCTTGCTCCAACATTTGGTCGCGGTGCGATGACCAACCACTGGGTGGATATTAAGAACGCCAACCTGATCGTGGTGATGGGCGGTAACGCCGCTGAAGCGCATCCGGTGGGATTCCGCTGGGCGATGGAAGCCAAAATCCATAACGGTGCCAAACTCATCGTTATCGATCCGCGCTTCACGCGTACAGCGTCGGTGGCTGATTTCTATACCCCGATTCGTTCCGGTACCGACATTACCTTCCTGTCGGGCGTGATCCTGTACCTGCTGAATAACGAAAAATTCAACCGCGAATACACCGAAGCCTACACCAACGCCAGCCTGATCGTGCGTGAGGACTACAGCTTCGACGACGGGCTGTTCAGCGGCTATAACGCAGAAAAACGCCAGTACGACAAAACCAGCTGGAACTATGAGCTGGACGAAAACGGCTTCGCCAAACGCGATACCACGCTGCAACATCCGCGCTGCGTCTGGAACCTGCTGAAGCAGCACGTTTCCCGTTATACCCCGGATGTGGTCGAAAACATCTGCGGTACGCCGAAGGCCGACTTCCTCAAAGTCTGTGAATACATTGCCGAAACCAGCGCGCCGGATAAAACCGCGTCGTTCCTGTACGCTCTCGGCTGGACCCAGCACTCCATCGGCGCGCAGAACATCCGCACCATGGCGATGATCCAGCTGCTGCTCGGCAACATGGGGATGGCGGGCGGCGGCGTCAACGCCCTGCGCGGCCACTCCAATATCCAGGGTCTGACCGACCTCGGCCTGCTCTCCACCAGCCTGCCAGGCTACATGTCGCTGCCGAACGAAAAACAGGCCGACCTGCAGACCTACCTGACGGCTAACACGCCGAAGCCGCTGCTGAAAGACCAGGTCAACTACTGGGGCAACTATCCGAAGTTCTTCGTCTCCATGATGAAAGCCTTTTTCGGCGATAAAGCGACAGCAGAAAACAGCTGGGGCTTTGACTGGCTGCCGAAATGGGACAAGAGCTACGACGTTCTGCAGTACTTCGAGATGATGAATCAGGGCAAAGTGAATGGCTATATTTGCCAGGGCTTTAACCCGGTCGCCTCGTTCCCGAACAAAAACAAGGTCGTCGCTTCCCTGTCGAAGCTGAAGTTCCTCGTGACCATCGACCCGCTCAATACCGAAACGTCCACCTTCTGGCAAAACCACGGTGAGTCGAACGATGTTGACCCGTCGAAAATCCAGACCGAAGTGTTCCGTCTGCCGTCTACCTGCTTCGCCGAAGAGAATGGGTCTATCGTCAACTCCGGCCGCTGGCTGCAGTGGCACTGGAAAGGCGCGGACGCCCCGGGGATCGCTGTCACCGATGGTGAAATCCTCGCCGGTATCTTTACGCGCCTGCGTAAGATGTATGCCGAAGAGGGTGGCCCGGCGCCAGAGCCAGTGCTCAACATGACGTGGAACTACTCCACGCCACACGAGCCGGCGTCAGAAGAAGTGGCGATGGAGAGCAACGGTAAAGCGCTGGCGGATATTACCGACCCGGCAACCGGCGCGGTGATCGTCAAGAAAGGCCAGCAGCTGAGCTCCTTCGCACAGCTACGCGACGACGGCACGACTTCCAGCGGCTGCTGGATCTTCGCCGGAAGCTGGACGCCGGAAGGTAACCAGATGGCGCGCCGGGATAACGCCGATCCGTCAGGCCTCGGCAATACGCTGGGCTGGGCATGGGCATGGCCGCTCAACCGCCGCATCCTGTATAACCGCGCCTCCGCGGACCCGCAGGGTAAACCGTGGGATCCGAAGCGTCAGTTGCTGAAGTGGGATGGCGCGAAATGGGGCGGCGTGGATATTCCGGACTACAGCGCCGCTGCGCCTGGCAGCGACGTCGGTCCGTTTATCATGCAGCCGGAAGGGATGGGCCGTCTGTTCGCTATCGATAAGATGGCGGAAGGACCGTTCCCGGAACACTACGAGCCGTTTGAAACGCCGCTCGGGACTAACCCGCTGCACCCGAACGTGGTCTCTAACCCGGCCGCTCGCGTCTTCAAAGGCGATCTCGAGCAGATGGGCAAAGCGGAGAAATTCCCGTACGTCGGCACCACTTATCGCCTGACTGAGCACTTCCACTACTGGACCAAGCACGCGCTGCTTAACGCCATCGCGCAGCCGGAGCAGTTTGTGGAGATCGGTGAAAAACTGGCGAATAAACTTGGCATCAGCCATGGCGATACCGTCAAGGTCTCCTCCAACCGCGGCTACATTAAGGCCAAGGCGGTGGTGACCAAACGTATTCGCACGCTAAAAGTTGACGGTAAGGATATCGATACCATCGGCATTCCTATTCACTGGGGCTATGAGGGCGTGGCGAAAAAAGGCTTTATTGCCAATACCCTGACGCCGTTCGTCGGTGATGCGAATACGCAGACGCCGGAGTTCAAAGCTTTCCTCGTGAACGTGGAAAAGGTGTAACGGAGACGACTTATGGCTTATCAATCGCAAGATATTATTCGTCGTTCCGCGACTAACGGTTTCACCCCCGCGCCTCAGGCGCGGGACCACCAGCAGGAGGTGGCGAAGCTTATCGACGTCACCACCTGTATCGGCTGCAAAGCCTGTCAGGTGGCCTGCTCCGAATGGAACGATATTCGTGATGAAGTCGGTCACAACGTTGGGGTGTATGACAACCCGGCGGACCTGACCGCCAAGTCATGGACGGTGATGCGCTTCTCGGAAGTGGAGCAAAACGACAAGCTTGAATGGCTCATCCGCAAAGATGGCTGCATGCATTGCGCCGATCCGGGCTGCCTGAAGGCCTGCCCATCAGAAGGCGCGATCATTCAGTACGCCAACGGCATCGTCGATTTCCAGTCCGAGCAGTGCATCGGCTGCGGTTACTGTATCGCCGGCTGTCCGTTCGATGTGCCGCGTCTGAACCCGGAAGACAACCGCGTCTACAAATGTACCCTGTGCGTAGACCGCGTCACCGTCGGCCAGGAACCGGCCTGCGTGAAAACCTGCCCGACCGGCGCCATCCACTTTGGCTCCAAAGAGGATATGAAAACGCTGGCAGGCGAGCGCGTAGCTGAACTGAAAACCCGCGGTTACGACAATGCGGGCCTGTACGATCCGGCCGGCGTCGGCGGTACCCACGTCATGTACGTGCTGCACCATGCCGATAAGCCGAATCTGTACCACGGCCTGCCGGAAAACCCGGAGATCAGCCAGACCGTCAAGTTCTGGAAAGGCATCTGGAAACCGCTGGCGGCCGTCGGCTTCGCCGCGACCTTCGCAGCCAGTATCTTCCACTACGTCGGCGTCGGTCCGAACCGCGCGGAAGAGGAAGAGGACAACCTGCATGAAGAGAAAGACGAGGTGCGCAAATGAAAAGACGTGACACCATCGTGCGCTACACGGCGCCGGAACGCATCAACCACTGGGTCACCGCCTTCTGCTTCATCCTGGCGGCGGTAAGCGGGTTAGGCTTTTTCTTCCCGTCCTTTAACTGGCTGATGCATATCCTCGGCACGCCGCAGCTGGCGCGAATTCTCCACCCGTTCGTCGGGGTGGTGATGTTCGCGTCGTTCATCATCATGTTTTTCCGTTACTGGCACCACAACCTAATCAATCGGGATGATATCTTTTGGGCGAAGAATATTCGTAAGATCGTCGTCAACGAGGAGGTGGGCGATACCGGACGCTATAACTTCGGCCAGAAATGCGTATTCTGGGCGGCGATTATCTTCCTGGTACTGCTGCTGGTGAGCGGTGTGATCATCTGGCGTCCGTATTTTGCGCCGGCTTTCTCAATCCCGGTGATCCGATTTGCGCTGATGCTGCATTCATTTGCCGCAGTGGCGTTAATTGTGGTTATCATGGTGCATATCTACGCCGCCCTCTGGGTGAAAGGCACCATTACCGCGATGGTGGAAGGCTGGGTCACCAGTACGTGGGCGAAGAAACATCACCCGCGCTGGTACCGAGAGGTCCGCCAGAAACAGGAAAAGTCATCTGAATGAGTATTCGCATAATCCCGCAAGACGAGCTGGGTTCGAGCGAGAAACGCACGGCGGAAGCAATTCCGCCGCTACTGTTCCCCAGGCTGAAAAATCTGTATAACCGCCGCGCTGAGCGTCTGCGCGAGCTGGCCGCCAATAACCCGCTGGGCGATTACCTGCGCTTTGCCGCGCTGATCGCCCATGCCCAGGAAGTGGTGCTGTACGACCATCCGCTGCAGATGGATCTCACCGCCCGTATTAAAGCGGCCAGCGAACAGGGCAAGCCGCCGCTGGATATCCACGTCCTGCCACGCGACAAACACTGGCACAAGCTGCTGCACTCGCTGATTGCCGAGCTGAAGCCGGAGATGAGCGGCCCAGCACTGGCGGTCATTGAGAATCTGGAAAAAGCCTCTGAGCAGGAGCTGGAGCAGATGGCCAGCGCGCTGTTTGCTTCCGACTTCGCCTCGGTCAGCAGCGATAAAGCGCCGTTCATCTGGGCCGCACTGTCGCTCTACTGGGCGCAGATGGCCAGCCTGATTCCGGGGAAAGCGCGCGCTGAATACGGCGAACAGCGCCAGTTCTGCCCGGTGTGCGGCTCGATGCCGGTCTCCAGCATCGTGCAGATCGGCACCACCCAGGGGCTGCGCTATCTGCACTGCAATCTGTGCGAAACCGAGTGGCACGTGGTACGCGTCAAATGTAGCAACTGCGAACAGAGCCGCGATCTGCACTACTGGTCGCTGGACAACGAGCAGGCTGCGGTGAAAGCCGAAAGCTGTGGCGACTGCGGAACTTACCTGAAGATTATGTATCAGGAGAAGGATCCGAAAGTCGAAGCCGTCGCCGACGATTTGGCATCCCTGGTGCTTGACGCCCGCATGGAGCAGGAAGGCTTCGCCAGAAGCTCAATTAACCCGTTCATGTTCCCCGGCGAAGGGGAATAAGTTCTGCGCTCCTATAACGGGCGACTCAGGTCGCTCGTTATCATTCATACGGTGTGAACACGCCGGAAATGCTCTCCTTAGCCCGTTTCTGCTTCTCCAGATATTGTTCAACTTTTAGGGTGCTGTTCAGAAGGACAAGGTATTACGGCGCACCGGATAACGAGCAAATTACACCTGATAAAAACGAAGAAAAAGCAGATCTTTGCTGAGAAATACGCTTCTGCGAGCCGCTTTCCACAATGCGATCGCGGCTTTATTCGGTATATCTTTTTCGCAATAACCAGGCTATAACACTGGATATTAACCCAGTAAAAGGGACTTGCCATGACGTTGGAAAAAGGGATTGCTTCGCTGGTTGAGGAGTTTATTGCTGCGGGGCGGCCATCATCGCGAGAACAGAGTATTGATGACCGGAGAAACGGCTATCTCGCCAGCGCCGTTCTCGCAGGGGAAACAGAAACGCGGGTGCAGGTTGAAGACATCGCGCTCGATGGCATGACCTTGCGCGTCGTCTCGCCGCCAAAAAGCAACGGCTTACTACCCACCATTGTGTATTATCACGGCGGCTGTTTTGTCAGCGGCGGCTTTGCCACCCACGACAATCAGCTCCGCCAGCTAGCCTGGTTCAGCGGTTGCCGGGTGATCGCCGTGCAGTACCGCCTGGCGCCGGAGCATACCTTTCCGGCGGCGCACGATGACGCAGAACAAGGTGTCATGATCATCCACCGGCACGCGGAGCAGCTTGGCGTTGACGCCTCACGCATCACACTGGCTGGCGACAGCGCCGGCGGGCACCTCGCTCTGGTAACGGCCCTGCGCCTGAAAGCGAATGCGGCGTGGCAACCCGCGCAACTAATTCTGATTTATCCCATGCTCGACCCCACCGCCAGCATGGCGAGCTACGTCAGCAACGGCGCTGACTATGTGATTACCCGGGACACGTTGTTGAGCGGCTATGAAATGTACCTCGCCTCGACGCCAGCGAACCATCCGGATGCCAGTCCACTCTGGCGCGACGATTTTCACGGTCTGCCGCCGGTGCATATTCTGACGGCGGAGTTCGATCCTTTACGCGACGAGGGCGAAGCGCTGCATCGAAGGCTGATGGCGCAAGGGGTGGAGAGTTCCTGTCAGCGCTATCTGGGGGTGATCCACGGCTTCTTTCAGCTGGGTGGGATCAGCCGCGCCGCGCGAGATGCCATGCGGGATATCGCCTGGCGCTTAGCATCGCCAGGACGATAACCGCCCGCGGCTTACTCTTCCTCGTTGCCGCCCTCTTCGTAAGAGCCAAAGGGCTTCGCCGGCAGCACGATGTAGATCCCCTCGAAAACGGCGCCCTGTTTATCGTCGCCAAAAAGCTCCACCTGCATTTGCACGCGGGCTTTACGCCCACGCGCCAGACGGTCGAGATCGCCGCTCAGCGAACCGAGGTCGGCGATGGCGCTGGGGCGGCCGCTAATGGGCTGACTGTAGCGGATATGCGCATCCGCCAGAATGATGGTGCCCCCCAGGTGCCGCTCGCGCAGCATCAGCCAGATAAGCCCCCATCCGGTTAAGGTAGCGAGCGAGAACAAACTGCCGGCAAACAGCGTGTGGTGCGGATTCTGATTTCCCGCTTCCGGCATGGTGGTAATAAATTTCTGCCCGGTGTACTGCTGGATGCGCACGCCCATTTTTTCACTCAGCGGGATATGCTGATACCACGCCTGCTGTAGTTGCGCGCACCAGTCGCCACGGTGGAGAATGTCGTCCAGCGATGCGACCGGCTTAATCATCAGGAAATGACGGATCGGCGTGGTGGTCGGGGTGGTGATCTCCCCCTGATTGATAAAGCCGAGCTTGGCGAAAAACTCCACCGCATCTTCGCGAGCGCTACAGGTGACCCGCTTAACCCCTTCCTGACGCGCGACGGACTCCAGGGTCATCGCCATCAGCGTACCCAGCCCTTTATCCTGCACCGAGGGATGAACGGCCATAAAGCGAATGGAGGCTTCATTCTCTGCATTGATATATAGCCGGCCGACAGCCACCAGGTTGCCCTCTTCATCCACCACCATCTGATGATGTGCCATCGCATCCCAGGCGTCACGTTCCGAACCCTTAGGCTGATGCAGCGGCTTACGCAGCATCTCCCAGCGGAACTGATAGTAGCTCTCTAACTCTTCTGCTGTTTGCGGTACACGAAGGTGATACATAGTCGTACTCTCTTTTGTTACCCGCAGCCTGCCCGGAAGCTGGGTCATACTTGCAACCAAAAGGTCACGGGACCATCATTGACCAAAGAAACCTGCATATCCGCAGCGAATCTTCCGGTCTGGGTGTTCATTTCCTGCTGGCGACAGCGGGCGACGAAATACTCATACAGCGCCTCAGCACGGTCAGGAGCGGCGCCTTTCGAGAAGCTTGGCCGCATTCCCCGCTCGGTATCCGCCGCCAGCGTAAATTGCGAAACCACCAGCACGCTGCCGCCCGCCTGCTGAACGTTCAGGTTCATTTTCCCCTCCGCATCGCTGAAGATGCGGTAGCCCAGCACGCGCTCGCAGAGGCGATTCGCTTTTTGTTCATCATCGTCTTTTTCGACCCCCAGCAGCACCAGAAGCCCCGGGCCAATTTCGCCCGTCACCTCGTCCGCCACGGTAACGCTTGCACGGGATACGCGTTGAATTAATGCAATCATGGTTGTTCTGTTTCTTCTGTTTTAAGTTTGCGGTATTCACCGAGAGTGACAGTAATTTCAGCGCCAAGCAAGACGATACACCAGGTCCAGTACACCCAGACGAACAAAATCGGCACCACCGAAATCACGCCATAAATGAGCTGATAGGACGGAAAGGTGGTGATATAGAGGGCAAACGCTTTTTTACCTGCCTCAAACAGCAGCGCCGCCACCAGCGCCCCGATCACCGCGTCGCGGTTACGTACCTGGGTGGTGGGTACAATACTGTAGAGCAGCCAGAATGCCGCCCAGGAGAGGATCAGCGGGAAAAGGCGGAGCAGATTATCAATTACGCCGTCCAGGTCGCTTGCCCAGCGCAGCGACAGCAGATAGGAACTGATCGCCAGGCTGGCGCCCGCCAGCAGCGGACCAAGGGTCAGGATCATCCAGTAAACGGCAAAGGAGTAAACTTTGGGGCGACTGCGCGTGCTGCGCCAGATGGTGTTTAGCGCGCTGTCGATCGAGTACATCAGCAGCAGCGAGGTGACGATCAGGCCAAAGGCGCCTACGGCGGTCATGCGGCTGGAATTGGCGACGAACTGCTCGATATATCCCTGGATCACATCCCCGGTCGCCGGAATGAAATTGGCGAAGATAAAATGGCGGATCTGCACGCTGACTTCGGAGAACATGGGGAAGGCCGCAAACAGCGCGAACACGACGGCAATCAGCGGCACCAGGGACAGTAATGACACATAGGCGAGGTTCCCCGCCAGGGTCGTCATATGGTCTTCATCAATACGCCGCCACAGCAGCTTTAGCCACGCCAGCAGCGGCCGGGTATGGTGGAGTAATTTTTGATGAACGGTTCTTAGCATAGCTGTTTCGCGAAATAGTCAGGGATGGTCTTCTTCCCGGTCACCAGAATGCTGGTGATCCCCAACCGGTTAGCCCCTGCTACATTATCGACGTTATCATCAAAAAAGACCGTATCTGCGGCGGAAAAGCCCTCTTCGTCCAGTACTCGCTGATAAATTTGCGCTTCAGGCTTACGCATTCCCATCTCCTGTGACAGATAGATGCGATCGGCGGCAGCGCGCACTTCCGGGTATTCATCCGGCCAGAACGTGGTGTGAAGACGATTGGTATTGGAGAGCACCACCACGCGATGGCCCTGGGCACGCAGTTTTTGCATGATCGCAATCACTTCCGGACGCAGCGCGACAAACACCGCCTGCCAGCCGTGAGCAAACTGCTCATAGCTGAGGGACATATTCATTTCATGACACATGGCGGCGGCAAAGTCTTCATCGCTGAGCTCGCCGCGCTCATGCTGATGGAAAGCCTCTCCCATGGTGAAATGCTGCTTCAGCGTCGCCAGCGGGATGCGGGTTAAATCGCTCCAGGCCCCCAATACCCGGTTGAAGTCAATGTCGACAATCACATTACCTAAATCAAAGATATAGAGCATTTTCGTCTCCTTCCGCGCCGTGGAAAATTAACTTTAGCGGGAAAGATGAGGTTTGACTATGCATAAACCTGAAACAACAAGCCACTCGCGAACAAAGCCGCATAATGCGGCTTTGAATAAGCAGAATCAGGCTGGCGGTTATTCTGTCGCAGCGCGCAGCGTTTTCCTGCCACCGCGAATGCGTTTAACCAGCATGACCGAAACGAACGCGCCACAGAGCGCAAAGCACGCCATGATGCCAAAGACTATCTTGTAGCCTGTCAGACCAGGGTTGAGATCGAGAATGTAGCCATACAGGCTGTAGCAGAACATGGCCGGTGCGTAGCCAATGAAACTCCCCAGCGCCATGGCGGCGCCGGTCCGGTTCTCCGCGATGTTGGCTTCACCGATCGGGGCAAAGAAGACCGCTCGCTGGGTAAACACAATTGCGCCAAATCCCAGGGTGCAGATCATGCCGAGGTAGACTGGCATGCTTTCGTGGGGCAGCAATATTAACGCCACCAGGGCTACGGTGCTGGCACAAAAGGTATAGAAGAGATATTTGCTTGGCGACTTGAGGATTTTATCGGCTATCAGGCCGCCAATCGGCCCACCCACCATTTTCAAACAATACTGGTTAATGATGCCGTAGGCGCCCACCAGCGCCACCGGCAACAGGTAGATATTTTTCAGGAAGGGAATAAAGAAAGTGAGCCCACAGTAAACCGCATAAACAAAGAAGACGTTGAATGCGATAAGCCAGATGGTTTTATCTTTTAAGACCGAAGAGATGCTACTTTTCTCTGTGGCGCTGTCGACGGTAGCTTTCTCAGGCGCATCCTCATCCTTTTCTTTCAGCATAAAAAACAGCATGATCCCGACAACAATCACGATCAGAGCGTAGAACCAGATCCCGGCTTTAAACCCCAGCAAACCGCTGCCAAACCAGGTGAAAATAGCCAGGGCAGAGAAAGCAATAATCGTGTCGACAATCCCCCGCCCGGTCTCAAAGAAACCAAACAAACGCCCCTGCTGTTCGCTGTTGCCCAACCGGCTTACCGACTTTAATAGCACCGGCCAGTTCATCATGTCGCAGGTAACGCCAAAGAGAGCCCAAACAAAGAGAATTCCCCAGTAGCCTGGCATAGTCGTCAGATAGATCCCCAACAAGCCTGTCGCAATCAGCGATAGCGACATGGTGTAGCGGCGAGGCAGTTTATCGGCAAAGTAAATTGACAGGAAAAAACCAATCGTGGTCACCACGGAGTTCACCGACATGGCATTGCCTATCTGGCCATTAGTCAGATGGAAATAGTCCTGCATCGGAATATAAAAAGCATCTTTCAGAGAAGGCAGTTTATAAATGGTGCCACCGCACAGGGTTAATAAACTGAATATAGCCCATTTCTTTTTTGTGAGCATAAGTTCCCCTAATGATTGAACATCATTTGGTTTAAGGAAAATAACAGACCATCATCATTTATTAAAAATGATGTCCCGGCATAACGAATTATTAGTAAATTTAGTGTGCCAGCGCCGTAAGCGCTTCGTCTTTTATTCTCTGCAACGTCTCTTTGACATAATGGAGCTGCGCTATCGCATCCTCTTTTTCTTTTAGCAGTCGCGCTTCAAGCTGATCGGCGTCTGGCAGTGGGGTTTCGCTCATTTGTCGCCAGGGGATCCACGGGTTGTCCCCCTCCGAGGCAAAACGGAACGGGGGGGCATAGTAATCCACTTCTTCTTCCAGACCGTATGCCATGACCTGCGGATGATCATCACCAAGACAAATTAATTCCGTCAGCAGCGCCTTAAACGGCATATCGCCCTGGCCTGAATTACAGGCCCGATGCCCAAGCCCACCGTTCTCAGTAATAATACAAGCGTCTTTGATATGAACCTGCGTAATGTAAGGTGACATCAACGCTAACGCCTCAAGCGGTCGCTCATTAGCGTTGATCATATTGGCGAAGTCAAAAAGGAGCGATAGCGATGGCATCTCGCTTTGTTTAATTAAATTCACCAGTTCAGCGCTTTTGAGATCTTCATGTTGCTCAAGGGTGAAGGTCAGGCCGGTATGGCTATAAGCCTTTTTAATGTATTGAATATCTGCTGAAATTTTTTCCATTACGTCATGTAAATGGCCTTCATAACGCGGATAAAAACGAACGGAAGTCGCTCCTGTTTTTAAAGCGATAGTCGCGGCCTGATCGATGGTCTGTTTATCGGAGGCGCTGGTTTCGATGTGAATATCCAGCTGCAACGCTTTCGCTTTGTCAGCAAACCCGGCTAACTGGGCATCATTCATATTGCTCAGCGAATAACGCTCACCATCAAGAACGTGTATTTTCACCCCCTTTAAATGCAGACTATCTGCAATGGTCAGTAAATCATTAGGTAAAATACGTTCAAGCCGCATATTCAAATGATAGGCATAAGCATGAAGGTAGAGTGGTATATTATCAATACGGGAAAGGATCTTCCCGGCGTTATCTTTAGTGACCATAAAATACCTACAAGTTAATAAACAGATCCACAGCCTCAAATCGCCAGTATTCGAGATCTATTTGCACAATATTGCCGGCACTATCGGCACGGTGTTTTTCTATCAGAATAGCCGGCAGACCTGCAGAGCCACCGATGAATTTGCTCACATCGCCCGACATTCTGACGGGTCTAAAAGCCAGTTTTTTTATCACCACAGGCTTATGATATTCACGCTCCCAGACGGAGGAAAAAGACTGGTTCTTCAACCGGTCAATAAAATCTGGCGCGACGTTAGGGTTGATAAAAGTCTCGTGGTAGAAAACTTTATGCCCTTCCAGCGCTCCCCAGCCGGTGACCAGATATAAATCATCAGACGGAGTGACATCCAGCAGGGGTTTAGCGGCGTCGGGATAGTCTCGGGTTCGCTGTTTTTCAATAAAGCCCCACGAGGGTTCTCTTCCCTGCTCAATGGCGGCCCGCTGAAAGCTCGCGGGGAGCTCAGGACTGTAGTTAAAACGCGGCTGCGCGACAAACCATCCTTTCCGGTCTTTACGAAAGATCCTCGATTCCGCTTCCAGGCTGAGCAGCGCCTGACGCAGCGTCATGCGTTTGATCCCCAGCAGTTCGCCAAGCTCTCTCTCTGAAGGCAGTTTTCCACCCGCAGCCGTCAGCCCTTGCTTAAGCCACAGATCCAGTTTCTCTTTTGCATTTTCGACAGTAGAAAGATTTTCAGTCATTGTTTAATCCACTTGGTTTAAACCAGATGACTCATCTTACTCTTCTGCAAAAAAAGAAAGCAATTCCTCGGACAAACTTTAGGTATAAATGTGACCAGGGTCTCCTGGAGGCCCCGGGTTAGCGCAGCGATTGTCAGATCTCACCCATAAAAAAACCCCGCCGGAGAGGCGGGGTTTAGCGAACAGCAAGAAGAATCAATTACTCTTCTTTTGCACCGCGCATTGCGCGTTTACGGTCGTTCTCGGTCAGGTGACGTTTACGAATACGGATAGAGGTCGGAGTGACTTCTACCAGTTCGTCGTCATCGATGAACTCCAGAGCCTGCTCCAGGGTCATCTTAACCGGCGGAACCAGAACCGTGGCTTCGTCAGTACCGGACGCACGCATGTTGGTCAGTTTTTTACCGGTCAGGCAGTTTACCGTCAGGTCGTTAGAACGGCTGTGAATACCGATGATCTGGCCTTCGTAAACTTCCGCACCGTGACCGAGGAACAACTTACCGCGATCCTGCAGGCCGAACAGCGCGAACGCTACCGCTTTACCCTGACCGTTGGAGATCAGCACGCCGTTGTTACGCTGGCCCACTTCGCCCGGACGAACGTCGTCGTAGTGGCTGAAGGTGGAGTACAGCAGACCGGTACCGGAGGTCATGGTCATGAACTCTGAACGGAAGCCGATCAGACCGCGGCTTGGGATCACGTAGTCGAGACGTACGCGGCCTTTTCCGTCCGGATTCATGTTTTTCAGGTCGCCTTTACGCTCGCCCAGCGCCTGCATAACAGAACCCTGGTGCTGTTCTTCGACGTCCAGCGTCACGTTCTCGAACGGCTCTTGTTTACGGCCATCGATTTCACGGAAGATAACTTTCGGACGAGAAACCGCCATCTCGAAACCTTCGCGACGCATGTTTTCAATCAGAACGGACAGATGCAGTTCACCACGGCCGGAAACGCGGAACGCATCAGCGTCTTCGGTTTCTTCAACGCGCAGCGCCACGTTGTGCACCAGCTCTTTGTTCAGGCGGTCCAGAATCTGGCGAGAGGTAACGAACTTACCTTCTTTACCGCAGAACGGAGAGGTGTTGACGTTGAAGAACATGGAAACGGTCGGCTCATCAACGGACAGGGCCGGCAGCGCTTCGACATTCTGCGGGTCGCAGATGGTGTCGGAGATGTTCAGCTCGCCCAGACCGGTGATCGCGATGATGTCGCCAGCTTCAGCTACGTCGCTCTCGATACGCTCAAGCCCCAGGTGAGTCAGCACTTTACCGACTTTACCGTTACGGGTTTTGCCTTCGCTATCGATGATAGTGACCTGCTGGTTCGGCTTCACTTTACCGCGTTTGATGCGGCCGATGCCGATGACGCCAACGTAGTTGTTGTAGTCCAGCTGGGAGATCTGCATCTGCAGCGGACCGTCAAGGTCAACGTCCGGCGCCGGCACGCGATCGACAATCGCCTGGTACAGCGGGGTCATGTCGTCAGCCATGTCTTCGTGGTCCAGACCCGCGATACCGTTCAGCGCGGACGCGTAAACGATCGGGAAGTCCAGCTGTTCGTCGGTCGCGTCGAGGTTAACGAACAGGTCGAACACCTGATCGACAACCCAGTCCGGACGCGCGCCCGGGCGGTCAACTTTGTTGATGACCACGATCGGCTTCAGACCGTGGGCAAAAGCTTTTTTGGTCACGAAGCGCGTTTGCGGCATCGGGCCATCAAAGGCATCTACCACCAGCAGCACAGAGTCAACCATGGACATAACACGCTCAACTTCACCTCCGAAGTCGGCGTGCCCAGGGGTATCAACGATGTTGATACGGTAATCATTCCATTTGATTGCGGTGTTTTTCGCGAGGATGGTAATCCCACGCTCTTTCTCCAAATCGTTGGAGTCCATCACACGTTCTTGTGCTTCAGTACGTGCGTCGAACGTACCGGATTGCTGTAGCAGCTTGTCAACCAGGGTAGTTTTACCATGGTCAACGTGCGCGATGATGGCGATATTACGCAGATTTTCGATCACAACTTTGCCTCAGGCATTAGAAATAGCGCGTTATTGTACACGTATTAAGCGAAGGACTGAACAGGATCACAAACATCCTCCGCAAACAAGTATTGCAGAGTTTCTTTGTGACCGCTTTCACGGAGCGATAAAAGGGCACCGTAACAAAAATTGCACCAAAATGGTGCTCAATGTTCACACTGAGGCACTATTTTGGTGCATTATCTCCATCATGGTGCAGTCCTTTTGCACTATGGTGCGCATGATACAGCGTTTTATGGGGCATTTAAAAGTTGGCACAGATTTCGCTTTATATTTTTTAAGGCAACAACGCCACTTTTAAGCAGTATGAAGTTTTCGTTACCACGACGACAATGACCAATCCGGGAGAGTTTAAGTATGTCCGCTGAACACGTTTTGACGATGCTGAACGAGCACGAAGTGAAGTTTGTCGATCTGCGCTTCACCGATACCAAAGGTAAAGAACAGCACGTCACGATTCCGTCTCATCAGGTAAATGCCGAATTCTTCGAAGAAGGCAAAATGTTTGATGGCTCCTCGATTGGTGGCTGGAAAGGTATCAACGAATCTGACATGGTCCTGATGCCGGACGCTTCCACCGCGGTCATTGACCCGTTCTACGAAGAACCGACCCTGATCATCCGCTGCGATATCCTCGAGCCAGGCACCCTGCAGGGCTATGACCGTGACCCGCGCTCCATCGCGAAACGCGCTGAAGAGTACCTGCGCGCTACCGGCATCGCTGACACCGTCCTGTTCGGGCCAGAACCAGAATTCTTCCTGTTCGACGACATCCGTTTCGGCGCCTCTATCTCCGGCTCCCATGTCGCGATCGATGATATCGAAGGTGCGTGGAACTCCTCCACCAAATACGAAGGCGGTAACAAAGGTCACCGTCCGGGCGTGAAAGGGGGTTACTTCCCGGTTCCGCCAGTAGACTCTTCTCAGGATATCCGCTCCACCATGTGTATGATCATGGAAGAGATGGGCCTGGTTGTTGAAGCTCACCACCACGAAGTGGCTACCGCAGGTCAGAACGAAGTGGCAACCCGCTTCAACACCATGACCAAAAAAGCGGACGAAATTCAGATTTACAAATACGTTGTTCACAACGTCGCTCACCGCTTTGGTAAAACCGCGACCTTTATGCCGAAACCAATGTTCGGCGACAACGGCTCCGGCATGCACTGCCATATGTCTCTGGCGAAAAACGGGACTAACCTGTTCTCCGGCGACAAATACGCAGGTCTGTCTGAGCAGGCGCTGTTCTACATCGGCGGCGTAATCAAACACGCTAAAGCCATCAACGCCCTGGCGAACCCGACCACCAACTCCTACAAGCGTCTGGTCCCGGGTTACGAAGCGCCGGTTATGCTGGCTTACTCTGCCCGTAACCGCTCTGCCTCCATCCGTATTCCGGTGGTGACCTCTCCGAAAGCGCGTCGTATCGAAGTGCGCTTCCCGGACCCGGCTGCTAACCCGTACCTGTGCTTTGCGGCGCTGCTGATGGCTGGCCTCGATGGTATCAAGAACAAAATCCATCCGGGCGAAGCAATGGACAAAAACCTGTACGATCTGCCGCCGGAAGAAGCGAAAGAGATCCCGCAGGTTGCCGGTTCTCTGGAAGAAGCCCTGCAGGCCCTGGATGCTGACCGCGAGTTCCTGACGGCTGGCGGCGTATTCACCAATGATGCTATCGATGCTTACATCGCCCTGCGTCTGGAAGAGAACGACCGCGTACGCATGACTCCGCATCCGGTTGAGTTCGAACTGTACTACAGCGTCTAATTTTGCTGTAAATCCAGGGTATGTCGTGTTGTGGCGCGGGATGCCCGGGATATTTTGTTGCCGTGGAAACTTTCAGCCCATCTCAGGATGGGCTTTTTTCTCCACCAACACGCTGATCTCGCGAGCTTTTTACCGATAAAAAGCTATACTGCACTAAATTGGTGCACTCTTTTTCAGGAGACTGTCGAATGGCAACAGGCACACTGCCCGATGCTGGGCAGATCCTCAACTCTCTTATCAACAGTATCTTACTGGTCGATGATGACCTGGCGGTGCACTTTGCCAACCCTGCGGCGCAGCAGTTGCTGGCGCAGAGTTCGCGCAAGCTGTTTGGCACCCCGTTACCTGAGCTGTTGAGCTATTTCTCATTAAATATTGGGCTGATGCAGGAGAGTCTGCAGGCGGGCCAGGGTTTTACCGATAACGAAGTGACGCTGGTTATCGATGGCCGCTCGCATATCCTGTCGCTGACCGCCCAGCGGCTGCCGGAAGGCTTTATTCTGCTGGAAATGGCGCCGATGGATAACCAGCGCCGCCTGAGCCAGGAGCAACTGCAGCACGCGCAGCAGGTCGCCGCCCGCGATCTGGTCCGCGGCCTGGCGCACGAGATTAAAAACCCGTTAGGCGGCCTGCGCGGCGCGGCACAGCTGCTCAGCAAAGCCCTGCCCGACCCGGCGCTAACGGAATATACCAAAGTGATCATCGAGCAGGCCGACCGGCTGAGAAATCTGGTCGATCGCCTGCTCGGCCCACAGCATCCGGGCATGCACGTTACCGAAAGCATCCACAAGGTCGCCGAACGGGTAGTGAAACTGGTCTCGATGGAGTTGCCGGACAACGTGAAGTTGATCCGTGATTACGACCCCAGCCTGCCGGAGCTCCCCCACGACCCGGATCAAATTGAACAGGTGTTGCTGAACATCGTCCGTAATGCGCTGCAGGCGCTGGGGCCGGAAGGGGGCGAAATTGTTCTCCGCACCCGGACCGCTTTCCAGCTGACGCTGCACGGGGTGCGTTATCGCCTCGCCGCCCGTATTGACGTCGAAGATAATGGCCCGGGTATTCCGCCCCAGCTCCAGGATACGTTGTTTTATCCGATGGTCAGCGGCCGCGAAGGCGGTACTGGCCTGGGCTTATCTATCGCCCGCAGCCTTATCGATCAGCACTCCGGCAAAATTGAATTCACCAGCTGGCCGGGTCATACCGAATTTTCGGTATACCTGCCTATTCGGAAGTAGAGGTGTTTATGCAACGAGGGATAGCCTGGATCGTTGATGACGATAGCTCCATCCGCTGGGTGCTTGAACGCGCGCTCACCGGAGCCGGCTTGAGCTGCACAACGTTCGAAAGCGGCAATGAGGTGCTAGATGCCCTCACCACCAAAACCCCGGATGTACTGCTGTCAGATATCCGTATGCCGGGAATGGATGGTCTGGCGCTGCTCAAACAGATTAAGCAGCGTCATCCGATGCTTCCGGTCATCATAATGACCGCGCATTCCGATCTGGACGCCGCGGTCAGCGCTTATCAGCAGGGCGCGTTTGATTATCTGCCCAAACCTTTTGATATCGATGAAGCTGTCGCCCTCGTCGACCGGGCGATTAGCCACTATCAGGAGCAGCAGCAGCCGCGAAATGCGCCGATAAGCAGCCCCACCGCCGATATCATTGGCGAGGCGCCGGCCATGCAGGATGTCTTTCGCATTATTGGCCGTCTGTCGCGCTCATCCATCAGCGTGCTGATCAATGGCGAATCCGGTACCGGTAAAGAGCTTGTCGCTCATGCCCTGCATCGCCATAGCCCGCGCTCAAAAGCGCCGTTTATCGCGCTGAATATGGCGGCGATCCCCAAGGACCTGATTGAGTCCGAGCTGTTCGGCCATGAAAAAGGGGCCTTTACCGGCGCCAATACCGTCCGTCAGGGTCGCTTTGAACAGGCTGACGGCGGCACGCTGTTCCTGGATGAAATTGGCGATATGCCGCTGGATGTCCAGACTCGTCTGCTGCGCGTTCTGGCGGATGGCCAGTTTTATCGCGTGGGCGGCTACGCGCCGGTGAAGGTCGATGTGCGGATCATCGCCGCCACCCATCAGAATCTGGAGCAGCGGGTGCAGGAGGGGAAATTCCGTGAAGATTTATTCCACCGCCTGAACGTGATCCGGGTGCATTTGCCGCCGCTGCGCGAGCGTCGGGAAGATATTCCACGTCTGGCCCGCCATTTTCTGCAGATTGCCGCCCGCGAGCTAGGTGTTGAAGCCAAACAGCTGCATCCGGAAACGGAGACAGCGCTGACCCGCCTGGCGTGGCCGGGCAACGTTCGCCAGCTGGAAAACACCTGTCGCTGGCTCACCGTCATGGCCGCCGGCCAGGAGGTGCTGACGCAGGATCTGCCGAGCGAACTGTTTGAGACCACCATTCCTGATAGCCCGACGCAGATGCAGCCAGACAGCTGGGCGACGCTGTTGGGTCAGTGGGCCGATCGGGCGCTGCGTTCCGGTCATCAAAACTTGCTTTCAGAAGCGCAACCCGAAATGGAACGCACGCTGCTGACGACCGCCCTGCGTCATACTCAGGGACATAAACAGGAGGCTGCGCGCCTGCTGGGATGGGGTCGTAATACCCTGACGCGTAAGCTAAAAGAGTTGGGTATGGAGTAGGGTTAAACGGCGTGATGAAAAATAGCCGATCAGCGCAAAGTGCTGCTATTTTGTACTTTACTGTTCCGATGAGTTGAGTATGATCGTGCCCGGCATTAGGGGAGAGCATCATGTTTGAATCACTGGTGAGTATGATATCGAGCGGCGCCGCTGCGAGTCACACACCACAAACGGCAGTCGCTGCCGTTCTGTGCGCTGCGCTGGTCGGGCTGTTCAGCTAATTGTTCCCCCTCTCCTGCGAGAGAGGGGGAAAACATTAAATCACCCTTGAGAACTGCTGCATCCGAGCCTTTTGCCGCAGATAGGCATCAAAGCACATACAGATGTTGCGGATCAGCAGGCGGCCTTTCGCCGTTACCTGGATAGCCTTACTCTCCACCACCACCAGCCCGTCATGCGCCAGCGGCGCCAGCAGTTTCAGGTCCTCAGCAAAATAAGACTGAAAATCCACGGCCCACTGCGCTTCGACTGCATCAATATCCAGACGGAAGTTACAGATCAACGCCTTAATTACGTCGCGACGCAGACAGTCGTCCCGGGTTAACGCGATCCCGCGCCACAGGGCGTTCCCTTGCTCTGCCACCTGCTGGTAGTACTGCTTTAGCTCTTTTTGGTTCTGGGCGTAGCTGTCGCCAATCATGCTGATCGCGGACACGCCCATCCCCAGCAAATCGGTATCGCCCTGAGTGGTGTAGCCCTGGAAATTGCGATGCAGTACGCCGTGACGTTGCGCGACCGCTAATTCATCATCAGGACGCGCGAAGTGGTCCATGCCGATGAACTGATAGCCTGCCGCCGTCAGCGAGCCGATGGTCTCCTGGAGGATCTCCAGCTTCTGTTCAGCGGAGGGCAGATCGGCATCTTTAATTTTGCGCTGTGCGGCAAAGAGCGTGGGCAGATGCGCGTAGTTAAACACGCTCAGGCGGTCAGGATTGAGCTCGGCGACCTTTTGCAGGGTAAAGGCAAAGCTCTCCGGCGTTTGTTTCGGCAGGCCGTAGATGAGGTCGATATTGGTCGAGGTAAATCCAATCTCCCGCGCATGACGGAGCAAATCAAAGATGAACGCTTCGTCCTGTTCGCGGTTAACAAGACGCTGAACCTCTTTATTAAAGTCCTGCACGCCCATACTCAGGCGGTTGAATCCCTCAGCGCGTAAATGATCGAGGACATCCAGCTCGATTTCACGCGGATCGACCTCGATGGAGATCTCGGCTTCGGCGCTGAAATGAAAATGGGTACGCAACAGATCCATCAGGCGACTGATTTGCGCCTTGTTGAGATAGGTCGGCGTGCCGCCTCCCCAATGCAGTTGCTTAACCTGACGGTTGGCAAACAGCGGCGCACGGTGGATGATCTCCTGTTCAAGGAGATCGAGATACTGATCGGCCTTATGCTGCTGGCGGGTGACGATCTTATTGCAGCCGCAGAAATAACACAGCTTATGGCAAAACGGGATATGCACGTACAGCGACAGGGGACGCTGTGGGTAACGGGCCACAGCAGCATCGAATTCCGCCGCGCCGAATTGTGGTGAAAACTCGAGCGCGGTGGGATACGAGGTATAGCGCGGCCCGGAATAGTTATATTTCTGGATCAGGGCCAGATCCCAGTCGATTATCTGCTCAGACATGCTCACTCCTTCCGATGGTGCCGCCGACGGGTACGCCGTCCCGGCCCCACCGCACCGCGGGTCATGAGCCGGTTGCGCAACCATTTCTGACGCCGCGACAACCGTCGTAGTTTAACGAATAACCACAGCAGATAACATATAACCAGAAGGGTTATAAGCAGTACCGGGAATCCGATGGGATGCAAATGTTAGTTTCCACCCTTCAGCAGACGCATCATATCTTCCTGACGCTCTTCCTCTTCTTCATCTTCGTCATCGTAAGAGAGGCCGAGCTGCTGCATCAGCTCATCAATGCGATCCAGTTTGGCATCCACCCAGCTCTGCTCTTCAGCATTCAGGGTACCGCCCTCTTCCAGACGTTCCAGCAGCGCGTCCAGGCGCTCATCATTCTCCAGCAACTCCAGCTCAGCCTGCGGTGAAAGCATAGGTTTCTCGCTCTTTGGTTTATGCTGCTTGGGAGCTGGAGCGCTGCTTTCGCTCACGCCCAGCGGGATGGGTTTTTTGCTGCCCACGCGTGGATCTTGCGCCTGGCGCTGTTTTTTACCTGCTGAAGCCGCATCGCCGCCGTTCGCGCGACTACCTGCCGCGTGGCCACGATGTTTCTTCTGCCGTTTGCGATCGCGAGCTTCCTGATTTAACTCTTCACGCGACTTGCGGCCGGATTTGCCACGGGTGGCGGATGTCGGTTTTTTCATGGTGTGTAATCTTCAGACAGTATTATTCAGTATAGAATTGAGGCGGAATCTAGCAGAAAGCAAGCAAAGAAAAAAGGCGACAGATTACTCTGTCGCCTTTTTCCTCACTGACCACCCTTAACGGGCTCTTCTTTCCCTGTTCGCTAACGACTTACCCTGTCTTTCCCTTAGCGTCCAACGGTCCCTGTCTCTTCCTTTTCCCTTTGAAACGTTTCCAAAACGCGCGTCATCCTGACAATCCTGTGGTCTTCGCCTCCTGGCGCTTCCTGACCCCTCGTCCTGAGTCCTCATCCTTTTCAGCATCCCCGCCGTTGTGTATTACTTTACCCTGTTGACAAAAATCGACAACCAGTCTGGCCGTTAAAATTCCACTTTTCAGATTTCTCTATTCTTGTAATCTATTTATTTTCAGTAGGTTATAATTTATTAGTCTTATTTTTCTCAGGCATGTCCTATACGAAGAATAGCCAATGTCTCACAAAGTGCATGGTTTTTACTTACAGAACCGGCGTGCGGTAAAAACAGCCTTTTTCTGCTGTTCAGGTATAATCCCTGCCATAGCCTGTTTTAACGGAGACGACCGTCTTGACCAACTGGAATTATCAACTGACGCACTTTGTCACTAGCGCGCCAGATATCCGCCATCTTCCTGCCGATACCGGTATTGAAGTGGCATTCGCCGGCCGCTCCAATGCGGGAAAATCCAGCGCGCTGAATACGCTGACCAACCAGAAAAGCCTGGCGCGGACCTCCAAAACTCCCGGACGTACACAGCTGATTAACCTGTTCGAAGTCGCCGAAGGCAAACGCCTGGTCGACCTTCCCGGCTACGGTTATGCGCAAGTCCCGGAAGAGATGAAGATCAAGTGGCAGCGCGCGCTGGGAGAATACCTGGAAAAACGCCTGTGCCTGAAGGGCCTGGTGGTCCTGATGGACATTCGCCACCCGCTTAAGGATCTCGATCAGCAGATGATCCAATGGGCGGTAGAAAGCGATATTCAGGTGCTGGTGCTGCTGACCAAAGCCGATAAGCTCGCCAGCGGCGCGCGTAAAGCGCAAGTGAATATGGTGCGTGAAGCGGTGCTGGCCTTCAATGGCGATGTTCAGGTTGAACCCTTCTCCTCGCTGAAAAAATCTGGCGTGGATAAGCTGCGACAGAAGCTGGATAGCTGGTTTAACGAAATCCCGCCGCAGGAAGCAGAGAGCACCGTAGACGAGTAATCGTCACCAACAGCCGGATAAGAGCGTGCCGCGCCTTGTCCGGGTTCCTCTCCAGCGTCAAGCACAAGCGCGTCCTTCTTTTTGCCACTTTTCTTTCGCGCAATAAAAAACGCCCCGGTCATAAATGACCGGGGCGGCTAAAATATTCAGCCAAATCCGATTACGTGAAGTAAAAGGTCTGAAAGATAGAACATCTTACCTCTGTACCCTACGCGAATAACTTTACTCTTCTTTCGCTCACGGATAAAGCATTTTTTGTAGTTTTTTTTCACTATTTACATAGCAAATTCAAATGATCCTCACAAAACTCTATAAGTTATGTTGCTTACTTACAGAAAATCGCGTTGTGCTTTGTATACTTAGTGCGCTTGATCCCAGTTTTCTCCGCTGCCCACTTCCACCAGCAACGGTACCGCCAGCGTAGTGCTGTTCTCCATCAGTTCGTGGATCTTTTTCGATACGGCATCGAGCTCGTCCTTATGCACTTCAAAGACCAGTTCATCGTGAACCTGCATGATCATTCGCACGCGAGGTTTCTCACTCCGCAGCCATTCATCAACGGCAATCATCGCCCGCTTGATGATATCCGCAGCCGTCCCCTGCATCGGGGCGTTAATCGCCGCACGTTCCGCACCGGCACGACGAGCGCCATTGCTGGACTTGATATCCGGCAAATAGAGTCGACGGCCATCCAGCGTTTCAACATACCCTTGCTCCTTCGCCTGTGCGCGGGTGCGCTCCATATACTCCAGGACGCCCGGATAACGCTCGAAATAAAGATCCATGTACTTCTGCGCTTCTTTACGCGGGATGTTCAGCTGGCGGGCCAGGCCAAAGGCGCTCATGCCATAGATCAGACCGAAGTTGATAGCTTTCGCACTGCGCCGCTGTTCGCTGCTGACGCTGTCCAGCGGTAAGCCAAACACTTCAGCCGCCGTCGCCCGGTGAATATCCTTCCCTTCCGCGAAGGCGGTCAGCAGGCCTTTATCCCGCGACAGGTGCGCCATAATGCGCAGCTCGATTTGCGAGTAGTCCGCCGAGACAATAACGTAATCTTCTGGCGCGATAAACGCCTGGCGAATACGGCGCCCTTCTTCGTTACGCACCGGAATGTTTTGCAGGTTTGGATCGGTAGACGACAAACGGCCGGTGGCGGTAACCGCCTGATGATAGGAGGTATGTACGCGGCCCGTTTTGGGATTAATCATCAGCGGCAGCTTATCGGTATAGGTCGACTTCAGCTTCGCCAACCCACGGTACTCCAGAATCACTTTCGGCAACGGATAATCGAGCGCCAGCTCTTCCAGTACCTCTTCAGAGGTGGACGGCGCACCGCCCGGCGTCTTCTTCAGCGGCTTGATACCCTGTTTTTCAAACAGGATCGTTTGCAGCTGTTTGGTGGAGGAGAGATTAAACGCTTCCCCGGCGATCTCATGCGCCCGCTGCTCCAGCTCAACCAGGCGCTGGGCTATTTCCTGCGAGTGCGCATGCAGCACGGCGGGGTCGATTTTAACGCCGTTGCGCTCAACGCGTGACAGCACCGGCACCAGCGGCATTTCAATGTGCTGGAAGATATTCAGCGGACCTTCATGCTGCTGCAGCTTCGGCCACATTTTCAGATGCAACTGAAGCGTGACGTCGGCATCTTCCGCCGCGTAGCGACCCGCCTCTTCCAGCGCAATCTGGTTAAAGGTGAGCTGATTCTTACCCTTACCAGCGATCTCTTCGAAGGTAATCGTTTTATGTTTCAGCCAGCGGTCGGAAAGACTGTCCATATCATGGCGGCCCGCCACGCTGTCGAGAATGTAAGATTCCAGCATGGTATCGAACGCAATCCCGCGCAGCTCAATGTCGTAATTAGCCAAAATGCCGCGATCGTATTTGAGATTTTGCCCAACCTTGAGCAGCTTCTCATCCTCCAGCAGCGGTTTAAGCAGCGCCAGCACGCGCTCGCGCGGGATCTGATCCGGCGCATCAAGGTAATCATGGGCTACCGGGACATAGGCGGCCACGCCCGGCTCAACAGCGAATGAAAGGCCGACCATGTTGGCGGAGATGTTATCCAGGCTGTCGGTTTCCGTATCAAAGGCAAAGAGCGGCGCTTGCTTCAGCTTATCGATCCAGGTGAGCAGCGTAGCCTCATCAAGGATGGTGACATAGTGCTCTGCTGAAAGTGCAGTAGCGGCCTCAACCTCTGCTTCCGCTTCTGCCGCTGCTGCAGGCACTGCAGGTTTCGCAGCCGGTTTGCCCCCCTTAGCCTGCAGCCATTTTCCGGCTTCAACGTCGGTGGTCCAGCGCTTAAACTCATACTGTCTGAACAGCGCCAGCAGATCGTCTGCCGCCGGCGGCTGCACCTCCAGCTCTTCGCAAGTGAGCTCCAGCTCGACGTCGGTTTTGATGGTCGCCAGCTGATAAGAGAGATAAGCCACCTCCTTGTTCTGCTCCAGCTTCGCCGCCATCGTTTTCGCGCCGCGGAAGCTCAGTTCAGCGATCTTCTCCGGTTCCGCATACAGCGTATCGAGGCCGCCGAGGCCTTGCAGCAGCGCCTGGGCGGTCTTTTCGCCCACGCCCGGCACGCCAGGAATGTTATCTGAGGAGTCGCCCATCAGCGCCAGGAAATCAATAATCAGCTCTGGCGGGACGCCGTACTTGGTAACCACCTCATCCGGCCCGAGGATAGTGTTGGTCATGGTATTGATCAGGGTGATCCCCGGCGTCACCAGCTGGGCCATGTCTTTATCGCCGGTACTGATCAGCACCGGACGTCCAGCCCTTTCCGCTTCCCGCGCCAGGGTGCCAATCACATCGTCAGCTTCGACGCCCGGGACCGCCATCAGCGGCAGCCCCATCGCTTTCACCATCTTATGCAACGGCTCAATCTGCGCGCGCAGATCGTCCGGCATCGGCGGGCGGTGAGATTTGTAATGTTCGAACAATTCATCACGGAATGTTTTCCCTTTCGCATCAAAGACCACGACGGCATGAGTCGGTTGATACTGCAGAATCAAACTGCGCAGCATATTCAGTACGCCGTACATAGCCCCGGTGGGCTCCCCTGCGCTGTTAGTCAGCGGCGGAAACGCATGATACGCCCGATAAAGATAGGAGGAGCCGTCAACGAGGATGAGAGGGTTTTCTGGGATCTGAACCATAATTTCCGTGCCTGTTTATCAGATTATGGATAAAGGATGCCACAGACGGGCATGAAATCCTGAATTTTTCCCGCATTTCGCGGAAAAGATTCAACGATCCTCGCGATCGCGCGACAACTTAGCTTGTGGATAACTTTGTGCATAGTTTTACAACGTCAGCTTATCCGCCCCTGAAAATAAATGAATAAATAGCATTAATTATTATTTATCAATAACTTAAAATAAGATCAACGATCCTGGCATGAATTTGATGACCTAATCTTCCATGTGGATAGAAGATCCTTGTTTTTTTCTGTTCTGGTAAGACCCGTCATTTGCCGCGTTTTCTGGTAAAATCAGCCTCTTGCGCAGCTTAAAGGCGCTCTTTGTCAGCCTAACTTTCTGAATAAACTAACTATGTCGAGATTACTCGCTGCGATAACACTTCCGCTGAGTATCGCCTTAACCATCTTAGTCACCGTTATCTGCTCTGTACCGATCATCGTCGCCGGGCTGATTAAACTGCTGGTCCCCATTCCAGCGGTATGGCGCTCTATATCCGTTTTTTGCAATTTTATGATGTACTGCTGGTGCGAGGGGCTGGCGCTGCTGTTGCATCTCAATCCCTGGCTAAAATGGGACGTCCAGGGTCTGGAAGGCCTGAACAAAAAGAACTGGTATCTGCTGATCAGCAACCACCACAGCTGGGCAGATATCGTGGTGCTATGCGTGCTGTTCCGCAAGCATATTCCGATGAATAAGTACTTCCTTAAACAACAGCTGGCGTGGGTACCGTTCATCGGCCTCGCCTGCTGGGCGCTGGATATGCCTTTTATGCGCCGCTATTCGCGCAGCTATCTTATTCGTCACCCGGAACGCCGCGGTAAAGATGTCGAAACCACCCGCCGTTCATGTGAGAAATTCCGCTCGCACCCAACGACAATCGTCAATTTCGTGGAAGGCTCGCGTTTTACCGACGTAAAAAAGCGCGAGACGCGCTCCCCTTACGACAATCTTTTACCACCGAAAGCGGCGGGTATTGCCATGGCGCTCAATGTTCTCGGCTCGCAGTTCGATAAACTGCTGAACGTTACGCTGTGCTACCCGGAAAATCATGCAAGGCCGTTTTACGACATGCTAAGTGGCCGACTGACGCGCATTGTGGTTCGTATCAATCTGGTACCGATTGGCGAAGAGCTACACGGCGATTACGTCAACGATAAGAACTTTAAGCGTGGTTTCCAGCGCTGGCTGAATGGGCTATGGGAAGAGAAAGACCGTCAGTTAACTGACATCATGCGGGACAAAGCAAGGAAGTCACGGCAAAGTAGATAAAAAAAAGCCGGTCAGTGACCGGCTTTTTTTTTATTTCTTCTCAACCAGCTGCTTCACGGTATCCGCATACTGAGCGACGAAGACATCCATATTGCTGGTGTCCATCCCCTGCGGGTTCAGCTGGTACTTACCATTGACGTACATAGCCGGTACCCCCTGCAGCTGCAGATCGGCTGCCGCTTTCTCCTGCTGAGCGACCAGAGATTTCACCACGAAGCTGTTCCATGCGGCATCGTAGTCTTCCCCTTTCACGCCAGCGTCGACGAACACTTTACGAATGTCAGCCAGGCTCTGTACGGTCTGGTTTTTCTGCACCGCTTCGAACATCGGCGCCGTAATTTTATCTTCAACGCCCAGCGCGATGGCCACAGCCCATGCCTGCGTCAGCTCCTTGCCCAGCGGCCCCAGGAACTCGACATGGTATTTGGTCATTTTGGTGCCTTCTGGCAGTTTCTGGCGCACGCTGTCAGAGACATGCAGCACTTCTTCAAACTGATAGCAGTGCGGGCAGTAGAATGAGAAGAATTCGAGCACCTGCGGCTCGCCAGCAACCGGCTTATCAAGGGTGATGTACTGCTTGCCGTCGGTGATCTGGGCAGCGGATGCACTAAAAGCCAGAATCATACCAGCCAGCGCCAGCCAAACTTTTTTCATGATTTACTCTCTCCTGGATATATCACATTAATACATTGGCGTTAACTGAAGCGGGGGTTCCTGTAGAACCTTCACCTGCTCGAGAAAAGTAGACGTCTGCCCTCGCCAGTAATCCTCCCCGGTTAACCAGGGAAAATTAACCGGAAATGCCGGATCGTCCCAGCGTCTGAGCAACCACGCCAGATAATAAACCAGTCGCATGGCGCGTAAAGGTTCAATAAGCGCGATTTCATCGCTGTTAAAGGGGCTGAATTCCTCATAGGCCTCGACGATGGTCTCCAGCTGCATACGCTGTTCAGCCTTATCGCCGTTGAGCAGCATCCACAGATCCTGAATCGCCGGGCCGGTTCGCGCATCGTCTAAATCAACAAACAGCGGCCCATCGCGCCAGAGGATATTGCCTGCATGGCAGTCACCATGCAGGCGCAAAGTAGTCCCGCCACCGTGCCATTGCGTCATGACGGCAGCGATGAGTTTATCGGTCGCCTTCAGGAAATAGGCCTTCAGGCCTGAGGGGATAAGCGTCGACTGTTCAAATACCTGGCGTGGTTCCAGCAGATATTCCTGCACGCCAATCTCCGGACGCGCAGAAAAGCGCTGTTTGCGCCCGGTCTGGTGCAGGCGCCCCAGATAACGGCCAACCCACTCCATCTGATCAAGGTTATCCGCCTCGAACTGTCGGCCGCCAAGGCTTGGGAAAACGGCAAAATAAAACCCCTGGTGCTGATGAAGCGTACTGTCGTTAAATAACAGCGGCGCAGCAACGGGCACTTCATCTTCTACAAGCTGAAGCGCAAACTGGTGTTCTTCAAGAATTTGTGCTGCCGACCAGCGCTCAGGACGATAGAACTTCACCACATAACGATGACGCTCTTCGTCCTGGAACTGATAAACGCGGTTCTCATAGCTGTTCAGCGGGGTAAGACCGGAGTCCACCCGCATACCCAGATCGAAAAACCCATCGATAATGGTATCCGGGCGAAGCGTCTGAAAAGTAAAAGCCTTATCGTGCATCCTGACATCCGATAATCGTACGAATAGTTCAGGATATCATCTCATTGCGCTTTACGCGGCAGCGCTTACAACCTTTTACTCTTTTATTACGCCGCGGGCGCGCAGCAGCGCGGTTTTAAAGTCCTCTTCATAATCCTTCTGAATACCCGGGATGACAGCATCTTTGGAAGAGTCGCGCATCTTCAGGTGATAGATCAGAATATCGTCGGAAAGATCGCTCAGTTCGCCATCATAGCCGGCCTCTTTCGCCAGCTTCTGCAAAAATTGCATCAGGTTCAGTTCAGGCTCTTTTTGCCAGGCTGGCTGGAGGAGTTCAATTACTTCATTCAGACGTTTACATTTCATGGTCATGCTCCTTACTCTTGATAGGGACAAGTTAACAGGGTCAATCCCACAATGAAAGAGGCGATATTCATATGCAAAGCGAGGCGATAACCGGCGTCGTGCTGGCGGGCGGCAGGGCCACGCGGATGGGCGGCATTGATAAAGGATTACAGGCGCTAAATGGTCGCCCTCTCTGGCGACACGTCGCGGAAGCATTAGCCCCGCAGGTAGATGAGTTAGTCATTAGCGCCAATCGTCATCTTGAACAGTGGCGTGCCAGCGGATATCCGGTCTTTCGAGACATACAGGAGGGTTATCAGGGGCCGCTGGCCGGAATGCTTGCTGTGATGCAGCAGGTCGCGAGCCCATGGTTTGTTTTTTGCCCCTGCGACACGCCGTTCATTCCGTCCTTTTTGGTGGAGCGCTTTATCCAGCAGGGAGGGGACGCACCGGTCGTTTGGGCCCATGACGGCGAACGGGATCATCCTGCCGTTGCATTAGTTCATCGTCAAATCATTCCGGAACTGGAGGCTTATCTGGCACATGGAGAGCGCAGGGTGATGTTTTTTATGCGACAAATGGGTGGGCGCCCGGTGAATTTCAGCGATGTGAAAACTGCTTTCATTAATGTAAATACGCTCGAAGATTTGCAGCAGATGCAGGAGCCATCATGATCCCATTACTGGCGATCGCCGCATGGAGCGGTACCGGAAAAACAACATTATTAAAGCGTCTTATCCCTGAGCTTTGCGCTCTAGGATTACGCCCGGGACTGATAAAGCACACCCATCATGATATGGACGTGGATAAGCCGGGCAAAGATAGCTATGAACTGCGTAAGGCGGGCGCTGCGCAAACTATTGTCGCCAGCGAACAGCGGTGGGCATTGATGACCGAGACGCCCGAGAAGCCGGAATTAGATCTCACATGGCTGGTTAGTCGAATGGATGCCAGCAGACTGGATCTGGTTTTGGTCGAGGGTTTCAAGCATGAAGCAGTGCCTAAGATCCTGCTTTTTCGGCAAAACAGCGGCCATTGTGTGGAAGAGTTAACGACTGATGAGCATACGATCGCCGTGGCCAGCGATGTATCGATCGCGACCTCACTTCCGCTGCTGGATTTAAATAATATTCCGCAGATTGCGTCATTTATTGTCGGCTGGTTAGCGAGGCAGTAGCAGGTATTCAGGCGATTTTTTTCCCAAAGGCGGTGCTGCGCCCCCTGGCCGGGCGACCGGGGCGTAGCCCCATGTCGGATCAGTAGCCCCGGTAAGCGCAGCGCCACCGGGGAGGCATGCCGGCACCCTCCCCGGATGACACAAACGCAAAAAAGCCCAGTCTTTCGACTGGGCTTTCTGCTTTATTTGATGCCTGGCAGTTCCCTACTCTCACATGGGGAGACCCCACACTACCATCGGCGCTACGGCGTTTCACTTCTGAGTTCGGCATGGGGTCAGGTGGGACCACCGCGCTAGTG
>NZ_JAKUZW010000012.1:0-103576 GCF_030128605.1 Klebsiella sp. K5-45 | reverse complement strand
TTAAACTTCGTAATGAATTACGTGTTCACTCTTGAGACTTGGTATTCATTTTTCGTCCGAGGACGTTAAGAATCCATGTCACTTTGAGTGCCCACACAGATTGTCTGATAAATTGTTAAAGAGCAGTGCCGCTTCGTTTTTCGCTGCGGCGCGGGGTGTGCATATTACGCTTTCCCGCTGCAGAGTCAAGCATTTATTTTTGCTTTTCTCTGCGAGGTTCTCACCGGAACCCCGCTGACCCGGCGGCTTGCTTGCCGTTGTTCCGTGTCAGTGGAGGCGCATTATAGGGAGTAATTCCGAGGTGACAAGGGGAAATGCAAAAAAACTTTTCAACCGTCTCTTTTTTCAACAATGCGGCGAGGAATGTCGCAAAAAACCGCCGTTTTGCTGTTTTAACCAACGAAACGGGGCGCCTGGTGGCATACTGTTAGAGTAGAGAAAAGAAAGGAACGGCATTTATGTCTTTAAGCGCACAGCAACTGGCGGCACAAAAGAACATCTCCTGGGTACTAGCCGAGAAGCTCGCCCAAAAAATACTGACTGGCGAATATCAGCCGGAAAGCATTCTTCCCGGCGAAATGGAGTTAGGGGAGCAGTTCGGCGTGAGTCGTACCGCCGTCCGCGAAGCGGTGAAGACACTCACTGCAAAAGGCATGCTGCTGCCCCGCCCTCGCATTGGCACCCGGGTCATGCCGCGCAGCAGCTGGAACTTCCTTGATAAAGAGCTCCTCTCCTGGTGGCTAACAGAAGATAACTTCGAAGAGGTGGTGAGCCACTTTCTCGTCATGCGCAGCAGCCTGGAGCCACAGGCCTGTTTTCTCGCTGCCGCCCACGGCACCGCAGAGCAGAAAGCGCAGCTCAATACCCTAATGGAAGAGATGATTGCCCTGAAACGCCATTTTCAGCGCGATCGCTGGATAGCAGTCGATATGGCCTGGCATGAACATATCTATGAAATGAGCGGTAATCCTTTCCTCAGCTCATTCGCTTCTTTATTTCATTCGGTCTACCACACTTACTTCACATCAATTACGCAAAATGAAGTGGTGAAGCTCGATCTCCACCAGGCGATTGTCGATGCCATTCTCAACAGTGATGCGCCGGGTGCCTTACTTGCCTGCCAGGCGCTGCTAAACGCCCCACACCACGTAAATCAATAACAAGGATTTGGCATGAGCGGAAAAAAAGGGCGCAGCATGGCCGGCCTGCCGTGGATTGCGGCGATGGCCTTCTTTATGCAGGCGCTGGATGCCACCATTCTTAACACTGCCCTCCCGGCTATCGCCCACAGCCTGAATCGTTCCCCGTTAGCAATGCAGTCGGCCATCATCAGCTATACGCTGACGGTGGCGATGCTGATCCCGGTCAGCGGCTGGCTGGCCGATCGCTTCGGCACGCGTCGGGTCTTTATCATCGCCGTTAGCCTGTTTACTCTCGGCTCCCTCGCCTGCGCGCTCTCCAGTTCATTAACGGAACTGGTCATTTTTCGCGTCATTCAGGGGATCGGCGGGGCGATGATGATGCCGGTGGCGAGGCTGGCCCTCCTGCGCGCCTATCCGCGCAGCGAACTGCTGCCGGTTCTGAACTTTGTCACCATGCCAGGACTGGTGGGACCGATTCTGGGTCCGGTGCTCGGCGGGGTATTTGTTACCTGGGCCAGCTGGCATTGGATTTTCCTGATAAACATACCCATCGGCGTGATCGGCATTCTGTACGCCCGTAAATACATGCCAAATTTCACAACGCCGCGCCGACGCTTCGATATAACCGGTTTTCTGTTATTTGGCTTAAGCCTGGTGTTATTTTCCAGCGGTATTGAACTGTTTGGCGAAAAAATTGTGGCGACATGGCTGGCGCTGGCGGTGATCGCCGTCAGTCTGATATTGCTCCTGGCCTATGTCCGTCACGCGCGCCGCCATCCTGCGCCGCTTATCTCGCTCTCTTTATTTAAGACCCATACGTTCTCGGTTGGCATTGCCGGCAACCTTGCCACGCGGTTGGGTACCGGTTGCGTGCCGTTTCTGATGCCGCTCATGCTACAGGTTGGCTTCGGCTATCCGGCTATTATCGCCGGCTGTATGATCGCCCCCACCGCTATCGGCTCGATTATTGCGAAATCTACCGTTACCCAGGTGCTGCGCTGGTTTGGCTATCGTAAGACCCTGGTGGGGATCACCGTGTTTATTGGCCTTATGATTGCCCAGTTCTCGCTGCAGTCGCCAGAAATGCCGCTGTGGATGCTTCTTCTGCCGCTGTTCGTGCTGGGGATGGCGATGTCCACGCAGTTTACCGCCATGAATACCATTACCCTGGCCGATCTGACGGATGACAATGCCAGCAGCGGCAACAGCCTGCTGGCCGTCACCCAGCAGCTTTCCATCAGTCTCGGGGTGGCCATCAGCGCTGCGGTGCTGCGCTTCTATGAAGGTTTTGACAGCGCCAGCACCGTAGAGCAGTTTCACTACACCTTTATTACCATGGGCGTGATAACCATCGTGTCGGCGCTGATGTTTATGCTGTTAAGAGCGAAGGATGGCCGCAACCTGATTAGCGAGCGGCACAAACGCTAAGCGGAACCGCGGACCACCAGCTCCGGGGTTAACTGTACGCGCTGCTGTTTTTGCTGCGGGTCGGCCATGCGATGGATCAGCACGTCGATGGCCAGTTCCCCCAGCTCATCTTTCGGTTGATGAATGGTGGTCAACGGCGGCGTCATATAGCGAGCCAGTTCAATATCATCGTAACCCACCAGCGCCATATCCTGCGGGATCTGCAGCCCGGCCTGGTATAACGCCTGATAAGCGCCAACCGCCATGGCATCGTTACCGACAAACACCGCCTGCGGCCGCTGCGGCAACGCCAGCAGCCGCTGCATCGCGCTAAACCCGCCGCCAAACTCAAAATCGCTGGTCACCACGTATCCCTCGGCTACGGGCAGACCGCAGCGCGCCATCGCGGCATGGTAACCTTCAAGGCGCAGACGCGCCGGGGTTTTATCCAGCGGGCCGGCAATGCAGGCGATGTGTGAATACCCTTGATCGATCAGGTACTGGGTCGCCATATCACCACCGAGCAGCGAGTTATCCTGAATCAGATCGCTATCGCCATCAAACGGCGCCCAGTCCATCATGACCGTCGGAACCGACGGATAGCGCTGCATAATTTCCGGAGAGGGTTGGTGGGTCTCAGTGCACAGCAGCAGTAATCCATCGACGCGTTTTTGCATTAACGTCTCCAGATTACGATTCATTCGCTGCTCATCACCTTCCGTATTACAGAGTACGAGACTATAACCCCGCTCAAAGCAGCTGCGCTCCACGCCCCGCACCAGCTCCGAATAAAACGGATTGGTACTGGCGGTGATCAGCATGCCGATGGTGCGGGTTTGATTAAGCTTGAGGCTACGCGCCAGCGCAGAGGGGGCGTAGTTAAGGCTTTTGATCGCGGCGTCGACTTTGGCGGTGATCGCCTCGCTGACAAAGCGGTCCTTATTGATGACGTGTGACACCGTCGATGTGGAAACGCCCGCTACGCGGGCCACATCTTTCATCGTAGCCAAGCATTACCCCTGTTGCGCTAAAAATTCATCGATCTCTGTGCGCCACGGCACGGAAGGCTGCGCGCCTTTGCGGGTTACGGCAATCGCCGCCGCGGCATGCGCAAAGCGGATCGCCTCCGGCAGGTCGGTCCCTTCCAGCAGCGCGGTTACCAGCGCGCCGTTGAAGGTGTCGCCGGCGGCGATAGTATCAATAGCCTGCACACGAAACCCTGGGATCCGGCGGCTTTCGCCTTCGGCACTGAGCCAGACGCCGCGGCTGCCGAGGGTGATCATCACGGTACCAATGCCTTTGGCATGCAGCACGTCGGCGGCTTTTGCCGCATCCTCGTCACTCTCAACGCGAATACCCGTCAGCTTTTCCGCTTCGGTTTCGTTGGGGGTAATGATATCCACCAGCGCCAGCAGTTCATCGGATAGTTCACGCGCTGGCGCGGGATTAAGCACCACGGTGGTCTGATGGTGATGGGCGATTTTCGCCGCCGCCAGCACGCTCTCCAGCGGTGACTCGAGCTGCATCAACAACGCCTGCGCGCTGGCGATCCGCGCTTTTTCCGCCTCTACCTGAGCGACGGATAATGCCGCATTGGCGCCGGCATGAATACCGATGACATTCTCACCTTCGGCGTTAACGAAGATTAACGCCACGCCGGTTGCTTCCCCGGCGACCGCGCGCACAGGCGCCACATCGATTTTATCGCTTGCCAGCTGGCGGCGGATGCGTTCACCGATGTCGTCATCGCCGGTGCAGGCGATAAACGCGATATCCGCCCCGCTGCGCCCGGCGGCCACCGCCTGGTTGGCCCCTTTCCCCCCGAACGCCAGCTGGTAGTGGTTGCCGGTGACGGTTTCACCCGGTGTCGGGAAAGCGTCAAGGTTGAGAATGTGATCGGCATTGATGCTGCCAAGGACGACAAGTTTGCCTGCAGTTTTCATCGTTTCTGTTCCCGGGAAAGCGCGCCACCGGGATCCGGTGGCGCATGCCCTGCTTTTCTTTTTTATATTGTCCCTCGGACCGTTGCCAGTCCGAATCGCATATTACTGCTTAACGACCAGCTTCAGCTCAACCGGGTAGTTAGCCTCCACTTTTTCGCCCTTCAGTACCTTATCAGCAGTCTCAACGCCTTTCGCGCCGATCTGCTCCGGCAACTGTGCGACGGTCGCCGCCAGTTTGCCACTGTTTACTGCTTTTTCGCCATCCGGAGTGCCGTCAAATCCAACCACCATCACATCGGACTTGCCTGCGGTCTGCAGCGCGCGCAGGGCGCCGAGCGCCATTTCATCATTCTGCGCGAACACCGCCTGGACGTCAGGATGGGCGGTCAGCAGGTTCTGCATCACGTTCAGCCCTTTGGTACGGTCGAAATCGGCCGGCTGGCTGGCCAGAACATTGAACTTGTGCGCCGCCACAGCCTGTTTGAAGCCTTCGCCACGCTCGCGCGCCGCGGAAGTCCCGGCAATGCCCTGCAGCTCAATAACTTTCGCACTTTCACCCAGCTTTTTCGCGATGTAATCGCCCGCCATTTTTCCGCCCTGCACGTTGTCAGAGGCGATGTGGCTCACGACATCGCCTTTTGTCGCCTGACGGTCAAGGGTGATGACCGGGATTTTTGCCTGGTTCGCCATCTTCACAGCATTGCCGACGGCATCAGAGTCGGTGGGGTTGATCAGCAACAGCTTCGCGCCGCGCACCGTTAAATCCTGAACGTTAGCCAACTCTTTCGCCGGGTTGTTCTGGGAATCGAGCACCACCAGGTTGTAGCCCAGTTTGTCAGCTTCTTTTTGCGCGCCGTCTTTCAGAGACACGAAAAACGGGTTGTTGAGAGTAGAGATAACCAGAGCGATGGTGTCTTTGGCCATCGCGTTCGCGCTAACGGTCGCACTTAGCGCAACAGCAGAGACCAGGGTCGCCAGTTTTTTCATATTCATAGTTAAGATGTCCTGTAGAGTTCTCAGTTACTGCTTTTTGTTATCTACCAGTACCGCCAGCAAAATCACCACCGCTTTAACGATCATCTGGTAATAGGAAGAAACGCCTAAAAGGTTCAAACCATTATTCAGGAAGCCAAGGATCAGCGCGCCAATCAGCGTGCCGACAATGCGTCCTTTGCCGCCCGCCAGGCTAGTGCCACCGAGCACGACTGCCGCAATGGCGTCCAGCTCATAGCCTGTCCCGGCCGTTGGCTGTGCGGAGGAGAGGCGCGCCACTTCGATAATCCCGGCCAGCGACGCCAGCATCCCGCACAACGCGTAAACGATAATTTTGACTTTATTGACGCTAATCCCGGACAGACGCGTCGCTGCCTCATTACCGCCAAGGGCATAGATATAACGGCCCAGGCGAGTATGGTGCAGCATGTACCAGGCCGCCAGGAAGACAATCGCCATGATCCATACCGGCGTCGGGATCCCCAGCGGACGCCCGATACCAAACCAGCCGAACAGATCGGAATTATCGCTAAAGCCGGTATTGATCGGGCTGCCGTTGGTGTACACCATGGTCACGCCGCACAGCAGCAGCATCATCACCAGGGTGGCGATGAAAGCCTGCACGCGGCCTTTCGCCACAATCACCCCGGTGACTGCTCCGATCGCCGCACCTAATGCGAGGGCAGCAGCGACCGCCACCAGCGCATTCACCTCAATGCCAACGATCGACGCCGCCACCGCGCCGGTGAGCGCCAGCAGGGAACCGACGGACAGGTCGATCCCCGAGGTCAGTATGACCAACGTCATCCCTACCGCCATAATGGCGTTAACGGAGGTCTGCTGCAGAATATTGAACAGGTTATTGACGGTAAAAAAGTTGGGGCTCATGGTCGATACCACCGCGATCAGCACCAGCAGGGCAATCAGCGATTTTTGCTCCATCAGCCACGCTTTCGTGAAATAACGGCGACCAGAAACAGCCTGGGTTGTCATCTTTCTTACTCCTGATTCACACGGTTAAGCTTGCCCACAGCGGCAGCCATCAATACTTCCTGGGTGGCCTGCTCGCGTGTGAATTCACCGCCGAGATGCCCTTCATGCATCACTATGATGCGATCGCTCATGCCCAACACTTCCGGCATCTCGGAGGAGACCAGAATGATGCTCAGGCCATCGGCTTTGAACTGATTGATGAGCTGGTAGATCTCTTTCTTCGCCCCGACGTCGACGCCACGGGTCGGCTCATCGAGGATCAGGACCTTCGGCCGGGTCATCAGCCCGCGGGCGATGGCGACCTTTTGCTGGTTGCCGCCGGAGAGCAGGCCGATCGCCTGCTCCATGGACGGCGTTTTCACGTTAAACAGCCGGATGAAATCACTGACCGCCTGCTGTTCATCTTTATGCTTGAGGCTCCCTCCCGTCCGGCTAAAGTAGCGCAAGGCGGTCAGGGACATATTTTCTTTTACCGACATCCCGAGCACTAAGCCGTCGCGCTTACGGTCTTCGGAGATATAGACAATGCCGTTCGCCAGACCATCCTGCGGCGAACGGGTCACCACTTCGTGACCGTCGAGCGTCACAGAGCCGCTGCTGCGCGGCAGTGCGCCATACAACACTTTCATCAGCTCGGTCCGCCCGGCGCCCATCAGCCCGGCGACGCCGAGGATTTCCCCCTGGCGCAGGGTAAAGGTCACGTTTTCCACGCCCGGGCCGCAGAGATTATCGACTTTCAGACGCACCGCACCCGGCGCCTTAGCCAGATGCGGATACTGATCTTCCAGCTTCCGGCCAACCATCATTTCGATCAGACGGTCTTCATCCAGCGAAGAGACCTCACGTTCGGCGATAAACTGCCCGTCGCGGAACACGGTCACGTCGTCGCAAATCTCGAAGATCTCTTTCATGCGGTGGGAGATGTAGACGATGCCGCGCCCCTGCGATTTTAGTTCGCGGATCACGCGGAACAGCGATTCGGTTTCGGTATCGGTCAGCGCGTCGGTCGGTTCATCCATAATGATGACCTTCGACTCGAAGCTCAGCACTTTGGCGATCTCCACCATTTGCTGATCGCCAATCGACAGATCGCCCACCAGCTTCTGGCTGGTAAAACGGAGATTCAGCTTCGCCAGCAGCTTGTCGGCTTCGGCATACATCCGCTTCCAGTCGATTTTGCCAAAGCGGTTAACGAACTCGCGGCCAAGGAAGATGTTCTCGGCGATCGTCAACTGCGGGATCAGGTTCAGTTCCTGATGGATAATGCCGATCCCGGCTTCCTGGGAAGATTTTGGGCCGTTAAAGGTGGTCTCTTTACCGAGCCATAATAAAGCGCCGGCGTCACGGGTGTAGATCCCGGTCAGCACTTTCATCATGGTGGATTTACCGGCGCCGTTCTCACCCACCAGCGCCATCACCCGGCCAGGATAGACATTCAGCGAGGCGCCGGAGAGCGCCTTGACGCCAGGGAACGCTTTATCGATCCCTTTCAGTTGCAATAAGGCTTCCATGACGGCGACCTCAGAACGTCACGCCGGCACAGAGAATGATATTCGCGAACGGGGAACACTCCCCGCTGCGAATTACCGCCTGACTGTCTGCGGTTTGTTTTTTGAACTGCTCATGACTGGTGTAACGAATTTCAATGGTATTTCCCTGGTGCTGCTGCAGCTGCTCAAGATGGTTGAGCAACGTCGCGTGGAGCTGTGGATTATGCGTCTTAATTTCCTCCGCGATGACAGCCGCTTCAACCTGCATTTCCGTCGTCACCACTTCCAGAACCTGCATAAATGAAGGTACGCCCTGGGTTAACGCCATATCGATGCGCGCGCTGCTGCGGGGAACCGGCAATCCGGCATCGCAGACCACCAGCGTATCGGTGTGACCCAGGCGGGAGATGACCGCGGAAATATCAGCGTTAAGTACGGTGCCTTTTTTCATTTTTTCTCTTTTGCTCCACTAGCGAAACGTTTCGCTACAATAATTATTATCAATGTGTGAGCAGAAAACCATCACCAGAAGAGAGAAATGTGATCGCCATCGAAACGTTTCGCGAGACAGCGACAGGACATGACAAACGGAGTGAGAAACAAAAAGCCCTTCGCAACGGAAGGGCTTTTTTGACATCAGATTTCGACCTGAGTACCGAGCTCGATAACCCGGTTTGGCGGGATTTCAAACTGATCCGGCGCGCGCAGGGCGTTACGCTGCAACAGCAGATAAAGCTTGCCGCGCAGACGCAGATACCACGGCCGTTTGCCGATAATCAACGACTCATGGGACATAAAGAACGAGGTCTCCATCATCCGGCAGCTGAGTCCTTCCAGGCCACAGCGATGGAACACCTCTTCGACATTTGGCGTTTCCCGCCAGCCGTAGCTGGCCACCACCCGCCAGAACGAGGGCGACAGCTGCTCAATCTGCACCCGGCGAACGTTATGCACGTAAGGCGCGTCCTCGGTGCGCAGGGTCAGGAGGATCACTCGCTCATGCAGCACCTTGTTGTGCTTCAGGTTATGCAGCAGGGCAAACGGGATCACGTTCAGGGCGCGGGACATATACACCGCGGTACCCGGGACGCGTACCGGCGGCGATTTCTCCAGTGAAGAGATCATCGCTTCCAGCGAGTTGCCGTGCTCGTGCATCCGACGCAGCAGGCGGAAGCGCTCGCTCTTCCAGGTGGTCATCACCGTAAACATCACCAGACCCAGGGATAACGGCAGCCAGCCGCCGGAGACAATCTTATCGAGGTTCGCCGAGAACAGCGGAACATCAATGCACAGGAAGGCCACCAGCATCAGCCCAACGAACAGCTTATTCCAGTGCCAGTTTTTGCGCGCCACCGTTGCCGAAAGGATGGAGGTCAGCACCATGGTGCCCGTTACCGCGATACCGTACGCCGCCGCCAGGTTAGAGGAGTGCTCGAAGCTGACGATGACGATCACTACCGAGACATACAGCAGCCAGTTAATAAACGGGATATAGATCTGCCCGGACTCCATTTCCGAGGTGTGGATGATGCGCATCGGCGACAGATAGCCCAGACGCACCGCCTGACGGGTTAAGGAGAAGACCCCGGAGATCACCGCCTGCGAGGCGATAACCGTCGCCAGCGTGGCGATAATCAGCATCGGGATCAGCGCCCACTCCGGCGCCAGCAGGAAGAACGGGTTTTTAATCGCTTCCGGATGCTTAAGCAGCAATGCCCCCTGGCCAAAATAGTTCAGCACCAGCGAAGGCAGTACGACGGAGAACCAGGCGACGCGGATCGGCAGTTTGCCGAAGTGCCCCATATCGGCGTACAGCGCTTCCACCCCGGTAATCGACAGCACCACCGCGCCAAGCGCAATAAAGGAAACGGTCTTGTACTGCAGGAAGAAGTGCACCGCCCAGTAGGGGTTCAGCGCCTGCAGAACTTCCGGGTTAGCGTAAATGCTTCGCGCGCCAAGCACCGCCAGCAACAGGAACCAAATCAGCATAATCGGCGCAAACAGCTTGCCGACCATCCCGGTCCCGTGCTTCTGGATCATAAACAGCAGGGTAAGCACGATAATGGAGATCGGCACAATCCAGCTATCGAGCTGCGGGGCGATAATTTCTAACCCCTCTATCGCCGACATGACCGAAATCGCCGGGGTTATCACCACTTCGCCATAGAAGAAACTGCCGCCGATCAGGCCGAGGATCACCAGCACAGAGGTCATCCGCGCCGAGGTATTGCGTCCGGCCAGTGACATCAGCGTTAAGATCCCGCCTTCCCCGGCGTTATCCGCCCGCATCACGAAGGTGATGTATTTAATCGATACGGTAAAGATTAACAGCCAGAAAATCAGCGACAAAAAGCCAAAAACGGCATCGCGCTCAACGCCAAAGCCAAACTGACCTGACAGGCATTCACGCAGGGTATACAGTGGACTGGTACCGATATCACCGTACACCACGCCGATGGCCGCCAGCGTTAACGCCGGCAACGATTGTTTATTATCAGTGCTCATAGACTAGTCTTTTCGTTTATAAAACAAATGTGTGCCTAGTCCCTTGGCCCACAAAAAGCGCACAGTATGCACGATTATTTGTGAAATCGTACCCCTAACAGACACCATATTAACCTGGCTCAAAAAAAATAAATCGATTCTTCAGGCTATTACCGCCCCTGCTCTAACATCTATACTCGTCCCAATAACGATACATGACAAAGCACGCAACTCAATTATGGCTCAAACACATTTACTGGCTGAAAGAATTTCCCGACTCAGCGCGGCACTCGAAAAGGACTCTTTGAACGCAGCCACGCGATACGCCTGTGCCTGCTGGCGGCGCTCAGCGGCGAGAGCGTATTTTTGCTCGGTCCGCCGGGGATCGCCAAAAGCCTGATTGCCCGCCGCCTCAAGTTCGCCTTCCAGCAGGCGCGCGCTTTTGAATACCTGATGACCCGCTTTTCCACCCCGGAAGAGGTTTTTGGCCCACTGTCCATTCAGGCGCTGAAAGATGAAGGGCGCTACGAGCGTTTAACCGCCGGCTACCTGCCGGAAGCAGAAATCGTGTTCCTCGATGAAATATGGAAAGCGGGTCCGGCTATCCTCAACACCCTGCTGACGGCGATTAACGAACGTCACTTCCGCAATGGCGCTCACGAAGAGAAAATCCCGATGCGCCTGCTGGTGGCCGCCTCGAACGAACTCCCCGAAGCCGACAGCAGCCTGGAAGCGCTGTATGACCGAATGCTGATCCGTCTGTGGCTTGATAAAGTGCAGGATAAAGGAAATTTCCGTTCGATGCTGGTCAGCCAACAGGATGAAAACAGCAATCCGGTGCCCAGCGCGCTGCAGGTAAGCGACGAGGAGTTTACGCAATGGCAGCAGCAGATCGGCAATATCAAACTACCGGACGCGGTGTTTGAGCTGATATTCCAGCTGCGCCAGCAGCTGGATGCCCTGCCAAACGCGCCGTACGTTTCAGATCGCCGCTGGAAAAAGGCCATTCGCCTGCTGCAGGCCAGCGCCTTCTTCAGCGGCCGCGACAGCATCGCGCCGATAGATCTTATCCTGCTGAAAGATTGTCTGTGGCACAACGTCGAGAGCATGCACCTGATGTCGCAGCAGCTGGAAACGCTGATGACCTGCCACGCCTGGCAGCAGCAGGCAATGCTGACGCGGCTCGGGGCGATTGTGCAGCGACGCATTCAGATCCAACAGCAGCAAAGTGACAAAACGGCGCTAAAGGTCACCCGCCTTGGCGGCATGTTTAGCCGCAAGCCGCACTATGAGCTGCCGGCGGAGATCCAGGGATCCACCCTGACCCTGCTGCTGCAGCAGCCGCTCAAACTTCACGATATGGAAGTGATCCACATTACTTTTGAGCGCGAGGCGTTAGCCAGCTGGCTGGAAAAAGGCGGCGAGATCCGCGGCAAGCTCAACGGGATCGGCTTTGCCCAACTGCTCAATATGGATGTCGACACCAGCCAGCATCTGGTCGTTCGCGACGTCAGCCTGCAGGGCTCACGCCTCGCGCTGCCCGGCAGCGCGTCGCAGGAGAACATGCCGGCGGAAATTCGCCAGCAGCTGGAGGCGCTGGACGATGAGTGGCACCAGCAACATAACCGCTTCAGCGAGCAGCAGAAGTGCCTGTTTATCCCGGTCGAGTGGCTGGGAAGAATCGAAGCCAGCCTGCAGGACGTCGGCGCGCAGATTAAACAGGCGAAGCAGCCATGACGCTGGATATGCTGAATGTCATGCTGGCAGTCAGCGAAGAGGGAATGATCGAGGAGATGCTGCTGGCGCTGCTGGCCTCTCCGCAGCTGGCGGTTTTCTTTGAGAAATTTCCCCGCCTGAAAAACATCATCGCGGCGGATATTCCGCGCTGGCGGGAAGCCGTTCGCGCCCGCTTAAAAGAGGTTAACATCCCGCCGGATCTGGACGCCGAAGTACAAACCTATCAGCAGGCTCAACTGCTCTCTACCTCACAGTTTATCGTCCAGCTACCGCAGATCCTCGGCAAGCTGCACCAGCTCCAGTCCCCTTTTGCCGCCCAGGCGCAGAAGCTGGTGGACGACAATGCTACCTTTACCCCGGCGCTGCATACGCTGTTTTTACAGCGCTGGCGCCTAAGCCTGGTGGTGCAAGCCACCAGCCTTAATCAGCAGTTGCTGGATGAGGAGCGCGATCAGTTGCTCAGTGAGGTCCAGGAACGAATGACACTCAGCGGTCAGCTCGATCCGGTGCTGGCGGAGAATGACACCGCCGCCGGACGCCTGTGGGATATGAGTGCCGGCGAACTGAAACGTGGCGACTATCAGCTGATCGTGCGCTATGGCGATTTTCTTAACCAGCAGCCGGAGCTGCTGCAGCTGGCGGAACAGCTAGGGCGTTCACGGGAAGCGAAATCCGTGCCGAAGAAAGACGCGCCGATGGAGACCTTCCGTAGCCTGGTGCGCGAGCCAGCGACGGTGCCGGAACAGGTCGACGGCCTCCAGCAGAGCGATGACATTCTGCGCCTGCTGCCGCCGGAGCTGGCGACGCTCGGCATCACGGAGCTGGAGTTCGAATTTTATCGCAAGCTGGTGGAGAAACAGCTCCTGACTTACCGGCTGCACGGTGACGCCTGGCGCGAAAAAATCACCGAACGCCCGGTGACGCGGCAGGATTTTGATGAACAGCCTCGCGGGCCCTTTATTGTCTGCGTCGATACGTCGGGATCGATGGGCGGTTTTAACGAGCAGTGCGCCAAAGCCTTTTGTCTGGCCCTGATGCGCGTCGCGCTGGCGGATAACCGCCGCTGCTTTATTATGCTGTTCTCCAGCGAAGTGGTGCACTACGAACTGACCTGCGAGGGCGGCCTGGAGCAGGCGATCCGCTTTCTGAGCCAGCGCTTTCACGGCGGCACCGATCTGGCCAGCTGTTTTCGCGCCATTATTGAACGTCTGCAAAACCCGCAGTGGGTGGATGCGGATGCCGTGGTGATCTCCGACTTTATTGCCCAGCGGTTGCCGGATGAGGTGATTGCGCAGGTGGGGGAGCTACAGCGAAAGCATCAGCACCGTTTTCACGCGGTGGCGATGTCGGTACACGGCAAACCCGGCATCATGCGCATCTTCGATCATATCTGGCGCTTTGATACCGGGTTGCGTAGCCGCCTGCTGCGACGCTGGCGGCGCTAATCGTTACAGCAGCGCGGGAACGCTTTCGCGAACCTGTGCCGGCCATACGCCGCACTGCACCTGGCCGATATGGTCGAGCTGCAGCAGCAGCATCGTCAGGCGAGACTGGCCAATGCCGCCGCCGATAGTCTGCGGCATCTCGCCGCGCAGCAGCGCCTGGTGCCACTCCAGTTGCAGGCGATCTTCGTCGCCAGTCAGCGCCAGCTGGCGTTTTAGCGCCGCGGCGTCAACGCGGATCCCCATTGATGAGATCTCGAACGCATCTTCCAGCACCGGGTTCCATACCAGGATATCGCCGTTCAGTCCGGCAAAGCCTTCAGAAACCTCAGTGCTCCAGTCATCATAATCCGGGGCACGTACATCATGGCGCTTGCCATCAGAGAGTTTGCCGCCGATGCCGATTAAGAAGACGGCGCCCAGCTCTTTGGCAATCGCTCGCTCGCGGCCTTTGGCATCAAGATCCGGATAGCGACTCAGCAGCGCCTGGCTGTGAACAAAGTGGATCTGTTCCGGCAGGAACGGTGTCAGGCCAAATTCCTGGCTGACCGCCAGCTCGGTGGCTTTGATCCCGGCGTAGATCGCTTCGACGGTCGCCTTCAGCGTGCCGACGTGGCGCTCTTCATCCCCCATCACCCGCTCCCAGTCCCACTGGTCGACATAGACGGAGTGGATCGGCGTAAGACGGTCTTCATCGGGGCGAAGGGCCTTCATGTGCGTGTACAGCCCTTCGCCCGCGCTGAAGTCGTGTTGTCCCAGGGTTTGACGCTTCCATTTCGCCAGCGAATGAACCACTTCGAACTGGGCGTCGGGCAGTGTTTTCACTTTCACCTGAACCGCTTTCTCGCAGCCGGACAAGTTATCCTGCGTCCCATCGCCCACGCGGCTTAAGATTGGCGCCTGGACTTCAATCAGGCCAAGCTTCTCTTCCAGCTGACGGGAAAAATGGGATTTAACGAAACTGATCTGGCGTTGTTTTGCGATATAAGCGGTTTTCATTTTTATGACTCCTGCGTCCTGTTGCCATTGATTAAGCAACAAAACAGGCCGTCAATACAATAATCAATCAATAAAAAGGCTCGACAAATTTTAATTCAACAAAATATAGAGCTAAAATAGTAAGAACCGTCAAACTTCATAAGAAAAAGATATGGAAAATTATCAGATCGACAATCTGGACCGCGGCATTCTCGATGCGCTCATGGCCAACGCCCGTACCGCCTATGCCGAACTGGCCAAACAATTCAGCGTCAGCCCGGGCACTATTCATGTGCGCGTCGAAAAGATGAAACAGGCGGGCATCATTACTGGCGCGCGCATTGACGTCAGCCCCAAACAGCTGGGCTATGACGTCGGCTGCTTCATCGGCATTATTCTCAAGAGCGCCAAAGACTATCCCTCCGCCCTCGCCCGCCTGGAAAGCCTGGAGGAGGTGACCGAGGCTTACTACACCACCGGCCACTACAGCATCTTTATTAAGGTGATGTGTAAATCCATCGATGCCCTGCAGCAGGTACTTATCAACAAGATCCAAACAATTGATGAAATTCAGTCCACTGAAACCCTGATCGTGCTGCAGAACCCGATCATGCGCACCATTAAGCCCTGATCGTTTTTTTAATCCCACATTTTTCCACAGGTAGATCCCAGCTCGCTCACAGCGTACAATACGCCACTCTGAACAGTTGAGCGGGCGATCGGCGATCTATGGCAGACATTACACTTATCAGCGGCAGCACCCTGGGCAGTGCGGAATACGTAGCGGAGCATCTGGCAGAAAAGCTGGAAGAAGCAGGTTACAGCACTGAAATCCAGCACGGCCCGCTGGTGGACGATCTGCAGGCGCAAGGGATCTGGTTAGTTATCTCTTCCACCCATGGCGCCGGCGACATTCCCGACAACCTGGTTCCCTTCTATGACGCACTGCTGGCGCAGCAGGCCGATCTTTCCGCCGTGCGCTTTGGCGCCATCGGGATCGGCAGCCGTGAATACGACACTTTTTGCGGCGCGATCGATAAATTAGAAGCGGCGCTGAAGGCCTGCGGGGCAAAACAGATCGGCGAGACTCTGAAGATCAACGTGCTGGAACATGAAATTCCGGAGGATCCGGCGGAAATCTGGCTGGGATCCTGGAAAAATTTGCTCTGAGAATTGTAAAGATCGTCCGTTCTTCTGTGGATAACCATGCTTAAAAGCTTGGATCAACCGGTAGTTATCCAAAGAATAACCGGAGTATGGTTTTTGAGCTGTGCATAACCCTTCATTCTGATCCCAGCTTATACGGACCAGGATCACCGATCATTCACAGATAGTGATCCTTCTTAAGCTTTTGATCTTACTTCGTGGATCCGACTTATCCACAAAGAGAGTTGATCCTAATAAGAGATCACAATAGAACAGATCTCTATATAAAGATCTTCTTTTTAATACTCAGGATCCCGGAGTCTTTCTCAAAAGACCAAAGCCGAGTAGAATCCACGGCCCGGGCTTCAATCCATTTTCAAACCGCGTTATGCGAGGCAGACCACCATGTTTTATCAGGATCCTTTTGACGTCATTATCATTGGCGGGGGTCACGCAGGCACTGAGGCCGCAATGGCCGCAGCGCGTATGGGTCAACAGACCCTGCTTTTGACACACAATATCGACACGCTGGGGCAGATGAGCTGCAACCCGGCGATTGGCGGCATTGGGAAAGGACACCTGGTAAAAGAAGTGGACGCGCTCGGCGGTCTGATGGCCAAAGCGATCGATCAGGCAGGCATTCAGTTTAGGATACTAAACGCCAGCAAAGGCCCCGCGGTGCGCGCCACTCGCGCCCAGGCTGACCGCGTGCTGTACCGTCAGGCGGTACGCACTGCGCTGGAGAACCAGCCGAACCTGATGATCTTCCAGCAGGCAGTGGAAGATCTGATTGTCGAAAACGATCGTGTCGTAGGTGCGGTCACCCAGATGGGCCTCAAATTCCGAGCCAAAGCGGTGGTACTGACCGTCGGGACCTTCCTTGACGGCAAAATCCATATTGGTCTGGATAACTACAGCGGCGGACGCGCCGGCGACCCGCCGTCGATCCCGCTGTCTCGTCGCCTGCGTGAACTGCCGCTGCGCGTGAGCCGGCTGAAAACCGGAACCCCGCCGCGCATTGACGCGCGCACCATCGATTTCAGCGTGCTGGCGCAACAGCATGGCGATAACCCAATGCCGGTCTTCTCGTTTATGGGATCTGCCGATCAGCATCCGCGCCAGGTGCCGTGCTATATCACCCACACTAACGAGAAAACCCATGACGTGATCCGCAATAACCTCGATCGCAGCCCCATGTACGCCGGGGTGATCGAAGGGATCGGTCCACGCTACTGCCCGTCGATCGAAGACAAAGTCATGCGCTTTGCCGATCGCAACCAACATCAGATCTTCCTCGAACCGGAAGGCCTGACCTCAAACGAAATTTATCCGAACGGCATCTCCACCAGCCTGCCGTTCGATGTGCAAATGCAAATCGTCCGCTCGATGCAGGGGATGGAGAATGCGCGGATCGTCCGTCCTGGCTACGCTATTGAGTACGATTTCTTCGACCCGCGCGATCTGAAGCCGACGCTCGAGAGCAAATTCATTCAGGGTCTGTTCTTCGCCGGTCAGATCAACGGCACCACCGGTTATGAAGAAGCTGCGGCTCAGGGTCTGCTGGCCGGTCTTAACGCAGCTCGTTTCTCGGCGGAAAAAGAGGGCTGGGCACCGCGTCGCGATCAGGCCTACCTCGGCGTGCTGGTGGATGACCTGTGTACTCTGGGTACCAAAGAACCGTACCGCATGTTTACCTCTCGTGCTGAATATCGTCTGATGCTGCGCGAAGACAACGCCGACCTGCGTCTGACTGAGCAGGGGCGTGAACTGGGTCTGGTGGATGATGAACGCTGGGCGCGTTACAACGAGAAGCTGGAAAGCATTGAGCGTGAACGCCAGCGCCTGAAATCGACCTGGGTGAACCCTCAGGCTGAGAGCGCTAACGAAGTGAACGCTCACCTGACCGCGCCGCTGTCGCGCGAAGCCAGCGGTGAAGATCTGCTGCGTCGTCCGGAAATGACCTACGAGCAGCTGGTTCAGCTCTCGCCGTTCGCGCCGGGGCTGGAAGATCGGCAGGCGGCTGAGCAGGTTGAGATCCAGGTGAAGTATGAAGGCTATATCGCGCGCCAGCAGGATGAGATCGAGAAACAGCAGCGCAACGAGAATACCTTGTTACCGGCGACACTCGACTACCGTCAGGTCACCGGACTGTCTAATGAAGTGATCGCTAAACTAAACGACCATAAACCGTCGTCGATAGGGCAGGCGTCACGTATTTCCGGGATCACCCCGGCGGCGATCTCTATTTTGCTGGTTTGGTTGAAAAAGCAGGGGATGCTGCGTCGCAGCGCCTGATTGCGGCAGCCTGCCGCGCTGATTTCCCAGTTGCATAATCAGCGTTCGCCTTTATCATTCCTGGCCCGGTAAGCGTTAGCGCCTCCGGGCTCATTATTTTTTGAAGGTACTTACCGTGCTCAACAAACTTTCTCGTCTGCTGGATGAAGCGGGTATTTTGCTCACCGATCACCAGAAAAATCAGCTGGTGGCTTACGTCGGGCTGCTCGATAAGTGGAACAAAGCCTATAACCTGACCTCCGTTCGCGATCCAAATGAGATGCTGGTGCGTCATATCCTGGACAGCATCGTCGTCGCGCCTTATCTGCAGGGCTCGCGCTTTATCGATGTCGGTACGGGACCGGGGCTGCCTGGGATCCCGTTGGCTATCGTGCGCCCGGAGTCGCATTTCACCCTGCTGGACAGCCTTGGCAAACGCGTGCGCTTCCTGCGTCAGGTGCAGCATGAGCTGAAGCTGGATAACGTTACCCCGGTGCAGAGCCGCGTGGAAGCTTTCCCGGCTGAGCCGCCGTTTGATGGCGTGATAAGCCGCGCCTTCGCATCGCTTAATGATATGGTGAGCTGGTGCCATCATTTGCCGGCCGCGAACGGTCACTTCTATGCGCTCAAAGGGTTAGCGCAAAAAGACGAAATGGAAAACCTGCCGGAAGGGTATGCCATAGCCGAGGTCATTGAGCTACATGTTCCTCAGCTGGAAGGGGAGCGGCACCTGGTGGTGATTACGCCAAAATCGAGTTAATTTTTATCAAAAAATGTGGAAAAAATGTGGCCCGTGAATGTTACAAAAATAAAGGACACCTCCCGTTCTTATCGGGCTGCATTTAACCATGTTTTTACTATGGTTTTTCTTGCGGTTAACTTAGCGTAACTGATTCACTGACAAAATAGTCAACTTTGAAAATATCAGGGTGCTAAAAATCGACAACGATAAACAGCATAGCGATGTTAAATTTTTATTATAAATGTCAATAAAAGGTTTTTATTGTATGTGGGGTTGTTTTAGATAATGTCCTCACTTTTTATCTTGAATATCAAAAGCATGAAAAATAGTGTTTTATGTCCTTGATTCATTAAAGGGCGCTTGAAATGTTTATTATGTGATCTAATGCACGCTTTAATTGCCGTGTTTCCACGTTATTTGCAGTTTTGTATGACCGCTCACAGAACGCTGAAATGCGCGGAAAGTTGTCCGTTGGAAAATAATTAAACATTTATTCACTATTTTGCTACTTATTGTTTGAAATCACGGGGCGTCACCGTATAATTTGTCCGCTTTTTGATGCTTGACTCTTCGTCTTAAAGGACGTTTTATACGACACGCGACATACCTCAAAGGGAGCAGGAGTAAAAACGTGATGTCAGTGTCGCTCTTGAGTCGAAACGTTGCTCGCAAGCTTCTGTTTATTCAGTTACTGGCAGTAATGGCAAGTGGACTGCTGTTCAGCCTCAAAGACCCCTTCTGGGGCATTTCCGCGGTATGCGGCGGTTTGGCAGTGGTTTTGCCAAATCTGATGTTTATGATTTTTGCCTGGCGTCATCAGGCGCATACACCAGCAAAAGGCCGTGTGGCCTGGACCTTCGCCTTCGGTGAAGCCTTCAAGGTGTTGCTGACCTTCGCCCTCCTGGCGGTGGCGCTGGCCGTTTTAAAAGTGGTATTTTTGCCACTGATCGTGACGTGGGTTTTGGTGCTGGTGGTACAAGTTCTGGCGCCAGCTGTAATCAACAACAAAGGGTAAAAGGCATCATGGCTTCAGAAAATATGACGCCGCAGGAATACATAGGTCACCATCTGAACAACCTTCAGATTGACCTGCGTACTTTCTCGCTGGTGGATCCGCACAACCCCCCGGCCACCTTCTGGACGCTCAACATTGACTCCATGTTCTTCTCGGTGGTTCTCGGTCTGCTGTTCCTGGCCATGTTCCGTAGCGTTGCTAAGAAAGCGACCAGCGGCGTACCAGGGAAATTCCAGACCTTCATCGAAATGATCATCGGCTTCGTCCATGGTAGCGTCAAAGACATGTACCATGGCAAGAGCAAGGTTATCGCGCCGCTGGCGCTGACCGTGTTCGTCTGGGTCTTCCTGATGAACCTGATGGACCTGCTGCCAATCGACCTGCTTCCTTATATCGGCGAACACATTTTCGGCCTGCCTGCACTGCGCGTGGTTCCGTCTGCTGACGTGAACATCACCCTGTCGATGGCGCTTGGCGTGTTCATCCTGATTCTTTTCTACAGCATCAAAATGAAAGGCGTGGGTGGGTTCGTTAAAGAACTGACCATGCAGCCGTTCAATCACTGGGCGTTCATTCCTGTCAACTTAATCCTTGAAGGGGTAAGCCTGCTGTCCAAACCGGTCTCTCTCGGTCTGCGACTGTTCGGCAACATGTATGCCGGTGAGCTGATTTTCATTCTGATTGCTGGTCTGTTGCCGTGGTGGTCACAGTGGGTTCTGAATGTGCCTTGGGCCATTTTCCACATCCTGATTATTACGCTGCAAGCCTTCATCTTCATGGTTCTGACGATTGTCTATCTGTCGATGGCGTCTGAAGAGCATTGATTTTTACCAACACTACTACGTTTTAACTGAAACAAACTGGAGACTGTCATGGAAAACCTGAATATGGATCTGCTGTACATGGCTGCCGCTGTGATGATGGGTCTGGCGGCAATCGGTGCTGCGATCGGTATCGGCATCCTCGGAGGTAAATTCCTGGAAGGCGCAGCGCGTCAGCCGGATCTGATCCCTCTGCTGCGTACTCAGTTCTTTATCGTTATGGGTCTGGTGGATGCTATCCCGATGATCGCTGTAGGTCTGGGTCTGTACGTGATGTTCGCCGTCGCGTAGTAAGTTGTTAGAAACCTAAGCCACAGAGTTAATTAAAGAGGTATTGTGCTGTGAACATGAACGCAACAATCCTCGGCCAGGCCATCGCGTTTGTTATCTTCGTATGGTTCTGCATGAAGTACGTATGGCCGCCTTTAATGGCTGCCATCGAAAAACGCCAGAAAGAGATTTCTGACGGTTTAGCTTCTGCAGAACGCGCTAAGAAAGATTTGGACCTTGCACAGGCCAACGCGACCGACCAGCTGAAAAAAGCGAAAGCGGAAGCCCAGGTAATCATTGAGCAGGCGAACAAGCGCCGCTCTCAGATTCTGGACGAAGCTAAAGCTGAAGCAGAACAGGAACGCACCAAAATCGTTGCACAAGCGCAGGCTGAAATTGATGCTGAGCGTAAACGTGCACGCGAGGAGCTGCGTAAGCAGGTCGCTATCCTGGCTGTTGCTGGCGCCGAGAAGATCATCGAACGTTCCGTGGATGAAGCTGCTAACAGCGACATCGTGGATAAACTTGTCGCTGAACTGTAAGGAGGGAGGGGCTGATGTCTGAATTTGTAACGGTAGCTCGCCCCTACGCCAAAGCAGCTTTTGACTTTGCCGTCGAACACAACAGTGTTGAACGCTGGCAGGATATGCTGGCGTTTGCCGCCGAAGTGACCAAAAACGATCAAATGGCAGAGCTTCTCTCCGGTGCTTTGGCGCCGGAAACGCTCTCAGAAGCGTTTATCGCTATCTGCGGCGAGCAACTTGACGAAAACGGCCAGAACCTGATTAAGGTGATGGCGGAAAATAATCGTCTGAAGGTGCTCCCGGACGTTCTTGAGCAATTCATTCACCTGCGCGCGGCCAGTGAGGCCATCGCAGAGGTAGAAGTCATATCTGCCAACCAACTGAGTGATGAACAGCTTGCCAGGATCGTCAGCGCGATGGAAAAACGTCTGTCACGCAAAGTTAAGCTGAATTGCAAAATCGATAAGTCTGTTATGGCAGGTATTATCATCCGTGCGGGTGATATGGTCATTGATGGCAGCGTACGCGGCCGTCTTGATCGCCTTGCAGACGTCTTGCAGTCTTAAGGGGACTGGAGCATGCAACTGAATTCCACCGAAATCAGCGAACTGATCAAGCAGCGCATTGCTCAGTTCAATGTTGTGAGCGAAGCTCATAACGAAGGTACTATTGTTTCTGTAAGTGACGGTGTTATCCGCATCCACGGCCTTGCCGAATGTATGCAGGGTGAGATGATCTCCCTGCCGGGTAACCGTTACGCTATCGCACTGAACCTGGAGCGCGACTCCGTCGGTGCGGTGGTGATGGGTCCGTACGCTGACCTCGCCGAAGGCATGAAGGTGAAATGTACTGGCCGTATCCTGGAAGTTCCGGTTGGTCGTGGCCTGCTGGGCCGCGTGGTTAACACCCTGGGCGCGCCAATTGATGGTAAAGGTCCGCTGGAAAACGACGGTTTCTCCGCCGTTGAAGCGATCGCGCCGGGCGTAATCGAACGTCAGTCCGTTGATCAGCCGGTACAGACCGGTTATAAATCCGTTGACGCCATGATCCCAATCGGTCGTGGTCAGCGTGAACTGATCATCGGCGACCGTCAGACCGGTAAAACTGCGCTGGCTATCGATGCCATCATCAACCAGCGTGATTCCGGCATCAAGTGCGTCTATGTTGCTATCGGCCAGAAAGCGTCCACCATCTCTAACGTGGTGCGTAAACTGGAAGAGCACGGCGCGCTGGCTAACACCATCGTGGTGGTAGCGACTGCATCCGAATCTGCTGCACTGCAATACCTGGCGCCATACGCCGGTTGCGCAATGGGCGAATACTTCCGCGACCGCGGTGAAGATGCGCTGATCGTATACGATGACCTGTCTAAACAGGCTGTTGCTTATCGTCAGATCTCCCTGCTGCTCCGTCGTCCGCCAGGACGTGAAGCGTTCCCGGGCGACGTATTCTACCTCCACTCTCGTCTGCTGGAGCGTGCTGCGCGTGTTAACGCCGAATACGTTGAAGCCTTCACCAAAGGTGAAGTGAAAGGGAAAACCGGCTCCCTGACCGCGCTGCCGATTATCGAAACCCAGGCGGGTGACGTTTCCGCGTTCGTTCCGACCAACGTAATCTCCATTACCGATGGTCAGATCTTCCTGGAAACCAACCTGTTCAACGCCGGTATTCGTCCTGCGGTTAACCCGGGTATCTCGGTATCCCGTGTGGGTGGTGCAGCGCAGACCAAGATCATGAAGAAACTGTCCGGTGGTATCCGTACCGCGCTGGCGCAGTATCGTGAACTGGCGGCGTTCTCCCAGTTTGCATCCGACCTCGACGATGCAACCCGCAAACAGCTGGACCACGGTCAGAAAGTGACCGAACTGCTGAAACAGAAACAGTATGCGCCGATGTCCGTCGCGCAGCAGTCTCTGGTTCTGTTCGCAGCAGAACGTGGTTATCTGGCTGATGTAGAACTGGCGAAAATCGGTAGCTTCGAAGCCGCACTGCTGGCTTACGTCGACCGTGATCACGCTCCGCTGATGCAAGAGATTAACCAGTCCGGTGGCTATAACGACGAAATCGAAGGCAAGCTGAAAGGCATCCTCGATTCCTTCAAAGCAACCCAGTCCTGGTAACGTCTGGCGGTCTGTCTTAGGGCAGGCCGCAAGGCATTGAGGAGAAGCTCATGGCCGGCGCAAAAGAGATACGTAGTAAGATCGCAAGCGTCCAGAACACGCAAAAGATCACTAAAGCGATGGAGATGGTCGCCGCTTCCAAAATGCGTAAATCGCAGGAGCGCATGGCGGCCAGCCGTCCTTACGCAGATACTATGCGCAAAGTGATTGGTCACCTTGCGAACGGTAATCTGGAATATAAGCACCCTTACCTGGAAGAACGCGACGTTAAGCGCGTGGGCTACCTGGTGGTGTCGACCGACCGTGGTTTGTGCGGCGGCTTGAACATTAACCTGTTCAAGAAACTGCTGGCGGAAATGAAAGCATGGTCCGATAAAGGCGTTCAGTGCGACCTCGCAATGATCGGCTCTAAGGGCGTCTCTTTCTTTAACTCCGTTGGCGGCAACGTTGTTGCACAGGTGACCGGTATGGGGGATAACCCATCCCTGTCCGAACTGATCGGCCCGGTAAAAGTGATGTTGCAGGCCTATGATGAAGGCCGTCTGGACAAGCTGTACGTTGTCAGCAACAAATTTATTAACACCATGTCTCAGGTTCCGACGATCACTCAGCTGCTGCCGTTACCGGCATCAGAAGACGCTGATCTGAAACGTAAATCCTGGGATTACCTGTATGAGCCCGATCCGAAAGCGCTGCTGGATACCCTCCTGCGCCGCTACGTCGAGTCTCAGGTTTATCAGGGCGTGGTTGAAAACCTGGCCAGCGAGCAGGCCGCCCGTATGGTGGCGATGAAAGCCGCGACCGATAATGGCGGCAGCCTGATTAAAGAGCTGCAGTTGGTATACAACAAAGCTCGTCAGGCCAGCATTACTCAGGAACTCACCGAGATCGTCTCGGGGGCCGCCGCGGTTTAACCAGGTTATTTCGTAGAGGATTTAAGATGGCTACTGGAAAGATTGTCCAGGTAATCGGCGCCGTGGTCGACGTCGAGTTCCCTCAGGATGCCGTACCACGCGTGTACGAAGCCCTTGAGGTACAGAATGGTAATGAAGTTCTGGTGCTGGAAGTTCAGCAGCAGCTGGGCGGCGGTATCGTGCGTACCATCGCCATGGGTTCTTCCGATGGTCTGCGCCGCGGTCTGGATGTAAAAGACCTCGAGCACCCGATCGAAGTCCCGGTTGGTAAAGCTACGCTGGGTCGTATCATGAACGTACTGGGTCAACCGGTCGACATGAAAGGCGACATCGGCGAAGAAGAGCGTTGGGCTATCCACCGCGCAGCGCCGTCCTATGAAGAGCTGTCCAGCTCTCAGGAACTGCTGGAAACCGGCATCAAAGTTATCGACCTGATGTGTCCGTTCGCGAAGGGCGGTAAAGTCGGTCTGTTCGGTGGTGCGGGTGTAGGTAAAACCGTAAACATGATGGAGCTGATCCGTAACATCGCGATCGAGCACTCCGGTTACTCCGTGTTTGCGGGCGTAGGTGAGCGTACTCGTGAGGGTAACGACTTCTACCACGAAATGACCGACTCCAACGTTATCGATAAAGTATCCCTGGTGTACGGCCAGATGAACGAGCCGCCGGGAAACCGTCTGCGCGTTGCGCTGACCGGCCTGACCATGGCTGAGAAATTCCGTGACGAAGGTCGTGACGTACTGCTGTTCGTCGATAACATCTATCGTTACACCCTGGCCGGTACGGAAGTATCCGCACTGCTGGGTCGTATGCCTTCAGCGGTAGGTTATCAGCCGACCCTGGCGGAAGAGATGGGCGTTCTGCAGGAACGTATCACCTCCACCAAAACCGGTTCTATCACCTCCGTACAGGCGGTATACGTACCGGCGGATGACTTAACTGACCCATCCCCAGCCACTACCTTTGCTCACTTAGATGCAACCGTAGTACTGAGCCGTCAGATCGCTTCCCTGGGTATCTACCCGGCCGTTGACCCGCTGGACTCCACCAGCCGTCAGCTGGATCCGCTGGTTGTTGGTCAGGAACACTACGACACCGCGCGTGGCGTGCAGTCCATCCTGCAGCGTTATCAGGAACTGAAAGACATCATCGCCATCCTCGGTATGGACGAACTGTCTGAAGAAGACAAACTGGTGGTAGCTCGCGCACGTAAGATCCAGCGCTTCCTGTCCCAGCCGTTCTTCGTGGCTGAAGTCTTTACCGGTTCTCCGGGCAAATACGTGGCGCTGAAAGACACCATCCGTGGCTTTAAAGGCATCATGGAAGGCGAATACGATCACCTGCCAGAGCAGGCGTTCTACATGGTCGGTTCCATCGACGAAGCCGTGGAAAAAGCCAAAAAACTTTAACGCCTTAATCGGAGGGTGATATGGCAATGACTTACCACCTGGACGTCGTCAGCGCAGAGCAACAAATGTTCTCTGGTCTGGTCGAAAAAATCCAGGTAACGGGTAGCGAAGGTGAACTGGGTATTTACCCGGGACACGCACCGCTGCTCACCGCCATTAAGCCTGGTATGATTCGCATCGTTAAACAGCACGGTCATGAAGAGTTTATCTATCTGTCCGGCGGCATTCTTGAAGTGCAGCCTGGCAGCGTGACCGTCCTGGCGGATACCGCAATTCGTGGTCAGGACCTCGACGAAGCGCGAGCGCTGGAAGCGAAACGCAAAGCGGAAGAGCACATTAAGAGCTCTCACGGCGATGTGGATTACGCTCAGGCGTCTGCGGAACTGGCCAAAGCGATCGCTAAACTGCGCGTTATCGAGTTGACCAAAAAAGCGATGTAACACCGGCTTGAACGTAAAAAGCCAGTCTGGTTTCCAGGCTGGCTTTTTTTATGCCCAGCAGCTGACGAGCGGATGAAGTGAAAACAGAATTCCCCCTTAATTGTTATTGATTAGTTAAATGATGAAGCGTAGACTCTATTTTATGTGATGTATATCACATAAAATAGCGTTATCAAACTGCACCTGTGTCAGGAAATCATCATGAAACTGTTCCATAAAATCATCGCTAAATTTAGCGTCCTGAGCTTCTAAGCTCCGCGCTATCCCCCCCGCTGACACGACGTATCGCCCATCAAAACGACAACACTGGCGATGTGAAACCGGGCAAAGAAGGTCACCTGACGGTGGCCTTTCGTTTTTTATCGCTACATCAATCACTTTGCCGCCCTCCCCCGCCAGCGACTGGCGACGATTATCCTGGTTCTTCCCGCTGTGGGTACTGAAAATCGCTTTCCGCAGCGGCTTTATTCAGGTGGCGAAAAAACAGCAAAAGCAGTGAGATAGTCAATGATTATCCTCCCCGCCCTCCTTTTTCAGCGTTAAACTGATTTGCAGTGGTTAAAAATAGCGTCATAAAATGGTGTATAGCAGTGAGCCTGGACGTTTTCTCCACGTCTCGTTTTATGATGAAAAATATGTAGAAATTTCAACGTGAAAGGCTTTTACTTTTCGTTCTAACTACCGTCAGGATGAGTATGTCAAATAGTGCGATGAGCGTGGTTATCCTTGCCGCAGGCAAAGGGACCCGCATGTATTCCGATCTTCCTAAGGTGCTGCATACCCTGGCTGGGAAGCCAATGGTGCAGCATGTCATTGATGCCGCTAACGATTTAGGCGCATGTGCGGTACACCTGGTGTATGGCCACGGTGGCGATCTGCTGCGTCAGACGCTGCATGAAGACAACCTGAACTGGGTGCTGCAGGCCGAGCAGCTCGGAACCGGGCACGCCATGCAGCAGGCGGCGCCGTTCTTCAATGATGATGAAGACATCCTGATGCTCTACGGCGATGTGCCGCTGATCTCCGTCGAGACGCTACAGCGCCTGCGCGCCGCGAAGCCGCAGGGCGGGATTGGTCTGCTGACCGTGAAGCTGGATGATCCAACCGGCTACGGCCGCATTACCCGTGAAAATGGCCAGGTGACGGGCATCGTTGAGCACAAAGATGCCAGCGAGGCGCAGCGCCAGATTCAGGAAATTAACACTGGGATCCTGATCGCCGGCGGAGCGGACCTCAAGCGCTGGCTGGCGAATCTCACCAATAACAACGCCCAGGGCGAATACTACATCACCGATATCATCGCCATGGCGCATCAGGAAGGTCGCGAGATCGTTGCCGTGCATCCCCAGCGCCTGAGCGAGGTCGAAGGCGTCAACAACCGCCTGCAGCTTGCGCGCCTGGAGCGCGTCTACCAGGCTGAGAAAGCGGAAAAGCTGCTGCTGGCGGGAGTGATGCTGCGCGATCCGGCGCGTTTCGATCTGCGCGGTACGCTGCAGCACGGGCGCGATGTAGAGATCGATACTAACGTTATTCTGGAAGGCAACGTGGTGTTGGGCGATCGTGTGAAAATCGGCGCCGGCTGCGTGATTAAAAACAGCATTATCGGCGATGATTGTGAAATCAGCCCCTACAGCGTGGTGGAAGATGCCCAGCTGCAGGCGGCCTGCACCATCGGTCCATTTGCCCGTCTGCGCCCGGGCGCCGAATTGCTGGAAGGCGCCCACGTTGGCAACTTCGTGGAAATGAAAAAGGCGCGTCTCGGCAAAGGCTCCAAGGCGGGTCATCTGACCTATCTGGGCGATGCGGAGATCGGTGATAACGTCAATATCGGCGCGGGCACCATCACCTGCAACTACGATGGCGCGAACAAACACAAAACGATTATTGGCGACGATGTCTTTGTCGGCTCGGATACCCAGCTGGTGGCCCCGGTTACGGTAGGCAACGGCGTCACTATCGCCGCCGGCACCACCGTCACACGCAATATCGCCGATAACGAACTGGTGTTGAGCCGCGTGCCGCAGGTCCATAAGCAGGGCTGGCAGCGTCCGGTGAAGAAAAAATGAACAGAATTGTCGCCGGGGGTGTACAACGCCCGGCGAACCAGGATGAGAGGGTCAACATAGATCCCCGTCCGCAGGCAGTACCATAACAATAACCCCACTCTCTACAAGGCTCGGGGCGCCCGGAAAACGGGCAAATACAGGTCAGCGACAACGCATGGCATATCGCCATTATCAGGAAATTTAACTATGTGTGGAATTGTTGGCGCAGTCGCGCAGCGTGATATTGCTGAAATCCTTCTCGAAGGTTTACGTCGTCTGGAATACCGTGGCTATGACTCTGCCGGTCTGGCGGTAGTCGACAGCGAAGGTCATATGACCCGCGTGCGTCGCCTGGGTAAGGTACAGATGCTGGCTCAGGCGGTCGAAGAGCAACCGTTACACGGTGGTACCGGGATCGCCCATACTCGCTGGGCGACGCACGGCGAACCGTCTGAGAGCAATGCGCATCCGCATGTTTCTGAACACATTGTGGTGGTCCATAACGGGATCATCGAAAACCACGAGCCGCTGCGCGCATTGCTGCAGTCTCGCGGCTATGTCTTCGTCACTGAGACCGATACCGAAGTTATCGCCCATCTGGTGCACTGGGAGCTGGAACAAGGTGGAACCTTGCGTGAAGCCGTGCTGCGCGCCATCCCGCAGCTGCGCGGCGCTTACGGCACCGTGATCATGGATACCCGCGACCCGGGTACCCTGCTGGCGGCCCGCTCCGGTAGCCCGCTGGTTATCGGTCTGGGCATGGGGGAAAACTTTATCGCCTCCGACCAGCTGGCGCTGCTGCCGGTTACCCGCCGCTTCATCTTCCTTGAAGAAGGCGACATTGCGGAAGTGACTCGTCGCTCGGTGGTGATTTTCGATAAATCCGCTGCGCAAGTGAAGCGCCAGGAGATCGAATCCAATCTGCAATATGATGCCGGCGATAAAGGTATCTATCGCCACTATATGCAGAAAGAGATTTTCGAACAGCCGAATGCGATTAAGAACACCCTGACCGGGCGAATCAGCCACGGCGAAGTCGATCTCAGCGAGCTGGGACCGAACGCCAATGAAATGCTGGCTCAGGTTGAACATATTCAGATTGTTGCCTGCGGGACCTCCTATAACTCCGGGATGGTCTCCCGCTATTGGTTCGAGGCGTTAGCCGGCGTGCCGTGCGATGTGGAAATCGCCTCCGAATTCCGCTATCGGAAGTCTGCGGTGCGTCGTAACAGCCTGATGATCACCCTTTCCCAGTCTGGTGAAACCGCCGATACCCTGGCGGCGCTGCGTTTGTCGAAAGAGCTGGGCTATCTCGGCTCGCTGGCCATCTGCAACGTGCCGGGCTCGTCGCTGGTGCGTGAATCCGATCTGGCGCTGATGACCAAAGCCGGAACGGAAATTGGCGTGGCCTCGACCAAGGCCTTTACCACTCAGCTGACGGTGCTGCTGATGCTGGTGGCGAAACTGGCGCGATTGAAAGGCCAGGATGCGTCCATTGAGCATGATATCGTCCACGGCCTGCAGGCGCTGCCGAACCGTATCGAGCAGATGCTCTCCCAGGACAAGCGTATTGAGCAGCTGGCAGAGCGTTTCTCTGATAAGCATCATGCGTTGTTCCTTGGCCGCGGCGATCAGTACCCGATCGCTATGGAAGGGGCGCTGAAGCTGAAAGAGATCTCCTATATTCATGCGGAAGCCTACGCGGCAGGCGAGCTTAAGCACGGCCCGCTGGCGCTGATTGATGCGGAAATGCCGGTGATCGTAGTGGCGCCGAACAATGAGCTGCTGGAAAAACTGAAATCCAACATCGAAGAGGTTCGCGCCCGCGGCGGTGAGCTGTACGTTTTCGCCGACGGTGACGCCGGCTTCAACGGCAGCGACAACATGCACATCATTGAGATGCCGCATGTCGAAGAGAGCATCGCGCCTATCTTCTACACCGTACCGCTGCAGCTGCTGGCTTATCACGTTGCGCTGATCAAAGGCACTGACGTTGATCAGCCGCGTAACCTGGCGAAATCGGTCACGGTTGAGTAACGTATTATCTCTTTTGCAAAGGGCTGCCGGCGGCGGCCCTTTTTTATTTTTACCTGCTGTTTTTCGCCGATCTTGTGCGCAATATCTGGGGAGGCGATAGATGACAAACGATCGTTTTGCTCTGCGATTTCGCTGTCATAAAAAGAAAATTACTCTGTCATTGTGTGGTCATGCTAGTAGATAACCATTTGAGTTATAAGCGTATTATTTGACGTAAAATCCCCCCTCCCGGCGTGTCATAAAACTGTCATAATTCGTACATTTTACTGTCACCTCTTTGACCTATTTTGCTCACCATAGCCTCGAAACAATGATTTACGAATCCCAGCAGGAGACATTATGAACGTTATGCGTACCACCGTCGCAACAGTTGTCGCCGCGACCTTATCGATGAGCGCTTTCTCTGCTTTCGCAGCAGCAAGCCTGACTGGCGCAGGTGCAACTTTTCCTGCGCCGGTGTATGCCAAATGGGCTGACACCTATCAGAAAGAAACTGGCAATAAAGTGAACTACCAGGGTATTGGTTCCTCTGGTGGCGTTAAACAGATTATTGCCAACACCGTGGATTTCGGTGCTTCTGATGCTCCGCTGGCTGATGACAAACTGACCCAGGAAGGCCTGTTCCAGTTCCCGACCGTGATTGGCGGCGTGGTGCTGGCGGTTAACCTGCCTGGCGTGAAATCCGGCGAGCTGGTGCTGGATGGCAAAACCCTCGGCGATATCTACCTGGGTAAAATTAAAAAATGGGATGACGAAGCGATCGCTAAGCTCAACCCGGGTCTGAAGCTGCCGTCGCAGAATATCGCCGTGGTTCGCCGCGCCGATGGTTCCGGTACCTCCTTCGTCTTCACCAGCTACCTGTCCAAAGTGAATGAAGAGTGGAAATCGAAAATCGGCGCAGGCTCTACCGTTAACTGGCCAACCGGTCTGGGCGGTAATGGCAACGACGGTATCGCCGCTTTTGTTCAGCGTCTGCCGGGCTCGATTGGTTACGTCGAATACGCTTACGCCAAGCAAAACAACCTGGCGTACACCAAACTGGTCTCTGCCGACGGCAAGCCGGTTAGCCCGACTGAAGACAACTTCGCTAACGCCGCAAAAGGCGTTGACTGGAGCAAGTCTTTCGCTCAGGACCTGACTAACCAGAAAGGTGAAAACGCATGGCCGATCACCTCAACCACCTTCATCCTGGTGCATAAGGCGACGAACAAGCCTGAGCAGACCGCCGAAGTGCTGAAGTTCTTTGACTGGGCGTATAAAAACGGCGGGAAAGAAGCCAATGCGCTGGATTACGCGACGCTGCCGGAAAGCGTGGTAGAGCAGGTTCGTGCGGCATGGAAAACCAACGTCAAAGACAGCAGCGGTAAAGCGCTGTACTAACAGTAGATTTTTGACGAAGATGGCGGGGGCGTTCAGGCGCTGCCCGCCCTACGGTTCAGACTGTAGGCCCGGGAGCCAACGCCACCGGGCATTTATTCGAACAAGTTTTAATACGTAAAGAGTAATCTATGGCTGCAACCAAGCCTGCATTTACCCCTCCGGGGAAAAAGGGTGACATAATTTTCAGTGCGCTGGTAAAACTGGCTGCGCTGATTGTGCTATTGATGCTGGGCGGCATCATCGTTTCCCTGATCATCTCTTCCTGGCCGAGCATTCAAAAGTTTGGCTTTGCCTTTTTGTGGACCAAAGAGTGGGATGCGCCCAACGAAATCTTCGGCGCGCTGGTGCCGATCTACGGAACTCTGGTGACCTCCTTTATCGCGCTGCTGATCGCCGTCCCGGTGAGCTTCGGCATCGCGCTGTTTCTGACTGAACTGTCCCCCGCCTGGCTCAAGCGCCCGCTGGGCATTGCGATTGAGCTGCTGGCGGCAATCCCGAGTATCGTGTACGGCATGTGGGGCCTGTTTATTTTCGCCCCGCTGTTTGCGACTTACTTTCAGGAGCCGGTGGGGAACGTCCTGTCGACCATCCCGTTCGTCGGCGCGCTGTTTGCCGGTCCGGCGTTTGGGATTGGCATTCTCGCCGCTGGCGTCATTCTGGCCATCATGATCATCCCTTATATCGCCGCGGTCATGCGCGATGTTTTCGAACAGACGCCGGTGATGATGAAAGAGTCGGCCTATGGCATCGGCTGCACCACCTGGGAAGTGATCTGGCGCATCGTTTTACCGTTCACCAAAAACGGGGTGATCGGCGGCGTGATGCTCGGTCTGGGCCGCGCGCTGGGTGAAACCATGGCGGTCACCTTTATCATCGGCAACACCTACCAGCTCGACAGCATATCGCTGTATATGCCGGGGAACAGCATTACCTCCGCGCTGGCCAACGAATTTGCCGAAGCGGAAACCGGCCTGCACGTGGCGGCGCTAATGGAGCTGGGCCTGATCCTGTTCGTTATCACCTTTATCGTTCTGGCGGCGTCGAAGTTTATGATTATGCGCCTCGCGAAGAATGAGGGGGCACGCTAATGGCGACCATTGAAATGCAAAGCACCGCCGAGCTGGCGGAGTCCCGCCGCAAGATGCAGGCCAAACGCCGCATGAAGAACCGTATCGCTCTGGCGCTGTCGATGGCCACCATGGCGTTTGGTTTGTTCTGGCTTATCTGGATCCTGATGGCGACCATAACCCGCGGCTTCGACGGCATGAGTCTGGCGCTGTTTACCGAAATGACGCCGCCGCCGAATACCGCGGGCGGTGGTCTGGCCAACGCCCTCGCCGGCAGCGGCCTGCTGATCCTGTGGGCAACCGTCTTTGGTACGCCGCTGGGTATCCTCGCCGGAATTTATTTGGCGGAGTATGGCCGCAAGTCGGTGCTGGCTGAAATTATCCGCTTTATCAACGATATTCTGCTTTCCGCACCGTCTATCGTGGTCGGCCTGTTCGTCTACACCATCGTGGTGGCGCAGATGCAGCACTTCTCGGGCTGGGCGGGCGTTATCGCCCTGGCGCTGCTGCAGGTGCCTATCGTTATTCGTACCACCGAAAACATGCTGAAACTGGTGCCGGATAGCCTGCGTGAAGCGGCCTATGCGCTGGGGACGCCGAAGTGGAAGATGATCTCGGCGATCACCCTGAAAGCCTCCGTCTCAGGGATTATGACCGGGATCCTGCTGGCTATCGCCCGTATCGCTGGGGAAACGGCGCCCTTGCTGTTCACCGCGTTGTCTAACCAGTTCTGGAGCACCGACATGATGCAGCCGATTGCCAACCTGCCGGTGACCATTTTCAAATTTGCCATGAGTCCGTTTGCGGAGTGGCAGCAACTGGCATGGGCCGGGGTATTGATTATCACCCTGTGCGTCTTGCTGCTGAACATCCTGGCGCGCGTTATCTTCGCCAAGAAGAAACACGGTTAATTTTTTGCGGCGCAGCCACGGCTGCGCTGAATGAGGAAGAGATTGAGATGAGTATGGTGAATACAGCTCCGGGTAAGATTTCAGTTCGTAACCTGAACTTCTACTACGGCAAATTCCATGCCCTGAAGAACATCAACCTGGATATCACCAAAAACCAGGTAACGGCGTTTATCGGTCCGTCAGGCTGTGGTAAATCCACCCTGCTGCGCACGTTCAACAAAATGTTTGAACTGTATCCAGAGCAGCGTGCGGAAGGTGAGATCCTACTGGATGGCGACAATATTCTGACTAACACCCAGGATATCGCCCTGCTGCGCGCTAAGGTTGGCATGGTGTTCCAGAAGCCAACGCCGTTCCCGATGTCCATTTACGACAACATCGCTTTCGGGGTGCGCCTGTTTGAAAAACTGTCCCGTGCCGATATGGACGAGCGCGTGCAGTGGGCGCTGACCAAAGCCGCATTATGGAACGAAACCAAAGATAAACTGCACCAGAGCGGGTATTCTCTCTCCGGTGGTCAGCAGCAGCGTCTGTGTATTGCCCGCGGTATCGCGATCCGCCCGGAAGTGCTGCTGCTTGATGAGCCGTGCTCCGCGCTGGACCCGATCTCCACCGGGCGTATCGAAGAACTGATCACCGAGCTGAAACAGGACTACACCGTCGTTATCGTGACTCACAACATGCAGCAGGCTGCGCGTTGCTCCGACCATACGGCATTTATGTATCTTGGCGAGCTGATTGAGTTCAGCAATACGGATGATCTGTTCACCAAGCCCGCGAAGAAACAAACTGAAGATTATATTACTGGCCGCTACGGTTGATTTGCCCTTGTGCTTTCAGGCTCTCACCAGTTGGGCAATCAGGAGACACCATGGACAACCTAAATCTTAACAAACATATTTCCGGCCAGTTCAACGCTGAACTGGAGTATATCCGCACCCAGGTGATGACCATGGGGGGGCTGGTGGAGCAACAGCTTTCTGATGCGATCACCGCAATGCATAACCAGGACAGCGAACTGGCGAAACGCGTGATTGACGGCGACAAACAGGTCAACATGATGGAAGTGGCGATCGATGAAGCCTGCGTGCGCATCATCGCCAAGCGCCAGCCGACCGCCAGCGACCTGCGCCTGGTGATGGCGATCATCAAGACTATCGCTGAGCTGGAACGCATTGGCGATGTGGCGGATAAAATCTGCCGTACCGCGCTGGAGAAGTTTTCCCAGCAGCATCAGCCGCTGCTGGTGAGCCTTGAATCGCTGGGCCGCCATACGGTGCAGATGCTGCATGACGTGCTGGATGCCTTCGCGCGTATGGATCTCGACGAGGCGGTACGTATCTATCGCGAAGACAAGAAAGTCGACCAGGAATATGAAGGCATCGTACGTCAGCTGATGACCTACATGATGGAAGACTCGCGCACTATCCCCAGCGTCCTGACGGCGCTGTTCTGCGCGCGCTCCATCGAGCGTATCGGCGACCGCTGCCAGAATATCTGCGAATATATTTTCTACTTCGTCAAAGGCCAGGATTTCCGTCATGTGGGCGGCGATGAACTGGATAAATTGCTCGCTGGTAAAGATCCGAAAGAGTAATAATCATTTTGTCTAATTCTGATGAATGGATTTATCAGAATTAGATATGATTCCTCCACCGGCAGCGATATTGCTGAGATTATCGTCACAATTAACAGGCTGCCCGTTTGAGTTCTTCATTTTATCGCGTAACAATCAGCATCCACTGACTGAGCGCGCAAGCTCAGAATGTTTTAAACGGATTGTTACTGCGACAGCAGGCAAAACCTGATATTGCCCCCACGGCGGCGATATCAGGTTTTTTTATGCGTGCGAAGAATGACTTAATAAGGGTTGCTACCGCGATGCGCGGGCAAAACCTGAAGAGGATTATCTGTTAAGGCAGATCGTCTTCTTCGGGTTTTTTTGCTTTTTTCCAGGCGCAAAAATAACAGTCCCCGCGCCCTTAAGCGGTATGGATAAAGCTATTTGAACCCGCGCGATGCTTGTCGCTGTCGTTTTTATTAATGCCAATACTTATATAAGGGAATATTATGATGAGAAAAACCAGGATCGCTTCGGCGATAGCCTTGCTGGCGCCGCTTTGTTATTCAACCTCCCTGATCGCGAGCCAGCTGACGGTAGAGCAACGGCTTGAGTTGCTGGAAAAAGCGCTCAGCGATACGCAAAAAGAGCTCAAAAAATATCAAGACCAGGAGAGAAAAAGAGACCAGATTTGGGCCTCATGGTCTCCGCCTGCAGAGAGCCAGAAGCGCAACGTCGCGGCGGCAGCCGGACCGAAAGCAGCGGTGAAACCGGATGCGGTACTGGTCAAAAATCAACAACCTGCTACAGACAGTGCACCAGCCTACAGCGCGATGACGCTGAAAGATTTTAGCAGGTTCGTCAAAGATGAAATTGGCTTTAGCTATAACGGCTACTTCCGCTCGGGCTGGGGAACCGCCTCGCATGGCTCGCCAAAATCGTGGGCCATCGGCTCGCTTGGCCGTCTGGGCAATGAATATTCCGGCTGGTTCGATCTGCAGCTGAAGCAGCGGGTGTTTCAGGAAGGCGATAAACGCGTCGACGCCATCGTGATGCTCGACGGGAACGTTGGCCAGCAGTATTCCACTGGCTGGTTTGGCGACAATGCCGGCGGCGAAAACTACATCCAATTCTCGGATATGTACGTTAACACCAAAGGATTCCTGCCGTTTGCCCCGGAGGCCGATTTCTGGGTCGGCAAACACGGTGCGCCAAAAATCGAGATCCAGATGCTGGACTGGAAAACGCAGAGAACCGATGCGGCGGCTGGCGTGGGGCTGGAAAACTGGCAGGTTGGCGTCGGGAAATTCGATATCGCGCTGGTGCGGGAAGATGTTGATGACTACGATCGTTCCTTGAGCAATAAGCAGCAAATAAACACCAATACCCTTGATATCCGTTACAAAGAGATCCCGCTGTGGGATAAAGCCAGCCTGATGGTCAGCGGACGCTATGTCGCTGCCAACCAAAGTTCTTCTGAGAAATATAAAGAGGGCAATGAAGGCTATTATCCATGGAAAGATACCTGGATGGCCGGCACCTCGTTAACGCAAAAATTTGCTAACGGCGGCTTTAACGAATTCTCTTTCTTACTGGCGAATAACTCCATTGCCAGCAGCTTCTCGCGCTATGCCGGATCCAGCCCCTATACAACCTTTAACGGCCGCTATTATGGCGACCATACCAATGGCACCGCCGTGCGCTTAACCTCGCAAGGGGAAACCTATTTACGTGATGACATTATTATGGCGAATGCCATCGTTTACTCTTTTGGTAACGACGTTTACAGCTACGAGACCGGGGCCCACTCCGATTTTGAATCCATCCGTACGGTCCTGCGACCGGCTTATATCTGGAATAAATATAACCAGACCGGCGTCGAACTGGGGTACTTCAAGCAGCAAAACAAAGATGTTACCGGCAAAAAATATAACGAGTCCGGCTATAAGACCACGCTGTTCCATACCTTCAAAGTTAATACCAGTATGCTGACCTCGCGCCCGGAAATTCGCTTCTATGCCACCTATATTAAAGCGAAGGATATCGACCTGGATAAGGCCGCGAATAACACCACCAGCATTTTTGAAGACGGTAAAAACGATCAGTTTGCCGTAGGGGCGCAGGCGGAAATCTGGTGGTGAGACGATAACAGAACGGACACAACATAAGAGGAATAACGATGAAACGACATGCAATTTATTTCGCCCTGGCGCTGGCGGGCGCGGCGTTCACCATTCAGGCGGCACCGTTGCCCGCGGTGCCGGACCCCTCCCTGCCGGTGAGCCACTTTATAACCCAAGTTAACGCGGATAAAAGTATCACTTACCGCCTGTTTGCCCCTGATGCCCGGCGGGTTTCGGTAGTCACCGGCGCCACGCCGGACTCTTTTGTCTCGCACGACATGACCAAGGCAGCGGACGGAGTCTGGACATGGAAAAGCGAGCCGATGAAGCCCAATCTCTATGAATACTATTTCGATGTGGATGGCTTCCGCTCGGTAGATACCGGCGGCCGCTATCAGAAGCCGCAGCGCCAGGTGAACACCAGTTTGATTCTGGTGCCGGGCAGTATTCTTGACGATCGGGCGGTCGCGCACGGCGATCTGCGCACCCTTACCTATCACTCAAAGGCGCTGAACGCTGAACGTCGTCTCTATGTCTGGACGCCGCCGGGTTATAGCGGAACCGGCGATCCGCTGCCGGTGCTCTATTTCTATCATGGCTTTGGCGACAGCGGCCTGTCGGCCATCGATCAGGGGCGGATCCCGCAAATCATGGATAACCTGCTGGCGGAGGGCAAGATCAAGCCAATGCTGGTGGTGGTCCCGGATACCGAAACCGATATCCCGGAAGCCATCGCGGAAAACTTCCCGCCGCAGGAGCGACGCAAAACCTTCTATCCGCTAAATGCGAAAGCGGCTGATAACGAGCTGATGAACGATATCATTCCGCTGATTGATGCGCGTTTTAATGTGCGTAAAGACGCGGATGGCCGGGCGCTCGCCGGGCTGTCGCAGGGCGGCTATCAGGCGCTGGTCTCCGGAATGAATCATCTGGAGAGCTTTGGCTGGCTCGCCACGTTTAGCGGCGTCACAACCACCACGGTGCCGAATGCTGGTGTGGAAGCACAGCTGAAACATCCTGAGGCGATCAATAAACAGCTGCGTAACTTTACCGTGGTCGTCGGGGAAAAAGATTCCGTGACCGGCAAAGACATCGCGGGTCTGAAAAGCGAGCTGGAAAAACAGAAGATCAACTTTGACTATCACGCCTATCCCGGCCTGAACCATGAAATGGACGTCTGGCGCCCTGCCTACGCGGAGTTTGTGCAAAAACTGTTTAAATAGCCGGAGGGGGCGTTTAGCCCCCGTTTTCCGCGAGTGAAGAAAGACAAGATGAAAGTGCTTGTGTCCGAAGATAATGAGTTAAGCCGGTCGCCAGCCATCCTGTTCTGGGCGAGATCACAGCGCTACCGGGCTACCCTTGCTGCCAACCGTCGCCCGGCCGGGCGACGCCGGGGGCTAGCGAGTGATATCCCAACCGCGCGCTTTCCACAATGCCGGCAGCGCAGCCAGATCGGTAAAGGTTGTCACTTTGGGATGATCGATTGGCGGGTTGTGCGGATCGGCGCAGAAGTAGAACACCTCCATGCCGGCGGCTATTCCCGATTGTGCACCTGCACTGGAATCATCAACCAGAATGCAGTTCTCAACGTTAACGTTCATCGCCTTTGCGGCATGGAACATCAGCGCCGGATCGGGTTTCCAGCGCTGAATATCGTAGCCGCTGTACAACCGGTCAGCGAAATGGTGCAGCAGGCCGGTGCGGCCGAGAGAGTGTTGCATCTTACTGACCGGGCCATTGGAGACCACGCACATCGGGACGCTTACCGCATCCAGCAGCGCCTGGGCTCCAGCAATCACCTCCAGTTCGCTATCGAACAGGCGGGCGACTTCCGCACGGTAAATCGGCTCCAGGGTGGCCTTTTGCAGGTTAACGCCATGCTCGGCGTTGATGGTGTCGATTATTTCGTACAGCTTTACGCCTTTGAAGCGCTTAAAAATCTCTGCCAGCTCCAGCGTAATGCCAAATTCCTGGAACATGTGCACGTAGGCGCGGGAGCAAATTACCTCGCTGTCGACCAGCGTGCCGTCACAGTCAAAAAATACTGCTTCTGGTTGAGTCATAGCCATTCCATATTAACAAGTTTAACGTTTTCGTTATGTCCAATGCCGCGACGCAATCGTTGCCGTATAAGCAAAATAAATGAAAAAAATTACCATACAACCGCGCCTGGCGCTGTAATTTGGTATAGGATAGCGTCGAATTTTCCCTCCTTACGTTCGGAAACCGATAATGAGTCAACAACAAACCAGCCAGTCTTCTGGCCAGGGTCTGCTGGAGCGCGTATTTAAACTGCGCGAGCACGGCACCACGGTGCGCACGGAAGCCATCGCCGGTTTCACCACGTTCCTGACGATGGTGTATATCGTTTTTGTTAACCCACAAATTCTTGGCGTAGCGGGCATGGATACCAGCGCCGTGTTTGTGACCACCTGTCTGATTGCCGCTTTCGGCAGTATCATGATGGGGCTGTTCGCGAACCTGCCGGTTGCTCTGGCGCCGGCGATGGGCCTGAACGCCTTTTTCGCCTTTGTGGTGGTGCAGGCGATGGGCCTGCCATGGCAGGTCGGCATGGGCGCGATTTTCTGGGGCGCCGTCGGCCTGCTGCTGCTGACGATCTTCCGCGTACGCTACTGGATGATCGCCAATATTCCGCTGAGCCTGCGCGTGGGCATCACCAGCGGGATCGGCCTGTTTATCGGTATGATGGGCCTGAAGAACGCCGGGGTGATTGTCGCCAACCCGGAAACGCTGGTCAGCATTGGTCATCTTACCTCCCACAGCGTGCTGCTGGGCGTGCTGGGCTTCTTTATCATCGCGATTCTGGCGTCGCGCAACATTCACGCCGCGGTACTGGTCTCTATCGTTGTGACCACCCTGCTGGGCTGGATGCTGGGGGATGTGCACTACACCGGTATCGTCTCAGCGCCGCCGAGCGTGACTTCGGTGATCGGTCATGTCGATCTGGCGGGCTCCCTGAATCTGGGCCTGGCCGGGGTAATCTTCTCCTTTATGCTGGTCAACCTGTTTGACTCCTCCGGGACGCTGATCGGCGTGACGGATAAAGCGGGTCTGGCGGACGCCAACGGTAAATTCCCGCGCATGAAGCAGGCGCTGTTTGTCGATAGCGTCTCGTCGGTGGCAGGTTCCTTCATCGGCACCTCATCGGTAACAGCGTATATCGAATCCTCCTCCGGCGTTTCCGTAGGCGGGCGCACCGGCCTGACCGCCGTTGTCGTCGGTATCCTGTTTCTGCTGGTTATCTTCCTCTCTCCGCTGGCGGGGATGGTTCCGGCCTATGCGGCCGCCGGCGCGCTGATTTACGTCGGCGTGCTGATGACCTCCAGCCTGGCGCGCGTGAAGTGGGATGACCTGACGGAAGCGGTACCGGCGTTTATCACCGCGGTGATGATGCCGTTTAGCTTCTCGATCACTGAAGGTATCGCCCTGGGCTTTATCTCCTACTGCGTGATGAAGATCGGCACCGGCCGTCTGCGCGACCTCAGCCCTTGCGTAATTATCGTCTCGCTGCTGTTCGTGCTGAAGATTGTCTTTATTGATGCACATTAATCCGCACGCATGATGAAAAAGCCCGGCATCGCTGCCGGGCTTTTTTTATGCTTTTACCCGCTTAATATAATCGCCAAAGGCGGTCAGCTGGCCGCGCAGATGGTCGAGGGTGCTCTGATCGACCACTTCACCTGACTGCGGATCCACTTTGTTCTGGATCACGCCGCCCATAAATTCCGGTTTATTCATTACCATCGCATCGAGGAACACCAGAATCTGCCGCAGATGATACTGGCAGCGCGCGCCGCCGATGGCGCCCATTGAGCTGGTTTGAATCAGCACCGGCTTGCCGGACAGCGGCTGCTCTGGCAGGCGTGAAAGCCAGTCGATGGCGTTTTTCAGGCCGCCAGGCACGGAATAGTTATACTCGGGGGTGACGATCACCACGCCATCCGCCTCGCGGATCTGTTGCGCAATCTCCTGCACGCGCTGCGGGAATCCCTCTTCTTCCTGAATATCAGCATCGTACAGCGGAATATCGCCGATTGACGGCAGCGCGGAGATGTCCATGCCCGCCGGCGCGATGCCGGGCAGGGTACGCGCGACCATTCCATTAAACGACCCTTTACGCAGGCTGCCGAGTAACGTAACCACTTTCAAGGTATCTGACATGATTGCTCCTTTGGATCATGATGCCGGCAAGACCGGTCAATTGAGGGATAAGGTTTTTTCCGTGGGTAGGCTGGTAAAGCGCATCAGGCGGGCTGACGGCTCGCGCGCGCGCCGCTGAGCGTCCGCCAGGCTGTGCCAGTCGCCTCCCTTAGCGTCATACTCCCAGACCTTCAGCGGGCCGATATTCGGGGTAGCGGCAATCGACCACACCAGCAGCGATTCGGCGTCACAGACGGCTTCGATCGGCAGGCTACCGGCGGTACGCAGGCGGCCGGAGCCAGGCAGCAGCTGCAGCTGCGTTGATGTTTCACCGGTCAGCTTCAGCACGCTGCGCCGCAGCGCCACCAGTTGGCTGCGCGCTTCGTCCGGGTCATGCTGAATGTTAACCCACAGATTCTCATTGTTACTGAAATTTTGCCGGTCGGCGTCGTGGCTGCGGACAGTGCGCTGCAGCTCCATATCGAGGCCACAATCCCCTTCGGTGGTCAGCGCTACGCCAACGATATTGCCAGTATAAGAGATAGAGAAGCGGGGAAGGTGACGATCGCTAAAAACCGGTCGGCCATTGGCTTCGTTAACGATTTCAGGCAGCTCGCCGATGCCGTAAAGCATAAACAGCAGTTCGGCGAGCAGCGACCGCGAAGCGCGAAAGCGGGCTTGCCGGTATTCAGGGAGCCGACGTGCGGATTGATGACAGGCCGCTGACAAACGTGTCGATAGCGGCTCCCCGGTACTGAGTATCCCTCGTGCAAAATGCGTTGCCATACGTCGCTCCGTGAGTAATGGTCTGAATGAAAACTGCGGGCGCTATTATCGCCTGGTATTAACAGGTTTTAATGCCGAAATCCCCCCTTGAAAAGGGAATTTGTTTGGATTTTACAAATTATTGCGCAAATAAGGTGCTACGGACACGAAACAAAGCTTACAGCGTACCGGAATAGAGCGCTTTCAACGTATCTCTAAGCCAGACAAGCTTCGGGTTGTAGCTGTTGCGTTTATGCCATAGCAAGGTGAAGGGGACGCGAAGCTTTTCCAGATGCTGCGGCTCTAGCGGCAGCGGCCGGGAGACCAGCGGTAGCTGATGCTGCTGATTATAGTGCTGGCAGTAGCGTGGCGCGGTGGCCAGCATGGTGTGCTGCGGTTGAGCCGCCATAAAGAGGGATTGCTCAAACCCCGGCACGGTCAGCGCCACATTACGCTTATGCCCCAGCTCCTGCAGCACGTCGTCCAGCGCCCAGGTATCGCGTTGTTCCCAGCAGATGGTGATATGCGGATAGCGTAAGAATGCCGCCAGATCCCACTCCTCCCTGAGCGCCGGATGATCGGCGCGCAGCCAGACCTGCGGCAGGTCGGTGAACAGCACATCAAAATCGATATACCACGGCAGCAGGCTCAGCAGCTCCCGCGACTGCGGATGGCTTTCGCGTCCGCAGAAGCCGATATCCACCTCGCCGCGGATGATGGCGTCCAGGGAGTCGTAGTCCCAGTTGCGCAAACGAATCAATGCCTGCGGGTAGCGCTGATAGATGCGCTGGGAGAGGGTGTTAAACAGGATCATCAGCAACGGCGTTTCCGCCGCCAGCTCGAACTTGAGGCCGCTCGGCATGGTGTGGTGCGGTTTATCGAGGATCTGGTTGCCCATCTGCATCCAGTCCGCCAGATCCTGCTCCATGCTGCTGACCAGCGGTGTAGGCGCCAGGCCCAGCGGCGTTTTGACAAACAGCGGATCGTCAAACCAGGCGCGCAGCTTGGCCAGCGACTTGCTCACCGCCGAGGGCGAAACGTTCATCCGCTTCGCCGTACGGGTGACGCTGAGCTCCTGGGTCAGGAGCTGCAGGCAGAGCAGTAAATTAAGATCGAGACTCGAAAGCGGCTTCTTCATTGTGTTGCGCAACCCGCGGCGGAGTGGCGACCAGTAGCAGAACAAGACTCACTATGCTACAGGCAATGAGTATCCCGATCAGCATATTCATTGCGCTGAGTCCGATGATGGCGGCGAGCCAAATCCACAGCGACGAACCGCACACCTGCGCGATGCCGAGTACCGAGCTGGCGACACCGGCGCGCAGCGTGAATGGCCCCAGGGCCTGGCTCATTGCGACGCCGAAGCCGACGGAGAAGCCGGCGCAAATCATGCCCAGCCCGACCAGGGTGACGACCTGCTGGGTGGCGAGGCTCAGCGCCACGCCTGCCGCCAGGAACAGCAGCTGCGAGGTTATCATCAGGGTGCGTGGTTTAAACAGCGACAGGGCGAACGGCGTCGAGAAGGAGACCGCCATGCTGACCATCGCCATCAGCGCCATCGTCATGGAATAGGTGCCGCGATCGAACCCCATCTCCTCCATCATCAGTACCGGCGAGACGTTCACGTAGGTGAGGATCGCCGTCACGCTGAGGGTGGTGATGAGAATGCGGCTGAGGAAAAAGCGGTTCAACAGCGATTCGCCCGCGCCATGCTGCGGCATAGCCGTCTGCGCAGGCGCCGTCGGACGCGTCTCGCGCAGGATAAATACCGCCAGCAAACCCACTGTTACCCCCATGCCGATCATGGTGTAGAACAGACTCTGCCACGGGTATTTCAGCATGATCAGGTGGCCGAGCACCGGCGCCAGCACGGGGATGATGCAGGTAATGCCGTTGAGCAACGACAGCACTTTGGCCCGTCGACGGTCGTTCAGCGTATCGCGCAGAATAGCGAAAGCCACCACGTAGCAGCAGCCGGCGCCGATCCCCTGGATAAAGCGTCCGGTAAGGAAGTGGCTGCTGGTGTGCGCCTGCGCGCAGAGCAGGGAGGCGATAACAAAGATCGCCGCCCCCACCATGGCGACAGGCTTACGCCCCGAGCGGTCGGCGATACGGCCAGCAAACAGCATCGCGGAGGCCATTCCGGCCAGATAGACCGAGAAGGCGATATGTAATTGCGCCTCGCTGGCTCCCAGATCCTGAGCAATACGCGGCAGGCCGACGAGATACATATCGATGCCGGAGGGATAGAGCAGAACCAGGGCAAAGCTGCAGAGAAGAAAGCGTGTCATGAGATCCTCGCGATGTGAATGGCGTTCAGCATAGTGAGGAACGTCCCGCAAGACGAGTTGCCATTTGGACAACGCTATTTTCCTGGCAGGAAACGCGAACTAGCGGCCCCGGCATCGCCACACGCGGGCCATCCCTTCGCTTTCCGGCCGAACGCTTTCGAAGCCAAACTTCGCGTACAGCTCCGGAACATCCGCCACCAGCGTAACGTAGGCGCCGTCAAAGGCGTTAGCGTCCAGCCAGGCAACCAGCTTCTCCATCACCAGCCGGCCAAGGCCCTTTCCCTGGTGAGCCGGATCGACGGCGACGTCGACAATGTCGAAATTAATTGCGCCGTCGCCGACGATGCGCCCCATGGCGATAGGCGTCTCCTGCCAGAGGATATGTACGCCATAACAGCTGCGCGGCAGCCCGGCTCTGGCGCCTTCCAGGGGGCGCGGCGACATACCCGCTACCTCTCGCAGGTGGCAAAACGCTTCGGCGGAGGGCACCTTCTCGATCACGGTATATTCAACGGTCATGCTTTAGTCTCGTGGTTAAGGGGAGATAAAAGTAGAGAACGTTGCGCCGCAAAGGGCAAGAAAAAACCCGCATTAACGCGGCGTTAATGCGGGTGATACGAAGCTTGAAAATCGAGCTAACTCGTTAATCTATCAGCGATACGTTACCTTGAATACATGGCTATGGGCACATTCAAGGACACAAAAAACAAATAGCTGGTGGAACCACGGTTAAAACCATCACCCTATGAGGACTTAGGGGAGTTCAGCTTTTATTTGCAGATGTTCCCGTAATGGCAATAGCTTTTGTCAATGAATCGAGCCTCCTGAATAACTGAGCGGACGATTTTATGCAGTGCGCATAGCCCTCTGTTATGAGGTGATAAGCATAGTTTTTGCGTACTGACTTGCGCTATAGTCCCCACGTTGCGGCAAAACCGCAACCGGAATTGGCGTTCCGAATTATCACGAGTGTCGGTAGCGATGTTTGCAGTGCTACTGGCGCGGCCTGCGCTCGCCCCTTCAATGGTGGCTCAGGCAGGGGCTTCGAAAGAAGCACCGGGTCGTGATAACCGGTACGCCAACCCTGTCTGGGTCACCACCAGTGAGCCTGGCGTCTCCGGTGGTGGCGTTAACCTGCTTATCACGAAGCGGAGCGCTGCGTATGTGTCCTGTCCCTGAATATCCCTTTGCACCAGCCTCCGCCGGAGGTATCTATGAAAATCACCGTAGAACAACCCTCAGCCAGAGAACTGGTTGATCGCTCGCGAGTCCTGGTGCATGTGATGCTTGAGCATCCTGACGATATCGGCCCGAATTATGCATTGCTTCTCATCCTTGCCTACCAGCTACAGCTGTTAAGAGATGCTTTTGAAGAAGATGAGGTGAGACGGCTTAGAGACGAGAAATTACCTCAGTAATTCTTACAGCAACCACAGCATCAGGGACAGATGTTGTGGTTGATTCCCCACCTGCTTTTTCTTGGCTGGCTCCCCCATATTCTCTGAAGTGAATTCCATGGTCACAGTAATGGCGCGGGGTGAAAGGGCATCCCCCATCTTTCGCTGGTTGAGGTGAACAATGTGGGGGAGACCTCAAAAATTTTTATAATTTGAAGTGTGCTTTTATAGTTTATGGTGTATTTTCATACTTATCTAACATAAATCCTTTCCTGCAGATTTGGTTTTTTTGCGCATAGACTTGTGCTGCAAAGTTATCACAGAGGGTAATTATGTCTTCTTTAGCTTCTGATTCACAACTTGAAAAAATTTTTCCGACACAAATTCCAATTATTCTATCTCAGCATGAGAAAGAAAAAGATGGAAAAACGGGTGGGCATACAATAGCTAGACACGTTGGCAAAAGTATTGCTGAGTTGCGCAGTAGGTTAGCACAATCAACACGATTGAAATCAATTTCTACTTTCGATGATTTAAATCTTGCTGAATTTGCATCCACTGAATGGTTTGGTTGTTATTTAGAAGATTTTAAAAAATGGTTGAATAAACCTGCCAAATATGAAGCTAGGTTTTCTAAAGAAGTGGATATTCCACAAAAAATTGGTGTTGCAGTTAAAAGTGATGATGCTACTGTAGTTCATGAAACTAATAGAATCAATCTTACAATGATAGTCAAACAGCATAATAACATGCCACATTATATTCTTACTGCATTTCCTGTCTTGAAAAAGGTTTAGAACTATGGAAAATAAACATGAGATTTTCTTTAATTTTATAAGGTCCTACTTTAATCAAGACACTGTATATGAGTTAGAGACGGATGAGCTTGAGCCTATATTGGATCTTTATTTATCTGAAGTTAATCAGGATGGTGTTAAAGAGTTATTTATAGATATTTCTGACTTCCTCTTAGATAATAAACTCAATGATCTCGATTCTTTCTTTCAAACGGAGTTTCACTCTTATCTTGATCTTACTCCTTTTAATGGTTTTTTGTTTCTTCTTATAGATAAATATAGTGAAAAATATTTATCACTAGATATTGCGAAACATACTAATAATGTCTTCAAAATACGTCAAAAAAGCCCTCTCTCACTTGTATCAAGAAGAAAAAAGCGTGCTTTTTCTTTTTTACCAAGTATAGCTGCATATGGTGACTCAGTTAAAACAAGATATACGCCAAGGAGTAGAGTTACTCGCATGCAACAAGCAAAGGGGCGTTGGATAGAAAGTATTACTATAAAAGAACATGGCTTTGTTTATGGTGAAGTTCAGGATAACATTTCAGGGAGGCTTATAGAAGCGAAAGTTGAGGTTAAGTCTAAAAGTTCTGATAATCATTTTGGTGTCTTTAATGTTAAGGGAAGGTCAAATCTAAATTCAAAGTTTAAGAGAAAAGGTCGAGGTGGTGTGCAAAGATACACACCAATAAAAACAACTACAAAAATTGAAGCCGAAAATAAAAAGCTTTTTAAAAAGTTGAGAGAAACTCTCTTAGCAACTGATTTGACAGTTTTTAGAACTTAAATTTATCTGTAAGGTTTTTTATTATTGGTTGGAGTTATGAGTTTCTGTCATAAAATTCTAGTAGGTTAGGTTTTTAATATATATTTTATTTGTTTGAAGAGTCGAGGTGTACTGAGAGTATATGATTGAAAGTTAAGAATTCTGATTGGAAAGTTTGATCTGTTCTCCATCGAGCACAATCAGTTGCTCGCGCAGCAACTTCTCCAGCCAGCGCGAAAATTTCTTCTCGACGTTAATTCCCTTTGCGCGTAGATCGTCGCGCAAGAGCGCGCGGGTACAAGGCTTATTCTGGCTGATGCGTTGGTTAACACAGCGCCATAACGCCGTATGGTTGCGGGTGATATGAGGTACGCCGGGTGGTATGCCACTACTCAGTAAGTCATCGTCAGGTTGCCGGGGCTCGTCATTCAGCACCAGTGAAGTCACTGGTTCGCCATCACTATCGGTATAGATAACAACTTCCTCAAGATCGTAGGCGGTGACCTCCGGCATCTCCGCATCTTTCATCTTTGTACAACTCAGGGTGATAGCGTTGTGACGTCCCTCGCGCCTGACGTTAAACTCGGCATCCAGCGCGGCCTGAAAAGCACTTGAACCGCGTGCGCCCCGTTCCTGATCCTTACCCGAGTGATGAACGATCATCATCGCTGCGTGCGTATGATACCGAATGGCGTCGCAACCCTGGATAAATGCGCCCATATCCCGCGCGGTGTTTTCATCTGAGTTACCAAAGCAGCGGGCAAGCGTATCGAGGATGATCAGCCGTACCGGCATTCCGGTCATGTTCTGAATGTCCTTCGCCGCCAGGATTACCTGTTCGATGCTTCCTGGTGCGGCTGGAAAGATCGGGCAGTCGACGCGAAACAGGTTATCGAGGGCCATCTCGTCATGAACGCTGAGTTCCCAGGCGCGGATCCGCCGCGATACACCGGTTCCTCCTTCTCCGGCGATAAACAACACGGCACCCTGATTGACTCGTATTCCGCCCCATGACGTACCGCTGGCAATATGGCACGCCAGCGATACTGCCAGAAAGGATTTAAAAGAGCCGCCGGGGCCGTAAATACTGCACAGCGCCCCGGCGGGAATGAGTCCTTTAACCAGATAATCCTGACTGGTGTTAAACCCTTCCGAGCCCCGGCGCAGCGGAAGGGAGGTGGTAAGAGTACGGTCTGATGCTTTCATGACTACGACCTGAGATTTGCAGGAAGTTGCTGGTTGAACACAATCCGGGAAATGGATTCACCGTAGTGACGGTAAAATTCATCCCAGTCGCTCAATGTGGTGTCTGCAGGGAGAACCACACAGCCCTTCACTACCTCGGCAGCGGCGGTTGCATTCAGCAACCCGGTATTTTTCTCCTGACTGCAATCATTATCGCCAGCCAGGATAAGGTGGCATTCAGGCCACTGCGCCCGGAAAGTGATGGCCACATTTTTCAGGTTGTGCGCCGACAGGGCAGCAACGACTAGAAAATAATGAAGGCATAAAACCGCAAGCGCGGTTGCATATCCTTCGGTAATGATGATGCTGTCCGGTGCCCAGGGCAGCCATCTCGTTTTGTAGCGTGCGTGGCGTAATTCCTGCTTCCCGTCGTGCCATCACGTAGCTTTCAATATGTGACGATTTCAGATGCTGGAGATCCTGAATCTGGATATTCAGCTTGTGCAGATGCTGGCTTAAACGCCCGGCGATACGGAGGCGATCATGGACTGTTTTAAAACTGCCGCCAGCCAGCAGGGCGAGTTTTTCCATGCGTTTTGTAAGTTTCGACATAGCTGCTCTCCACTCAATTCTCCGACGCGCGGTTGGGCACAGCGTGCTGTGCTGAACGATACCGGTGCGCCGGAGAATGCGCGGATGAGGTATGACGGGGTACGGTGATGCACGAATGCAGCCGCCTGCTCAGGCAGGTATATCCCCACAGGTAAAATAACCTGTCCTCCGGTATCGGTTCGGTAGTGCTGGTTTCTCCTCCTGGTAAGTGAATTTCTGACATCTGTTTGAGTGTCAGCCTGTTTGTTGCAGTGGAATTGCAGGCAGTAGCTGGGTTGAAGCTGATCTGCGCGCTGGCGTCACTTTCACTCGCTTACGCTCTTAAAAGTGACGCCGCGTTTTGCACATTCAGCAGGAAGTACGGACGCAAAGCCTTCGGCAATGCCGTCCGACTTCTCTACAGCGTTCTGTCTGTCGCTACGCTTGCAACAGGGTAGCGATAAACGGTGTGGTCACCTGTATCGAGACAGGAGGTCAGTTTCAGACCACGCTTCGTTCCCTGGTTGACCGGGGGGCTGACCGCCAAAGGCGCTTCTTACAGGTCGCAGTTCGTCTTAGAACAGGAAGCTTTTAGGGGTACTGCTATGAGTTGGGGATAGGGTAGAGCGTGGGGAGGGAGAAAGCTGGGGGAAATTGTTTGTAGGATTTGAATAATTTGTTCTTACGCTGTATTGATAGACAAAAAATGAGATTTGGTGGTAAATAAGAAGAATCTTTATAGTAAGAAAACTATATACGAAAAAATTCAAAGTTGGGGTTTTATGTAAAATACGCGACTTTATTATATTTTTGGATAATATTTATTAACCATCACTACTTAAAAGCCACAGTGTGATGGTTTTTTTGATATAAAAAGAGGTTATCTGTTGATGTTTTTATTTTTTAGCGATTTCATTTTCTCGAATTTGTTCAAGTATAGTTAATTCATTATCACTTTCTGCTGCTGAGACAGTCGGTCTAACATTACCGAAATATTTTCTTTGAGATTCATTGCTTATATATTCACCACCAGTTTCGTTTTGGAATATACGAATCTGGCATATGCGAGAACCGACAATAAGTTCAACAGGGGTATTGCCATGATTAAATAACTCTAAAGATATACAGCCTCTATATCCTGGTTGTATCATGGTATTTAATGAAAGGCCAAGCCTTGTATAACTACTTCGTGATAATACATCAGCATAGCAATTTGGGGGTAAGCTAACATATTCTAATGTTGTTGCTAAAACTACTTGGTGTGGATAAACAATGAACCTATCTCCAAGATCTCGTCTTGTTTCTTGAAAAAATGTTCTGATTGGTTGATGAATTTCATGGTTTTTAGAAGGAAATAATTCTATTGAAGGTTTCCTGGTCATGATGGATACTAAAAAATCGTAGCCAAGTCTAAGATCTATAGTGAAGTTACCAATTTGGTTTATATTTAGAAGAGGTTCAATGAACAATGATTCAGGTTCTGCTGATTCATAATATTGCATCAATTCAGCTTTGCTTAGGAGATTCACTGCGCACTCCATTTCTTAAGTATCATTACGTTTCGAATTGATTTTTCAACCAAATCATTTATGGTTTTTTCTATGGATTCTTTTGATAATCCCTTCCATATGCCTGTCGGATTTTCCCATTCGGTACATAAATACTGCCAGCTACTATTAATAAATGCATGCATTTCATTGTGGTTATTAATTACAAAGGGACGTACATTATCAAAAGTAGTTTTTACATCAAGTAAATTTAAAGGTAATGTTAAGCTGGGGGAAATAATCTTCCCTTGTTTATGTAAGGCTGAAATTACCGCATTAAACATATCAACAACTGGGTTTTTAACATTGTTTAAAAAATCGTTTACAATTTTAATTCGGTTTTCTGTTGATGGATGAGTGTCACTTGCAGGATGAGAACCTGCTAATTTGTATAAGAACTCCACCCCACTTTTTCCAACGAATTGTGCACTGAAAAGATCTGCAAAGAATTCTTTACAATGATTCAGCCAAATAATATCAGGTAATGTAGCCCATTCAACAATTCCCTGGGGTCCCTTCGGGATCGGGAGTGTACCTTGATTAACTGAACGATAGTTGAGAATAGCCAGTTCAGAAATACCTTTACTAAAATCAACAAAATGACCTAGTTCGTGATATAAAGGTGTAGAGCATAGCGGTCGTCTTCTGTACATTTCAGGTAATGAAATCTGAATTAATTCGGCTTCGAAACTAATACCTAAAGTCTGTTCAAGTAAATCATATGATTGTTTGCTTACAGATCTGAAATAAAATCCATGCATATCTGGCGATAGGGCTGTAGTAATAAGTGTTTCTTCACTTATCCACTTTTTACAGGCGTCATTTAAGCAATAAACAATCTCATAGGGTATTTTTTTTTGTGGTGCTACCAGTGAAAAAGTTAACTGCATTAGTGATGAAAAAAGTACATTCTGTAATTATTTCATCAGCAATTGTCCCATGTTTTTCATATAACTTATCTACTGCTTCTTGAAGAACAGAAAGATACTTATGCATATCTTTAGAAAAGTAGGGAGATTCTGATATCTCCCTTAGTTTATTCCGAACTAATATAAGCTGTGTGAATGCTAGCATTAAATGTGCTCTAATACATTTCGGGCCATTGTTGGTTCTAACATATCTTCGCTAGTTACTCTGGTTAGCACCTGGGCGAGAGCCTGAGTATGTTGTATTTCAACTGCTAGCGAGATGGATTCTCTATGATTAGGAATCTGTAGCTGATCACCTCTATCTACAGTCAAAGTTGAAGCTTCTCTAATTACTTCATAAACCCTTGATTTTAGCTGCTGTGAAACTTCTTGCTGAGAAGCTATAAGTTGAAGCACCGTTTTTATGAGCTTCAAAGAATCAGAAGTTTGCTGAGGAACCGCATAGAGCATAACTCCCCCTTTCCTTATCTGTAACCGCCTTCTCTAGTTGTAACGATGTTACTGCGTAGGCGGGTTTTAGTTTGTTTTAATATATATAGTATCTAAAGTTGTTTTATGACACTATATATGGTGTTTTCGTTATGAGTTAAAGACACAAAAGCTCTGTTTTAACAGAGCTTTTGTGTCTTTAACTTGACCTTTTTCTATACGGAGTGTATGTCAAGCTTAATCCATAATCAAGTTGCTGCGGTGCTTTATTGAGGGATACAGGATAGAGATCATGTAAAGTCCTAACAATAGTAGTCACTTGTTTGGGATTGCATTTAAACTTTATTCCGTTTTGGAATTAATCAAAAAACTGTTTTAGTTTCATAAGCCTTCCCAAACTTCCCGATAACCACCTTCCGCCCCTCCTCAATCTGCGCATCAACAAAGTCCGCCCAGGACTGAAGCATCTCCCGGCGCTGATTCAGGTATTCCGCACGATTGTAGACACCGCGAACGCCGCCGATCTTATGCGCCAGGCATTTCTCCACCCAGTCTGAGTTGTAGCCTTGCTCATGGAGCAATGTGCTGGCAGTACGCCGGAAGTCATGAATAACAAAATCCCTGACGTTCAGATCCAACGTACGCACCGCGCAGTTAAGCGTTGTTTTGGAGATCGGGCGTCGGTGGTCGTTTCGGCTGGGGAAGACGTAAGGGGAATCTCCGGCCAGAAATTTTAGCTCTTCGAACATCGCCAGCGCCTGCTTTGACAGCGGAACAATATGCGGGTTATCCATCTTCATTCTTTCGCCGGGTATATGCCATTCCAGCGCATTGAAGTTAACTTCACTCCATGTCGCTTCAATCATCTCCGATTTACGCACCATGCAGATGATCAGCAGGTGCAAAGCCAGCTTGTGGCGTCGGTTCATATTAGAGGTGTAGATCCCCCGTAGCAGGATGCCGATCTCTTCTGCGGTTAGCGCCACATCGCGGCTTGTTGCTTGTGCGATATAACGGGCCTCGATAGCGGCTGCCGGGTTGTTGAATATGATTCCCCTGGAAATCGCATAGGCCAGCATGCGTTTAAGCACGTTTCGCGTCAGTAGCGCGACGTGATCGGAACCTCGTTGCTTGATGCGGTCGAGCACGACCTGAATGTGGGCAGTTGTGAGTTCTTCGAGTTCCAGCTTCCCGAGGATGGGAATGATGTCCTTCTCGATAACGCGAGTGATGTTGCGCGGATCGCGGTTACTTTTTTCAACGATATCGGTCAGCCAGCGTTTGGCGAATGTTTTGACTGTCGTTGGGTCTTTCTGTTTAAGCTTTTCTTCCTGCTTTTTCTGCGCGGGATTGATGCCATGGGCCACCATTGAGCGGCACTTTTCACGCCAAAGCCGCGCTTCTGCAAGTGAGAAAGCAGGGTATTCGCCCAGCGTGATCTTTTGCGATTTGTTGTCAAAGCGGTAGCGGAAACGCCAGATTTTTCGTCCGGTGGGAAGAACTTCAATCACCAGTCCGTCATGATCGGCAAGTTGCCAGGGGCGGTTTCTGGGGGCAAGTGTGCGTAGTTTGGTATCTGAAAGTGCCATATCTCACCTCTACAGTGTGTCCATGAGCATCCTTTCTAATAGATTGTTTAATATTGGATTATTAACGCCTTCTTTTTCACTGTGTCCATGAGAAGGCAGATTTGAACGTTTTTTATACCGTTTTTTGTGTCCATTTGATGTGATTTTTAGCTCAAAAAATAAACAATGACACGTGAGGGATTTAAAGATGGGCACAATTCAGGACACAAAAATCGCGGATGACCCCGCACGACTATGGACGAGTATGGAAAGTAAAAACCCGCATTAACAGGCAGTTAATGCGGGTTAGTGAACGTTCACGGACGAAGATGGACTAAAATTTACTTACCGATACAGAAGCTGGAGAAGATGCGGCCCAGCAGGTCATCGGAGGTGAACTCCCCGGTGATTTCGCTCAGCGCCTGCTGCGCGAGACGCAGCTCTTCCGCCAGCAGCTCGCCGGCCCAGGCGCCCAGCAGCTGGGCTTTGCCCTGCTGCAGATGGTTCGCCGCCTCTTCCAGCGCCTGCAGATGGCGACGGCGGGCGAGGAAGCCGCCTTCCATATTGGTATCGAAGCCCATGCTCTGCTTGAGGTGGTTACGCAGCACTTCGACGCCTTCGCCGGTGCGTGCCGACAGGCGGATCAGTGAGTGGCCATTTACTTCGCTGATACCCAGCGCTTCGCCGGTGACATCGGCTTTATTACGCACCACGGTAATCGGCAGTTTAGCGGGCAGGCGCTCGATAAAATCTGGCCAGATCTCCGCCGGATCAACGGCGCTGGTGGTGGTGCCATCGACCATAAACAGCACCCGATCGGCCTGGGCAATCTCCTGCCAGGCGCGCTCGATGCCGATACGTTCCACTTCGTCATTGGCGTCGCGCAGGCCTGCGGTATCAATGATATGCAGCGGCATGCCGTCGATATGGATATGCTCGCGCAGCACGTCGCGGGTGGTGCCGGCGATGTCGGTGACGATCGCTGCTTCGCGGCCCGCCAGGGCGTTTAGCAGGCTCGATTTACCGGCATTTGGCCGCCCGGCGATTACCACCTTCATCCCTTCGCGCAGCAGACTGCCCTGACGGGCTTCGGCGCGGACGGCGTCGAGGTCGGCCATCACCTCGTTCAGCTGGGCTTCAATTTTGCCGTCGGAGAGGAAATCAATTTCTTCATCCGGAAAATCAATCGCCGCTTCCACATAGATGCGCAGGTGAGTGAGCGCTTCCACAAGGTGGTTAACCCGCGCGGAGAAGGCCCCCTGCAGTGAGTTCAGCGCCGAGCGCGCCGCCTGTTCTGAGCTGGCGTCGATAAGGTCGGCGATGGCCTCTGCCTGCGCCAGGTCGAGCTTGTCGTTAAGGAACGCGCGCTCAGAGAATTCGCCGGGCCTGGCGATGCGCAGGCCCGGCAGGGTCAGAATACGTTTAAGCAGCAGGTCGAGAATGACCGGGCCGCCGTGGCCCTGCAGCTCAAGCACATCTTCCCCGGTAAAGGAGTTCGGCCCGGGGAACCACAGCGCAATCCCCTGATCCAGCGGCGTACCGTCAACGTCGTTGAACGGCAGGTAGTCGGCATAGCGCGGCTTCGGCAGCTTGCCGAGTACCGCCTGCGCGACGTCGCGCGCTTTGAGGCCGGAGATGCGCAGGATGCCCACACCCCCGCGTCCCGGTGGGGTTGCCTGGGCGACGATAGTGTCGTTATGGCTCATGGTGACTCTCTATGTAGATGTAAAAAAGGCGGTCCATTGACCGCCTTCTCTGGCATTAACGTTACCGTAACTACTCTAAATTATTCAAGTCGCAGATGCGTTGCCTTGAAGAATGAAGAGTATCAGGATTTCTTCTTCTCGCGGCTATGCAGGCCACGCTTCTCCAGACCACGGTAAATCAGCTGCTGCTGAATAATGGTCACCAGGTTGCTGACGATGTAGTACACCACCAGGCCAGACGGGAACCACAGGAAGAACACCGTGAAGATGACCGGCATAAAGGTCATGATCTTCTGCTGCATCGGGTCAGTCACGGTGGTCGGCGACATCTTCTGGATGAAGAACATCGTCGCGCCCATGATGATCGGCAGGATGTAGTACGGGTCCTGAGCAGACAGGTCGTGGATCCACAGGATAAACGGCGCATGACGCAGTTCAACCGAGGCGCTCAGCATGTAGTACAGCGCAAGGAAGATCGGCATCTGAATAATCAGCGGGAAGCAGCCGCCCAGCGGGTTCACTTTCTCCGCTTTATACAGCGCCATCATCTCCTGGCTTTGACGTTGTTTATCGTCGCCCAGACGCTCGCGCATGGCCTGAATCTTCGGCTGCAGCATACGCATCTTCGCCATGGAGGTGTACTGCGCTTTGGTCAGCGGGTACATGATGCCACGAACGATAAAGGTGATGACGATGATCGAGAAGCCCCAGTTGCCGAGGAAGCCGTGGATGAATTTCAGCAGCTTGAACAGCGGTTGGGAGATGAACCACAGCCAGCCGTAGTCGACGGTCAGATCCAGGTGCGGCGCGACGGCAGCCATTTTGTCCTGAATCGCCGGGCCGACCCACAGCGTGCTCTGCAGTTTGTCGGTTTGACCAGGCTGCACCAGTACCGGCTGAGATTTATAGCCGATAGCGACAATGCCGTTGCCGAGGTTGGCGGTGTAGAAGTTATTCGTCCCGTTATTCTGCGGCACCCACGCGGTGGTGAAGTACTGCTGCAGCATGGCAACCCAACCGTTTTTGGTGCTGACGTTCAGGTTTTCATTGTCCAGGATGGTGTCGAATTTGTATTTTTCGTATTTCGAATCCGCGGTGGAGAACGCTGCGCCACGGAAAGTGTGCATCGTGGACAGGCCGCCGGCCTGCGTATCGCGACTGGACGGCAGCGCAGCGGTCTGCTTCAGCTGACCGAAGGTCGAGACTTCCAGCGGTTTCTCGCTGGCGTTCTGCACGCTATAACCCACGTTCACCGCATAATCACCGCGTTTCAGGGTGAAGGTCTTGGTGAAGACGTTGCCGGCTTTGTCGGTATAGGTCAGCGGAATAACGATTTCGTTCTGGCCATCAGCCAGCACAAACGCATCTTTATCAGCGTTATACAGCGGACGCGGGCCGTTAGCCGGGTTATCCGGGCCATCACGGCCGGTTAAACCGCTCTGCGCCTGGTAGATAAACTGTGGCGTGGTTTCCAGTAACTGGAACGGTTCAGTCGATTTCAGCGCTTTCGGGTAAGCCGGAAGCAGCGCTTGCTCAACATCACCACCGCGGGTGTTGATGGTCAGATCAAGCACATCAGTTTTAACCGTAATCAGTTTCCCCTGGCCACTGGCCGGTACGCCCTGGTCGGCGGCGCTACCCGCTGCTGTGGTCGTAGTCTGCGTGGTCTGCTGCTGGGGTTGCGGATTTTTGTCCTGCTCCCAGGCTTGCCAGATCATGAAAGACACGAACAACAAAGCGATGATAAGAAGATTGCGTTGCGAATCCATCGTTAGTGTTCTCTGGTATCAAATGGTCCAGGCGGGACGGGATCGTCACCACCAGGGTGTAAAGGGTGGCATTTTAATACGCGTTTCATCGTCAACCAACTGCCTTTTATCACTCCAAACCTGCGTAAGGCCTCAATTCCGTATTGAGAACAGGTTGGGGTGAAACGACAATGCGGCCCGAGTAGCGGACTAATCAGGCGCTGATAAACTCGAATCAGGCCGATCAGGACCCGCGAGCCAGGCGACAATGGCGGCGCCATAATTTTTCCAACGCTTCCGAGAGAGCACGGTTATCGAGGTCGGCAACCCCTCTTTTCGCCACCACCACGAAATCCATAGGTGGGAGTTCATGTTGACGCAAACGAAAACTTTCACGCGTCAGACGTTTAATCCGATTGCGTTCATGTGCGCGTTTCACGTTTTTCTTGGCGACGGTGAGACCGATGCGGGGATGCCCCAGCGAATTCAGGCGGCCGAGGATGGTGATTTGCGGCGTGCCAGCCCGTTGTGGCTGCTGGAAGACGAAAGTGAAATGACTGGGAGTTAACAAGCGTAACTCCCTGGGAAATGCGAGCTTAACCACGCAGGGTTAGCTTTATTACTTGGAAACGGTCAGACGAGCGCGGCCTTTAGCACGACGACGTGCCAGAACCTGACGACCATTTTTAGTAGCCATACGAGCACGGAAGCCGTGAGAACGGTTGCGCTTCAGTACAGACGGTTGAAAAGTGCGTTTCATGGCGATTTCTACCTAAACTTGAATAAATTCACTGACTTTTGCGTAGACCCGAACGAACTTCGAACGACTTACGCCTCAGCGTGGGTGATTAAAGAGGCCGGATTGTAATAATTGTACACTCCGGAGTCAATTCTCTTTCCTTATTTCTCGCACCTCGTCGCACAAAAAATAAGCTGAGACGTGTGACGAAAACGGGCATTACGCGCCGGGTGGGGGATTATACGGCCTGGCCAGTAAAGCGCAAGGATCCTGAAGGATCTTTGTTAGATCGTTTGCGCCCAAAAGCGGCATAGCTCATTAATTTTTCCAATATGCGGCGGAAATCGTGCTTCACTCCTTCCAGGATCGATTACACTTACCCGGTTTCGATCCTTCCTGTGGATAAATCGGGAAGAATCTGTTGAGAAACACAAGATCTCTTTCTCAGTTTAGGCTATGATCCCCGGTCCCGATCGCGATCCCCGGATCCGCAGCGGGAAATAACCGCAGATAGCGGTTCGCACGTCACCCCTTTTGTGCAGGGGCTTTTCGGCTAATGCAGGGTCTTGTCGACGTGTGCCAACAATCACGATTGTTTCAGTTTTTCTTTGATATCGATTTTATGTTCGAGTGGAGTCCGCCGTGTCACTTTCGCTTTGGCAGCAGTGTCTTGCCCGATTGCAGGATGAGTTACCAGCCACAGAATTCAGCATGTGGATCCGCCCATTGCAGGCGGAACTGAGCGATAACACGCTGGCACTGTATGCGCCAAACCGTTTTGTGCTCGACTGGGTAAGGGACAAATACCTCAATAATATCAATGGACTCCTCAATGATTTTTGCGGTGCGGACGCCCCGCAGCTGCGTTTTGAGGTGGGCGCTAAGCCCACCAGCTCGCTGCAGAAAGGAGCGGTAAGCCCGGCCGCAGCGACTATCCCGGCGGCGCAGGTGCAGACCGCGCGCGTGGCGCCGACGATCGTGCGCCCTGGCTGGGATAATGTCCCGGCGCCAGCGGAGCCGACCTACCGTTCTAACGTTAACGTGAAACACACGTTTGATAACTTCGTCGAAGGTAAATCTAACCAGCTGGCCCGCGCGGCGGCGCGTCAGGTGGCGGATAACCCGGGCGGCGCCTACAACCCCCTGTTCCTTTATGGCGGGACGGGTCTGGGCAAAACCCACCTGCTGCACGCGGTGGGGAACGGTATCGTGGCGCGTAAACCGAACGCCAAAGTGGTCTATATGCACTCGGAGCGTTTCGTTCAGGACATGGTTAAAGCGCTGCAGAACAACGCCATCGAAGAGTTTAAGCGCTACTACCGATCCGTTGACGCCCTGCTGATCGATGACATTCAGTTCTTCGCCAATAAAGAGCGATCCCAGGAAGAGTTTTTCCATACCTTCAATGCCCTGCTGGAGGGTAATCAGCAGATCATTTTGACCTCGGATCGTTATCCCAAAGAGATCAACGGCGTTGAAGATCGTCTGAAATCCCGCTTCGGCTGGGGGCTGACGGTGGCGATCGAGCCGCCGGAGCTGGAAACCCGCGTCGCGATCCTGATGAAAAAAGCCGATGAGAACGATATCCGCCTGCCGGGTGAAGTAGCGTTCTTTATTGCCAAGCGTCTGCGCTCAAACGTGCGTGAGCTGGAGGGGGCGCTGAACCGCGTTATCGCCAACGCCAACTTCACCGGCCGGGCGATCACCATCGATTTCGTGCGCGAAGCGCTGCGCGATTTGCTGGCGCTGCAGGAAAAACTGGTCACCATCGACAATATTCAAAAGACGGTGGCGGAGTACTACAAGATTAAGGTAGCGGATCTGCTGTCCAAACGCCGCTCCCGTTCGGTGGCGCGTCCTCGCCAGATGGCGATGGCGCTGGCCAAAGAGCTGACCAACCACAGCCTGCCGGAAATCGGCGATGCGTTTGGCGGCCGCGACCATACCACCGTGCTGCACGCCTGCCGCAAGATTGAGCAGCTGCGTGAAGAAAGCCACGACATTAAAGAAGATTTTTCCAATTTAATCAGAACATTATCCTCGTGACGCTATGAAATTTACCGTAGAACGTGAACATTTATTAAAACCGCTGCAACAGGTGAGCGGTCCGTTAGGTGGTCGTCCGACGCTGCCCATTCTCGGTAACCTGCTGCTTCAGGTCGCGGACGGCGCGCTGTCGCTGACCGGTACCGATCTTGAAATGGAGATGGTGGCGCGCGTGGCGCTGGTTCAGCCGCACGAAGCGGGCGCCACCACCGTTCCGGCGCGTAAATTCTTTGATATCTGCCGCGGCCTGCCGGAAGGCGCGGAGATCGCGGTGCAGCTGGAAGGCGATCGCATGCTGGTGCGTTCCGGCCGCAGCCGCTTCTCGCTGTCGACCCTGCCCGCTGCCGATTTCCCGAATCTTGACGACTGGCAGAGCGAGGTGGAATTTACCCTGCCGCAGGCGACCATGAAGCGTCTGATCGAAGCGACCCAGTTCTCGATGGCGCACCAGGATGTTCGTTACTACTTAAACGGTATGCTGTTCGAAACCGAAGGCAGCGAACTGCGCACCGTTGCTACCGACGGCCACCGTCTGGCGGTCTGTTCGATGCCGCTGGAAGCGTCGCTGCCGAACCATTCGGTGATCGTGCCGCGTAAAGGAGTGATTGAGCTGATGCGGATGCTCGACGGCGGTGATACGCCGCTGCGCGTGCAGATTGGCAGCAATAACATCCGCGCCCACGTCGGCGATTTTATCTTCACTTCGAAGCTGGTTGATGGCCGTTTCCCGGATTATCGCCGCGTATTGCCGAAAAATCCGGATAAACACCTCGAAGCGGGCTGCGATATTCTGAAGCAGGCTTTTGCCCGCGCGGCGATTCTCTCCAATGAGAAATTCCGCGGCGTGCGGCTGTACGTGAGCGAAAATCAGCTGAAAATCACCGCCAATAACCCGGAGCAGGAAGAAGCGGAAGAGATTCTGGACGTGACCTACGCCGGAACGGAGATGGAGATTGGCTTCAACGTTAGCTACGTGCTGGATGTGCTGAACGCGCTGAAGTGCGAGAATGTACGGATTCTGCTGACGGATTCGGTGTCGAGCGTGCAGATTGAGGATGCGGCTTCGCAATCCGCCGCCTACGTTGTCATGCCTATGCGATTGTAGAATCTGCAAAGGGGCTGGTTTACTTGCCATTTCGCCTTCCGGCAGTGCTCGAAATGCTCACGTACTTCGTGTACGCTCCGCTTTCTGCGCGCTGGCGGTAGACGAACTGGCTGCGACACCCACGCCCCTTGAATGATGACGAGCTGATATGTCGCTATCCCGACTCCTGATCAAAGACTTCCGCAATATTGAACATGCGGATCTCGCTTTATCTCCCGGCTTTAACTTCCTGGTTGGCGCCAACGGCAGCGGCAAAACCAGCGTGCTGGAAGCCATTTACACGCTTGGCCACGGCCGGGCGTTTCGCAGTTTGCAAATTGGCCGGGTGATCCGCCACGAGCAGGATGCGTTTGTTCTGCACGGGCGTTTACAGGGCGAAGAGCGGGAAACCGCCATCGGCCTGACCAAAGACAAACAGGGCGACAGCAAGGTGCGTATCGACGGCACCGACGGACACAAAGTGGCGGAGCTGGCGCACCTGATGCCGATGCAGCTGATTACGCCGGAGGGGTTTACTTTACTCAACGGCGGCCCCAAATACAGAAGAGCATTCCTTGACTGGGGATGCTTTCATAACGAAGCCGGATTCTTCACCGCCTGGAGCAACCTGAAGCGCCTGGTCAAGCAGCGCAACGCCGCGCTGCGTCAGGTCAGCCGCTATGCCCAACTGCGGCCATGGGATCTGGAATTAATCCCGCTGGCGGAGCAGATCAGCCGCTGGCGTGCCGAATACAGCGCCGCTATCGTCGAAGACATGGCGGATACCTGTCAGCAATTTTTACCGGAATTCTCGCTCTCTTTCTCCTTCCAGCGCGGCTGGGAAAAAGAGACCGACTACGCTGAAGTGCTGGAGCGGAATTTCGAGCGCGACAGAATGTTAACCTATACCGCCCACGGCCCACATAAAGCGGATTTCCGTATTCGTGCCGACGGGGCGCCGGTGGAAGATACCTTGTCGCGCGGGCAGCTTAAGCTGCTGATGTGCGCCCTGCGTCTGGCGCAGGGCGAGTTCCTCACCCGCGTCAGCGGGCGGCGCTGCCTGTACCTGATAGATGATTTTGCCTCGGAACTCGATGATGCCCGCCGCGGTCTGTTATCCAGTCGACTGAAAGCGACGCAGTCACAGGTTTTCGTCAGCGCGATCAGCGCTGAGCACGTTATGGACATGTCGGACAAAAATTCGAAGATGTTCCGCGTGGAAAAAGGTAAAATAACGGATTAACCCAAGATTAAATGAGCGAGAAACGTTGATGTCGAATTCTTATGACTCCTCCAGTATCAAAGTCCTGAAAGGGCTGGATGCGGTGCGTAAGCGCCCGGGTATGTATATCGGCGACACGGATGACGGCACCGGTCTGCACCACATGGTATTCGAGGTTGTGGATAACGCTATCGACGAAGCGCTCGCGGGTTACTGCAAAGATATCGTGGTGACCATCCACAGCGATAACTCCGTCTCCGTCCAGGATGACGGCCGCGGCATCCCGACCGGCATTCACCCGGAAGAGGGCGTCTCCGCAGCGGAAGTTATCATGACCGTCCTGCACGCTGGCGGTAAATTTGACGATAACTCCTATAAAGTCTCCGGCGGCCTGCACGGCGTGGGCGTCTCGGTGGTTAACGCCCTGTCGCAGAAGCTGGAGCTGGTTATCCAGCGCGATAACAAAGTGCACAAACAAATGTATGAGCACGGTGTGCCGCAGGCGCCGCTGGCCGTGACCGGCGAGACCGATAAAACCGGCACCATGGTGCGTTTCTGGCCGAGCCTGGAAACCTTCACCAACGTCACCGAGTTTGAATACGATATCCTGGCGAAACGCCTGCGCGAACTGTCGTTCCTGAACTCCGGGGTCTCTATCCGCCTGCGCGATAAGCGCGACGGCAAAGAAGATCATTTCCACTACGAAGGCGGCATCAAGGCGTTCGTTGAGTATCTCAACAAGAACAAAACGCCGATCCATCCGAATATCTTCTATTTCTCTACGGAAAAAGACGGTATCGGTGTGGAAGTGGCCCTGCAGTGGAACGATGGCTTCCAGGAAAACATTTACTGCTTTACCAACAACATTCCGCAGCGTGACGGTGGTACTCACCTTGCCGGCTTCCGCGCGGCGATGACCCGTACCCTCAACGCCTACATGGACAAAGAGGGCTACAGTAAAAAAGCGAAAGTCAGCGCCACCGGCGACGACGCCCGTGAAGGCCTGATCGCCGTGGTATCGGTGAAAGTGCCGGATCCGAAATTCTCCTCGCAGACCAAAGACAAGCTGGTCTCCTCCGAGGTGAAATCGGCGGTTGAGCAGCAGATGAACGAACTGCTGAGCGAATACCTGCTGGAAAACCCGTCCGATGCGAAAATCGTGGTCGGCAAAATTATTGACGCCGCGCGCGCGCGCGAAGCCGCACGTCGTGCCCGTGAGATGACCCGCCGTAAAGGCGCGCTGGATCTGGCTGGCCTGCCGGGCAAACTGGCGGACTGCCAGGAACGCGACCCGGCGCTCTCCGAACTGTACCTGGTGGAAGGGGACTCCGCGGGCGGCTCTGCGAAGCAGGGGCGTAACCGCAAGAATCAGGCGATCCTGCCGCTGAAGGGTAAAATCCTCAACGTTGAGAAAGCCCGCTTCGATAAAATGCTCTCTTCCCAGGAAGTGGCCACGCTGATCACCGCTCTGGGCTGCGGCATCGGGCGCGATGAGTACAACCCGGACAAACTGCGCTATCACAGCATCATCATCATGACCGATGCGGACGTCGACGGCTCGCACATTCGTACCCTGCTGTTGACCTTCTTCTATCGTCAGATGCCGGAGATCGTCGAGCGCGGCCACGTCTATATTGCCCAGCCGCCGCTGTACAAAGTGAAGAAAGGCAAACAGGAACAGTACATTAAAGACGACGAAGCGATGGATCAGTATCAGATCGCTATCGCTCTTGACGGTGCGACCCTGCATACTAACGCCAATGCGCCGGCGCTGGCGGGCGAACCGCTGGAAAAACTGGTTGCCGAGTTTAACGCCACCCAGAAAATGATTGGCCGCATGGAGCGCCGCTTCCCGAAAGCGCTGCTGAAAGAGCTTATCTATCAGCCGACCCTGACCGAGACCGATCTGGCTGACGAACAGAAGGTGACCCGCTGGGTGAACACGCTGGTATCCGAGCTGAATGAGAAAGAGCAGCACGGCAGCCAGTGGAAATTTGATCTCCACGAGAACAAAGAGCTGCAGCATTTTGAACCGGTTATTCGCGTTCGTACCCACGGCGTGGACACCGACTATCCGCTGGATAATGAGTTCATTATGGGGCCGGAATATCGCCGTATCTGTACCCTGGGTGAGAAACTGCGCGGCCTGATGGAAGAAGATGCTTACATCGAGCGCGGCGAACGTCGTCAGCCGGTGGCCAGCTTCGAGCAGGCTCTGGACTGGCTGGTGAAAGAGTCCCGTCGCGGCCTCTCTATCCAGCGCTATAAAGGTCTGGGCGAGATGAACCCGGATCAGCTGTGGGAGACCACCATGGATCCGGACAGCCGCCGCATGCTGCGCGTCACCGTCAAGGATGCCATTGCTGCCGATCAGCTGTTCACCACCCTGATGGGTGATGCGGTTGAACCACGTCGCGCCTTTATCGAAGAAAACGCCCTGAAAGCGGCGAATATCGATATCTAAGCCGTGTGTTCCTGCCCGGGGTAACGGAATGTCTGAGCCCGGTCGCATGGCGCGACCGGGCTTTTTTTGCCAGTAAAAGGGGAATCCTCTGCTGCGGTTCCATCCCCCTTTCTGGCCGACACTTTTACTGTTTTTTGAGCGGAATCGCGTTAGCATGAGGGAAGACTCATCTTACCCGGGGATCCTATGGCTATTAAACTGATTGCAATCGATATGGACGGCACGCTGCTGCTGCCAGACCATACCATCTCTCCTGCGGTGAAAGCCGCCATTGCCGCGGCGCGTGAGCGCGGCGTCAACGTGGTGCTGACCACCGGCCGCCCTTACGCCGGCGTTCACAGCTATCTGAAAGAGCTGCATATGGAGCAGCCGGGTGATTACTGCATTACCTACAATGGCGCGCTGGTGCAAAAAGCCGGGGACGGCAGCACCGTGGCGCAAACCGCGTTGAGCTATGACGACTATCGCTTCCTCGAACAGCTTTCCCGCGAGGTCGGCTCCCACTTCCACGCGCTTGATCGCAATACGCTGTATACCGCAAACCGCGATATCAGCTACTACACCGTGCATGAATCCTATGTGGCGACCATCCCGCTGGTGTTCTGCGAAGCGGAAAAGATGGACCCTGAGATCCAGCTGCTGAAAGTCATGATGATCGATGAGCCGGCGATCCTCGACCAGGCCATCGCCCGTATCCCGGCGGAAGTGAAAGAGAAGTACACCGTGCTGAAAAGCGCGCCTTACTTCCTCGAAATACTGGATAAACGCGTCAATAAAGGCACCGGCGTGAAGTCGCTGGCCGATGCGCTGGGTATCAAACCGGAAGAGATTATGGCGATTGGCGATCAGGAAAATGATATCGCGATGATAGAATTTGCCGGCGTCGGCGTGGCGATGGATAACGCCATTCCGGCGGTTAAAGAGGCGGCGAACTTCATTACCAAATCGAACCTCGATGATGGCGTCGCCTTCGCTATTGAAAAATACGTTTTAGCTTAAGCTTCCTTCAGGCCCGGCGTTCTTCGGGCCTGTCTTCTCTTTTTTCATGAACAGATGTTAATCCGCATTTAAATCCCTTATTCCGCACAGGGGATTCTATAAGCTACCCGCCCTCTTTTTTTGCAATTCAGAACTAACATCAGATTTTTCATGAATAAACGCCATTATTTGATGTTGGTTACGCTGCCATTCGCCTCTGTTCAGATTTGCGCGGCCGCGGAACCAACGACGCCGCTTGAGCCGGCGTACGCCTATCACGGCGCCGAGCCTGCGGATCTGCCGGCGCCGGCCGACACCGAGGCTGAGACAGCGGAATCGGCGCCGATATTGCCTTTTCTAGGCGACGAGGCCAGAAAACGTGGCTACGTCCTGCCGCTGCCGTTTGGCGTCAGCATTAACTATATGGATATGCGGCAGAATATTAATGTCGACAGCATTAGCTTCACCGGCCTGTCGCTGGACGGCCGCAATATCGATTGCGGTAAGGATCCTGTTTGCAAACACGCCGTGAAGAACATTTTCGCTAATGGGCCGGTCTCGCTGGACAACGCCTTCCAGATTGGCGTCGGTCATACGCGGGAAAGCAGCAAAACCGAGACGCTCAAGCTGGATGCCTGGCTGCTGCCGTTTATGAATGTTTATGGCCTGGTGGGGCACACCGAGGGACACTCCATTTCGCAGATTGCCGTCGGCCTGAAGGGACCGAACGGCAAAGTGGTGCCCATGCCCGGGATGCAGGACCTCGACTTTCGCCTCGATTTTAAAGGTACCACCTATGGGATGGGCACCACGCTGGTGGGCGGCGTCGGCAACTGGTTTACGGTGCTGGACGCTAACTACACCCAGACCCGCTTTGATATCCTCGACGGCAGCATTGATGCGTTTACCTTTTCGCCGCGCGTAGGCTATCGTTTCATTACGCCTTCGGTCGATGCGCTACATCTCCCCGCCGGTAAGCTGAACCTGTGGGTCGGCAGCATGTATCAGGACGTGCAGCAGGAGTTTAAGGGCAGCCTTAACGATCTCTCGATGCCGTCGCCGCTGCTGCAAAACATGGTCAACCTGGCCAACCAGGACAATAACGGTCGCTTCGATGTGAAGCAGCATCTGCAGTCGCCGTGGAACGTGCTGGTGGGCGCACAGTATGAGCTGACGCAGAATTTTAACATCACCACGGAGTTTGGTTTTGCCGAACGTAACAGCTTCTTTATCTCCGGTGAGTATCGCTTTTGAGCCGACCGCTTAACCCTGTTCTGTTGCTTCTGACATGCGCGCTATGCGCGCCGGTCCAGGCCAAGGCCATCAGCCGCGAGCAAATCGACGGCTGGCTGCAGCATCTCGGCGCCAGCGATAAGTTCGACGCCAGCAAAGGCATTGACTGGGGCATGATGCCCGGTCCGTTTTATACGCCGGAGCTGGGGCTGGGCATCGGCACTGCCGTCGTCGGTCTCTACCGTCCCGATCCGCAGGATACCACCAGCCAGAATTCCACGCTGACGCTCAGCGGCTACGCCAGCTCCACCGGCGCCTTTGGCCTTAGCGTGAAAAACTACGCTTTTTTTGACCACGACCGATGGCGAATTTTTGTTGATGGTTCAATGGCCAACACCCCGACGTACTTCTGGGGACAAGGCTTTCATGCCGGCGATAAAGACAACGAAAAAGAGAAATATACCGCCCAGGTGCTGACCCTGCGCCCGACGGTCTACCGGCAGCTCATCGACAATGTTTATCTCGGCGCTGGATGGTCGCTGGCGGCGCAGAATGCCGATAAGATGGACCATAACGATCTGCCGAAAATTGAAAATACCCCGCAGGGACCGTCGGTATTCAGCTCGGGTGCCAGCGTCGCGCTCAACTGGGACGATCGCGACTTCGTCCCCAATCCGCGCCGGGGTCAGTATGCCAACTTCCGTTACACCCACTATGCGCCCGGCTTAGGCAGCGATACCCGCTTTGAAGAATTTCAGCTGCACTACAGCCATTATCATGCCCTCAGCGAGAAGAGCGTCCTCGCCTGGGAGGCCGATGGCGCCTTCACCCAGGGCGAGGTACCGTGGAGCATGATGCCGCTGCTGGGCAGCGATGAACGGATGCGCGGCTACTACCAGGGGCGCTACCGGGATAAAAACGTCGTCAGCGGTCAGCTGGAATATCGCCGGCAGCTCACCTGGCGGCACGGGATTGTCGCCTGGGCCGGGGCGGGAACCATGGGGCCTTCACTGTCGTCGCTGAATAATGGCCGCTGGCTGCCTTCGGCGGGCGTTGGCTACCGCTTTGAATTCAAACCTCGCGTTAACGTTCGCCTCGACTACGGTATCGGCAAAGGCAGCAGCGGCTTTTACTTCCAGGTCGGCGAAGCGTTTTAAGCTCGTCGCCGGGCATTCAACCCGGTGCGGATTGCGGTATGCTAAGGCTACTCTCATATCGGCCCGGTCAGCACACCATGAAACAAGTTACCTTTGCTCCTCGCAACCACCAGCTCACCAACACCCGCACCTGGACCCCCGACAGCCAGTGGCTGGTGTACGACGTCCGCCCGTCCGGCGCGTCGTTCACCGGCGAGACCATAGAGCGAGTGAACGTAAACAGCGGCGCGGTGGAGACCATTTATCGTGCCACGCAAGGCGCGCACGTCGGCGTGGTGACCGTGCATCCAACCCAGGATCGCTATGTGTTTATTCATGGCCCCGAGCGGCCGGATGCACAGTGGCAGTATGATTTTCATCACCGTCGCGGGGTGGTGGCCTTTCAGGATACCGTCGAGAATCTGGACGCCATGGACATTACCGCCCCTTACACCCCCGGGGCGCTGCGCGGCGGCAGCCACGTCCATGTCTATAGCCCCAACGGCCAACTGGTCAGTTTTACCTACAACGATCATGTGCTGCACGAGCGCGACCCGGCGTTGGATCTGCGTAACGTCGGCGTGGCGGCGCCGTATGGACCCGTGACGCCGCCGGGCCACCATCCGCGCGAATACGGCGGCAGCCACTGGTGCGTGCTGGTGAGCCGCACGACGCCGACTCCCGCGCCGGGCAGCGATGAGATTAATCGCGCCTATGAAGAGGGCTGGGTCGGGAACCATGCGCTGGCGTTTATTGGCGATACGCTGGCGGAAAACGGCGACAAAGTCCCGGAGCTGTTTATTGTCGAGCTGCCGCAGGATGAAGCCGGCTGGAAGCAGCCCGGCGGGGCGCCGCTGGCGGGCACCGCAAGCACGATGCCGGCGCCGCCGGCGGGCATCAGTCAGCGTCGTTTGACCTTCACCCACCATCGCCGCTACCCGGGGCTGGTGAACGTTCCGCGCCACTGGGTGCGCGCCAATACGCAGGCGACGGCGATAGCCTTTCTGATGCGCGACGACGCCGGCGTAGTGCAGCTATGGCTTATTTCCCCGCGGGGGGGCGAGCCGCGGCAGTTGACGCATCACGCGTCGGGTATCCAGTCGGCGTTTAACTGGCATCCGTCGGGAGAGTGGCTGGGCTTTGTACTGGAGGGGCGGATTGCCTGCTGTCATGCCGGCACAGGCGATATCACCTTTTTAACCGAGGCGCATGCTCATGCGCCCTCGGCGGACGCGATCGTCTTTTCGCCAGACGGTAAACAGATTGCCTGGATGGAGGAGGTGGACGGTTATCGTCAGCTGTGGGTTACGCAGACCGGGCGATAACTTACTGGGCAGGCATCGGCGCTGGCGGGATCACCGAGTTGGTCGCCAGCGTGGCCTTCTCGCTCTTTTCGACCCGAGATTTGATTGAGCTGTCGGTGCGGAACATATCCCACGGCAGCAGCAGGGTATCCATGACGGCGGTGAACGGCATGTCCAGCGCCACCAGCGATTTCACACCCCAGTTGGTATTGCTGTCCCCCAGCGTTTGCGCACTGGATCGCGTGCCCGGATAGGTTCCCTCTTTGCCACCGGTATGTGACATTACGCTGGAGCAACCGCTCAGGCTTATTATCCCGCTGAACAGGACCAGCTTTAACAGTCGTCTGCTTTTCATTGTTCTTCCATCGTCGTTTCGGGCGTTGAGATAACCTTGTTGGGTTATATCGGGCCATCCCGTGAATGCATAGCGTTATTGCGCCGCACTGTGGCGGGCATCGCACTTTGCTTTTTGTGCTCCTCCCCCCAGTCTAAGCAATCATCGGCAAACTGCAAAAAAAAACGCCCCGAATCCCTTGAAAAGGACGGGGAGAAACCCATTTTATAGGTGTAACCCGCTGAGAATACGCCTGAGGGGTATTCCGGATTACCGCGGCCTGTCCACGATGGAAGGTCATTTGATTCTCGCTGATTTTCAGGAGCTATTTATTATGCGTAACTTCGATCTCTCCCCGCTTTATCGTTCAGCCATTGGTTTCGACCGCCTGTTTAACCTGCTGGAAAACAATCAAAGCCAGAGCAATGGCGGCTACCCTCCGTATAACGTCGAGCTGGTAGACGAAAACCACTATCGCATCGCCATCGCGGTGGCCGGCTTTGCTGAAAGCGAACTGGAGATCACCGCCCAGGACAATCTGCTGATCGTCAAAGGCGCCCACGCTGCCGAGCAGAAAGAGCGGACCTACCTGTATCAGGGGATCGCCGAGCGCAACTTCGAGCGCAAATTCCAGCTAGCGGAAAACATTCATGTCCGCGGCGCCAACCTGGTAAACGGTCTGCTTTATATCGATCTGGAACGGGTGATCCCGGAAGCGAACAAGCCGCGCCGTATCGAAATCAACTAATTGTCTCTCTCAGGCCGCAAGGCGGCCTGATGTAACAACCTGCTCGCCGTCAGGGAGCAGATGCGAATTCACGCAATTCGCAGACATTCACTCGCTTCTTAGAAGGAGAAAACAGTATGCGTAACTACGATTTATCCCCCCTGCTGCGTCAATGGATCGGTTTTGACAAACTGGCCAGCGCCCTGCAAACCGCCGGTGAAAGCCAGAGCTTCCCGCCCTATAACATCGAAAAAAGCGACGATAACCACTACCGCATCACCCTTGCGCTGGCCGGTTTCCGTCAGGAAGATCTGGATATTCAACTGGAAGGCACCCGTCTGGTGGTAAAAGGCACGCCGCAGCAGCCGGAAAAAGAGACCACCTGGCTGCACCAGGGGCTGGTGAGCCAGGCCTTCAGCCTGAGCTTTACCCTCGCTGACAACATGGAGGTCTCTGGCGCGACCTTCACCAACGGTCTGCTGCATATCGATCTGACCCGCAATGAGCCTGAGCAGATCGCCCCGCAGCGTATCGCCATCAGCGAACGACCGGCGTTAAATAGTTAATTAAGCGAAAAACTTATAAAGCCCCGATTTTCGGGGCTTTTTTGTGCCTGTCTGTTTGCTGGTATTGTGCGCCAGGCAGCATACAACCCGCCTGGTCGCGGTCATAATCCCTGTTAATAATAATGTTATTCACAGGGACGGTACCATGAGTGAGATAGCATTGACGGTCAGCGTACTGGCGCTGGTGGCGGTGGTTGGGTTGTGGATCGGCAATGTCAAAATCCGCGGCGTTGGCTTTGGTATTGGCGGCGTGTTATTTGGCGGCATTATCGTCGGTCACTTTGTCGATCAGGCGGGCGTCGCCCTCAGCAGCCCGATGCTGCATTTTATTCAGGAATTCGGCTTGATCCTGTTTGTCTACACCATCGGTATCCAGGTGGGACCGGGCTTTTTCGCCTCGCTGCGGGTCTCAGGCCTGCGGCTCAATCTGTTCGCTATCCTGATCGTGATTCTCGGCGGCCTGGTCACCGCGGTGCTGCATAAGCTGTTCAATATTCCTCTCCCGGTGGTGCTTGGCATCTTCTCCGGCGCGGTGACCAACACGCCGGCGCTGGGGGCCGGGCAGCAAATCCTGCGCGATCTCGGGGTGCCGTTCGAGGTGGTCGATCAGATGGGGATGAGCTACGCGATGGCGTATCCGTTCGGCATCTGCGGCATTCTGCTGACCATGTGGCTGGTGCGCCTGTTCTTTCGCATCAATGTCGAGAAAGAGGCCCAGCAGTTTGAGGAGAGCAGCGGCAACGGCCATGCCCATTTGCACACCATCAACGTGCGGGTGGAGAACCCCAACCTCCACCAGATGGCGATTCAGGATGTGCCGATGCTCAACAGCGACAATATCGTCTGTTCGCGGCTGAAGCGCGGTGAGCTGCTGATGGTGCCTGCGCCGGGAACCCTTATCCAGGCCGGCGATCTGCTGCACCTGGTGGGGCGGCCGGAGGATCTGCACAATGCGCAACTGGTGATCGGCCAGGAGGTGGCCACCTCGCTGTCAACGCGCGGCACCGACCTGAAGGTGGAGCGGGTGGTGGTGACTAACGAGAAAGTGCTGGGGAAGAAAATACGCGATCTGCACGTCAAACAGCGCTATGACGTGGTGATCTCCCGGCTTAATCGCGCAGGCGTCGAACTGGTGGCCAGCAGCAGCGCCAGCCTGCAGTTTGGCGATATCCTCAACCTGGTCGGCCGTCCGGAGGCGATTGACGCCGTGGCCGCCGAGCTGGGTAACGCCCAGCAGAAGCTGCAGCAGGTTCAGATGCTGCCGGTATTTATCGGCATCGGCCTCGGGGTACTGCTGGGTTCTATCCCGTTGTTTATTCCCGGCTTCCCCGCCGCCCTGAAGCTGGGGCTGGCCGGGGGGCCGCTGATTATGGCGCTGATTCTCGGGCGCATCGGTAGCATCGGCAAGCTGTACTGGTTTATGCCGCCGAGCGCCAACCTGGCGCTGCGCGAGCTGGGGATCGTGCTGTTTCTGGCGGTGGTCGGGCTAAAATCGGGGGGCGACTTTGTGGCGACCCTGACCCAGGGCGATGGCCTGAGCTGGATCGCTTACGGCATTTTCATCACCGCCATCCCGCTGCTGACGGTAGGCATTCTCGCGCGCATGCTGGCGAACATGAACTATCTGACGCTGTGCGGCATGCTGGCCGGCTCGATGACCGACCCGCCGGCGCTGGCCTTCGCCAACAATCTGCACGCCACCAGCGGCGCGGCGGCGCTCTCTTACGCTACCGTCTATCCGCTGGTGATGTTTCTGCGGATTATCACCCCGCAGCTACTCGCCGTGCTGTTCTGGGGGCTGAGCTAGCTGGCTGTGCGTCTGGACGCGGCGCAGATGGTAGTCCACCTGATACTCGCTGGCGTTGCGGAACATGACCGAATAGTTAAGAAACTCGCCGCTGTCGCTGTAGGAAAGGGAGGTAATACGCAGCAGCGGCGTCTGCTCCGGGACGTTCATTGAGCGCGCCAGCTGCTTGTCCGCCAGCACCGGCGTCAGCGTTTCATAGTTCCCGCTGATGATGATCCCGCACTCCTTCTCAATATAATCAAATTTCGACCCTTCCAGATGACTCAGCGACAGGTTGCGGAACAGCTTCACCGGCATATAGCTATCCTCCAGCATCAGTGGCTTGCCGTCGACGAAGCGCACCCGCCGTGAGAAGTAGATCCGTTCATCAATTTTAATCCGCAGCAGACTGGCGATGGCCGGCGGGGCGGGCATCACCTCGAAGGCCAGCACCTGACTCACCACCTCTTTACCCTGTTTGCGCAGCACTTCCGCCAGGCCGGTGAGATTGCTGGTTTCATGATGGACGTCTTTGCGCGCCACGTAGGTCCCTGAGCCGTGACGACGGACCACCAGCCCCCAGTCCACCAGCAGGTCGATGGCTTTGCGGATGGTCATGCGCGCCACCCCGAACTCCTCGGCCAGTTTTTTCTCTCCCGGCAGCGGGCTGCCGATGGCGAAGTCGGCAGAATTCAGCCGTAGCCGCAGGCGGTCAGCAATGGATTTGTAGATCACCAGTAGTCCTCTTGTACAGGAAAGGTCGAGGTTATTTTCTTCACCTGTTAGCAAAAAATAGTTTTTAAGACAGACGGTTATTATCCATTCATTAGAACGATTTCATTCTATAGCTTATCGATGTCTAACTTTTGTTATGAAAGTAGACAACGTTGACCAAATTAAAACCATGAAAGCGATCACGAATCGCAACGGCGAGGCATGTTGTCGGACGGGCAAATTCCTATTCTCGAGTGAGGCCGGTAACCAAGAAAAAGAAGGCCATTCACCCTACGAGTTGTTATATGAGGATTTCCCAATGCTCAGTCAAATACAACGCTTTGGCGGCGCCATGTTTACCCCGGTTTTATTGTTTCCTTTCGCCGGGATCGTGGTCGGTATCGCCATTATGTTGCGCAACCCGATGTTCGTCGGCGAAGCGCTGACCGCACCCGACAGCCTGTTTGCACAGATCGTTCACATCATCGAAGAGGGCGGTTGGACCGTCTTTCGTAATATGCCGCTGATTTTCGCCGTCGGCCTGCCGATTGGCCTGGCGAAACAGGCCCAGGGCCGGGCCTGTCTGGCGGTACTGGTGAGCTTTCTCACCTGGAACTACTTTATCAATGCCATGGGGATTACCTGGGGCCACTTCTTCGGCGTCGACTTTTCCGTTGAACCCACGGCCGGCAGCGGCCTGACGATGATTGCCGGGATTAAAACCCTCGACACCAGCATTATCGGGGCGATCGTCATCTCCGGCCTGGTGACGGCCCTGCATAATCGCTATTTCGATAAACCCCTGCCGGTGTTCCTCGGCATCTTCCAGGGCTCATCGTTTGTGGTCATTGTCGCCTTCCTCGCGATGATCCCCTGCGCCTGGCTGACGCTGCTCGGCTGGCCAAAAGTCCAGCTGGGTATTGAATCGCTACAGGCCTTCCTGCGCTCTGCCGGCGCGCTTGGGGTGTGGGTTTACATCTTCCTTGAGCGCATTCTGATCCCCACCGGCCTGCACCACTTCGTCTATGGCCCGTTCATCTTTGGCCCGGCGGTGGTGGAGGGGGGACTACAGGTCTACTGGGCAGAGCATCTGCAGGCGTTCAGTCAGAGTACGGAACCGCTGAAGACGCTGTTCCCGGAGGGCGGCTTTGCCCTGCACGGTAACTCGAAAGTGTTTGGTTCGGTGGGCATTGCGCTGGCGCTCTACTTCACCGCCGCGCCGGAAAATCGCGTCAAGGTTGCCGGCCTGCTGATCCCCGCCACGTTGACCGCGATGCTGGTCGGGATCACCGAGCCGCTGGAGTTCACCTTCCTGTTCATCTCGCCGCTGCTGTTCGCCGTCCACGCAGTGCTGGCGGCGTCCATGGCGACGGTAATGTACATCTGCGGGGTGGTGGGCAATTTCGGCGGCGGCCTGCTCGATCAATTCTTGCCGCAAAACTGGATCCCAATGTTCCATCACCACGCTTCGATGATGTTCATTCAGATAGGCATCGGCCTCTGTTTCACCGCCCTCTACTTCGTGGTCTTCCGCACCCTGATCCTGCGTCTGAACCTGAAGACGCCTGGCCGGGAAGAGAGCGAAATCAAGCTCTACAGCAAGGCCGACTATCAGGCAGCACGCGGTAAAACCACGGCGGCGGCCGCGCCAGAGACCCGGCTGGGCCAGGCCGCTGGCTTCCTGCAGGCCCTCGGCGGCGCCGGCAACATTGAAAGTATCAACAACTGCGCCACCCGACTGCGCATCGCGCTGGTCGATATGACGAAAACGCAAAGTGACGACGTCTTTAAAGCGCTGGGCGCCCACGGGGTAGTTCGCCGCGGCAACGGGATTCAGGTCATCGTCGGCCTGCACGTTCCCCAGGTGCGCGACCAGCTGGAAAACCTGATGAAAGATTCTCTTTCGACCGAACATACCACCATGACGGAGGCAGTATCATGAAAAAATTCTCAGTTGTTATCGCAGGCGGCGGCAGCACCTTCACTCCGGGCATTGTCCTGATGCTGCTGGCAAACCAGGATCGTTTTCCGCTGCGGTCGCTGAAATTTTACGACAACGACGGTGCGCGCCAGGAGACCATCGCCGAGGCGTGCAAAGTGATCCTCAAAGAGCAGGCGCCGGAGATTGAATTCAGCTATACCACCGATCCGCAGGCGGCGTTTACCGATGTTGATTTCGTCATGGCGCATATCCGCGTCGGGAAATATCCGATGCGTGAACAGGATGAAAAAATCCCGCTGCGCCACGGCGTGCTGGGCCAGGAGACCTGCGGACCGGGCGGGATCGCCTACGGTATGCGATCTATCGGCGGCGTGCTGGAGCTGGTGGATTATATGGAAAAATATTCGCCGAACGCCTGGATGCTCAACTACTCCAACCCGGCGGCGATTGTGGCGGAAGCCACCCGCCGTCTGCGGCCAAACGCCAAAATCCTCAACATCTGCGATATGCCAATCGGTATCGAAGGGCGGATGGCGCAGATTGTTGGCCTCAAAGACCGTAAACAGATGCGCGTGCGCTACTACGGCCTTAACCACTTCGGCTGGTGGACTTCGATTGAGGATCTCGACGGCAACGATTTGATGCCAAAACTGCGCGAATATGTGGCGAAATACGGCTATGTGCCGCCTTCTAACGACCCGCACACCGAGGCCAGCTGGAACGACACTTTTGCCAAAGCGAAAGATGTGCAGGCGCTGGATCCGCAGACCATGCCGAATACCTATCTGAAATATTATCTGTTCCCGGACTACGTGGTGGCCCACTCCAACCCGGAACGCACCCGCGCCAATGAGGTGATGGATCATCGTGAGAAAAACGTCTTCAGCGCCTGCCGGGCGATTATTGCCGCCGGGAAATCCTCCGCTGGCGATTTGGAAATTGACGAGCACGCGTCGTATATCGTCGATCTGGCGACGGCCATCGCCTTTAACACCCAGGAAAGGATGCTGCTGATTGTGCCGAACAACGGCGCAATCCATAACTTTGACGCTGACGCGATGGTGGAAATTCCTTGCCTGGTGGGTCACAACGGGCCGGAGCCGCTGACGGTCGGCGACATCCCGCACTTCCAGAAAGGGATGATGAGCCAGCAGGTGGCGGTGGAAAAACTGGTGGTCGATGCCTGGGAACAGCGCTCTTACCACAAGCTGTGGCAGGCGATTACCCTGTCGAAAACCGTGCCGAGTGCCTCGGTGGCAAAAGCGATCCTCGACGACCTGATTGCGGCCAACAAAGATTACTGGCCGGAGCTGCATTAATCCCCGCCGTTGACCGGCGCCCTGCGGGGCGCCGGTTCTTCTCCCCGGTTCCTGATTTACGCTATGCTGAAGCCTGCTGCGCGATGAACAAGGAATCGTCATGAAAATCTCCCGCCTCGGCGAAGCGCCGGATTACCGCTTTTCGCTGGCTAACGAACGCTCCTTTCTGGCGTGGATCCGCACGGCGCTGGGGTTTCTCGCCGCTGGCGTCGGTCTTGACCAGCTGGCGCCAGACTTTGCCACGCCGCTGATCCGTGAAATTCTCGCCCTGCTGCTGTGCCTGTTTGCCGGCGGCATGGCCATCTATGGCTATCTGCGCTGGCTGAATAACGAGAAGGCGATGCGCCTGAAGCAGGATCTCCCCTATACCCGGACGCTGCTGGTGATTAGCATCCTGCTGCTGGCGGTGGTGGTCGCGGTGATGCTGCTGGTGCTGTATGGCGGATAAACGCCGGGCGCGGCGGGAAAGCGACCCGGGGCTACAGCCAGAGCGTACCTCGCTGGCCTGGTTTCGCACCCTGTTGGGCTATGGCGCGCTGATGGCGCTGGCGATTAAGCACAGCTGGCACCGCGCCGGACTGCCTTTCTGGCTGTCGATCGGCGTGCTGGCGATAGTGGCGGTGATCCTCTGGGGTTATACCCGCCGTCGTCATCTGATGGACGTCGACGACAGCGATTTTTTACAGCCGCGGGCGGTTCGTGACAAATTTTTGATCGCACTCGCAGTACTTTCTCTGGCATTCCTGTTTGCTGTTACTCACCTTCAACAGATCGTTTTATTCATTAGGGATATGTCATGACAGGATGTCCGGCGAATTTGCCTCTCACTCATGCCCCCGGCCAGCAACATGACACTCCCTTTCAGGCTGTCGTTGTGGAGGCGCATCATTGCCATCAACCGCAGGCGTTCTATGCGCAGCTGCGTCAACAGGGACTCACGGCTATCCATTTTATTCCGCAGCTGGCGGCCGGCGACGCCGCGCTGTGGGGTGAGTTTCTCTGCGCAGTCTTTCACCGCTGGGTGCGGGAAGATATTGGCCGTATCAATATTTTGCTGTTTAGCGAGACGCTGAGCGCCTGGTGCGGCGAGTTGATAACGCAGGCGGGGACGCCGGCGGCCAACAGCGCCTGCTACGGCTGTCCGTGGCTACGCCTGTGCCGCTGCGGCGAACAGGAAGACCCGCTGTGTGCGGGTTACCGACAGTTTTACGATCTCAGCGGGCCCTATATGCGGGTGATGCGGGACCTGCGCCGACAGCAGCGGCCGCCAGAGGCGTTGATGCCGCTGCTGCGCTGAAGATTAGCGCCCCTTCGCCAGATACTGCGCCATCTCCTCTTCCGGCACCATTCCGCCGCCGGTGGCCCACACCAGGTGGGTCGCCTGCTGCAGCTGTTGCTCACTCAGCCCCTGCAGCTGATGGTACGCTTTGCTGGCGCAGACGCGCTGCGGCCCGGCCATTCCGGCCAGCGCGGAGGGTTCAAGGCGGATATTTTCCGCTGTCGCCAGCCAGCCCAGCATGTCATACATCGTCTGGTCATCAAGGGTATAGAACCCGTCGAGCAGGCGCTCCATTGCCCGGCCAACGAAGCCGGACGCCCGGCCGACCGCCAGACCGTCGGCGGCGGTCAGATTATCAATGCCTAAATCCTGCACCGCTATCTGGTCGTGAAGCCCGGTATAGACGCCGAGCAGCATGCAGGGGGAGTGGGTCGGTTCGGCGAACAGGCAGTGAACGTGGTCGCCAAAGGCCAGCTTGAGGCCAAACGCCACACCGCCAGGGCCGCCGCCGACGCCGCACGGCAGGTAGACGAACAGCGGATGGTCGGCATCGACCACCCGTCCGGCTTTGGCGAATTGCGCCTTCAGGCGCTCGCCGGCCACGGCATAGCCGAGGAACAGCGTGCGCGAATTTTCATCGTCGATGAAAAAGCAGTTCGGGTCGGATTCCGCCGCCTTGCGCCCCTGTTCGACCGCCACGCCGTAGTCCTCTTCATACTCCACCACCGTCACGCCGTGGCTGCGCAGTTTGGCCTTTTTCCACGCCCGGGCGTCTGCGGACATATGCACGGTAACCTTAAAGCCGATGCGGGCGCTCATGATGCCGATCGACATCCCGAGGTTGCCGGTGGAGCCGACGGCGATGCTGTACTGGCTGAAGAACTGTTTAAACTCCGGCGTCAGCAATTTGCGATAATCGTCTGCGGTAGTCAGCAGACCGGCTTCCAGCGCCAGCTTTTCCGCATGGGTCAGCACTTCATAAATGCCGCCGCGCGCTTTGATCGAGCCGGAGATCGGCAGATGGCTGTCTTTTTTCAGCAGCAGTTCGCCGCCAATCGGCTGGCCGAATTTTTGCTCAAGGCGGTGCTTCATTGCCGGAATGGCGACTACTTCCGATTCGATAATCCCGCCGCTGGCGGCCGTTTCCGGGAAGGCTTCCGCCAGATAGGGCGCGAAGCGCTGCAGGCGGGCATGGGCGTCCTGCACGTCGTCGGCGGTCAGGCCGACGTAAGGCAATCCCTCCGCCAGGGTGGTGGTGGCGGGGTTAAACCAGGTGGTTTCTTTCAGGGCGATCAGATCCTGCACAAGCGGGAAGGTCGCGGTTAAGGTGGTCAGGTCAGCGTGTTTCATCATACGTCTCTTTGCGCTCAGATAATGAAAGAAAGCAGGAAGGTGGCGGCCAGTGCAAGTAGCGACGCGATAAAAGTCGCCGTCGTGTAGTACTTGAACGTTTCACTGAGGCTGGCGCCGCAGTACTGTTTTACCAGCCAGAACAGGGAATCGGTGACGATCGTGCAGCCAATGGCGCCTGAACCGATGGCAATAGCGATGATCTCCGGGCTGACGCCGGGATAGAGCGGCAGCATCGGCGCGACGATGGCGGTGGCACCCATCATCGCCACGGTGGCGGAGCCGACGGCGGCGTGCAGGATAAGCGCCACCAGCCAGGCCAGCAAAATCGGATGCATGTCGAGGTTCGACAGAATCACCGCCAGGCTATCGGCCAGGCCGCTGGATTTTAAAATCGCGTTGAATGCGCCGCCTGCGCCGATAATCAGCAGGATGTTGGCGATAGACCCAAAGCCGTTTTCCGTATGGGTCAGCAGGACGCCCATCCCCATCTGCCGACGAATGCCGAGCATGTAATAGGCGACAAAGACGGCGATAAACATCGCGGTGATGGGGTTGCCGATAAATTCCAGCACCGTATACAGCGTGCCGCCTTTCTCCATGTTCAGTTCGGCGACGGTTTTCACCAGCATCAGGCCAATCGGCAGCAGTACGGTAAACAGCGTGGCGCCGAGTGACGGCAGCGTCGACGCCTCGCGGACCTCAAGGTTGGCAAATTCGGCCGGAACCGGTTTGTACGGCAGGCGGTTGCCTAACGCTCTGAGAAACAGCGGACCGCCAACCAGCGAGGCGATCAGACCGACCAGCAGGCCATAAACAATCACTGTGCCGATATCGGCGCCCAGTTTGTTAGCGACAAACAGAGCCGCCGGATGCGGGGGGACCACGCAGTGCACCGCCATCAGCGCGGTACACAGCGGAATAGCCAGCTTCAGTAGCGAGGTATTGGTTTTTTTGGCGATGGAGAAGGCCAGGGGGATCAGCAGGACCACGCCGACTTCGACAAACAGCGTGATGCCGCAGATCAGGCCGACCAGCACCATAATCACGTCCGCCGACAGCCAGCGGCAGCGCTGCAGCGTCAGGCCGATGCGCTCCGCCGCGCCGGAGACCTCCATCATCTTGCCGAGAATGGTGCCGAGACCGATCACCGCCGCAAGGAAGCCCAGCGTACCGCCAATGCCGCTCTCAATAGCGTTGACCATCTCCAGCGGGCCCATCCCCATCATCGCGCCGACGAAAAAGCTCGCCAGCAGCAGCGCCAGAAATGGATGAAACTTCAGTTTGACGATCGTTAAGACGATTAACACGATGCTGATCAGCAGCGTGCTCACAACCCAGACTTGCGAACCCATATTCCACCTCGCCTGTGAATAATCTGGCCTTATTGAAGCGAGAATCGTCATGGGCTGACAAACGATAAAAATGGGCTTTAGGGTGAGGAGAATTGAATCAAATGGGTGATTTAGCTCAAAAACAGACCATTAAATATGCTATGGGTCAAATTAACTCACCCTTTTGCGGCAAAACCGGCGTGATTTTTTTATCATCAACAGCCACTGTATTTGCCGGGAGCGCGTGATGGATGTGCTAAAAACCTTAGGTACCCGGTTGCTGAACGGCTGGCAGCTCTCCAGGCTGTCGACCTTTGAGGTGGCGGCGCGGCACGAGTCGTTTGCCCTGGCCGCCGACGAGCTGGCGCTCACGCCTGGCGCCGTCAGCCACCGGATTAATCAACTTGAAGAGGAGCTGGGGATCCTGCTCTTTGTCCGCTCGCATCGCAAAGTTGAGCTGACGCGTGAAGGTAAGCGGGTCTACTGGGCGCTGAAGTCGTCGCTGGATGGTCTCAATCAGGAGATCCTCGATATCAAAAACCAGGAGCTCTCCGGCAGTCTGACGGTCTACTCGCGGCCCTCTATCGCCCAGTGCTGGCTGGTGCCGGCCCTGGGTGACTTTACCCGCCGTTACCCGGCCATTTCCCTCACCGTGCTGACCGGCAATGAGAACGTTAACCTGCAGCGGACGGGCATCGATCTGGCGATCTATTTTGATGATGCGCCGTCGTCGCAGCTGAGTCACCATTTTCTGATGGCTGAGGCGATCGTGCCGGTATGTACGCCGAATTACGCGCAACAGCGGCAGTTAATGTCGAATCCGGGCAATCTGCGCCACTGTACGTTGCTCCACGACCGCCAGGCATGGAGCAACGATTCCGGCACCGACGAGTGGTATAGCTGGGCGCAGCAGTTTGCGGTGGAACTGCCGCCATCGTCGGGGATTGGCTTCGATCGTTCCGATTTAGCGACGATTGCGGCGATGAATCACGTCGGGGTGGCGATGGGGCGTAAGCGGCTGGTGCAGAAGCGGCTGGAGAGTGGGGAGTTGATCGCCCCGTTTGGCGATATGACGCTGAAATGCCACCAGCACTACTATGTAACCACCCTGCCGGGTCGCCAGTGGCCGAAAATCGACGCCTTTATCGAGTGGCTGCACAGCCTGACATAAGACAAAAGCAGCCACCGGGAGGTAGCCCGGATAAGGCGTCAGCCGCTATCCGGGGCACGGCCGCCGCGCTTAGACCGGCTGCTGATGGTGGGTAAAGCGCGAGGCCAGCGGCAGCCAGCACAGCAGAATCAACAGACCCATCAGCATCATCAGCAGACCGAGACTGCCCTGACCGTTTTGCGGCATCATCGCCGACAGCCAGGCCAGTACGCCGGAGCCGATATTCTGCAAGCCGCCAACCAGCGCCCCGGCGGTACCGGCGAGGAACGGGAATGGCTCCATCGCGCCGCTGGTGGCCAGCGGGAACAGCATGCCGGCGCCGAAGAAGAACAGCGCCGCCGGCACCAGCAGGGTCCAGACGGTCATGACGCCCAGCAGCCCCGGGATCCACATCATCAGACCCGCCAGCAGGCAGCAGATAACCGATTGCCACATCAGGGTCGGGAAACGCTTGTTGGGGCGGCCGGCAAACCAGGCGCCGAAGAAGGCCGCCGGGATCGGCAGAATAAACAGAATACTCACCGCCATGCTGCTCAGGCCGAGCACCGCGCCCATCAGTACGCCGGAACAGGCTTCGAATACCGCAATCCCCGCCAGGCCGCCGATCAGCATCAGCAGATAGCAGTTAAACGCGCCAGTGCCGAACAGCGTTTTGTAGCTGGCCAAAAGTTTGGTGCGCGGCGCGCCCTCCGGGCGCGTTTCCGGCATCCATTTCGCCATGCTGAAGGTCACCCCGGCGCACAGCACCAGCAGGAAAGCGTAACAGGCGCGCCAGCTCCACAGGGTGTCGAGGATGCCGCCGAGCAACGGGGCAATCAGCGGGCTGACCAGAATACCCATATTTAACAGGCTATTGGCATGACGCAGCTGGGCGCCTTCGTACAGATCGCGGGGCAGGGTGCGTGCCATCACGCCGCCGACGCCGGTGCCCATCCCTTGCATGGCGCTGGCGGCGATCAGCACCGGCAGGCTATGGGTGGTCATGGCGACCAGCGTCGCCAGCATAAAAATCGACATCCCGACGAGGATCACCGGGCGGCGACCGATGCGGTCGGAGAGCGGGCCGTAAAACAGCTGTGAAATACCGTAGGTCAGCAGGTAGGCCGCCATCACGCTTTGAACCGCCCCTTCGCGAACGTTCAGCGCGACCGCCATGTCGGCGATGGCCGGAATATATATGGTCTGCGCCATCTGGCCAACGGCCACCAGCAGTACCAGCATCAACAACAAATTGAAGTTTTTATGCCGTTTCATGTCGATGAATACTTTGTGAGTAAAGAGAAATGAAGAATATGTGACTGGCACATCCCGTAATCGATGGAGGAATCTACCATATAAAAATGACAGAACAACTGCAAAGTGCCGATTGTTGAGGGAATTCCAGGCAGGTTATGTAAACAGGAACGGCAACTAATGTTGCCATTGCAGGCTACGCAAGGCGCAGGAGGATCGCCCCGGCGGCAATCCCGCAGGCGGCGAAGATGCGCAGCGGCATCAGTTGCTCTTTCAGGACGATAAAAGCGATCAGCGCGCCGAACAAAATGGAGGTTTCACGCAGCGCGGCGACCACCGCCAGCGGCGCCTGGGTCATCGCCCACAGCGCCAGGCCGTAGGAGCCCATGGTGCCGATACCGCCGAGGATACCTTTTCGCCAGTGCAGGCGCAGATAGCGGCTGGCTTCAGCGCGGCGGGTCATCATTGCCCAGCTTAGCAGGCAGAAGCCGTTCATAAAAAAGGTCCACAGGGTGTAGCCCAGCGCCGAGCCCGCCAGCCGGACGCCGGTGCCGTCCACCAGCGTATAGCCGGCGATGAAGCAGGCGTTGATCAGCGCCAGCACGATGCCTTTGCGCGAGCTGGCGCGGCCGTTAAAGGCCATCGCCAGAATAGCCAGGCAGATGACGCCGATGCCCAGCCAGGCCAGCGGCGACAAACGATCGCCGAGAAACAGCACACTTATCGCCGCCACCAGCAATGGGGCAGTTCCCCGCATCAGCGGATAGGTCTGGCTCATATCCGACACCTGATAGGTCTTCGCCACCAGCACCGTATACACCACCTGTAACGCGCACGACGCCAGCAGATAGGGGGCGCTGGCCAGCGAGGGCTGCGGGGAAAAGGGCAGCATCACCAACGCGATCAGCGCGGCCGAGCCGCTGACGCCGATCGCCGCGTACATTTTATCGCCGCTGGCTTTGACAATAGCGTTCCAGCTGGCGTGCAGCAGGGCGGCGAACAGCAAAATGCAGAATACGGTGATGGTCATCGCAGACAGGTTCAACAGTGAAGGTCACCGGACTGTAACACGCGCCCGCGCTGCCAGCCAGCGGGGGCTACAGCGAACAAAACAGGCGATGCGTCACCCGCGGTTCATCGTACACCGGGCGAAAGCCAAGTCTTTCATAAAAGGGCCAGGCCTGCGCCGGGGCGTGGGTGTTGAGAAAATCAAACCAGGCGCTGGAGTGGGTGATAACCGAGACCAGCAGCTGCTGGCCGATCCCCCGGCGGCGGTAGCGCTCGCTGATGTAGAGATGGCGAATACGCCCGGCCCGCGGCTGCGGGCTGAAGGGATCGCTATTGATGCCGCATACCCCAACCAGCTGGTGGTTCACAAAGGCGCCCAGCAGCGTTTCGCCCGGCGCGGTAAAGCGGTTTTTGCCGCTCTGCCAGTTTTCCGCCAGGCGGCGCAGCATATTGAAATGCTGTTCAAGGCTTTCGGTGCGCAGCGCCGCGAACCCCGGGGCATCCGGCGTCGTGGCGGCAATTAACAGGGGTGGCATAGCTTCCTCCATCAAGTCATCCCGGGACGCCCGGCGGGCGCCTGCAGGGGGGCGGTTTCCCGCCCCCCTCAGGTGCGACTTGAACCTGAATCAGCGGAACTGTTTCAGGACTGCATCAAGTAGTTGCAACACAGCAACCATGAGTTTCAGGATTAAAATAATAATATCCATTCCGCCCATACGCGCGTCTCCTGTGGTTAAGGAGCACAATAAGCTGACGTACCTTTCCGCTGCCTGTTGCCAGCTTATCCCTGCCTGTCGCCGGCGGCGTCGCCCTGGCCAATGATTGCTCCTTCCGTGGACGGCTTCCCGGCCCGCCGCCAGCAACGACAGGGGTGCGCAGCGCTGAACCACGCGTTGCCGCGCGGACCAGTGACTGCACGTTGTTGACGTAACACAGTGTGCTCTCTCGGGGTTAAGGCACTGACGGCACCACCCGTTTCAGCCAGGACTTCGTTGCGCCGGTCAAACTTGCGGCCCCCGAATGGCACACCATGAACACACCCAGTATAGATAAATACTGTATGGATGAACAGTATTTTTTGGACAAATCCGCCGCTCTCGCCCATACTCTATGACAGAGAAAAAGCGACCTTAAATTGCGCGAACTGCAGCGATCGCGTATACTTTTGGCGTTGACGTAATACAGTGTGCTTGCGGCTACCACCTGTAACCATACTGATAAAAACCTCGCTCCGGCGGGGTTTTTTGTTTTCTGCCCTTTTGCGCCGAACTGTGATCTTTCGCGCAAATTTTCGTGGATGAAAATAAATCCATTGTGAAAACGTAAAACCTGTGTTTGTATAAATTCAGCTTATTTTTCGACACAACAGGTCCCTAATGAACGCAACCCTGATCGCTTCGACCCTACTAAAAACCGCGCCAGCCGCGGTGGTCGTCGTGTCTGTGGTGGTCGTCGTCGGCAATGCGCCGTAGGGTCCGGAACAACACGAATTCCAAACCCCGCCGGCGCAAACCGAGCGGGGTTTTTTGTTGGCGAGCCCCCCGGTAAAGTCGGCCCAGAAGAAAAGGACTGGAGCATGGCAAGTTCGGGCACCACATCAAACACAATGCGCTTTACCGGCGCGCAGCTGGTTGTTCATTTACTGGAACGCCAGGGTATCACTATGGTTAGCGGCATTCCGGGCGGCTCCATCCTGCCTATTTACGATGCCTTAAGCCAGAGCACGCAGATCCGCCACATCCTGGCGCGCCACGAGCAGGGCGCGGGCTTTATCGCCCAGGGGATGGCGCGTACCGAAGGCAAACCAGCGGTCTGTATGGCCTGCAGCGGCCCGGGGGCGACGAACCTGGTGACGGCGATCGCCGATGCCCGCCTGGATTCGATTCCACTGGTCTGCATCACCGGCCAGGTGCCGGCATCGATGATTGGCACCGACGCCTTCCAGGAAGTGGACACCTACGGCATCTCTATCCCCATCACCAAACATAACTATCTGGTGCGCGACATCGCCGAGCTGCCGCAGGTGATCAGCGACGCCTTCCGTATTGCTCAGTCCGGGCGTCCCGGGCCGGTGTGGATAGACATTCCTAAGGACGTACAGTCGGCGACCATTGAGCTGGAAACGTTGCCGGAACCGGGCGAGCGCGCCGCTCCGCCGGCATTCGCCCACGAAAGCGTGCGCGAAGCGGCGGCGATGATCAATGCGGCGAAGCGTCCGGTGCTCTATCTGGGCGGCGGGGTGATTAACGCGCCGCAGGAGATCCGTGAGCTGGCGGAAAAAGCCAATCTGCCAACCACCATGACCCTGATGGCGCTGGGCATGCTGCCGAAGGCGCACCCGCTGTCGCTGGGGATGCTGGGGATGCACGGCGCGCGCAGCACCAACTTCATTCTGCAGGAAGCGGATTTACTGATTGTTTTAGGCGCGCGTTTTGATGACCGGGCGATTGGCAAGACCGAGCAGTTCTGCCCGAACGCGAAGATTATCCACGTCGATATCGACCGCGCCGAGCTGGGCAAAATCAAGCAACCGCACGTGGCGATTCAGGGCGATGTGGCGGAAGTCTTAGCCCAGCTGAACCCGCAGATTGAGGCGCAGCCGCGCGAGGAATGGCGCCAGCTGGTGGCCGACTTGCAGCGCGAATTCCCTTGCGCCATCCCGCAGGAAAGCGACCCGCTTTCCCATTACGGCCTGATTAACGCCGTGGCCGCCTGCGTGGATGATGAAGCGATCATCACTACCGACGTTGGCCAGCACCAGATGTGGACCGCGCAGGCCTACCCGCTCAACCGTCCGCGCCAGTGGCTGACCTCCGGCGGCCTCGGTACCATGGGCTTCGGCCTGCCGGCGGCGATCGGCGCGGCGCTGGCGAATCCGCAGCGCAAGGTTATCTGCTTCTCCGGCGACGGCAGCCTGATGATGAATATTCAGGAGATGGCTACCGCCGCTGAAAATCAGCTGGATGTAAAAATTATTCTGCTGAACAACGAAGCGCTGGGGCTGGTGCATCAGCAGCAGAGCCTGTTTTATCAGCAGGGCGTTTTTGCCGCCACTTATCCAGGGATGATTAACTTTATGCAGATTGCCGCCGGTTTTGGCCTGCAAACCTGTGATTTAAATAACGAAGCCGATCCGCAGGCGGCGCTGCAGGCGATCATCGCTCGTCCGGGACCGGCGCTGATCCACGTGCGCATCGACGCGCAGCAGAAAGTGTATCCGATGGTACCGCCGGGTGCGGCCAATACTGAAATGGTGGGGGAATAAGCCATGCAAAAACACTGTGAAAACGTCATTCTGGAACTCACCGTCCGCAACCACCCCGGCGTCATGACCCACGTCTGCGGGCTTTTTGCCCGCCGTGCCTTTAACGTCGAAGGTATTCTTTGTCTACCGATTCAGGGCAGCGAACACAGCCGCATCTGGCTGCTGGTGAACGACGATCAGCGTCTCGGGCAGATGATTAGCCAGATTGAAAAGCTGGAAGATGTCACCAAAGTGGCGCGTAACCAGTCCGATCCCACCATGTTTAACAAAATTGCGGTGTTCTTTGAGTAAATCGCGCAAGGCTTGAACGGTAAGGTGCTTATGGTTAAGGTAAGCGCCTTTGCCGGATGGCGCTGCGCTTATCCGGCCTACGGACACAGCGCTTTGTCGCCTCAGGCACCAGGACCCTATCATGACCACCATCGCCCTTATTGACGATCATTTGATTGTCCGCTCCGGCTTTGCTCAGCTGCTGGGGCTGGAAACTGATTTTCAGGTTGTCGCCGAATTTGGCAGCGGCCGCGAGGCGCTGGCGGGGTTGCCGGGGCGCGGCGTTCAGGTCTGTATCTGCGATATCTCAATGCCGGATATTTCCGGGCTGGCGCTGCTCAGCCAGCTGCCGAAGGGGATGGCGACCATCATGCTGTCGGTGCACGACAGCCCGGCGCTGGTCGAGCAGGCGCTTAACGCCGGCGCGCGGGGCTTTCTGTCGAAACGCTGCAGCCCGGACGAACTTATCGCCGCGGTGCGCACGGTGGCGGCGGGCGGCTGCTATCTCACACCGGATATCGCCATGAAGCTGGCCGCCGGGCGCCAGGATCCGCTCACCAAACGCGAACGCCAGGTGGCGGAAAAGCTGGCGCAGGGCATGGCGGTGAAAGAGATCGCCGCTGAGCTCGGACTGTCGCCGAAAACCGTCCACGTTCACCGCGCTAACCTGCTGGAAAAGCTGGGCGTCAACAATGACGTCGAGCTGGCGCGCCGTATGTTTGACAGCTGGCAATGAAGACCATACTCCCGCGCCTGCTGTCGGTGATCGGCTGCGCCTTTATCTTCGCCGCCGCCTGGTTTTGTCTGTGGAGCATCAGCCTGCATCTGGTGGAGCGCGCCGATCTGGCGGTGCTGCTGTTCCCCTTCGGCCTGCGTTTGGGGCTGATGCTGCAGTGCCCGCGCGGCTACTGGCCGGTGCTGCTGGGAACCGAGTGGCTGCTGATCTTCTGGCTGGCGCAGGAAGTGGCGCTGGCGCACCCGATAATATTGATGACCGGAAGCCTGCTGACCCTCCTGCCGGTGGCGCTGATCTCGCGATATCGCCAGCAGCGCGACTGGCTGACGCTTCTGCGTCAGGGCGGGGCGTTAATGGCCGCCGCGCTGCTGCAATCGCTGCCCTGGCTGGCGGAGGGGGACGAGGGTCTTAACGCCCTGCTGTTGACGCTCACCGGCGGCCTGACTCTGGCACCGACCTGTCTGGTGTTCTGGCACTACCTCACCAGCACCGTCTGGCGGCCCCTGGGGCCGTCGCTGGTGGCGCAGCCGGTAAACTGGCGCGGGCGGCATCTGATCTGGTATCTGTTGTTATTCACTATTAGCCTGTGGCTGCAGCTTGGGCTGCCCGCTGAGCTCTCCCGCTTTACCCCGTTTTGCCTTGCGCTGCCGATTATCGCCCTCGCCTGGCACTACGGCTGGCAGGGCGCGCTGATCGCCACATTGATGAACGCTATCGCCCTGATTGCCAGCCAGACCTGGCACGATCACCCCGTCGATCTCCTGCTTTCGCTGCTGGCGCAGAGCCTCACCGGACTGCTGCTGGGGGCGGGGATCCAGCGATTGCGCGAGCTTAACCAGTCGCTACAGAACGAGCTGGCGCGTAATCGTCGTCTGGCGGATCGCCTGCTGGAGACCGAAGAGAGCGTGCGCCGCGACGTCGCGCGCGAGCTCCATGATGATATCGGCCAGACCATCACCGCAATACGCACCCAGGCGGGGATCGTCCAGCGGCTGGCGCCGGACAACGCCAGCGTTCGCCAGAGCGGCCAGCTGATTGAACACCTCTCGCTGGGGGTTTACGACTCGGTGCGTCGCCTGCTGGGCCGCCTGCGTCCGCGCCAGCTTGACGACCTGCCGCTGGAGCAGGCGGTACGTTCTCTGATGCGCGAGATGGAGCTGGAGGACCGCGGTATCGTCAGCCATCTCGACTGGCGGATTAACGAGGCGGGGCTGAGCGAAAACCAGCGCGTGACCCTGTTCCGCGTCTGCCAGGAGGGACTGAACAATATCGTCAAGCACGCCAGCGCCAGCGCCGTGACCCTGCAGGGCTGGCAGCAGGAGGAGCGTCTGATGCTGGTGCTGGAGGATGACGGCTGCGGCCTGCCGCCGGGATCCAGCGCGCAGGGATTCGGTCTGACCGGCATGCGTGAGCGCGTGACCGCCCTGGGGGGCACGCTGACGATCTCCTGCACCCACGGTACCCGGGTGTGCGTCAATCTACCGCTGCGTTACGCCTGAGAGGATCGCTGATGTTCGCCTTTTTAAAAGCCCCGCCTGACGCTGCGCCGATTAGCGATAAACGCGAGCTTGATGCGCGTTATCGCTACTGGCGCCGCCATATCCTGTTGACCATCTGGCTGGGCTACGCGCTGTTCTATTTCACCCGCAAAAGCTTTAACGCCGCGGTGCCTGACATTCTCGCCAGCAACGTGCTGACCCGCAGCGATATCGGTCTGCTGGCCACGCTGTTTTACATCACCTACGGACTGTCGAAATTTTTCTCCGGTATCGTCAGCGACCGCTCCGATGCCCGCTATTTTATGGGGTTGGGGCTTATCGCCACCGGGGTGGTGAATATTCTGTTCGGTTTTTCTTCCTCACTGTGGGCCTTCGCCCTGCTGTGGGCACTGAACGCCTTCTTTCAGGGGTGGGGCTCGCCGGTCTGCGCCCGGCTGCTGACGGCCTGGTATTCACGCACCGAACGCGGCGGCTGGTGGGCGCTGTGGAATACGGCGCATAACGTGGGCGGCGCGCTGATCCCGATGGTGGTGGGAGCGGCGGCGCTACATTACGGCTGGCGCGCGGGGATGACCATCGCCGGCGGCCTGGCGATCCTCGCCGGATTATATCTGTGCTGGCGGCTGCGCGATCGTCCGCAGGCGGTGGGGCTACCCGCCGTGGGCGACTGGCGTCACGATGCGCTGGAGATTGCCCAGCAGCAGGAGGGCGCCGGGCTGACGCGCAAAGAGATCCTCACCCGATACGTGCTGGCAAACCCCTATATCTGGCTGCTGTCGCTGTGCTATGTGCTGGTGTACGTGGTGCGGGCGGCGATTAACGACTGGGGCAATCTGTATATGTCGGAGACGCTTGGCGTCGATCTGGTGACCGCTAACTCGGCGGTGACCATGTTCGAGCTGGGCGGATTTATCGGCGCGCTGGTGGCGGGGTGGGGCTCGGATAAGCTGTTTAACGGCAATCGCGGACCGATGAATCTGATCTTCGCCGCCGGCATTTTGCTGTCGGTTGGCGGCCTGTGGCTGATGCCGTTCGCCAGCTACGTGATGCAGGCGGCCTGCTTCTTCACCACCGGTTTCTTTGTCTTCGGCCCGCAGATGCTGATCGGCATGGCGGCGGCGGAGTGTTCGCATAAAGAGGCCGCCGGGGCGGCTACCGGGTTTGTCGGCCTGTTCGCATATCTTGGCGCGTCGCTTTCCGGCTGGCCGCTGGCGCAGGTAATGGATATCTGGCACTGGACCGGATTCTTCGTGGCGATCGCGATTGCCGCCGGCATTTCCGCGCTGCTGCTGCTGCCGTTCTTAAACGCGCAGGCGCCGCGCGCCGCCAGTGAAGCGTGATGCATCTCACTCTTTCGCCGCGAATGGGGCAAAACTAAGAAATTTTCCCGGTTTCACCTGGACGCCGTCTCAGGCCAGACGGCGCGCTGATTTTTACAATGCGTGGCTATGACGCAGGCATAAAAAATCAGCTCAGGAGATACCCATGCTGGCCTTTCTGAATCAGGTTCGTAAGCCGACCCTGGATCTGCCGCTCGACGTGCGGCGCAAAATGTGGTTCAAACCTTTCATGCAGTCCTATCTGGTGGTCTTCATTGGCTACCTGACCATGTACCTGATCCGCAAGAACTTTAATATTGCGCAGAACGACATGATCTCCACCTACGGGTTGAGCATGACCCAGCTGGGGATGATTGGCCTGGGCTTCTCCATTACCTACGGCGTAGGGAAAACCCTGGTTTCCTACTATGCCGATGGCAAAAACACCAAGCAGTTCCTGCCGTTTATGCTGATCCTCTCCGCCATCTGCATGCTGGGCTTTAGCGCCAGTATGAGTGCGGGTTCCACCAGCCTGTTCCTGATGATCGCCTTCTATGCGCTAAGCGGCTTCTTCCAGAGCACCGGCGGCTCGTGCAGCTATTCCACCATCACCAAATGGACGCCACGACGCAAACGCGGCACCTTCCTCGGCTTCTGGAATATCTCTCACAACCTCGGCGGCGCCGGCGCGGCGGGCGTGGCGCTGTTTGGCGCCAACTATCTGTTCGACGGCCACGTGATCGGCATGTTTATCTTCCCGTCGATTATTGCGCTGATCGTCGGCTTTATTGGCCTGCGCTACGGTAGCGACTCGCCGGAATCCTACGGCCTCGGCACGGCGGAGGAGCTGTTTGGCGAAGCGATTAGCGAAGAGGATAAAGAGACCGAAGAAAACGCGATGACCAAGTGGCAGATCTTTGTTGAGTACGTGCTGAAAAACAAAGTGATCTGGCTGCTGTGCTTCTCCAACATCTTCCTCTACGTGGTGCGTATCGGTATCGATCAATGGTCCACCGTGTATGCCTTCCAGGAACTGAAACTGTCGAAAGAGGTGGCGATTCAGGGCTTTACCCTGTTTGAAGTCGGCGCCCTGGTTGGCACGCTGCTGTGGGGCTGGCTGTCGGACCTGGCCAACGGCCGCCGCGCGCTGGTGGCCTGCATCGCGCTGGCGCTGATTATCGCCACTCTCGGCGTTTATCAACATGCCAGCAATCAGTACGTCTATCTGGCCTCGCTGTTTGCACTGGGCTTCCTGGTGTTTGGCCCGCAGCTGCTGATTGGCGTCGCCGCCGTTGGCTTCGTACCGAAAAAAGCGATCGGCGCCGCCGATGGGATCAAGGGCACTTTCGCCTATCTTATCGGCGATAGCTTCGCCAAACTGGGCCTCGGGATGATCGCCGACGGCACCCCGGTCTTTGGCCTCACCGGCTGGGCCGGCACCTTTGCGGCGCTGGACGCCGCCGCCATCGGCTGTATCTGCCTGATGGCCATCGTGGCTATCTTCGAAGAGCGTAAAATTCGCCGCGAGAAAAAGAACCGTATTTTGCAGACTGCCTGATTCACCAGGTATTTGGTAACCTTGCCCGGCCATTGCGCCGGGCTTTTTTATTTCTTACGTAATATGCCAGGTCCGACAGTCGACAGCAGGCAAATTCCCATTATGATAGTCAGGCTGCGATTGGATGAGAGGATGCATGATCTGGATAGGACTGGCCACCCTGGTAGTGGTATTTGTTGTGGGATTTCGGGTGCTTACCTCTGATTCACGCCGCGCGATCCGCCGCCTGAGCGAACGCCTGGGCATCACGCCCGTCCCGCTGGAATCGATGATCGATCAGCTGGGTAAAACCGCCGGCAATGAGTATTTGCGTTACCTTGAACGGCCGAATGAAGCGCATCTGCAGAACGCCGCCCAGGTGCTGCTGATCTGGCAGGTTGCAATTGTCGACGCTAGCGAAAAAAACCTGCATTACTGGTATCGCCTGATGCAAAAAGCGCGTTTAGCGGCGCCGATCACCGAGGCGCAGGTCCGCCTGGCGCAAGGGTTTCTGCGCGAGCTGGATCCGGATATGAGCGATTTGCATAACCTTCAGCAGCGCTATAACGACCTGTTTCTCCCGGAAGACGGCGTGCACTGGCTGCACTGATCTCATAGTTATTCGGCCTGGGGTTCATCGCTTTTTGTGCCGGATGGCGGCTGCGCCTTATCCGGCCTACGGTTACCGCACTCGTCACTTGTAGGCCGGATAAGCGTAAGCGCCATCCGGCAGGATAACTACAGTAGGATTTTCAGGCCGTGTTTTTGTACGACGCTAAGCAATTTTAATGACATTCCGCTTGGTCGCTTAGCGCCAGTCTCCCATTTTTGCACGGTAGACACGCTGGTATTCAGATAACGAGCGAACACGGGTTGGCTAACATTGAGTTGTTCACGTAGCGCTTTAATTTCAATGGGTTGAAGTGCGGCTACGCTACCGAGACATGATTCATCAAAGTGGCGCATTGTCTCCTGTGGGATTGCGCCAACGCTGAATAGCCCCGACGCAGCGCTATGGATCGCTTCGAAAGCCGGGCTTTTGTATTTATTTTTTGCTGTCATCGCAAATCTCCACCAGTTCTTTACTTTTAACTAAGACCGTCGTTTTCTCTTCAGAGAGATTGGCATAGTGTTTTGCTAACTCACGAAAACCCATTAACTCGCGATGGTTGATATTGGCCATATCCTGTTTGGCATATAGAAAGGTATAAAACCAATACCCTGCGCTTTTGGTAAGGATGATTGCGCGATCGCGATTCTTGTTGAGTCGCTTTTTATAAACCCCTCCTCCTAAATCAACCACCTTGCCCTGAAGCGCAGATTGAATTGCCTGATAGAGCTCGTCGTCGGAAATGCCATGAGAGCTAGCCTCTCTGGCGAACCATTTGGTTTTGAAGATACGCATTGCTGACATCCTGTCGTTAAAAGTATAGCACATAGTGCTATATTAAATTCTCCTGAGATTTGTTAAAGCGATAGCAAGCATCGTTTTTTTAAACATGCGAGCAGCTACGCATCCTCTTATGAAAAGCGAGAATAGTTGCGAAAACGTTAAATGCGTCACAAACAAAATGTTACACTGCGCAGCTTTCCGCCACTTTCTTCGCAGGTCACTCATGAGTCATTCAAATGAAGCCAAACCCCATGCACGCGAACTCGCGCGACCAAACTGGTCGGCGGTCTTCGCGGTTGCTTTCTGCGTCGCCTGCCTGATTACCGTCGAATTTCTACCGGTCAGCCTGCTGACGCCGATGGCGCTGGATTTAGGTATCTCCGAAGGGATGGCCGGGCAGTCGGTGACGACGACGGCATTCGTCGCGATGTTTTCCAGCCTGTTTATCACTTCCGTCATTGGCAAAACCGATCGCCGCTACGTGGTGATCCTCTTTTCGCTGCTGCTGACCCTTTCCTGCCTGTTGGTGTCCTTTGCCGATAGGTTCACCCTGCTGCTGCTGGGACGCGCCTGTCTGGGGCTGGCGCTCGGCGGTTTCTGGGCGATGTCAGCCTCGCTGACCATGCGGCTGGTGCCGATGCGCGTGGTGCCGAAAGCGTTGTCGATTATCTTCGGCGCGGTATCCATCGCGCTGGTGATCGCCGCCCCGTTGGGCAGTTTCCTTGGCGGGCTTATCGGCTGGCGCAACGTGTTTAACGGCGCGGCGGTGATGGGTGTACTGTGTACGCTCTGGGTGCTGAAAGCGCTGCCGTCGCTGCCTGGTGAATCGGCGGCTCAGCAGCAAAATATGTTTGGCCTGCTGAAGCGGCCGGGGGTGATGGCCGGCATGTGCGCCATTTTCATGGCCTTTGCCGGACAGTTCGCCTTTTTTACCTATATTCGCCCGGTCTACATGACCCTCGCCGGGTTTGATGTCGATGGCCTGACGCTGGTGCTGCTGAGCTTTGGTATCGCCAGCTTCATCGGCACGTCGCTCTCCTCGGTGCTGCTCAAACGCTCGGTGAAAGCGGCGCTGGCGATTGCGCCGCTGGTGTTGACCGCCTGCGCGGCGGCGCTGGTGCTGTGGGGAGAAAGCAAAATCGTCGCCTCGACGGTGGCAATTATCTGGGGCTTCGCGTTCGCCTTGATCCCGGTGGGGTGGTCAACGTGGATCACCCGTTCACTCTCCGATCAGGCGGAAAAAGCCGGGTCGATTCAGGTGGCGGTGATCCAGCTGGCCAACACCTGCGGCGCCGCGGTCGGCGGCATTGCGCTTGACCACTTAGGGCTGCTGTCGCCGCTGGTGTTGTCAGGGGTATTAATGCTGTTTACCGGCCTGTTGGTGGCGGCCAAAGTGAAGGTGAATTCACCCGCTTAAGGCCGTTCGCCTTTTGCCAGCCGGGCGTTGATGTCGGCAATCACTTCCGGCAGGTCCGCCAGGGTATCAACCACATAATGCGCCCCGGCGGCATACAGCTTGCCTGCCGCCCGCTCGCGACGGGTGGCGATTTCCTCTTTCGACATCGCCTGGTACGCCTCCCAGGTAGCGCCGAATTCGTTACCGGACACCGCCAGGCCGACGCTCCACATCCCGGCATGTAACCCTTCGCTGATGCCCGGCGCGGCGTCGTCGACCTTCACGCAGTGGGCCACATCGTCTATGCCAAGGGTAATCACGTTCTGCAGCGCCATCCACGGCCCGGGACGCCCGCCGGCGGGAAGGTCATCGGTGGCGACCCAATGGTCCGGGGCATAGCCCTGGGCGGCGGCGGCTGGAACCAGCTTTTCCATCACCGGGCGCGGATAGCCCGAGCAGGAGCCGATCTTCAGTCCGTCGGCGCGCAGCGCGGCGAGGGTGTCGACCACGCCGGCGATCGGAGCGGAAAAATCGACAACCTTAGCGATTTGCAGCGGCATAAACGCGGCGTAGATCGCATCAATATCAGCAGCCGTCATTGGCCGACCAAATTTCGCCTGCCAGCGGCTATCGACCGACGGCAGTTTGCCCAGCGCCTCAATGTGCTGCCATTTGCCAAGCCCCATCGGCACGCGGGCCTCTTCAAGGGTGAGCTCAATATCGAAGGCCTGGCGGAAGGCCTCGATGAAAATTTGCGTCGGCGCGAAGGAGCCGAAGTCCACGGTGGTGCCGGCCCAGTCGAGGATGAGTGCGGTGATACGGTTCATGGCGGTTCCTTATTGTTTCCAGTACATGGCGTTGTCGATGGCCGCCAGCAGGGCGGTGATGTCGGCGTCGTAGACTTCGCCGATGTTGCCGATGCGGAAGCAATCGCTTTGCGACACTTTGCCCGGATAGATAACGAAGCCCTGATCTTTCAGCTTCTGGTAGAAGGTGTGAAAGCGATACTGCGGCGCGTCCGGTGAATAAAAGGCGGTAATGATCGGCGAGTGCAGGCTGTCATCAAGTAGCGTCCGGAAGCCGAGCGCGCGCATTCCGGCGACCAGTCGGCGCTGATTGTGGCTGTAGCGCTGATGGCGGGCGCTGACGCCGCCCTCCTGGGCCAGTTCTTTCAGCGCCTGAGCGAAGGCCAGCACGGTATGGGTCGGTGAGGTGAAGCGCCACTTGCCGTGGTTATCCTCCATACAGCGCCACTGGGCGTAAAGATCCAGCGACAGCGAGCGCGAGCGGCCTTTGCAGGTGGCCAGCTCCGATTCGCGGGCGATGACGAAAGCGAAGCCCGGCACGCCCTGAATGCATTTGTTGGCGGAGCTTATCAGATAGTCAATATTCAGCGCGGCGATATCCAGCGGAATGCCGCCGAAGCTGCTCATCGCATCGACGATATAGCGTTTGCCATACTCCTTCGCCAGCGCGGCTACCTCTTCGATCGGGTTGAGCATGCCGGTGGTGGTTTCGCTATGCACCATCGCGATATGGGTGATCATCGGGTCATCCTGCAGGATCCGCGCGATCGCCGCCGCGTCCGGACGGGCGACTTCGCCGCAATCGTAAGGATGAAAGGCGATGCCCATCAGCTGCGCCATCTCAATCATACGCGCGCCATAGGCGCCATTGCTGACGATCAGCACTTTGCCCTGTTCGCCGATGACGCTGCCGAGCACCGCTTCGACCGCGTAACTGCCGCTGCCCTGCAGCAGCACCGCCGTATAACCGTCGGCCAGGGTGGCCAGCTGCACCAGCTGCTGGCGAATGGTCTGTACCACGCCGAGATTGTAATCATCATCCCAGGTGCAGCTATCGAACAACATCGCCTCTTTCACCGTGCGGGAGGTGGTTAGCGGGCCGGGAGTCAGCAGCAGGTAATTCCGTGAAGTCATTTGTCTCACCATTTGGTCTATACCAGATTTATATTTATCATGGAGACAAAGCCGGGGCAGGGTCAAAGGAAATGTGGCGCTGCAACAAAAAATTCATCTGGCTATGTATAATGAGCGCACCAAACGTGGCAGCGAGTAAACATGAAATCACCCTCTGGCGAGATGCCGCAATACCTGATGATTAAGGCGCAGCTGCAGGCGCGTATTCAAAACGGCGCCCTCAAAAGCGGCGATAAATTGCCTTCCGAGCGCGAGCTGTGCGCGCTGTTCAACACGACCCGTATCACCGTGCGCGAGAGCCTGGCGCAGCTGGAGGCCAGCGGCGTGATCTACCGCGCCGATCGCCGCGGCTGGTTTGTGACGCCGGAGCGTCTGTGGCTGGATCCGACGCAGAACACCAACTTCCACAAGCTGTGTCTCGAACAGGGACGTGAGCCGAAAACGGTGCTGCTTGATGGCCGCTTAACCGCCGTGCCGCTGGATGTGATGGCGCCGCTGGCGCTGCAGCCCTTCGATCAGGTCTACCTGCTGACCCGCCTACGCTATGCCGACGGGCGTCCGGTGTGCTATTGCGAAAACCACTGCCTGCCGGCCCGGGTGCCGGAGCTGCTGCGCCACGATCTCAATGGCAGTCTGACCGAGATTTATCAGAGTCACTACGACCTGATCTATACCAGTATGCATCTGTCGTTTTATCCCACCTCCATGCCGCCGCAGGCCGCAGAGGCGTTGGGGGTGATGGAGGGGCGCCCGGCGCTGCTGCTGCGCAGGCTGAATTACGATCAGCACGGGCGTATTCTTGATTACGATATCGAATACTGGCGGCATGACAGCCTGCGGATCGAAGTCGATACCCATTGATTTTATTGTATTAACCCTTCCCGTATCCCCGGTGGCGTCAGCGTTAACCGGGGGCGACGTATCCCCTTCGCTTTAACTCTTTCGACACACTTCTTTCATCGTTTTGTCATAAACCCTCGGTAGCGTGAACGCAAATCTGGTCTACACCAGAACAACTAACTGCGATGAGGCTAACACGATGAAACTCTCCCGACTTGCTCTGCTGTCCCTGTTCGCGCTGACCAGCTCCCCGGTTTGGGCGGACGGCGTCGTCACGGTTTACTCCGCCGACGGCCTGCATGACGGCGATAACAGCTGGTATCAGAGCCAGTTCGACGCCTTCACCAAAGCGACGGGCATCAAAGTGCAGTATGTGGAAGGCGGCTCTGGCGCGATCGTCGAGCGTCTGGCGAAGGAGCGCACCAATCCGCAGGCCGATGTGCTGGTCACGGTGCCGCCGTTTATCCAGCGCGCCGCGAAAGAGCAGCTGCTGGCCACCTTTACCCCACAGGGCAGCGCGCAGATCCCCGGCGCCAATGACCGCTATTCGCCGCTGGTGAACAACTATCTGACCTTCATCTATAACGGCCAGTTGCTGAAAACCGCGCCGGCCAGCTGGCAGGATCTGCTGGATAGCCGCTTTAAGAATAAGCTGCAGTACTCCACGCCGGGCCAGGCGGGGGACGGCACCGCGGTGATGCTGCAGGCCTTCCACAGCCTTGGCGGCAAAGATGCCGGCTTCGAGTATCTGGGCAAGCTGCAGGCCAATAACGTCGGCCCATCGGCCTCCACCGGCAAGCTGACGGCGCTGGTCAACAAAGGCGAGCTGTACGTCGCCAACGGCGATCTGCAGATGAACCTGTCGCAGATGGCGCGTAATCCGAACGTCAAAATCTTCTGGCCGGCGGACGACAAAGGCGAGCGCAGCGCGCTGGCGCTGCCCTACACCATCGGGCTGGTGCAGAACGGACCGAACAGCGAAAACGGCAAGAAGCTGATTAATTTCCTGCTGGATAAACCGGCGCAATCCAGCGTCAGCGCGCGCTCCTGGGGCTTACCGGTGCGCAACGACGTGGCGCCGGATGACGCTAACTTTAAGGCAGCGCAGGCGGCGCTCGACGGGGTGAAGCGCTGGGAACCCAACTGGGACGACGTCGCGGTTTCTCTCTCGGCGGATATCGCCCGCTGGCATAAAGTGACCGATAGCGAGTAAGCCTGATGTTAATGAAAACGACCGTCATCTCTTCCCCGTCGCTGGCGGGGACCTCCGGGATCACCCTGGACTCGCTGCGCGTTTCCTACCACGGCAACGTGGTCTTAAAACCGCTGTCATTGACCATTGAGCCCGGTGAAGTGCTGGCGCTGATTGGCCCTTCCGGTTCCGGGAAAACCACCGTGCTGCGGGCGATTGCCGGTTTTGTGCAACCGGCTGGCGGGCGGATCCTGATCGGCGACACGGACGTCACCCACCTGCCGCCTTACCAGCGCGGGCTGGCGATGGTGGTGCAGAACTACGCGCTGTTTCCCCATATGAAGGTGGAAGACAACGTCGCCTTCGGCCTGCGGGCGCAAAAGCAGCCCAGGGCGCTGATCGCCGAGCGGGTGACCGAAGCCTTAAAAATCGTCGGTATGGCGGACTACGCCACCCGCTATCCGCATCAGCTTTCCGGCGGCCAGCAGCAGCGCGTCGCGATAGCCCGCGCGATTGCCGTGCGTCCTCGGGTGCTGTTGCTTGATGAACCACTGTCGGCGCTGGACGCGCAAATTCGCCATAACATGGTGGAAGAGATTGCCCGCCTGCATCGCGAACTACCGGAGCTGACCATCCTCTACGTTACCCACGATCAGACCGAAGCGCTCACTCTGGCGGACAAAATCGGCATTATGAAAGACGGGTCGCTGATCGCCCACGGTGAAACGCACGAGCTGTACCACTATCCGCCGAACCGCTTTAGCGCCGAATTCCTCGGCCGCGCCAATATCCTGCAGGCGACGGCGCTGAAAGACAGCCCCGAGCCGGGGCTGGTTAGCGTAAGCTGCGGCGGCGGCCTGATTAACGCCTTCAGCCGGGGCGGCCTGCATGGCAACAATAAGCTGTTATGCATTCGCCCGCAGCACATGAGCCTGACGCCGCGATCGGCAACCAGTAATCGCCTCAACGCCACCCTGACGTCGGTGCACTGGCAGGGCGATCTGACGCATCTGCTGTGCGACGTCGCGGGCGAAGCGGTGCGGATCGTCATGACTCAGGTCAACCCACTGCCGCGCGCGGGGGACAAGCTGGCGCTCTACTTCGAACCTGGCGATGCGGTTCTGATCGAGGTGCAATGATGGCGCAAACCCTCACGCTTGCGCGTCCGGCGCGAAACCTGCGCCCTTACCTGTGGCTGGCGTTGCCGCTGCTGGTGCTGGCGACGCTGTTTTTCTATCCGCTGCTGCTGATCGCCGAACAGGCGTTACGCGACGCCAGCGGCAACCTGAGCCTCGAGACCTTCTGGCAGGTGATCGACTCTAAGCGCTTTATTGGCGCGCTGCTCAATACCTTACAGATTGCGGTGTTCGCCACCCTTGGCTGCCTGGTGCTCGGCAGCGTCCTGGCGCTGATTCTGGTGTTTATTCCGTTCCCCGGCAGCCAACTGTTGGGCCGGGTCATTGATACTTTTATTGCGCTGCCGACCTTTCTTATCACTCTCGCGTTCACCTTTATTTACGGCTCGGCGGGGCTGCTCAACGGCACCCTGATGGCGCTGTTTGCTTTTGAACTGCCGCCGGTAGACTTCCTCTATTCGATTAACGGCGTGATTCTGGCGGAGATTACCGTGTTTACGCCGCTGGTGATGCGCCCGCTGATGGCGGGACTGCGGCAGATAGATAAGAGCCAGCTGGAAGCGGCGAGTATTCTCGGCGCTCATCCGTTACGGGTGATTACCCAGGTTATCTTCCCGGCGGCGCTGCCGGCGCTGATGGCGGGGGGCAGCCTGTGCCTGTTATTGACCACTAACGAGTTCGGTATCGTGCTGTTTATTGGCGCCAAAGGGGTCAATACCCTACCGATGATGGTCTACAGCAAGGCGATTCTGGAGTCGGATTACAGCGTGGCCTGCATGATTGCGCTGATCAATATTTTGCTGTCGCTGGGGCTGTTTATGCTCTATCGGCTGGCGGCGGTGCGCACTGGCGTAAGGAGTTAACGATGTTGATTTGGTCGCGTAAAGGCCGCGCGGCGGCGGGCGCGCTGGCGGTGACGCTTTTTGCCGGCGTTTTCCTGCTGCCGCTGGCGGTGATTTTACTCTCCAGCCTGAGTAAACAATGGAACGGCCTGCTGCCCACCGGCTTTACCTTTGCCCACTTTGTTAACGCGTTTCGCGGGGCGGCGTGGGATTCGCTGTTTTCCAGCCTGGTGGTGGGCTTCTGCGCCAGCCTGCTGGCGCTGCTGTGCGGGATGTGGGCGGCGCTGGCGCTGCGCCAGACTGGCGCGAAGCTGCAGAAATATCTTGGGCTGATGTTTTATCTGCCCAGCGCCATCCCCTCGGTTTCAGTGGGACTGGGCATTCTGGTGGCCTTCAGCCAGGGGCCGCTGCAGATGAACGGCACCTTCTTTATCGTCCTGGCGGCGCATTTCGTGCTGATCTCGGCCTTTACCTTCAGCAACGTCACGACCGGCCTGGCGCGGATTTCCGCTGATATTGAAAACGTCGCCTCCAGCCTGGGCGCTTCACCGTGGTACCGCCTGCGCCATGTGACGCTGCCGCTGATGACGCCATGGATGATCTCGGCGCTGGCGCTGAGCCTGTCGTTGTCGATGGGAGAGTTAGGGGCGACGGTGATGATCTATCCGCCGGGCTGGACGACGCTGCCGGTGACCATTTTCAGCCTGACCGATCGCGGTAATATAGCCGATGGCTCGGCGCTGACCATCGTGCTGGTGGGCGTCACGCTGCTGTTGATGATGAAGCTGGAGCGCATCGCCCGTCGTTTGTGTCAGAGATAAAGAGTGGATGTCGTCATGCGGGGCTGGCGCCAGACCGCCCGGCGGCGCTGCGCCTGCCGGGCCTGGGGGGATCCCGCAGGCCTCCTCCGGAACGTAGGCCGGATAAGGCATTGATGCGGCCATCCGGCACAACCACAGGTATGGAGCTTGAAGTGTCCTGCCCGGCGGCGCTGCGCTTGCGCGGGCCTGGGGAGGGTATCCCGCACGCCTCCTCAGAAACGTAGGCCGGATAAGGCATTTATGCCGCCATCCGGCACAACCGCAGGTATGGAGCTTGAAGTGTCCTGCCCGGCGGCGCTGCGCTTGCCGGGCCTACGGGGGGAGCCCGCAGGAAGGAACGCAGGCCGGATAAGGCATGTATGCCGCCATCCGGCATAAATGGAGCGCACCAGTCGTAGCCCGGCTAAGCGTAGCGCCAGCCGGGAACGCTCCTTCAACAACGCTCTCGCATCAGAACCACGCCTCAAACATCCCGCCGACGTTCAGCGAATCCAGCTGCTGGTCCTGGGTGCCGTTGACCTTCGCGGTATGCTCATTGTCCACCTGGCCGCCGGTCACGTAGAAGCGCAGCATCGGACGGAACTCCGGCCCCATGCCGATGGCGATGTTCTGCGACAGCGTCAGCTTCCAGCCGTGGTTATCCCCGCCCTGGTCGTAGTCCACGCGCTGGTAGCCCGCTTCCAGCCAGGTGGAGTGCACGTCGTTCCAGAAATACATCGGCCGCACGATGGCGCCGTAGTTCTTGCGGTTGTCGGTGTTGTCCCTGCCGTTGTCGTAGTCGTGGAAGGCCAGCAGATATTCCACCTGCGCCTGCTGGGTGAACTTATGGCTGCCCTCGAAGCTGGCGTAGACCGTGGTCAGGTCGTCGGTTTTGTTGTAGACGCTGTTATCCGAGTTGTCGGAGTAGCGCAGGATCACCTTGTTCACCCCGCTGTCGTTGGTGTGGCTCAGCACCAGGCCGCCCTGCCAGGCTTCGAGGCGCGCGTCGCTGTCCACCGCCTTTGAGTCAAAGCCGTAGTTGGCGTACACCTCGACGTCGATCGGCCCGGCCTTGATGTTGTGGGTTTTAGTGGTCAGCGCGTAGTGGCCGTTGTCGCCGGTGTCGGAGCTGCCGGTACAGGTGATGCGCG
>NZ_JAKUZW010000011.1:0-144362 GCF_030128605.1 Klebsiella sp. K5-45 | reverse complement strand
GCTTTATTGTAGGTGGGCCAGTTGGAGATTTTGAACTTTTGCTTTGCCACGGAACGGTCTGCGTTGTCGGGAAGATGCGTGATCTGATCCTTCAACTCAGCAAAAGTTCGATTTATTCAACAAAGCCTGTTTCGATCAGTTTTTCTTTCTCAATGAATGGCCCCAGGAGAATACCAAAAACTTTTGTCATGATTTTATAGAAAGCGGCGGCGGCCCGGCGGCCAATGCAGCCTGGCTGCTGGGATTATGGGGTGAGGAGGTCTATTACATCGGCCATCTGCATCAGGACCTTTACGGTCAGCGCATTATCGATGAGTTTGCCGAAGCGGGGGTGGATACCAGCCAGGTGGTTTTCTCCGATGACATGATCACCCCGCTGGCCTCGGTGCTGGTCAATCGCTTAACGGGTTCGCGAACGATTATTACCCGCAAGATGCAGACACCGCCTTCCCTGACCTACGATCAAAAGCTCAAACTGGACGACCTCGCCGAACGACTGATTGCCGCCGAGGAGCCGGTCACCATTTTAATTGACGGCCATGAGCCGGAAATCAGTGAATATTTAATTAAGAAACTGCCGAACGCCAGAGTCGTGATGGACGGCGGGTCACTGCGCGCCAGCAATATAAAACTCGCAGCCTGGACCGACTATTTTGTAGTGAGCGAACATTTTGCCCGCGATTATATGAGCTATCGCTCGCTGAGCACCGAAGCAGAAATTAAAGCGGCGCTGATTGAGCTGAATAAAATTTGCCGCGGTGAAGCATTTATTACCCTTGGCGAAAAAGGCTGCGCTTTTTTAAAAAGCGGTATGCTGCAGATCGTTCCTTCCTGGCTGTGCAATGCCGTTGATACCACCGGAGCCGGAGATGTATTTCACGGTGCCTTCACCTATGGCGTCCACTACTCATGGCACATAGATAATATTATTTTATTTGCCAGCCTGACCGCCGCCATTTCTATTGAGAAAAAAGGGGTACGGGAATCTATGCCGGACCTGGCGGTCGTCCACCACTCGTTAAATAACTACGAGAGAAACTTAAAGCAATATTTTGAAGAATAACTGCATTTAATAAATATCAAGAGGTGAATATGTTAGTGTCGATGAAGGACATGCTTCAGCATGCCCTGCGGGACGGCTACGCCGTCGGTCAGTTCAACATTAATAATCTGGAATGGGTCGGCGCCGTATTAAGCACCGCCCAGCAGTGCCGCTCACCGGTTATTTTGGGCGTGTCCGGCGGCACGGTTAAGCATATGCTCGGGTTAAAATGTATTCATGACATCGTAGTTAACGCCATGGAGTATTTGCATATTGATGTTCCGGTGGCGCTGCATCTGGATCATGGCACCTCCCGGGAGGCCTGCGAAGCGGCGATCGCCGCCGGCTTCAGTTCCATTATGTTTGATGGCTCGCATCTGCCGTTCAGGGAAAACCTGGCCATTACTCGCCATCTGGTGACGCTGGCGCACAGCAAAGGTATCTCCGTGGAGGCCGAACTGGGGACTATCGCCGGCAGTGAAGACGGCATTGTCAATTCCGAAGTCATCTACGCCGATCCGCAGGAGTGCTATACCCTGGTGACAGAAACCCAGGTGGATTGCCTCGCCGCCGCGCTGGGCTCCACCCATGGCCTGTATAAAGGCAAAGCCCGACTGGGATTTACCGAGATGAAAGCCATTGCCGAGCGGGTGAAGGTTCCGCTGGTGCTGCATGGCGGCACCGGTATTGCCGATGAGGATATGCGCCGGGCGATTGCCTGCGGCACCGCCAAGATTAACGTTAATACCGAAAATATGTACGCCTGGTGCCAGCAGGTGAAGGCGATCTTTGCTGCCGATACCGGGCACGATGTGAACGATCCGCGGAAAGTGATCGCCCAGGGACTGCAGCCAGTACGCGAAATGATTGCCCGCCGCATGGCGCTTTTTGGCTCACAGCAGCGTTATTGATGCGTGAAAGGTGGCTGAGACCTCCGCCCTTAGCAACCGGGGCGGAGGCGTCAGGCATCAGAAGGCAAAGCAGGAGCAACCCAGCACGCCCCAGAAGGCCTGCTCGTCGGAGACCGGGATCGACGATTTCCGCGCGATATCATGCTGATGGCCGTGGACACTGCAGCTACTGCAGCACTGGTGCATCTGGACTATGGCGCCAATTTTGGCCGCCGCTGGCGGAGCGGAACGGTAATGGCCCGGGACCTTCACCACCGGCGACCACTCCGGCAGCACCGGGAGCGGCGGCGGTGCCAGCGGCGAGAAGTGACCGGCGGCGTACACCACTTTGCCATCAACCACCGTCAGCACCGACTCAATGCCTTTGATCTCCTCTTCCGCGACGCTGAAATAGTCCTTCGACAGCACCACCAGATCGGCAAGCTGACCGGCGGCCAGACGGCCCTTTTTACCCTGCTCGCTGGAGAACCAGGCGCTGCCCGCCGTCCACAGCTCCAGCGCGACATCGCGCGGCAGGCGGTTGTTGTCGTCATACATCGCCATCCCGCCAACGGTGCGCCCGGAGACCAGCCAGTACAGCGCGGTCCACGGATTATAGCTGGCGACGCGGGTGGCATCGGTCCCTAACCCTACCGGTACGTCCAGCTCCAGCATTTTCGCTACCGGCGGCGTATGTTTCACCGCCTCTTTGCCGTAGCGATCGACAAAATATTCGCCCTGGAAGGCCATCCGGTGCTGCACCGCAATGCCGCCCCCCAGCGCCTTCACCCGCTCAATGTTGCGCTCGGTAATGGTCTCGGCATGATCGAAGAACCAGTGCAGGCCATTAAACGGAATGTCACGGTTCACCTTCTCAAACACGTCCAGCATCCGGCTGATGGACTCGTCGTAGGTGGCATGCAGGCGGAACGGCCAGCGATGTTCAACCAGATGGCGCACCACCCGCTCCAGCTCATCTTCCATGCCTTGCGGCAAATCCGGCCGCGGCTGCAGGAAATCTTCAAAATCCGCCGCCGAAAACACCAGCATCTCGCCGGCGCCGTTGGCGCGATAGAAATCGGTTCCCTGCCCCGGCTTCAGCATATCGGTCCAGCGCTCGAAGTCCTCCAGCTCCTGCTTCGGTCGCTGGGTAAACAGGTTGTAGGCGATGCGCACGGTCATCTGATCTTTTGCGTGCAGCTGCTCGATAATTTCGTAATCTTCCGGGTAGTTCTGGAAACCGCCCCCGGCGTCGATGGCGCTGGTCAGCCCCAGTCGGTTCAGCTCGCGCATAAACTGACGGGTGGAGTTCACCTGCAGATCCAGCGGCAGCTTCGGCCCTTTGGCCAGGGTGGCGTAGAGGATCATGGCGTTTGGTTTGGCAATCAGCATCCCGGTCGGGTTGCCGTGGCTATCGCGGACGATCTCTCCGCCAACCGGATCCGGCGTCTCTTTGGTATACCCCACGGCTTTCAGCGCCGCGCGGTTCAGCAGTGCGCGATCGTAGAGATGTAGCACAAACACTGGCGTATCGGGCGCCGCGTCGTTTAGCTCTTCCAGGGTCGGCATCCGTCGTTCGGCGAACTGGAATTCGCTCCAGCCGCCGACCACCCGCACCCACTGCGGCGACGGTGTGCGATCCGCCTGATCCTTAAGCATTCGCAGGGCATCGGCCAGAGAGGGCACGCCCTCCCAGCGTAGCTCAAGGTTGTAGTTCAACCCTCCGCGGATCAGATGCAGGTGAGAATCGTTGAGGCCCGGGATCACCGTATGCCCTTTGAGATCGACGATCTGCGTTCCCTCGGCGGCAAAGCTCATGATCCGATCGTGGCTTCCGGTGGCAACAATTTTTCCGTCGGCGATGGCCACGGCTTCCGCCAGCGGATTCGCACGATCGAGGGTATGAATCTGGCCGTGGGTCAGAATCAGTGTGGCAGTTTGCGACATAACACACTCCTTGGGGAGGCTGACTCAGTTTTTCTTCAACCAGCCAGCAAACAGGCGGGTCACGATGGGCATCCAGAACCAGACCACCAGCGCAACCACGCAGGCATCATTGATCAGGTGCAGCAGCAGGCTCCCCTTAAGCGACGGCAACAGCATGCCGGTCACCGTCGGCACCAGGTTGGTGCTGGGGAAAATCACCAGCAGGGTGATCAGAAACTGTTTCCAGCGCCGCGGCTGGCGCACATTCGCCACCGGCGGGGTAAACCAGAAGGCCGGTTCGGTCCGCACCTCCGTCCGATCGCCCTCCGTCAGCAGCGGGGCAATTTCCGCCACCAGCTGACGACGGGTTTCCGACTGCGTCCAGGCATAGAGATGCTCCAGGGTGTCGAAGCGGATAATCACGCTCCACAGATTCTGCCCTGCGGCGGGCCGGATCACATTCGCCCCGAGATGGCCGGGAAACTCAGCCGCGATGGGCATGATTTTGCCGAGCCACTCTTCGTAGCGCTGGCCGTGTTGCGGATCGAGCAGATGGCTGATGACCAGGGTCACCGATTTTTGCTGCGCCATAAAGATTCCTTGCTTCAGGGGAATGGCAGGATGATTCTCGCCATTAGCCATAGATGACCATACACAACGTCATTCATGCTGCGTCGAGGCGGCAAGCCGGCACGTCCCGGGAGCTGACATCAGTCAGTGACCGGGGCGGGCAAACCCAGCTAACAAAGAGGCAGCCTGAAGGGTGAATGTATTTAAGCTTTACGCTCTGGCGCGCCATGCACCATGGTATAAGCGTAATCCACGCCCATCCCGTAGGCGCCGCTGTGTTCGCGCACCAGGTCCATCACCGCATCGTAAGTCGCTTTGCGCGACCAGTCGCGTTGGTACTCCAGCAGCACCTGCTGCCAGGTCACCGGCACCGCGCCCGCCTGCACCATCCGGTCAATGGAGCGCTCATGGGCGTCGACAGAGGTACCGCCGGAGGTATCGGTGACCACATACACTTCGTAGCCCGCCTCCAGGGCCATCAGCGCCGGAAACGTCAGGCAAACTTCGGTCCACAGAGCGGAGATCACCAGCTTTTTACGGCCGGTCGCTTTCACCGCCGCAACGAAGGCATCGTCTTCCCAGGAGTTCATTGAAGTACGCTCAATCGGCTTGACGTCAGGATGCACGGCCAATAATTCCGGCCAAATATAACCGCTGAAGCTTTTGGTCTCTACGGAAGTGTAAATCACCGGTACATTAAAAATTTTGCCGGCTTTAGCCAGCGCCACGGTGTTATTTTTGAGGGTCTGGCGATCGATATTCGCCACGCCGAATGACATCTGTGGCTGATGATCAATAAAGATAAGGGCGGAATTAGTGGGATCGAGCAGTTCACGAATAGACATTAAATACCTTCTTAATCAATTAGTTAAAAAGATGACATGATGGTTAATGCGTCGTGTAGATCCTGACTGATAAAGCATGGTGAGTATAGCCAGTTATTTCTAACAAGTTATTAAAGTTTTTTTGTGGTTTATATTTTGTCAGCGGTTAGTATTTACTCATGCCAGCGTTCATCAAAATTTTACGGCAAACTGTTCTGATTTATTCACTGGCATTGATTATTGCGCTTAGGTACAACAAGGGGAAATTAATGAATGGAAACTCCTGATGCGCGTAAACTTTGATGTTCTGATGATCCTTGATGCGCTGGACCGACACGGATCCTTCGCCACCGCCGCAGAGTCGCTGTATAAAACCCCCGCCGCTCTGAGCTATATGATCCAGAAGCTGGAGAACGATCTGGACATTGTCTTATTGGATCGCTCCGGTCACCGGGCGAAGTTTACCGATACCGGGCGATTGATGCTCGAGAAAGGACGCCAGCTGTTGAGCGCCGCCAGAGATCTGGAAAAGCAGGCCCAGCAGCTGAGCGCGGGCTGGGAGCGAGAGCTGGCGATCGCCCTCGACGCCTCGTTTCCCTTTTCGGCCCTGCTGCCGCTGATCGCCGAGTTCTACGCGCAAAACCCGCAGACCCGGCTGAACTTCAGTCATCACACCCTCGCCGGTTCATGGGAAGAGCTGACCCACCATGGCGCGGATATTATCCTCGGCGCCATCAATGAGCCGCCCACCTCTGCCGAGTGGTCATGGCAAACCCTCGGCGCGCTGGATAACATTTTCGTGGTCGCCCCGGCCCACCCGCTGGCCGGAGCGGAAACGCCGCTCAGCAATAAGCAGCTCAGCCAGCACCGGGCGGTGGTGATCCGCGACAGCGCCCGCTATTGCCATCCGCTGAACAGCAATCTGCTTGATGAACAGCCGCAAATCGGCGTCGATGATTTCGCCAGCAAAGTCGAACTGCTGTGCGCCGGGCTGGGCTGCGGCTTTCTGCCGCGTCATATCGCCCGCCCGTGGCTGGAAAAAGGCTGTCTGGTGGAGAAAAGCGTCGCCGGCTGGCGGGAAAAAGATATCACCTACATGGCCTGGCGCAGCGGGAATGACGGGCTGGCTCAGCGCTGGTGGCGGGAGGCGCTCCTCCGCGACGACCTGCTGAGCCAGCTCTATCGTTAACGACCGGACCAGACGCAGGCGGAGATAGCCGGGAGCGTCAGTACCCCGTCATGGAAGGCGCCGGCGCCCTCCTGCAGCGTCCAGGCTCCCACGTCCAACAGCGGCGAATCCTCGATAACCACTTCGCAGGCTTCGCCGCGGTTAATCGCCACCAGTACCCGCTGCTGTTTGTAGACGCGGACAAACACCACCACGTTATCCTCGGCGTAAATCACCTGGCAGCCGCCGTAGCGCAGCGCCTGGTGGGCTTTACGCAGTTTCGCCATTCGCTGATACAGCGCCAGCAGCTGGGTATCCTGCAGCGCCGGATCCCACGGGAACGGTTTGCGGCAGAACGGATCGTTATTGCCATCTACGCCCACCTCATCCCCGTAGTAGATACACGGTACCCCGGGCCAGCTGAACAGCCACACCACCGCCAGCGGCAGACGCGCTACGTCTTTGCCAAGGAGAGATTTAAAACGCGCCGTATCATGGCTGTCGAGCTGGTTGAACATCCGCAGCTGCTGCTGATGCGACAGCCCGGCGCGATAATTATCCATCCACGCCATACAGGTCTGGGCGTCTATCTTCTGCGGATCGTAAGAGATATCGGTATTGGCGAGGAATCCCCAGATCGGGAAGGTGAAGCCGCGGTAGTTCATTGCCGCATCTTCGGCATCCGCCTGCAGCCACTGGCGCGCGTCGCCAAAATGTTCGCCAAAGACAAAGGCTTCCGGCTGCGTTTGTTTCGCCGCCTGGGTGATGCCGGCGATATGCCGTAGGTTATTCCGCGCCCCGCCGCCTTCGCCCAGCATGTGCACCACGTCCAGACGCCAGCCGTCCATACTCCACGGCGCCTTCAGCCAGTGGCGTACGATGCTGTCCTCGCCGGCATAGATCTCGTTGACCAGGCTGGTCGACCGATAGTCGAGCTTCGGCAGACTGGCATAGCCCAGCCAGTTGTGCGCCTGCCCCTCCCCGGAGAAGGTAAACCAGTCGCGCCACGGGGAGTCCGGATGGTGGCCGGCGCCGCCGCTGCCCTGCTGGTGGCGATCGAACCAGGGATGGGAATCGCCGGTATGGTTGAACACGCCGTCGAGGATCATGCGCATCCCCGCCCGCTGGGTGTTGTGGCGCAAGCGGAGCAGCGCCGCGTCGCCGCCAAACTGCGGATCGACGCGCCGATAATCCTCGGTGTCGTATTTATGCACGCTGGGGGCGGCGAAGACCGGGTTCAGATACAGGGCGGTGACACCGAGCTGCTTCAGGTAAGGAAGTTTTTCGCTGATGCCGTCGAGATCCCCGCCGTAGAACGTCGACCCGCCCGCCTCGCCGGTAAGCGGTTCGTCCCACGCCTTGCGCACAATCTCCCGTCCCGCCGCGTGATGGTAATAGACCGCATCCTGTTCGGCGTCACGCGCAGCGCTGCGGGCAAAGCGATCGGGGAAAATCTGGTAGAAAACCTGATCGGCCACCCACTGCGGGCCGGCGTCCGGCAGGTCGACGGCGAACTGCTCCAGCCTGGCCGGCGGGAAACGGCTGAAGCCCTGCGGCGTAAACCAGCGCTGATGGTCGGCCCACAGTAGCTTAAAGCTGTAGCGGCGGCGCGGCTGACCGCTGGCGAGAGAGATTTCGCCGCGCCATGCCACTACACCCGGCCTCGGCGCCTGGCGGAGACGCTGCATCGGCAGCGACAGCTCTTCGTTATCTTCTTCCGCGCGCAGCGTGATCCGCTGCGGCAGCGACTCACCGCTCAACCACAGGGTAATAAACAGTCGGTCCTGTTGCACCTTGATAAAGGGTGCAACCGGAAGGTGCCATGCCTTCAACATCGTGAATCCTCATTGTGCAGAATGGGCACACCTTGCCATAGCCGTCAGGCGCAGAACTCATCGTCACAGGATTTTTTGGGGGAGGATAACGGGGGAGGACGCGGGTCGGCAAGCCGCCCCGGTCGCGCGATGCAGACCGGGGCGATGTTGATTACTGTGCCTGCGCCAGGCGGCGCTCACGACGGGTCTTAAAGACCCAGCCCAGCAGCAGCAGCGCAATCCACGCCATACCGACGTACAGCGAGATGCGGGTGTCCGGATGATAGCCGATCAGGGCGATAATAAACGCCAGGAACAGCAGGCCGACAACCGTGGTTGCCACCCCACCGGGAACTTTGAATTTCAGGGCTTTGACCTCCTCCGGCGACAGACGGCGGCGGAAGGCAATCTGCGACAGCAGGATCATAATCCACACCCACACGGTGGCGAAGGTGGCCAGCGAGGCGATCACCAGGAAGACGTTTTCCGGCATGATGTAATTGAGGTATACCGCAAACAGCAGCGCAATGGTCATCACCATCACCGTCACCCACGGAATACCGCGACGCGAGGTTTTAGCGAACACCTTCGGCGCGCTCCCCTGCTCGGCCATGCCGTGCAGCATACGACCCACGCCGAACACGTCGGAATTAATCGCCGACAGCGAGGCCGTCAGGACCACGAAGTTAAGAATGCTGGCCGCGAAGGTAATGCCCAGATGCTGGAAGGTCAGGACAAAGGGGCTGCCGTCGGTACCCACCTGGTTCCACGGATAGATAGACATAATGACAAACAGCGTGCCGACATAGAACACCAGAATGCGCATCGGCACCGAGTTGATAGCGCGTGGAATGGATTTCTCCGGATCTTTCGCCTCACCGGCGGTAATACCGATGATTTCGATACCACCGTAGGCGAACATCACCATCTGCAGCGACATCACCATTCCCAGCCAACCGTTGCTGAAGAAGCCGCCGTTGCTCCAGAGGTTATGAATGCCCGTCGGCTGGCCGCCGTTGCCGATCCCCCAGATAATGATGCCGAACCCGGCGAGGATCATAATGATGATGGTGGCCACTTTGAAGAACGAGAACCAGAACTCCAGCTCGCCAAACACCTTGACGCTCATCAGGTTGACGGCGCAGATGATGAGCACCACGCTGAGCACCCAGATCCAGTGCGGCACCGTCGGGAACCAGACGCCCATGTAGATACCGAAGGCGGTGACGTCGGCGATGGCGACGATCAGGATTTCAAAGCAGTAGGTCCAGCCGGTGATATAGCCCGCCAGTCCGCCGAGGTTTTCCTGAGCATAGCGGGAGAATGAGCTGGCGGAAGGGTTATGCACCGACATCTCACCGAGCGCGCGCATAATGATATATGCCGCGACGCCGCCGATAATGTAGGCCAACAGTACGCTGGGTCCGGCCATTTTAATCGCGTCGGCTGAACCGTAAAAAAGCCCGGTGCCGATGGCGGAACCCAGGGCCATAAAGCGGATGTGCCGGGTGCTTAGCCCGCGCTTAAGCTTGTTACTACTTTCCATCGTGGTTTTTCAATGCCGTTTAACACAAAAAATAAAAAACCACGGAACCCGAAGTCCCGTGGTTAAACGCTTGTCCTCAACGCCGGTTAGTGCGCGCTGGAGGTCACCTGACGTCCGGCGGCACGGTCCCAGATCACCGCGAGGATTGCCATCACGGCGGTCGGCATCAGCCAGGCCAGACCTTGCTCCGCCAGCGGCAGACGCGCGGTCCAGGCCGGCAGGATAGCGGCAAACGCCGATGACTTAATCCCGTCAATGATACCAAACATCAGACTGATAAACATGGCCGGCGCGATAACACGTGACGAATTATGCCACCAACTGCGGGTAAAGCTTAATACAACCAGTGCGATACACGGCGGATAGATAGCGGTCAACACCGGAATCGACACCTGAATCAGGTGGCTCAGACCAAGGTTGGAGACCGCCATCGAGAACAGGCCGAGGATGAAGACCAGCGTGCGATAGGAGAACGGCAGATACTGGGCAAAGAACTCAGCGCAGGCGCAGGTCAGACCCACCGCCGTCACCAGGCAGGCGATGAAGATCAGCGCCGCCAGCAGGAAGCTGCCCGCCCCGCCGAAGGTATGCTGTACGTAAGCGTGGAGGATTGCCGCGCCGTTAGCGGACTGGTCCACGAGGGTGGCGCTATCAGAGCCCAGACGGAACAGCGCCAGATACAGCAGGGTCAGACCGACGCCTGCCATCAGGCCCGCCCAGACGGTGTAGCGGGTCAACAAACGCGCTTCGCTGACGCCGCGGGAGCGTGCGGCATTGACAATCACGATCCCGAACACCATCGCGCCGAGGGTGTCCATGGTCAGGTAGCCGTTGACGAAGCCATTGGAGAATGGCGCGGTACGATACGCTTCCATCGCGTCGCTGATCGGGCCCGCCGGCCAGACAACCGCGGCGACCGCCAGCACAATCAGGGCGATAATTTTCAGCGGCGCAAGGAAATTTCCCACCGTATCCAGCAGTTTGCCCGGATAGAGTGAGACCAGGATCACCAGCGCGAAGTAGATAACGCTGTAGATCAGCAGCGGCAGCGGGCCGTCGCCGGTCAGCGGCGCAATCCCGACCTCAAAAGAGACGGTCGCGGTGCGCGGGGTCGCGAACAGCGGTCCTACCGCGAGATAACACACCACCGCCAGAAGGATACCCGCCACTTTACCAATCGGGGTGCTCAGGCTTTCAACGCCGCCGCCGACTTTCGCCAGCGCCACCACCGTCAGAACCGGCAGACCCACCGCAGTGATCAGGAAGCCGATCGCCGCCGTCCAGACGTGCTCGCCCGCCTGTAAGCCAACCATCGGAGGGAAAATAATATTGCCTGCGCCAACGAACAACGCGAAGGTCATAAAGCCCAACGCTATGATGTCGCGAGATTTTAACTGATGGGTCATAAATTCATTACTGCCTGTGGATGTGGTGTTGTAAAAAAATGGAAAAATACCGCGCTACCCTCTCAGGGACGATACAGCGGCGATTGCCGGTAAACTCAGCGAGATATGCTCCCGAAGCGGCGTGGGAAAGAATTGTTTTTGGTATTACCACGCAAAAGCAGTCTGTCATCGACTGCGCAGGCGCAATTTAAACGCTTATAACGTTTTAAAGCAAGGCACGATCGCAAAAGCAGATGATTATGCTGGTTATCCTTTTTACACCAGAATCATTTACCATATTGATGGAAAACCCGTGGCTTATCATGCGAACAAAAAAGCAGCGCACGTTCATTAAATAGGCGAGGGGAAAATGACTGCCAATGAAAATGACCAGCCGAAGCTGGTCATTGGCAAGATAAGCTGACAGTGCGCCGCTCAGGTGTCGTTTCTGGCAATTAATCGTTCCGGGAGCAGGAAGCTAAAACGGGTTCCCTTGCCCACCGTACTCTCTATTTCCAGTCGGCTGTCATGATGGTTTACCGCGTGTTTGACAATCGCCAGCCCCAGGCCGCTGCCCCCCGTTTGCCGGGAGCGGGCTTTATCCACCCGATAGAAACGCTCGGTCAGACGGGGAATATGCTCCGGGGCAATGCCTGGCCCATTATCTTCGACGCTGAACAGCGCCCCCTGCGGCGTTCGCTGCCAGCTGACGCGAATTTCAGTGCCCGGCGGGGTGTGGTTCACCGCGTTATAGACCAGGTTAGAAATGGCGCTGCGCAGCTGCTCCTCGTTGCCCAGCACCTTGAGCTGCTCATCGACGGTAAAAAACAGCGTCTGCTTATCCTGGCTGAGGGTCTGCGCCTCGCGCTCCACCACCCGCAGCATCATCGGCACGTCGATGCGGTCATTCATCGCCAGCGCCGGCGCGGCTTCAATACGCGACAGCGTGAGCAGCTGCTTCACCAGCCCCTCCATACGCTGGGTTTGCTCACGCATGGTGTGCAGGGCCTTTTCACGGGTCGCCCCTTCCAGCACCTGCTCCTGCATCATCTCCAGATAGCCTTGCAGCACCGTCAGCGGGGTGCGCAGCTCATGGCTGACGTTAGCGAAGAAGTTACGCCGCGCCCCTTCCAGTTGATGCATCTGCGTCACGTCGCGCGCCACCATCAGCCACTGCTTGTCGCTGTAGGGCATCACGCGAATTTCCAGATGACGGGCATTATTCAGCACCAGATTGAGCGGTTTTGAAAAATCACGCTGTTTCAGGTAGGTGGCGAATTCAGGATAGCGCAGAAGGTTAAGAATGTTTTGCCCACTATCGTCCGGCCAGCGCAGGTTTAAAATCTGCTGCGCCAGGCCATTACACCAGAAAATGGCCCCCTCCTCCGTGGTCAGGACCACCGCGTCCGGCAACGATTCCGCTCCACTGCGGAAGCGTTTAATCAGACTTCCCAGCTCACGTCGACGCTTTTTATTACGCATCTGCATCTGGTGCAGACCATACAGCAGCGGCTCCCAGCTGCCGCGGCCGGGCGGAGGGGTCATGCTCCGGTCCACCCACAGCCACCACGACAGGCGCATCAAATTCCAGAAATGCCAGATCAGCAAACCGGTCACTGCCGCCAGTAAAAACCACGGCAAATGACCCACAAACGCCCCCAGAATCAGGGCCGGAATACACGCTAAAAAGAGCTCCAGCGCCAGCCTTTTCCATGACAGCCGTTCCAGCACGGGTCACACTCCTGTCAAAATTCAGAAACGGGCGGAGAAACGATACCCCGTGCCGCGAACCGTTTGCACCATCCGATCATGGCCACTGTGTTCCAGCGCTTTGCGCAGGCGACGAATATGGACGTCCACCGTGCGGTCTTCCACATAGACGTTGGTTCCCCAAACGTGGTTCAGCAGCTGCTCGCGGCTGTACACCCGCTCCGGATGGGTCATAAAGAAATGCAATAATTTAAATTCCGTTGGCCCCATGTCCAGCGGACTTTCGCCGGTCATCACCCGGTGCGATGAGGGATCGAGGCTCAGCCCCTGCATTTCAATCACCTCTTCCACCGCCATCGGCGAAATACGGCGCATCACCGCTTTGATTCTCGCCACCAGCTCCTTCGGTGAGAAAGGCTTGGTAATGTAGTCGTCCGCCCCGGTCTCCAGGCCGCGAACGCGATCCTCTTCTTCTCCGCGCGCGGTCAGCATCACCACCGGAATATCACGGGTCATCGCCTCGCGCTTGAGCAGCTTAATAAACTGCAGCCCCGAACCGCCCGGCAGCATCCAGTCAAGGAGAATCAAATCAGGCCAGGGTTCATTGAGTTGATTCACCGCGCTGTCATAATCTTCCGCTTCGACAGGCTGAAAGCCATTTTGCTCCAGAACAAAGCAGACCATTTCGCGGATTGGAGCTTCATCTTCAACGACCAGAATTCTTCTCGCCATTATTTACCCTGTGTTTTTTAGCCATCAGTATAGAAGTGCGGCGTCATTATGCGTCACTTTTGTGACAGATTTATGAAAAAAATGACCGTCTGATGATCGGGTATTTTGAAGCATGACGCGGACTTACCCCTCTCCGACAAATGGTATACTGCCGCTCATGCTTTTTTCGCTAGGGAAGATTTATGCGCATCCTTCACACCTCCGACTGGCACCTGGGCCAGAATTTTTACAGCAAAAGCCGTGCGGCCGAACATGACGCCTTCCTGAGCTGGCTGCTGGCCCGCGCGCAGGAGCATGAAGTCGACGCTATCATCGTGGCCGGCGATATTTTTGATACCGGATCGCCGCCGAGCTACGCTCGCGAACTGTATAACCGCTTTGTCGTCCAGTTGCAGCAGACCGGCTGTCGCCTGGTGGTGCTGGCGGGCAACCACGATTCGGTGGCGATGCTCAATGAATCCCGCGATATCCTCGCCTTTTTACACACCACCGTCGTGGCGAACGCCGGCTGCCCGCCCATTGAGCTGCCGCGGCGCGACGGCACCCCTGGGGCTATCTTCTGCCCGGTGCCGTTTTTACGCCCGCGCGAGCTGGTCATCAGCCAGGCCGGCCACTCCGGTCGGGAAAAACAGCAGCAGCTGCTGCACGCCATCAGCGACTATTATCAGGAACAGTATCAGCAGGCCTGCGCGCTGCGCGGCGATCGCCCGCTGCCCGTCATTGCCAGCGGCCATCTGACCACCGTCGGCGCCAGCAAAAGCGATGCCGTTCGCGACATTTATATCGGCACGCTGGATGCCTTCCCGGCGCAGCACTTCCCCCCTGCCGACTACATTGCGCTGGGCCATATTCACCGGGCGCAGGTGGTCGGCGGCTGCGAGCACATCCGCTACAGCGGCTCGCCGCTGCCGCTGAGCTTTGATGAAACCGGCAAAGCGAAATCGGTGCATCTGGTGAGCTTTAGCGATGGGCGACTCAGCGCCGTGGAAACCCTCGAGGTGCCCGTCACCCAGCCGCTAGCGGTCATCAAAGGCGATCTGGCCGCCATCACCGCCCAGCTGGAGCAGTGGCGCGGCGTTGAACAGGACCCGCCGGTGTGGCTGGATATCGAAATCACCACCGAGGAGTACCTGCACGATATTCAGCGTCAAATTCAGGCGCTGACGGAGGATCTGCCGGTGGAAGTATTGCTGGTGCGCCGCAGCCGCGAGCAGCGCGAGAAAATACTGCTCAACGCCCAGCGGGAGACCCTCAGCGAACTGAAGGTGGAAGAGGTGTTCGAGCGCCGGCTGGCGCTGACCGAGATTGACGATGAGAAGCGCGCCCGGCTGCACGAGCTGTTCGCCCATACGCTGCATACGCTCACCGCGGAGGACGAAAACGCATGAAAATCCTCAGTCTGCGTCTGAAAAACCTCAACTCCCTGAAAGGGGAATGGAAGATAGACTTTACCGCCGAGCCGTTCGCCAGCAACGGCCTGTTCGCCATTACCGGCGCCACCGGCGCCGGGAAAACCACCCTGCTCGACGCCATTTGCCTCGCGCTTTACCACGAAACGCCGCGCCTGAATAAAGTCTCCCAGTCGCAAAACGACCTGATGACCCGCGATACCGCCGAGTGTCTGGCGGAGGTGGAGTTTGAAGTGAAGGGCATCGCCTACCGCGCCTTCTGGAGCCAGAACCGGGCGCGTAACCAGCCGGATGGCAACCTGCAGGCGCCCCGCGTCGAGCTGGCGCGCTGCGCCGACGGCAAAATCCTCGCCGATAAGGTCTCGGATAAGCTGGAGCAAACCGCGACGCTCACCGGCCTCGACTATGGCCGCTTCACCCGCTCGATGCTGCTCTCCCAGGGACAATTTGCCGCCTTCCTGAACGCGAAGCCGAGCGATCGCGCGGAGCTGCTGGAGGAGCTGACCGGCACGGAAATCTACGGTCAGATTTCGGCGATGGTCTATGAGCAGCACAAAACCGCTCGCCATACGCTGGAGAAGTTCGAAGCCCAGGCGGCGGGCATCGTCCTGCTGACGGAGGCCCAGCAGCAGGCGCTGCAGGAAAGTTTGCAGGTGCTTACTGACGAAGAGAAAGCCCTGCTGGCGCAGCAGCAAAACCAGCAGCAGCAGCTCCAGTGGCTAACGCGCCGCGACGAGCTGGCGCAGCAGCAGCAGCAGGCGGTCAGCGGCCAGGAGCAGGCCCGCCAGGCGCTGACCGACGCCGCGCCGGCGCTGGCGAAGCTTGAGCTGGCCCAGCCCGCCGCCCAGCTGCGCCCCCTGTGGGAGCGCCATCAGGAGCACGCGGCAGGCCTGGAGCAAACCCGCCAGCGAATCAATGAAGTAAATGCTCGCTTACTTGCCAGCACGGCGCTGCGCGCGCGCATCCGCCGCAGCGCCCTGCACGCCCAGCAGCAGCGGCAGGCTGAACTGACCGATCTGGCGCAGTGGCTGGCGGCCCATGAGCGATTCCGCTTGTGGGGCCAGGAGATTGCCGGCTGGCGGGCGCAATTTTCGCAGCTAACGCGGGATAAACAGCAGCTGACGGCCCAGACCAGCCGCCTGGCCGCGCTGCGCCAGAAGCTGACCGCGCTGCCAGCCAGTCCTCTGTCGCTGAGCGCCGATGAGGTTGCGGCGGCGATAGCGCAGCAAACCCAGTCGCGACCGCTGCGCCAGCGGCTGCTCTCCCTGCATGAACAGCATCAGCTGCTGCGCAAGCGTCTGCGCCAGAACGCCGAAAGCGTACAGCAGGCGCAGGCGGAGCAGGCAAAACTCAACGCTACCCTGGCGCAACGCCGGGCGCAGTACAAAGAAAAAAACCAGCACTATCTCGACCTGAAAGCGCTCTGCCAGCGGGAAGAAACAATTAAAGATCTGGAAGATTACCGCGCCCGGCTTGAGGCGGGTAAGCCCTGCCCGCTGTGCGGCTCCTGTGAACATCCAGCGATTGAGCAATACGCTTCGCTAACAGTCACGGATAATCAGCGCCGCCGCGATGCGCTGGAAAAAGAGGTCGCCGCGCTAAAAGAAGAAGGTCTGCTGATCCTCGGGCAGGTCAACGCCCTGACGCAGCAGCTCCAGCGTGAGACCGAAGCGGCCGGGCGGCTCGCTGAGGAAGAGCAAGCGCTCACTAAAGCATGGCAGGAAACCTGCGCCTCTCTGCAGATCACGCGGGATATTGCGCAAGAGATAAACGACTGGATCCAGGAGCAGGAGCGCTACGAGCAACAGCTCTACCAGCTCAGCCAGCGCCTGATGCTGCAGAGCCAGCTCAACGATCAGGAGGCGCTGGAGCGCCAGGCTCTGCAGCAGCTGACGGCCACGCGCCAGGGGCTGGAGAGCGCCCTGCAGGCCCTGACGCTGACCCTACCGGAAGAAGGGACAGAATCCGCCTGGCTGAACGCTCGCGAAAGCGAATTTGCCCAGTGGCAGGCGCAACAGACCCGGCATGGCGCCATTCAGGAGCAGATTGCCGCCCTGCAGCCGCTGCTCGAGACGCTGCCAGCCAGCGACGAGGCAGAGGCTGAAGCTGAAGCGGAACCGGCGATCCCCGACAACTGGCGCGCGATCCACGAAGAGTGCCTGGCGCTGCACAGCCAGCTTGTCGCTCAGCAGCAGCTGGAGACCGAAGAGAAGGCGCGCCTGGACCAGTCGCAGGCGCAATTTACCGCCGCCCTGGCCGCCAGCCGCTTTAACGATCGGCAGGCGTTCCTCGCCGCGCTGCTGGACGACGAGACCGCCCAGCGGCTAACGCAGTTAAAACAGACGCTGGAGCAGCAGCTTCAGCAGGCGACGGCGCTCTGCGAGCAGGCGACCCGGCAGCAGCAGGCGCACCTGGCGCTGCGTCCGCAAGGGACGGACGCGGACATCCCCGCCCTGCAAACTCAGCTGCACACCCTGGCCCAGCGGCTGCGGGACAACACCACCCGCCAGGGCGAGATCCGCCAGCAGCTCAGGCAGGACGCAGAGAGCCGTCAGCATCAGCAGGCGCTGGGGCGGCAGATTGCAGAGGCGGCGCAGCTGGCGGATGACTGGGGCTATCTCAACTCGCTGATCGGCTCCAGCACCGGCGATCGGTTCCGCAAATTCGCCCAGGGGCTGACGCTGGATAATCTGGTCTGGCTGGCAAACCAGCAGCTTAACCGCCTGCACGGGCGCTATCTGCTGCAGCGCAAAGCCAGCGAAGCGCTGGAGCTGGAGGTGGTCGATACCTGGCAGGCCGACGCCGTGCGCGACACCCGCACCCTCTCCGGCGGCGAAAGTTTCCTCGTCAGCCTGGCGCTGGCCCTGGCGCTGTCGGACCTGGTGAGCCATAAGACGCGGATTGACTCTCTGTTTCTTGATGAGGGCTTCGGCACCCTCGACAGCGAAACGCTGGACACGGCGCTGGACGCGCTGGATGCGCTCAACGCCAGCGGCAAGATTATCGGGGTGATCAGCCACGTGGAGGCGATGAAAGAACGCATTCCGGTGCAGATCAAAGTGAAGAAGATAAATGGTCTGGGCTACAGTCGGCTGGATAGAGCGTTTGCGGTGGAGTGAGGTCTGAGTCATTGCGATGTTCCCTCACCCTAACCCTCTCACTGGGGAGAGGGAACCGTCCGGCGCTGGTTTTCCGTTTCGTACGCTGTTGCGATTACCCCTCTCCCCGCAAGAGACCGGGGGGTTCCTGCCGCACCCCCAACCACCGACGCCGCCTTTCCCCCTCTCCCTCCGGGAGAGGGCCGGGGTGAGGGGGAGTGGTTCAGTTCCCCTGTAGCGGCCACAGCCATGCCGCGCCGCGTACTCCGCTGGAGTCGCCGTGCATCGCTTTACGGATCGGCGTTTCACACTCGCCGCCGAAGACCCACTGTTTCACCAGGTCCGGCACCGTCTGATACAGCCGCTCGACGTTGCTCATCCCGCCGCCGAGCACGATGACGTCCGGATCGAGGATGTTCACCACGTGGGCGAGCGATTTCGCCAGCCGCTGTTCATAGCGGCTCAGCGCCAGTTCAGCTTTTTCGTCACCTTCACCCACCAGGCGCATAATCTCGCTGCCGCTTAACCCCTTGCCGCTCAGCCGCTGATAGTCAGTGGCAAAGCCGGTGCCGGAGATAAAGGTTTCGATACACCCCTGTTTACCGCAGTAGCAAGGCACTTCCGCACGGTAGCGCAGCTCATCGTCGTTCATCCACGGCAATGGGTTATGTCCCCACTCGCCGGCGTTACCGTTGCCGCCGATATGCGCCCGCCCGTTGAGCGCTACGCCCGCGCCGCAGCCGGTGCCGATAATCACCGCGAACACCGTTTGCGCCCCCGCCGCCGCGCCGTCCACCGCTTCCGACACTGCCAGACAGTTGGCGTCGTTAGCCAGCCGGACTTCACGGTCAAGGCGCAGGCTGAGGTCCTTATCGAAAGGCTGACCGTTGAGCCAGGTCGAGTTGGCGTTTTTCACTACCCCGGTATAGGGCGAAATCGAGCCCGGGATCCCCATCCCCACGGTGCCACGCTGTCCGGTCGCCTGCTCAGCCATCGCCACCAGGGTAGCGATAGTCTCGATGGTTTGCCGGTAATCCTCCCGCGGCGTGGGTAACCGATGGCGAAACAGCTGCTCTCCCTGATCGCTCAGGGCTATCACTTCGGTTTTTGTACCACCTAAATCAATACCAATACGCACGCTCAGCTCCTCACCCCGATTAACAATGCAAGCATAGCGACAATTCGCTATCATGCCCGCCTGATTTAACGACAAAGCCGTGGAAATTATCATGCTGTGGTTCAAAAATTTAATGGTTTACCGTCTCAGCCGCGATATCGAATTGCGCGCCGAGGAGATGGAAAAACAGCTGGCCGAGCTGACATTTACCCCTTGTGGCAGCCAGGATATGGCGAAAACCGGTTGGGTATCGCCGATGGGATCGCACAGCGACGCGCTGACGCATACGGCGAACGGCCAGATCATTATCTGCGCGCGTAAAGAAGAAAAGATCCTGCCGTCGCCGGTGATCAAGCAGGCGCTGGAGGCGAAGATCCAGAAGCTCGAAGCCGATCAGGGGCGCAAGCTGAAGAAGACTGAGAAAGATTCCCTGAAAGATGAAGTGCTGCACTCGCTGCTGCCGCGCGCCTTCAGCCGCTTCAGCCAGACGATGATGTGGATCGACACCGTCAACGGCCTGATCATGGTGGACTGCGCCAGCGCGAAGAAAGCGGAAGATACCCTGGCCCTGCTGCGTAAAACCCTCGGCTCGCTGCCGGTGGTGCCGCTGACCCTGGAGAATCCGATCGAGCTGACGCTGACCGAGTGGGTCCGCTCCGGCACCGTAGCGCAGGGCTTCCAGCTGCTGGACGAAGCCGAGCTGAAAGCGATGCTGGAAGATGGCGGCGTGATCCGCGCCAAGAAGCAGGATCTGGTCAGCGACGAAATCGCTGTGCACATTGAGGCCGGGAAGGTCGTCACCAAGCTGGCGCTGGACTGGCAGCAGCGTATTCAGTTTGTGATCTGCGACGACGCGTCAATTAAGCGCCTCAAGTTCTGCGATGAATTACGCGACCAAAACGAAGATATCGATCGGGAAGATTTCGCCCAGCGCTTTGACGCCGACTTTATCTTAATGACCGGCGAACTGGCTGCCCTGATCCAAAGCCTGGTGGAAGGGCTCGGCGGCGAAGCGCAGCGCTAAGCGCCGCTTTCTTTCCTGCCTGACAGGAAAGAAAAATATAACCCGGCGGCAAGCGCCGGGCGTTACGCTGACTTACAGATAGCGGCACAGATAGGAGGTTGGCTCAGCCACCTGCAGATGGAATTCGCTGTTGCCTGGCACATTGAAGGCTTCGCCGGCGGCGTAAACTTTCCACTCAGTCTCACCCGGCAGCAGGACATTCAGCGCCCCGCTGACCACCGTCATCTCTTCCGGCTGCGCCGTACCAAAGGTGTATTCCCCTTCCGCCATCACGCCAACGCTGGCGCGACCGGTACTGCTGCTGGTGAAGCCAATGGATTTCACTTTTCCGTCAAAGTATTCATTGCTTTGAAGCATAAACAAGCCCTTCTGATCGTCGTTGAAAGGCTCAATATAGGGGGCGCTCCTTGCCCCTGTCACGTGAAATTAACACATTAGACTAATAGTTCTGCCGCCAGTCGGGAAACCAGCACATTCGACAGCAAAACCGGGACATCAAGGGCTTTTTGTAACACATCGCGATGATGCTGATAGTAACCGAGACAGTCGAGGACCAGCACGTCGGCCCCCTGCTCCAGCAGCGCTTTACCGGCGGTTAACAGCTCACTGTCGCTACCGGTAAACGGGTTGGCCAACGCGTAGTACGGTGACTTCTCCAGTGAATGCCACTTTTGTCGCTGCATGGGCATGATCTCTTCCACCGGCACGATCACCCCGACCTGGTGCCCATCGACGATCGACGCCACCAGCGGCGGAATGATCCGCTGCGGCTCGAGGAGGATCGCGTGGTGGGTGGTAAAACCGGTCAGCTGTTCGGAGCTGAGCAGCAGGATCACATCAAAATGCTGTCGATCCAGCATGGCGATCACGCTGCGAACATCACGTTCAATTTTTTGTCGCGACACCATCACCAGCTGGTTATCGCTGAGCAAGGTCAACAGACCCTGTTCGCCGTCACCCACGGCGTACTCTGCCATCACGTCGTCACGCGTCATCTCGCCCAGCAGGCTGATGTGAGCGATCTGTTCTTCCCTGATATGTTCGGTCAGGAGCGGTAATACTCCCGCCAGCGGCACAACGCCGATGGTCAAAATTGCCATCGTTGCACTACTCATATCATGTACCTTTTCACTACCACTGCTTCAACACAGGCTTACCACACACAGCATTCGCCCCCCTGGTGAGTAAAAATCAACCGTCGAGAAGCGTAGCAGCTCCACGCCGCGGTTGAATGTAAAGATTACCGGGCGGCGGCGGCGTGCCTGAAAAATCCGTGTGTTAGAAATTCATTAGTACGACTGATAAATAAAAAATGTGAGATACGCCCGATATTGCCCGCAGGACAGGCAATCCGGGCTCAGGGGTTAAGACTTGTCGGGATCTTCATAACGCCGCTTGGCATCCACGGCTTCCTGCTCGGTAGGATGTTCGCTGATTAGCGAATCGGGCTCAGGATAGTCCGCGCGGAGTTGATACCAGGTCACCGTCTGACCCTGAGGACCTTTCTCTACCGCAACCACGCGCGCTTCTCTCGGATATGGGGGTCTGTTTGGCATAGTTCTTCCTTCTTCCGGTATCAGAACTATCAAGTATAGGCGCCCCTCGCCGCCTTAATGTAAGTAAATTCTTAACTTACCGGAGCTGCCGTCGCGCCGCACAGCATGGTCATAATTTGCTCCACCACCCGATCCGGGGAGGCTGTAGCATCGACAATATGATGGGCAGCATCACGGTATAACGCTTCACGCTGCGCCAGCACCTCGCCCACTTCCTCACGCACCGGTTTCCCGGTGAGCGTCGGCCGTTGTTCGGCTTTCGGGTAGGCTTCCAGACGGTCAATCAGCGCCGACACCGACGCCTGAAGATAAATCACCACGCCGTTCTCCCGCATAAACTGACGGTTACATTCCGCGAGGATGATGCCGCCGCCGGTGGCGATCACCGTATTCGGCAGGGTCACGGCCTTCAGCGACAGGGTCTCCAGCTCGCGAAAGCGCGCCCACCCTTCCGCCTGCACGATCTCCGCCACCGTCCGCTGCTCATGGGCCTGCAGCCGATGATCGGTATCGGAGAACTGAAAATGTCGCGCTCGCGCCAGCGCATGGCCGACGGTGGTTTTACCGCAGCCGCGTGGCCCGATGAGAAAGATTGGCTGTGTCATAACCGAAGACCCCCTGGTTCCGTCTGTCGCAAAAAAAGGAAAACGAAAGAACGTATTATCGCTGTCTGTTCCGCAACGTATTCGTAAATAAAACGTTACACAACTTCTTTACACCCCATCACCGCAGTGAGGCAAAGGGCTCTTGATGTAAACTTATCATTGCATTTGGTGTTTAACCAGCTTTACTTTTCTGCCTGGCGTTATTTTTTATCCACTGCTGGCGTAAACGTTAACACATTTATGCATAGCTTTACGAAGCAACATATTTACAACATCGTGTTTCAGACGCACCCTGATGCCTATTCGACAGTGTGACAGAGGAATGTAACATGCAATCTGAAGAACAACGCCTTATTGATGGACTGTTTTCCCGGCTGAAAGAGGCTGAGGCGCACAGTGCATCGCGCGATGCCAGCGCCGAGGAGCGGATTGCCCAACACGTGAGCGCGCAGCCGGCTGCCCCCTACTATATGGCGCAAACCATCCTTATCCAGGAAGCCGCGATTAAACAGCTCAACGATCGCATCCAGGCGCTGGAGAGCCAGGTCAGCCAGCTGCAGGCGGCGAAGCCCAGCAGCGGCGGTTTCCTCTCCGGCCTGTTTGGCGGCGGCGGCTCGTCACGCGGTTCTGACCCGATCCCGGGCGCGGAGCAATACGGTCGCCCGCAGGCCAGCTCACAGCCGCAGTATGCCCCACAGCAGCAGCAGAGCTATGCCCCGCAGGCTGCCGCACGCGGCGGCGGCTTTATGGCGGGCGCGCTGCAAACGGCCGCAGGCGTAGCGGGCGGGGTGGTGCTGGGCAATATGCTGACCAGCATGTTCAGCGGCTCGCACCCGCAGGAGATTGTGAATATCATCGAAGAGAAGCCGCAGCCTGATGCTGACGCCCCCGCCGCGCAGGACGCCGCCGCGGGTGACGATCCGTTCCGTCAGGGAGACGATCAGTTCCTTGCCGACAACACCTGGAACGACGACTTCGACGCCGGCTTTGGCGATGATGATATTGGCAGCGATGACGACAGTTGGGTTTAACCCTGCTGACGTTTAACCGCCAGCAACCACTTCTCCAGCTCGGCGGCAAACTGTTGCCGATCGCGCTGCGATAAACTATCCGGGCCGCCGGTCTGAACGCCGCTGGCCCGTAATGTCTCCATAAAATCCCGCATCGTCAACCGCTCGCGGATCGTCGCTTCGCTGTAGCGCTCTCCGCGCGGATTGAGCGCCGCCCCGCCCTTCGCCAGCACCTCCGCAGCCAGCGGAATATCGGCGGTGATCACTAAATCCCCCGCCGCGCACTGACGGACAATTTCGTTATCCGCCACGTCAAAACCCTGCTCAACCCGCAGGGTGCGGATGAAACGCGACGGCGGTACGCGCAGCGGCTGGTTCGCCACCAGCGTCAGCGGCGTCTGGGTCCGCTCTGCCGCGCGGAACAATATCTCTTTAATCACGTTCGGACACGCGTCTGCATCCACCCAAATGGCCATGCCAGCTCCTGTTACCTGCAATAAGTGTCGCCAATGTTACCTGCTTTTCTCCCCCATGAAAGCGCCAGGATGATAAGCTAATCAGATCGTAACGAAAAAAGCAGAGGGGAATGGTGATGGATAAGAAAATTGGCTTTATCGGCTGCGGCAATATGGGTAAGGCCATTCTGGGTGGACTGATCGCCAGCGGCCAGGTACAGCCGGGACAAATTTGGGTCTACACCCCGTCGCCGGACAAGGTTGCGGCTCTGCGCGACCAGTACGGCATCAACGCCGCCGATAGCGCCCAGGAAGTGGCGCAAATTGCCGATATCGTCTTCGGCGCGGTGAAGCCGGGGATCATGACCAAAGTGCTGGGCGATATCGCCTCCAGCCTGAATAAAGAGTCGCTGGTGGTCTCCATCGCCGCCGGCGTCACGCTTGACCAGCTGGCGCGCGCGCTCGGCCACGATCGCAAAATTATTCGCGCGATGCCCAATACCCCGTCGCTGGTTAACGCCGGCATGACCTCCGTTACGCCAAACGCGCTGGTGAGCAGCGAAGATGTGGCTGAAGTGTTGACCATTTTCCGCTGCTTTGGCCAGGCGGAGCAAATTGCCGAGCCGATGATCCATCCGGTGGTGGGTGTGAGCGGTTCGGCGCCAGCCTATGTCTTTATGTTTATCGAAGCGATGGCCGATGCCGCCGTTCTCGGCGGGATGCCGCGCGCCCAGGCCTACAAATTCGCCGCGCAGGCGGTGATGGGCTCTGCCAAAATGGTGCTGGAGAGCGGTGAGCATCCGGGAGCGCTGAAAGATATGGTCTGCTCTCCTGGCGGGACCACCATCGAAGCCGTGCGCGTGCTGGAAGAAAAAGGCTTCCGCTCCGCGGTGATCGAAGCCATCAGCCAGTGCATGGAAAAATCAGAGAAACTGAGCCGCTCCTGAAGCTGAGCTGGCGGGCTGCAAGCCCTGAGAGGTCAAAGAACAAGGGAGCGCGTGCGCTCCCTTTTTTTCAGGCTTTCTTCAGGCAGCTACTCATGAAGGTACTGCGTTCATCGCCCTTCAGTGATTTTGCCGAAGCCGCTTTGTTGCAGTCGCTCATCTTCTGCTGTTGAGGCGTGAGGGGCTTTCCTTGCGAGGTCGTGGTCTCTTTTTTGAGGCACTGACTCATAAAGGTTTTGCGCTCCTCCCCTTTCAGCGTTTTGGCTGACGCTTGCTGATTGCAGTCCGTCATCCTTTGCTGCTGAGGAGTGGGCGTTTTTTCTGCCGCGCCAACCGCGCTGATAAAGATCAAGCCAAACAGTAGGGTCATCAGTAAGGTTATTTTCATCGCACCATCCTTCTGTGAGTGGATCGTTGTAAGTCTGGACGCAGATAGAAAAAAAACCAGCCGGTGACGCGATTTCGCCACCGGCAGCGACTTATTTCAGACTCAGGGCAGCTTTCATAGTTGAGAAGAGGTCGGTCTGATCGGTCAGGCCGACGACGTTAGCCGCATGCGGACCGTAGGCCGCAATGCGCAGCTGGGTGCCGGTGTGCTCCATCGACTCTTCCTCTGAGTTGCCGTAGCTCATGACCATCACTGCGCCATCGCGAGTATTCAGAGCCTGAGTCAGGCCCGGGGCTTTGCTATCCGCCGGGATGATCTGGCTGGCGTGCGCATGGTCGGCGGTGACGATCACCAGGGTATTGCCGTCTTTTTTGGCAAATTCCAGCGCCTTCTGCACCGCCTCGTCGAGATCAACCGTTTCGCCGATCTGGCCGCACGGATTCGCCGCATGATCCTGCTTATCGATGGAGGCACCTTCCACCTGCAGGAAGAAGCCTTTCTCGTGGCGGCTCAGCAGGTCAATCGCTTTCTCCGTCATCTGCGCCAGCGTCGGCACCGAGGCGTCGCGTTTCGGGTTTGGGGTACAGGTTACCGGCGGCTTATCGATATTACCGTGATAAGACGCCTTTGGCCCTTCCCAGCGTACCGGCATATTGCCGTCGGCGAAGAGTCCCAGCAGCGGTTTATCCTGGCTGGCTTCCGTCGCGGCGGCAAGAGAGGCCGCGTCGGTCACAATCTGGTAGCCGCGCGCTTCCGCCTGCTCACGCAGGGTTTTGCCCTGCCACTCGCCCGCCGTCGCCGTTTCGGCAAAAGTCTTCGCGCCGCCGCCCAGGGTGACATCCGGCCGGGCGTTCAGCAGCTGTTCGGTAATGGAGCCTTTGCCCCCTTTCTCCAGCGCATTGCTGGGGCATTTTTCGCTGGTAACCGTAGGGCCGTAGCATTTACGCGATGTCACATGCGCCACCAGCGCCGCGGGGGTAGCGTCCTGCAGCTCGGCGGTGGAAACGTTGCCGGTGGCCAGTCCCGCCGCTTTCGCCAGTTCGAGGATGGTCTGATGCGCGTTCTCATGAATATCGACGCCCAGCGCGCCGTTATAGGTCTTCACGCCGGTGGTCCATGCGGTGGCGGAGGCCGCCGAGTCGGTGACGTAGTCCGGTTTACCGGTTTTTTTATCCAGCGAATAGTGCGTGTACTGCCCGGTTAACGGCAGGGCGTCAATGCCTTTAAAGAAACCGCCCGCCCCTTCCGCATAATTTCGCGCAGCGGTAATTTCAGAATCGCCCATCCCATCGCCAATCAGCAAGATAATGTTTTTGGCCGGCTTATTGATTATCGAGGCGCGCAGCGCTTCGGTTTGATCGCCCGTTAAACGACGCGCGCCGCCGGGAGTAGTGATATCTCCCTGGGCAGCGCGATTTTCCAGAACCGGCGCGGTCGTGGTTTCCGCATGAATAACCGGCGAGCCCAGCAGAGGCAGCAGGGCAATAAACAGGGCGCTTAATTTCACTTTTGTCATCTCCATGTAAAAAATACTTAAAAAAACAAAACGTGGGAGACTTTATAAAAGGGAGATGACAGAAAAATGACGGCATCCTTGTCGCGTCGCAAAGATTAGCTACGAGGATGCCGCAACAGCTTCTTTAGATATTGCTGCAGCAGGATGGCATCCTGGTCGTTGACCGGCGGACAAGGCGTCACCTGGTCTATCGCCTGCTCAATATCCTGAATCAATGCCTGCTGGGCATCATGCTCCATATGGCGCAATAATGCGGTGACCACGATCTCCAGCGCTTCAACCTGCACCGTCAGTTCCTTTGCTTCTTCTTCTTTTTGCGCCAGTTTAACCAGTAACTCAGCAATGAGATTCTTCATAGCACCAGTTCCTTATGCGAGGCCTGTTTTTCGATTGAGATGTCATACCTGATGACGGACCCCAGAATTACTTAAAATAAGAATCGTCGCAACACCCAATATACAGCGAAACGTTTTACCACAACAAAATACCACTATAAATAGTATTGTTTAATCACCACCGGGGCTGTTTATAACTAAATGACGTCGGAAATAATAAAATGGAATAGCGCTCACGCAATGGCGATAACAAAAAGTAATGGTAAATCGACCGACGTTGAATAACGCTGACGGTATTGCGTTAAATACCGTCAGCAGAGGTTCAGGCATTCGCCCGGCGGGTACGGCGCAGCATCCATGCCAGTTGCCAGAGGTTAATGAAAACGATAATGGCGGTAGCAATAAACACCCAGCGGAAGCCGGCCATCGCTGATACGGAAGCGCCAATTAGCGGCCCGGCGACGTTGCCAAGATACATAAACGACTGGTTATAGCCAAAGATGCGCCCGGTGACGCTGTCGCTGCTGTATTTCAGCAGCAGGGTCTGCACCGCCGGAAGCATCGCGCCATCGGCAAAGCCGAGCAGAAAACGCAGCGTACCTAATTGCAGCGGGGTGGTGACAAAGGACATGGCGAAGAACATCACCACCGCGCAGCAGAGCGTCGCCAGCAGGATCCGTGAGGTGCCGATGCGGTCGCCAAGCTTACCCAGCCGTGGCGCAGAGATCAGCGCCGACACCCCGGGCACCGCGGCGATCATCCCGGCCAGAAAAGCGATATTGTTGCTGTCCGGCGCCATCGACTTGATAAACAGCGCCAGAATCGGGCCGATTGAGCCGTTGCACAACTGGATCACCAGAGTGGTGAAAAAGAGGCTGATCACCAGCCCCGGATAGGGCAAGGAGGCAAAGACCTGTTTCCCGGTGAGACTATCGCTTTTGCTGACCTGCGGGCGAACGCCCTCTTTAATCAGAAACAGGGTCACCAGAAAACTGATGGTCAGCAGGATCGCCGTAATAAAAAAGACCATTCGCAGCCCGACGTGGTCCGCCAGGAAGCCGCCCAGCAGCGGGCCGCCGATCACGCCGCTGATTTGCGCCGTCGACAGGGTGCTCAGCGCCCAGCCGCTGCGCTCGCGCGGCACCTGGGAGGCCACCAGCGCCATGGCGTTAGGGATATAACCGGAGGTTAAGCCCATGATCGCCCGCAGGATAAACAGCTGCCAGACATTAGTGGCGAAGGCCTGCAGTAAAATGGCGATCGCCATTCCCAGCGAGGCGCGCAGCAGCATCAGCTTGCGGCCTTTGCGGTCCGCCAGGCTCCCCCACATCGGCGAGACGATCGCCGAGACGAGGAAGGTGACGCTGAAGGTCAGCCCCGACCACATCGACAGCGCTTCATGCGAGGTGACGCCCAGCTGGGAGACGTAGAGCGGTAAAAAGGGGAGAATTTGACTGATCGCCAGGCCGGTAAAAAAGCAACCAAGCCAGACAGAGATAAGATTAACCTTCCAGGATTCCATAACTACGCGTATTCATTAATGATTTGCCAATTATTACCTAGCTTAGCAATTTCATTGCACTGGTGTACTACCATAGATGCGCTGGCGGTGAGTTTGGTGTTTTATGACTGCGCATGAGAGGCTGACGAAGCATTTTCTGGTCATTCAGGCTGCTCACAGGGCTTTATGCTCAAAAGCAGAAGCCCTGCCCGCGCATCCCAAAGTGAAAATGATTGGCGTGCGCCGCGTTGTACTCCGGCCCCAGGGCGTTGCCGAAGTAAGGGCAGCTGTTGCTTAACAGCGCCGCCAGCCAGGGGTGAGAGCGATCGCTGCGCCAGCCCTGCAGGACGCTGATGCGTCTGCCGTCCGTCAGGCGGAAGCCGCTAACATCAAGGGCATCCGCCGTCGCGTGTTCACTACGCCGCGCCTGTTCCCGATGGTAGATATTGCGGCAGGCGAAGCTGCCGAGATGATCGATCTGGCGCAGATCGCTGGCCATCAGCTGACGGGTTAGCGGCTTCGCCTGCTGCTCGACGTACAGCGCGCTGCTGAGCGCCAGCGGGCAGCTGGCGAGGAAACTACTGCTCAACTGCACCGAGCCAAAATTAGCCACCCGCACCACGTTACGCAGCGGGCAGGCGCCCTCGCTGTCGGCCACCGGCTGGCTGACGATGAGCCGCCGGCGGTTGGCCTCCGCCAGCAGGGAGGCGCACTGGTCGGCCGTCAGGCTGCGCAGCTTGAACGACGTCAGCCAGCCCGGGGGATCGTCAAGGGCCAGCGGCGCCAGCGGATTCAGGTGTGGCGGCAGATAGCGATATCCTACAAGGCCCGCGCCGAGCAGCCCGGCCAGCACCAGCAGCGTCTTTCCTCTCACGCCCGCTCCCGTCAATTGATCAGGTAAATATTATGGCAGGCAGGCGGCGGTTTCACATGGTATGTTATGCCCTTTGATGTAATCTGGATGGAAGTTGAAATGGCAAAGATGAGGGTTGGGATCGTTTTTGGCGGTAAGTCGGCAGAGCATGAAGTGTCGCTGCAGTCAGCGAAGAATATCGTGGAAGCGATTGATAAATCACGCTTCGATGTGGTTCTGTTGGGGATTGATAAACAGGGGCTATGGCACATCAACGACGCCGGCAACTACCTGCTCAACGCTCAGGATCCTGCCCGCATCGCCCTGCGCCCTTCAACGGTGACCCTGGCGCAGATCCCGGGCCGCGAGGCGCAGCAACTGATTAACGCCGAAAGCGGTCAGCCGCTGGCGGCCATCGATGTAATTTTCCCCATCGTCCACGGCACGCTGGGCGAAGACGGTTCCCTGCAGGGGATGCTGCGCATGGCCAATCTGCCTTTCGTCGGATCCGATGTGCTGGGCTCTGCGGCCTGTATGGACAAAGATGTGACCAAACGCCTGCTGCGCGACGCCGGTCTCGCCGTTGCGCCGTTTATCACCCTGACCCGCGCCAACCGCGCGCAGTTCAGCTTTGCCGATGTCGAAGCGAAGCTGGGCCTGCCGCTGTTCGTTAAGCCGGCCAACCAGGGATCGTCGGTTGGCGTCAGCAAAGTTAAAAACGAAGAGCAGTACCATCAGGCGGTGGCCCTGGCCTTTGAATTTGACCATAAAGTGGTGGTGGAGCAAGGTATTAAAGGGCGGGAAATTGAGTGTGCGGTGCTGGGTAACGACCATCCGCAGGCCAGCACCTGCGGTGAAATTGTCCTCAACAGCGAGTTTTACGCTTACGACACCAAGTATATCGACGACCAGGGCGCGCAGGTGGTGGTCCCGGCCGCTATCGCCCCGGAGATCAACGACAAGATCCGCGCTATCGCGGTGCAGGCTTACCAGACCCTGGGCTGCAGCGGCATGGCCCGCGTCGACGTCTTCCTCACCGCCGACAACGAGGTGGTGATCAACGAGATCAACACCCTGCCGGGCTTCACCAATATCAGTATGTATCCGAAGCTGTGGCAGGCCAGCGGCCTCGATTACACCAGTCTGATCACCCGCCTGATTGAGCTGGCGCTGGAGCGCCATGCCGCGGACCGGGCGCTGAAAACCTCCATGAACTAAAACGCGTTTTACCCCGCCTGGCAGCGGCGGCCTCAGGCCTCTTCTGCCGGGCGGCGGCGGATCACAAAGCCCGCAATCCAGAAGCTTATCACCCAGGTGACCAGACCGACGGCGTAGGATTGCCAGCCCTGAGTCTCAAACCCCAGCAGCCCCACCACGCCATTAAGAATAAAAATTAACCCCAGCGCCACCGCGTAGTAGTGCCAGTCGCGGCGAATTTTATCAGTGAGCTTCATGCGGCCTCCAACAGCAAAAAACGCATCTTCGCATAGCCGCCCGCGGCGGTCTGTAGCGATATGGAGAATGTTGCTGGATTGCGACGCCGGTCTCCCTTTTCCCTTCCTGTGGCGCGGTTAACACAACGGCGAAAACAGGATTATTCCTGGAGGGCAATTACCAGCAATCTGATACTGGCGACGGCGTCGCACTGCCAGAATACCTGCCATAGAGCTGGAGAAAAAACCAGCAGTACAGAGGTGGGAGGGCCTATGGCTGAATTCAGTTTTTCAAAATCGCTTTTGGGAAATAAAAAAAGAGGGGCGCTGACCGGCAGCCATGTCGCCTACGGGCTGTTCGTGCTGATCTGCTGCTGGGCCGGCGCGCAGATGCTCAGCATGCTGATCCACGCCCCGGGGGTGTTTGAGCGCCTGATGCAGGCCCAGGACGCCAGCCGTCCGCAGGTCGACATCAGTCTCGCCGTTGGCACCCTCTTTGGCCTGATCCCTTTCCTGGTCGGCTGCGCGTTCATCGGGCTGCTGGCGATCATTGTACGCTGGCGTCGGCGCCGTTAACGCCGCGCCATACAGCTTGCCCGCCGCTCATCGACCCGTTTCGCAAACCACGCCGTCGTCAGATTACGGGTGATTTTCGGACTCTCAAGCTGGATCCCCGGCAACATCTCCCGCGGCAGGGTTTTGCCCGCTTTTTTATCAGCGAGACGGAAAACCTGTTGATAGAGGTCGGTCTTCTCAAACGCCAGGCTGTCGCCCTTTTTCAGCTGGCTGTGGATCTCGCTGTCGCTCATCCCCAGCTGGCCCGCCAGGCGACGTACCGCCAGCTCGGTGCTGCCCGGCTCATCGCTGTCATAGCGGATAAGGTCGCCGTCGAGCGCCAGTTTCACCCCGCTGGCTTTCACCACCGCGTTCTGGAAGGCGGCGTTACGGCTGGCATACCAGCCGGCGTTAAAGTCGGCAAAACGGTACAACGGCACGCTGTAGCTGGCCGGGTAGTTCAGCAGATGATAGGTACCAAACCAGAGGCCGCCGCGCAGGCTGAAGACCTCCTGGCGCACCGTACCGTTCATTTTCCACGGGTAGCCGGAGGTATGCTGCTCAGCAAAGGCGATGCTGACCTGCATTGGGCCGCCGGTGTGCACCGGGTTCAGGGAGCCGAACAGCTTCTGCCCCATCGGCACCATCCCGATAAAGTCATCAAAAATAGCGCTCAGCTGCTTTTCCGTCTTCACGTTGTCCAGACGGTCGCTGTAGCTTTTGCCGTTTGGTGAGGTGATCTTCAGCGCGGTATGGACCAGAAACAGCGGAATGTGCATTTTTTCCGCCCGGCGGTCGATCTCCTGCCAGGCGATTTTATTCAGCCCCGGCACCACCGGATCGGACTGATAATTGGACTCCTGCTGCGCGACCGCCAGCACCGAGCAGACGTTCTCTTCCGTCGGCGCCAGCTTCTGGCTGTCAAAGGCGGTGGCGATGGCTTGCGCCCAGGCCTCCCGATCCTTGACGCTGGCGGGCATTTTCTGCCGCACCACCGACGCCACGTCAACGGGCTTCTCACCCTCTTTCAGCACCGGCGCCTGCTGGCTGGTACAGGCGCTGAGCACCACGGCCGCCAGCAGCGTCAATGAACCGGGTATAATGCGCGATAAACGTGCGGCCATCCTGCTTCCTTGTCTTGATTAACGTAATGTCGGGATCGCTTCCTGCAGCGGCTTGCCGTCCAGTTCGCGCTCAAAGCTGCGCAGACGTTTGTAGATGGACATCAGTTCCACCAGCGTCGTCCACGAGCTGATCAGGTACTGGAACGAACCGCGCACCTGGCCGAAAACGTTGGTAATTTGCGTCATCAGCCCAAGGGTAATCGTACCGGCAACGATCGACGGAAACAGCAGGAAAAGGCCGAAAACGTTATCCACCTGCAGATAGAGAATGCGGGCGATATTGAAGTACATATAGTGAAAATAGAGACGGAAATAGTTGCGACGCACCGCGCTGAACAGCTCGCGCACCGTCGGCGGCGTGGCGCGGGTTTCATCGTCCTCGCCGTAGACCAGCTCTTTACGATAGGCCGCTTCCACGCGCTGGTTTTTAAACTCCAGACCCGGCAGCTTAATCCCCACCACCGCCAGCAGGCCGGTCCCCATCAGCGACCAGACGATCGCTGCAATCACCAGGCCATACGGCAAGTGACCGACGATGGGCAGGTCGGGAACGTGTTCGGAGAGCGTCACCAGCACCGGCAGGAAGGCGATCAGGGTCATCACCGCGTTGATAAAGCTCACGCCCATATCTTCCAGGGTGGAGGCAAAGCGCATGGTATCTTCCTGCACACGCTGCGCGGCGCCTTCGATATGGCGCAGATGCTGCCAGTGGGCCATGTAGTGTTCGTTCATCGCCGTGCGCCAGCGGAAGACGTAGTGGCTGACGAAAAAGTTGTTCATCACGCCGATGATCACCGCGATGAGCGCGATGCCGAGAAAGATGCCGATCTCATGATAAAACTGGTTGATACTGACCTTATGCGGGGTGGCCAGCGCGCTCTGGATCAGATCATAGAACGGCGCATACCAGGCGTTGATCGCCACCCCCACTTCCACCAGAAACCAGGTGACGAAGATGATGAGCGACGTGCCGAGAATCGACCAGTACTGCCAGCGATGCGGGCAGTAGACAAACCAGAACAGCGCAAACACGCCGACGCAAAACAGATAGTAAGCGTAGAACACCAGATAGTTGAGCGACCAGAAGCGCGCCGCGCTGATCGCCACATCCTTCGATGCCCCGGTGACCCGCAGCAGCCAGTCGCCGCCGCCCGCCTGCCAAAAGATCACCGCCAGCAGCGACCAGATAAAGGCAGAAATAAAAAACGGCCCCGGTTTGGGGAAAAAAGATTTAAACATCATTGTCTCCTGCTAACTTCTTATCGTTCTGCTATTGCTGTATACGACGCATACGTCGGCCGCCGCGTGAAAGCGCTCTCGCGGGGAAGACGGATGATAAGACCGGATATCAACAGCTTAGTTCTGCTGCCAGGCGTGCAGAATTGTTTCTGTGGGTTTCACCTGTAAAGGATTGCCAGGAACGGTCAGCGTACGCCACACCTCATTGTAGTGGGCGATCAGCGTCGCGGCCTGCGCGGCGGGGCGGTTGGCGGTGGTGTGGGCATCTTCCGCGATAACAATGCCGTACCCGCGGCTGGCGCCGTTTTTAATGGTGGTGTCGAGGCAGTAGTCGGTGGCGCAACCGCAGATGACGAACTGCTGAATGTCGTGTTCCCACAGCACCTGCTCCAGCGAGGTGTGGTAGAAGGCGTCGCAGGCGGTTTTGGTGACATACAGCGCGCCGGCCGGCTGTTCCAGCTCAGGGAGCAGGGCGAAGCCTTCGCTGCCGGCTTCGAGGCCGCCGGCCTCATCATGCTGAATAAAAATCACTTTATCCGCCGCGCGCACCAGACGATTAATTTGCGCGACGCAGCGCTCGCGCGCCAGACGCGGCGTGGCGAACACGCCGTTTTGCATATCCACGACCATCACTACCCGTTGAGCCGCCATTGTTTTCTCCCGCAAACCTTCAGCCAAACGGTCATCATACGCGCCGGCGAAAAAAGCCGGTATCCGAAAGCGTAAAAAAGTCTTTTTTACGCACCGTTACCTTTTTCCTGCAGGAATGTCGTGAATCCCGCTTTGTTCTGCGCCACTTCGTAGTATAAATACCCTCTTCTTTTTTATTTATTTAATGGATGATCTCCGTTGAAACGTAGTTTGCTCATTTTTGCTGCGCTGTGCGCGGCGTCGTGGACCTCGGCGCAGGCCGCACAGCCTACCGTTGACCCGGTTTTCGCCTCGGATGTGGTCGATCGTTACGCCAATCATATCTACTACGGCAGCGGCGCCACCGGCATGGCGCTGGTGGTGATCGATGGCAATCAGCGTGTGTTTCGCAGCTTTGGCGAAACCCGCCCGGGGAATAATCAACACCCGCAGCTCGACTCGGTGATCCGTATCGCCTCCCTCAGCAAACTGATGACCAGCGAGATGCTGGTGAAGCTGCTCGACCAGGGGGTGGTGAAACTCAACGATCCGCTGAGCAAATACGCTCCGCCGGGCGCCCGAGTGCCTGACTGGCAGGGAAAACCAATCACTCTGGTGAATCTCGCGACCCATACCAGCGCCCTGCCGCGCGAGCAGCCTGGCGGCGCCGCTCATCGTCCGGTGTTTGTCTGGCCAACCCGCCAGCAGCGCTGGAACTGGCTCTCAACCGCCACCCTGAAGACCGCGCCGGGCTCACAGGCAGCCTACTCCAATCTGGCCTTCGATTTACTGGCGGACGCGCTCTCCACCGCCGCCGGCAAACCTTATCCGCAGCTGTTTGAAGAGCAGATCACCCGGCCGCTGGGGATGAAGGACACTACTTTTACCCCATCGCCGGATCAGTGCCAGCGGCTGATGATCCCGGAGAAAGGCGCCAGCCCGTGTAACAACACTCTGGCGGCGATCGGCAGCGGCGGCGTCTACTCGACGCCGGGGGATATGATGCGCTGGATGCAGCAGTTCCTGTCATCCGATTTCTATACCCGCAGCCAGCAGGCCGACCGGATGCAGACGCTGATTTATCAGCGTAACCAGCTGACTCGGGTGATCGGTATGGACGTGCCTGGCCGCGCCGACGCGCTGGGGCTTGGCTGGGTGTATATGAAGCCGAAGAATGGCCATCCGGGGATTATTCAGAAAACCGGCGGCGGCGGCGGGTTTATCACCTATATGGCGATGAATCCGCAGGCTAACGTCGGCGCTTTTGTGGTGGTGACCCGCTCGCCGTTAACCCGTTTCAACAATATGAGCGATGGCATCAACGATCTGGTCAGCGAGCTGAGCGGCATGCAGCCCAACATGCAGACGGCCAGTCAGTAAGCCCGGGGGAGGTTTCGCCGATGCGACATAACGATCGTTTTGGCGAAACATCCTGATGCCATTTCAGTTACACTACCCTCTTTCATTTCACAAAATCAGGCAAACCATGACAGATTTAATCACTCGCCCCCGCCGCCTGCGTCAATCCGCTGCGCTGCGCGCCCTGTTTGAAGAGACAACACTGAGTTTGAACGACCTGGTGTTGCCGATCTTTGTTGAAGAAGAAATTGATGATTACAAAGCGATCGAGGCGATGCCCGGGGTGATGCGCATTCCGGAAAAATATCTGGCGCGCGAGATCGAACGCATCGCCAATGCCGGCATTCGCTCGGTGATGACCTTTGGTATTTCTCATCACACCGATGCCACCGGCAGCGATACCTGGAATGAAAATGGTCTGGTGGCGCGTATGTCGCGGATCTGTAAGTCCACGGTGCCGGAGATGATCGTCATGTCCGATACCTGCTTCTGCGAATACACCTCCCACGGCCACTGTGGCGTGCTGTGCGACCACGGGGTGGATAACGACGCGACCCTGGAAAACCTCGGCAAACAGGCCGTTGTCGCTGCCGCCGCCGGCGCGGATTTCATCGCCCCTTCCGCCGCGATGGATGGTCAGGTGCAGGCGATTCGCCGCTCGCTGGACGCCGCCGGCTTCACCAATACGGCGATCATGTCCTATTCGACCAAGTTCGCCTCTTCCTTCTACGGCCCGTTCCGCGAAGCGGCCGGTACCGCGCTGAAGGGCGATCGTAAAACCTATCAGATGAGCCCGATGAACCGCCGGGAAGCCATTCGCGAGTCGCTGCTCGATGAAGCCCAGGGCGCCGACTGCCTGATGGTGAAACCGGCGGGCGCCTACCTGGATATTCTGCGCGATATCCGCGAGCGCAGCGATCTGCCGCTCGGCGCGTACCAGGTCAGCGGGGAGTACGCGATGATCAAATTCGCCGCCCAGGCGGGCGCTATCGATGAAGAGAAAGTGGTTCTGGAAAGCCTCGGCGCTATCAAACGCGCGGGCGCCGATCTGATCTTCAGCTATTTCGCCCTCGACCTGGCCGAGAAAAACATCCTCCGTTAAGCCTCCCTCTCCCCGGTGGCGCTGACGCTTACCGGGGCTACCAAACCTCATCTCTGGTGCGCTGTATTTATCGCGACCACCACACCGTAGCCCGGATAAGGCGCTTGCGCCGCTATCCGGGGACAGGCGCTAAACAATATCTGTAGCTAAAATTTTGCACGCCGCTTTCCATCTTCTGCGCGTTCTTCTTGGCGTACCGGATTTCGCCTTCTAACGTGTTAAACCACATCATAAATACCGAATTCCAGGAGATCCTGTGGTGGCTTATCGACGTTATTACATTAAAGGGGGAACCTGGTTCTTCACCGTTAACCTTAAAGACCGTAGAAGCATGCACCTAACTGAAAACATAGAATTATTGCGCTACTCTGTCGCCGTAGTTAAACAACATCGCGCCTTTATTATTGATGCCTGGGTGGTGTTGCCTGAACATCTGCATTGCATCTGGACACTACCTCATAATGATGACGATTTTTCTTCACGCTGGAGAGATATCAAAGGCTGTTTTACCAGAACGTTAAAACGACACCCCCTCTGGCAACCTCGCTTTTGGGAGCATGCCATACGCGATGAAGATGATTACCGCCGACACGTTGATTACATCCATATCAATCCACTTAAGCATGGCTGGGTCACCCGAGTGATCGATTGGCCATTTTCAACCTTTCATCGCGATGTCCAGCGCGGGCTATATCCCCCAAATTGGGCTGGCGATAGCTTTGATCTTAGCTGCGGTGAACGCCGATAGCCTCTCCCCGGTGGCGCTGACGCTTACCGGGGCTACAAATCGGCGCCAACCGTAGCCCGGATGAGGCGTTAGCCGCTATCCGGGAAACCTCGCTTGCTGCGACCGAATCTTCACCCAACTGTAATCTGAACGACATCTCTACCTTCTACTGTCTGGGCAGGACGGAGGAGGAGCCACTATGTTTAGTCTCGACAACGTACTCGATGACCTGTGGCCTCAGGCGAGGCCCGCCCCCTGGCAAAAGAAACTGTTAAAAAAGCTATTTTATGAGGAAGAGTTTCAACAATTTGCCGACCGTCACCGCCACCTGAAGGGGCTTGATACGGTCGAACAGGTGCTGGAATACCTCAATATCCGCTGCGCCATCCCGGCGCACGATCTCGAACAAATCCCCGAATATGGCCCGCTGGTCATTATCGCCAACCACCCCACCGGCACCCTCGACGGCCTGGCGCTCCTGTATGCGGTATCCCGCGTGCGACGCGACGTCAAAGTGGTCACCAACCGCATGCTCACCCACCTTGAGCCCCTGAGCTCGCTGTTTATCCCGGTAGATAATATTCATGGCCGCACCGCTAAAACGGCGCTGCAGCAGATGGACCAGCAGCTACAGGCTGGTGGGGTGCTGATCTTCTTCCCGGCGGGGGAAGTCTCTCGCCTTACCCGTCGCGGCATTCGCGATAAAAAATGGCACTCGGGCTTTATTAAGCTGGCGGCGAAATATCGCGCCCCGCTGCTGCCGGCGTGGATTCATGCCCACAACAGCGCCCTGTTTTACGCCAGCACCCTGGTCTCCGACAACCTGCCGCTGCTCCTGCTGATGCAGCAGATGTTTCGCCGGCGCAACAGCAGCCTGCCGGTGCGTATCGGCCAGCAGATCCCCTGGTCGAGCTGGTTCGATGCCCAGTCCAGCGCTCGCGAACTTACCGGCCGCTGCTATCAGCACCTTGAACAGCTGCGCAAAGGGCTGCCTGGGCAGTTCAAAACTGAAAGCGCCATCGCCCGCCCGGAAGATCGGGCGCGGCTCAAACGCGAACTGCACAAGGCCGAATGCCTGGGCCGCACCGCCGATGGCAAAGTGATTTACCTCTGGCAGCGCAACGGTCAGGAGGAGGCGCCGCTGCTGCGCGAGCTGGGACGCCTGCGGGAAATCGCCTTCCGCGCGGTTGGCGAAGGCAGCGGCAAACGGCGGGATATCGACGGGTATGATGACGACTATTTGCATCTGATCCTGTGGGATGAAGAAGACCTCGAGATCGTCGGCGCTTACCGCTTTATGCCGACGGCCATACAGCTGGCAAAGCGCGGCCTGGAGGGGATCTACAGCTCCAGTCTGTTCCACTACGACGGGCGAATGGACGACATCCTGCAGCACGGCATTGAGCTTGGGCGCAGCTTTATCCAACCGCGCTACTGGGGTCGACGCGGGCTGGACTACCTGTGGTCCGGCATCGGCGCTTATCTGGCGCGCTACCCGCACTATCGCTATCTGTTTGGCCCGGTATCGATTTCTGGTGGGCTGCCGCCCGCCGCTCGCGATCTGCTGGTGGCGTTCTACCGGCTGTGGTTCCCGGCCACGCACCCGCTGGCGGAGTCCCGTCGCCCTTATCCGGCGTCGCTGCCCGACGTGCTGGCGCAGTTTGGCGGGGAGGATTACAACGACGACCTGGCCCGGCTGAAGTCCCTGCTCGGCAACCTCGGCTGCGCGATCCCGCCGCTGTATAAGCAGTACTCGGAAGTGTGCGAGCCGGGCGGCGTGCAGTTTATCGATTTCGGCAGCGATCCGGATTTCAATAACTGCGTGGATGGTCTGGTGCTGGTGGATTTGACCTATCTGAAAGCGAACCGCTATCAGCGCTATATTGGCGCGCATCTGGGTGCGCAAAAATCGGCATAAAAGCTTTTTCCCGGCTTGCGGCGCGTTGCGCCTTAGCCGGGCTACGGTTCACCGTTTCCGACGGATCGGTAGCCCGGAAAAGGCGCGTCAGGCGCCGCCTCCGGGAAGCTACGGGCAATGCAGCATCCGCTTTTCTCCGCGGCTCGCGGCTGATGCCTTAACCGGCTACAAGCCTTACCCCGCCCGGTAATACGGCTTATCGCCGAGAATCGTCGCCCGGTGCATAATGCGCCGCTGCGGCAGATAGTCGGCATTGGCGTAATGCTGCGTCACCCGGTTATCCCAGATAGCGACATCGTTCGGCTGCCAGCGCCAGCGCACCTGAAACTCCGGTTTGGTGATATGGGCAAACAGGAAGCTCAGCAGCGCCGCGCTCTCTTTCTCGGTCACGTCGACAATCCGCGTGGTAAAGCCTTCATTAACGAACAGCGCCTGCTTGCCGGTCACCGGGTGGGTACGCACCACCGGGTGCAGCAGGGGTGGATGCTTCGCCACCGCCTCCTGCCAGCGCCGATGCTCGGCTTCCGTGTGGTTGTACTTATACTCCTGGAACGATTTACGGAAATCGTGTTCCGCATGCAGGCCGCTCAGCAGCTGCCGGAAGGGTTCTGACAGCGCTTCCCAGGCGGCAATGCCGCTGGTCCACAGAGTATCCCCGCCGGTCGCCGGCAGCTCTTTCGCCGCCAGAATGGCGCCGGCGGGCGGCGTGTCGATAAAGGTGACATCGGTATGCCAGTTGTCATTATCCGGCGGATTATCGTTGTGGGTATCGAGGACGATAATCTCTTCCACGCCAGGGGCGTGAGGGTAGACCGGATGAATATGCAGGTCGCCAAACCGCAGCGCCAGGTCGCGCTGTTGCGCCGGGGTGATATTCTGTTCGCGCAGGAATACCACCTGATGACGCAGCACCGCGTGATACAGCTGCTCAAACTGGTTGTCGCTCAGCGGACGGGTTAAATCCGCCCCGGTCACCAGCGCGCCAATATACGGCCCCAGCGGGGTAATGCTCAGACGTTCACTCATTGTACTTCTCCATGCCAGGGCGTCAGGCGGCGCTGCAGCGCGCGCAGCCCCAGTTCCAGTAAAAAGGCGATAATGGCAATGACTGCGATCCCCGCCAGCACCACATCGGTGGCGAGAAACTCGCCGGCGGACTGCACCATAAACCCTAACCCACGGGTGGCGGCGATCAGCTCAGCGGCCACCAGCGTTGACCAGCCCACCCCGAGACCAATGCGCAGCCCGGTGAGGATCTCCGGCAGCGCGCCGGGCAGGATCACCAGCCACAGCACCTGCGCCCGGCTGGCGCCCAGCGAACGGGCGGCGCGAATCCGCACCTGCTGCGCGCTTTTCACCCCCGCCAGCGCCGACATCGCTACCGGGGCGAAAATCGCCAGGTAGATCAGCAGGATCTTTGACGTTTCACCAATGCCAAACCAGATCACCATCAGCGGTAAGTAGGCCAGCGGCGGCACCGGACGATAAAGCTCGATCAGCGGATCGAGGATCCCGCGCACCGTTGAGTTGAGCCCCATGGCGATCCCCACCGGTACGCCGATCAGCACCGCCGCCAGCAGCGCGATAACGATCCGCGTCAGGCTCGCCGCCAGGTGCTGCCAGAGCGTCGCATCCATAAAGCCCTGCGGCCCGGCGATGGTGATAAGCTTCTGCAACACCTGTCCTGGCGGCGGCAGAAACAGCGGGCTAATCAGCTGCAGCGCCGCGACCGCCCACCAGACGGCCAGCAGCACCGCCAGGGTCGCCACGCTGAGGGTAAGCTGACGGGAGAGCGGCCAGCGCCATTTCAGCGTCGTCTGACGCGGTTTGTCGTTCAGTACCACGCTCATGAGAAAGCCTCCCGTTGGTCAAACACCCGGCTCAAAATGTATTCCCGCTGTTCAATAAACCGCGGGTCGGATTTGATGCTGCGGCAGGATTCGCCCGCGACAAAGCGACGGCTGAAATCAAGCGGCAGCCGCTCCACCACCCGTCCCGGCCCCGGCGACAGCAGCACCAGCTCGGTGGCCATAAAGATGGCCTCTTCAATGTCATGAGTGATCAGCAGCACCTGTTTGCCGGTCTCATGCCACAGTTTCAGCAGCAATGTCTGCATCTGCTCGCGGGTAAAGGCGTCAAGCGCGCCGAAGGGCTCATCCAGCAGCAACAGCTGCGGATTCGCCGCCAGCGCCCGGGCGATGCCCACCCGCTGGCGTTGACCGCCGGACAGCTGCCAGATAAAGCGTTTTTCCGCCCCTTCGAGACCCACCTTCTTCAGCATCTGCGCCGCCGCTTGCCGGCGCTGCGCTTTATCCACGCCCGCCAGCTGCAGACCCAGCGCCACGTTATCCTGCACATTGCGCCACGGCAGCAGACCTTCATTCTGGAAGACCACGCCGCGCTCTGCGCCCGGCCCGGTCACCCGCTGACCTTCGAGAGTGATGCTGCCGTGCTGATAGGGCACGAATCCGGCAATCAGGTTCAGCAGGGTAGTTTTACCGCAGCCCGAGGGCCCCAGCACCACCAACAGCTCCCCACTCTCCAGCGTCAGGTTGATATCCGCCAGCGCCGGTTTACCGCCGTAGTCGGCGGAAAGATGCGAGATTTGCAGCATCGCCGCCTCCTTTACTTCACAAAGCGGTCAGTCACGTACTGACGATAATCGGTTCCCGCCGCAGGCACTTTGCCCTGCTCTTTCAGGAAGCGCGCGGTATCCACGATGGCCTGATTGACCGGCCCGTTCAGCGCCTGCGCCTGCTCAGCGGCGGTGAGATAGGTATTGCCCTTCACCAGCCCCGGGACATCGGCTTCCGGCACCCCGCTCAGGCGCGCCAGCTTGCTGATGTTGTCCGGCTGTTTCAGCCATGCCTCCGGGTTGGCGATGTAGGGCTGCTGGGCGTCGATGGCGCTTTTAGCGAACGCTTTGACAATCTCCGGATGCTGCTCGGCGAAGTCCTTACGGACCACCCAGACGTCGAGGGTCGGCGCGCCCCACTCCCCAACCTGCGCGGAATCGGTCAGCACCTTGCCCTCTTTTTCCAGTTCATTAACCGCTGGCGCCCAGACGTAAGCGCCATCGATATCCCCGCGCTGCCAGGCGGCGATAATCGCCGGCGGCTGCAGGTTAATAATCTGCACCTGGCCCGGCTTGATGCCCCAGTGTTTGAGCGCCGACAGCAGGCTATAGTGGGTGGTGGAGATAAACGGCACGGCGATGCGCTTGCCGATCAGATCTTCCGGTTTGGTGATGCTTTTCTTCACCACCAGCGCTTCGGAGTTGCCGAGCTTTGAGGCAAGCAGGAACACTTCAATCGGCACCTGCTGGCTGGCGGCCACCGCCAGCGGGCTGGAGCCGATATTGCCGATCTGCACATCGCCGGAGGCCAGAGCGCGCACCACGCTGGCGCCGCTGTCAAATTTCCGCCAGTCGACGGTCGCCCCGCTGGTTTTGGCGAAGGTGTTGTCCGCCTGGGCGACTTTCGCCGGCTCAGCGGAGGTTTGATACGCCACGGTCACGTTGACCGCCTGCGCCTGGAAGGCGGCGACGGCCAGCGCCGCCAGTAGAGTAATTCGCGATGTGAATGCCATAATGTCTGCTTCCCCTGAGTTGTTATAGGTGCAGTATTTCCGGCATCAGGATGGAGATGAAGTAATTAAAAATTCTGGCTAATAGCGAATCGTTTTTAGAACAAAAGCGGGAAAGGATAGTTGATTTTGAGCGATTGGTTGGTGGCAGATGGTTGGCGCCGGGTGGCGGCTGCGCCTTGCCCGTCCTAAGGATCGCGCAATATGTAGGCCGGGTAAGCGCAGCGCCACCCGGCAAAAAACTCAGCGCTTCGCATTAAGCTCAGCAATATCCTTCGGCGTGGTGCGGCAGCAGCCGCCGATCAGCTTCGCCCCGGCCGCCAGCCACTGCGGCAGATAATCCGCCAGGCTGGCGCAGGCTTCGCCATGATGATGCCAGGTCTTGCTCACCGCATCATAATGCTCGCCGGAGTTAGGATAGACCACCAGCGGCAGCGCCGTCAGGCTGTGCAAATGCGCCAGCGCCGCGGGCGTATTTTCCAGCGCGATACAGTTGATCCCCACCGCCACCACCTGCGGGTTATCCGCCAGGGCGGCCATCACCTCGCGCAGCGGCGTGCCGTCGCTCAGATGTTCGGCGTCGCGCAGCGTGAAGGAGTACCAGGCGCGAGCGCGGGGATACTCCTGCAGCAGGGCCGCCAGGGCCTGGATCTCGGCGAATGACGGCAGGGTTTCACAGGCCAGCAGGTCGGCGCCCGCATCCAGCAGCGCTTCGACGCGCGGCCGGTGGAAGGCCTGGAACTCTGCCGCGCTGCGCTGATAATCGCCGCGATACTCCGAGCCGTCGGCAAGAAACGCGCCATACGGCCCCACCGAACCGGCGACCAGCAGCGTGCCGGCCTGCGGGTTCTCGGCGAGGTACGCCTCGCGCGCTTTGCGCGCCAGCTCGACGCTTTTGCCGATCAGCGCCCGGGACTGCGCGTCATCCAGCCCGCGTACGGCAAAACCCGCCGGGGTGGCCTGATAGCTGGCGGTGATCGCCACCTGCGCCCCGGCGCGAAAGTAGTCGAGATGCACATCGCGGATCAGCTGCGGGTTCTCCAGCAGCACTTTCGCCGACCACAGGCTGTCAGCCAGATCGCAGCCGCGGGCCTCCAGCTCGGTGGCCATAGCGCCGTCCAGCAGCACGAAAGGCTGGGCGGCAAGCAGGGCGGTAAACGGATTAGTCTGCGACATGTTGGGGCTCCTGAGTCATTTTCCGTGAACGAGTAAGATACCAGGCACCATAGCACAGGGCCACAAAGGGGATCCCGCACCACAGCGCAATTCTCTGGCTCGGGTCAAAAGCAAGGCCCACGCAGGCCACCAGGCACAGCACAAAGCCCAGAATCGGCACCACTGGATACCAGGGGGCGCGATATTGCAGGTCGCTCAGCGCCTTACCCTGCTGCAGATGGCGGCGGCGGAACATAAAGTGCGAGGCGCAGATGCTCAACCACACCGCCACCACCGCAAAACCGGAGATCGCCGACAGCGCCACAAACACCGTGTCGGGCGCCACCACGCTGGAGAACAGCGCCAGCACGCCGCCCAGCATACTCACTGACAGCGCGGTCACCGGCACGCCCCGTTTATTGACTTTGGCAAAGCAGGCCGGCAGCGTCTTCTCGTTCGACAGCGACCAGAGCATCCGCCCGGAAGCGTACAGGCCGGAGTTGGCCGCCGAGAGGATCGCCGTCAGGATCACGAAGTTGAAAATATCCGCCGCGTAAGGGATACCCACCTTTTCAAACACCAGCACGAAGGGGCTTTTCTCCACCCCCGCCTGCTGCATCGGGATCAGCGCCGCCAGCACAAATACGGTGCCGATAAAGAAAATAATCAGCCGGGCGATGGTGGTGCGGATGGCAACCGGAATAACCTTATGCGGGTTTTCCGTCTCCCCGGCGGCAATGCCGATAAGCTCCGTCCCGGAGAAGGCGAAGTTCACCGCCACCATGGTCATCAGGATCGGCAGGCCGCCGTGCGGGAACCAGCCTTCGGCGGTGATATTGCGCAGGCCCGGCGCCGGGGAGCCATCCTGCATCGGAATGATGCCGAAAATGGCCGCGCCGCCGAGAATAATAAACGCGATGATGGTGATCACTTTCACCAGCGAGAACCAGAACTCGCCTTCGGCGAAGAAGCGGGTCGAAATGATGTTAAGGCCGAAGATCACCGCGCAGAACACCACGCACCAGATCCAGACCGGCACCTGCGGGAACCAGTACTGCATACAGAAGCCAGCGGCGGTAAAGCTCGAACCCAGCGCCACCGTCCACGTCAGCCAGTAGAGCCACGCCACGGTATAGCCCGTCGCCGGGCCAAGGTAACGCGCCGCGTAAACGTGGAAAGCGCCGGTCTCCGGCATCGCTACCGACAGTTCGCCGAGGCACTGCATCACCAGCCAGACCACCAGGGCGCCAATCAGATACGCCAGCAGCGTCCCGGCCGCGCCGGTGGTGGAGATGATATAGCCGGTATTAAAGAACAGGCCGGTGCCAATCACGCCGCCGAGCGACAGCATGATCAGATGACGCGTTTTCATGGTGCGCTTCAGTTGCCCACCTTGTTGTTGTGTTGTGCTTTGCATTTTATTTTCTCACGCCAACCCGCTTGCCCGGGTCATGATGCGTATAAACGTATAGACATCTAAACATCCAAAAGAAGAAGTGTTATACCGTGCCGCCGCTGAAAAAGCAAAGCCGCTGCACCAGGTCGCGCGCCGACAGCGTGCAGCCTGCCCCATTTTTGCGCAGCGCCGACGGGCGCTCCCCGAACTGGCGCCTCATCGCGACGGACAACGTTCTGGCACTCTCTTTGCAGCCTGTCGTTCAGAACCTTTCTATCTGGCGAGGCAACACGTATGACAGAGCACACCACCACCTTAAAAAGAACGCTCGGCAGTTTTCGTTTATGGGGGATCGCCGTCGGACTGGTGATATCCGGGGAGTACTTCGGCTGGAGCTACGGCTGGTCGCAGGCGGGCACGATGGGGTTTATGGTCGTCGCCCTCGCGGTCGCCGCCATGTACTGCGCCTTTATTTTCAGCTTTACCGAGCTGACCACTGCCATCCCGCACGCTGGCGGCCCTTTCGCCTATGCCTACCGCGCCTTCGGGCCCACCGGCGGCTTTATCGCCGGTTTTGCCACTCTGATTGAATTCGTCTTCGCCCCGCCGGCCATCGCCATGGCCATCGGCGCCTACCTCAACGTGCAGTTTCCGGCGCTGGATCCGAAATGGGTCGCCTGCGGCGCCTACCTGATCTTTATGACGCTCAATATCCTCGGCGTCGGCATCGCCGCCACCTTCGAGCTGATCGTCACCCTGCTGGCCATCTTCGAGCTGCTGGTGTTTATGGGCGTAGTCGCCCCCGGCTTCTCCTGGAGCCATTTCACCACTAACGGCTGGGCGGGCGCGGAAAGCTTTAGCGGCCTGGCGCTGCCGGGGATGTTCGCCGCCATTCCGTTCGCTATCTGGTTCTTCCTCGCCATTGAGGGGGCTTCCATGGCCGCCGAAGAGGCCAAAGATCCGCAGCGCACCATTCCCCGCGCCCTGGGCGGCGGCATTCTGACGCTGACGGTGCTGGCGATTGGGGTGATGGTCTTCGCCGGCGGCGTCGGCGACTGGCGCGCGCTGTCCAATATTAACGATCCTCTGCCCCAGGCGATGAAGACGGTCGTGGGCAACGGCAGCGGCTGGCTGCATATGCTGGTGTGGCTGGGGCTGTTTGGCCTCGTCGCCTCCTTCCACGGCATCATTATGGGCTACTCGCGGCAGATCTACTCCCTCGCCCGCGCCGGCTATCTGCCCGCCGGTCTGGCCACCCTCAATCGCCGCACCCGCACTCCGCATCTGGCGATCCTCGCCGGCGGCGTGGTGGGCATCGCCGCGATTTTCTCCGACTCGCTGATCACCATCAGCGGCATGCCGCTAACCGCCTGCATCGTCACCATGTCGGTATTTGGGGCTATTGTTATGTATATCACTTCCATGGCGGCGCTGTTCAAACTGCGCCGTAGCGAGCCGAAGCTGATCCGTCCGTTCCGCGCGCCGCTCTACCCGCTGGCGCCGGCCTTTGCCCTCGGCATGGCGGTGCTCTGCCTGGTGGCGATGGTTTGGTATAACCTGCTGCTGGCGCTGATTTTCGCGGCGATGATGCTCGGAGGCTACCTGTGGTTTCGCAAAACCGCAGCGGCCCGTGAACGGGCGCCAGTGGATCCTCAACTGCGAACGGTCTCCTGAGGAGGCGGCATGTATAAAACCACACTATCGGGCCAGGTATGGCGCTTTGATAGTCTGAAAACGCTGATGGCGAAAGCGTCGCCGGCTCGCTCCGGCGACGCCCTGGCGGGGGTTATCGCCCACTCAGCCGAAGAGCGGATGGCGGCGAAAATGACCCTCGCCGAGGTGCCGCTGACCGACATCCTCGACAATCCGCTTATCCCTTACGAGCAGGACGAAGTGACCCGCCTGATCCTCGACACCCACGATGCGCAGGGCTTTGCCGCCCTGCGTCACCTGACGGTCGGCGATTTCCGCGACTGGCTGCTGGACGATGCCACCGATACCGCCACGCTGCAGCGGGTCGCCCGCGCCATCACCCCGGAGATGGCGGCGGCGGTCAGTAAGCTGATGCGCAATCAGGATCTGATCCTTGCCGCCAGCAAATGTCAGGTGGTGACGCGCTTTCGCAACACCATCGGCCTGCCCGGCCACCTCAGCGTACGCCTGCAGCCCAACCATCCCACCGATGACCTGAAAGGCATTGCCGCCAGTATGCTCGACGGGCTGCTGTACGGCGCCGGGGACGCGGTGATCGGCATCAACCCGGCCAGCGACAGCTTACCGGTGCTGGCGCAGTTGAACGTGATGCTGGACGATATTATCCAGCGCTTCGCCATTCCCACCCAGTCCTGCATTTTGACCCACGTCACCAATACGCTGCAGCTGATTGAGCGCGGCGCGCCGGTGGATCTGGTGTTTCAGTCGGTGGCGGGAACCGAAGCGGCCAACAGCGGCTTCGGCATCAATCTTGCCATGCTGCAGGAGGCCCGCGAGGCGGCCCTGAGCCTCAGGCGCGGTACCCTCGGCAACAATGTGATGTATTTTGAGACCGGCCAGGGGAGCTGCCTGTCGGCCAACGCCCACCACGGCGTCGACCAGCAGACCTGCGAGGCGCGGGCCTACGCCGTCGCCCGCCACTTTGAACCGCTGCTGGTCAATACGGTGGTCGGCTTTATCGGTCCGGAGTATCTCTACGACGGCAAGCAGATTATTCGCGCTGGGCTGGAAGATCACTTCTGCGGCAAGCTGATGGGCCTGCCGATCGGCTGCGACGTCTGCTATACCAACCACGCGGAAGCGGATCAGGATGATATGGACACCCTGCTGACCCTGCTGTGCGCCGCCGGGCTCACCTTCCTGATCGGCGTGCCCGGGGCGGACGATATCATGCTCAATTACCAGAGCACCTCGTTCCATGACGCGCTGTACGCCCGTCGCCTGCTGGGCTTAAAGCATGCCCCGGAGTTCGCCGACTGGCTGGCGAAGATGCAAATTATCGATCCGCACGGCGCGCTGCGGCTCACCGACGCCCGCCATCCGCTGCTGTCCGTCCTGCCGCAAGGAGCCCCCGTATGAACCGTCCCGACGCCTGGAACCCGCTGCGTGAATTTACCGATGCACGGATTGCCCTGGGGCGCAGCGGCGCCAGCCTGCCGACCCGCGAAGTCCTCAACTTTGGTCTGGCCCACGCCAGAGCGCGGGACGCCATTCATCAGCCGTTCGCCAGCCAGCAGCTGGTGGCGCCGCTGGCGGCGCTCGGCCTCGACGCTCTGACGGTGCACAGCGCCGCGCCGGACCGTCACACCTATCTGCGGCGTCCGGATCTCGGAAGGCAGCTTGCCGACGAAAGCCGCGCCGACCTCGCCGCCAGCGGCGTCCGCCCCGCCGACCTGCTGCTGGTGATCGGCGACGGCCTCTCTTCATGGGCGGTAGAGCGCCAGGCGGTGCCGTTGATCCGCGCCCTGCTGCCCTACCTGCAGACGCTGGGTATCGGCCTGGCGCCGGTGGTGCTGGCGCATCAGTCACGGGTGGCGCTGGGGGATGATATTGGCGAAACCCTGAAAGCCCGCGCGGTGGCGATCCTGATTGGCGAACGACCGGGTCTCTCCTCACCGGACAGCCTCGGCGTCTACCTCACCTGGCAGCCGCATCGGCAGCGGCTGGAGTCGGAGCGCAACTGTATCTCCAATATTCGCCCGGAAGGGCTGAGCCATGACGCCGCCGCCTTTAAACTGGCCTGGCTGCTGGAGCAGGCTTTTTTACGACGGCTTACCGGCGTGCGCCTGAAAGATGAAAGCGATAATCCGGCGCTGCATGGGAAAATAAAACCATTGCCCCCTTTAAAATAATAAGTCACGTGAGCAGCAGAATAGATTGTTAATATTACCGGGCGCACCTGAATATTATATTCGGGTGCACGCTGAAATTTCCCGGCGGCGCTTCGCTTGCGCGGGCCGACGAAAACCGTTTAACCGGTATATTGCCTGTTTTCAGGCCGGGGAAGGCGCCTGTCGCCACCCGGCAAAATGCGTTCACCGTATCAAAAACCGTGTGGTCGCCAGCCTTATGCCCTTGCCTGCAGGTAATAAGAATATTGCATGAGTAAAAACGAAACGGACGTTGTAAGGTAATTCAGCGCATTAAAAATACCCGTCATACTTCAAGTTGCATGTGCGTTGGCTGTCAGTCACTTACTTCTGTAAGCGCCTGGGGACTCGCTCACTTGCCGCCTTCATGCGACTCGAATTATTTAGGGTATATATCTCGTTATCTATTCAACATAACAGCCAATAATTCGCCGGATAAGCTGGCGCATTATTCCTCAATGTTATGCAGTCATTGATGGTTAAAGATAAATAATCGACCGACGGAGAAATACCCATGAAATCGTTTTCCGGGAAAGCGTCTTTAATGGCCACGCTGGTTGCCGCGCTGGTCGGCGCCAGCAGCGCGCAGGCAGCGGAAATTAAAATCGGGGTGGTATTACCCCTGAGCGGCGCCCTCAGCGGCTATGGCCAGCCGTCGCAGAAAGGTCTGGACATTATTCAGGCCATCACCCCGACGTTAAAAAATGGCGATACCATCAAGCTTATCATCATCGATGATAAAAGCGATAAAGTCGAAGCGGCCAACGCCATGCAGCGGCTGGTCTCCAGCGATAAAGTGGATGCCGTGATCGGGGAAGTCACCTCCTCCAACACCCTGGCGATGACCAAGATCGCCGACGACAGCAAAACGCCGCTGGTCTCCTCCACCGCCACCAACGACCGCGTCACCCGCAACCATCCCTACGTCAGCCGGGTCTGCTTCTCGGACAGCTTCCAGGGGGTGGTCGGGGCCAATCTGGCCTCCCGCGATCTGAAAGCCAAAACCGCCGCCATCGTGTTTGACAGCAGCAACGATTACTCCGTCGGCCTGGCGAAAGCGTTCCGCACCCAGTTCCTGAAAAACGGCGGCACCATTCCCATCGAGGTCCAGGCCCCGGGCGGCAGCAAGGACTTTAAAGCCCAGCTGGCGAGCGTCAAGGCGAAGAATGTCGACATGATTTATATGCCGATCTACTACACCGAAGGGGCGCTGATTGCCGTGCAGTCTAAACAGCTGGGGCTCAACAAACCGGTGGTGGGCGGCGATGGTCTGGCCGCGGATCAGGTCTTCTTCGATGTCGGTAAAGACGCGGTCAACGGCTATATGACCACCGATTATTACTCGCCGAACGCCAAAGAGCAGACCCCGGCGGGGGAAACCTTCATCAAAGCCTGGGAAGCCAAATACCAGCAGCCGACCCATACCTGGGGCGCAATGGCGGCGGATGCCTATAACGTCATCGTCAACGCCATGAACCAGTGCAGCGATCCCCACGATCGGGTCTGCGTAAATGAAAAAATCCGCGCCACCAAAGATTTCCAGGGCGTGACCGGCACGCTGACCTTACAGAACGGCGATGCCATTCGCAGCGCGGTCATCAACGAAGTGAAAGATGGCAAGCTGGCGTTTCGTACCGTGGTTAACCCTTAAGTTGTGACGAGGCTACAAAATGGACGGCGCCATTTTTCTCCAGCAAGTGGTCAATGGAATGAGTCTTGGGGGCATGTACGCCCTGATTGCCATCGGTTATACGATGGTTTATGGCGTGCTGCGGCTGATCAACTTCGCCCATGCGGACGTGATGATGGTCGGCGCGTTTAGTACGCTGTTTTTATTTTCTTCGGTTGGGCTACCCTTCGGGGTAGCCGTTTTCCTGACCCTCGGGCTGTGCGGCCTGTTTGGTATGCTAATTGACCGGGTCGCCTATCGTCCGCTGCGTCAGGCCTCGAAAATCTCCATGCTGATCACCGCCATCGGTGTCAGCTTCTTCCTCGAAAACCTGTTTAACGTGCTGTTCGGCGGCAGCTCGCGCTTCTTCTCCGCCCCGGACTTTTTCAACCAGACCCGGGCCTTTGGCAGCGTCATCATTACCAACGTGGCGTGGATTGTGCCGCTGATCACCGTCCTGCTGCTGCTGGCGATCCTCTGGCTGCTGTACCGCACCCGTTATGGGATGGCGATCCGCGCGGTGGCCTTTGACGTCAACACCGTGCGCCTGATGGGCATTGACGCCAACCGGATCATCTCTCTGGTCTTCGCCCTCGGCAGTAGCCTCGCGGCGCTCGGCGGCGTGTTCTACTCCATCAGCTACCCGACGATCGATCCCCTGATGGGCGTGCTTATCGGCCTGAAGGCCTTTGCCGCCGCCGTGCTGGGCGGGATCGGCAGCGTCACCGGCGCGGTGCTGGGCGGCTTTATCCTCGGTTTTACCGAAGTGGTCGCGGTGGCGATCTTCCCCGAACTGGGCGGCTATAAAGATGCTTTCGCCTTCCTGTTCTTGATTCTGGTCCTCTTGTTCCGCCCGGTCGGCATTATGGGCGACGAACGTCTGGAAAGGAGCCGTTTCTGATGCTCAACGCGACGACGACCGCCGGGGCGCAGCTGCGCAACCTGGCCATTATTGTCATCTGTATCGCGCTGTTGGCCGGAATCAACGTGGTTTTTAATGACTACATTGTTCGCGTCATCAGCACCATTTTTATCTTTATGATCCTCGCGGTCAGCTACAACCTGATCAACGGCGTGACCGGCCAGCTGTCGCTGGAGCCGAACGGCTTCGTGGCGGTGGGCGCCTACGTCACCGCCCTGCTGATCCTCTCCAGCGACAGCAAGGTAGACATGTTTGAAATGGCCGCCCCCAGCCCGTGGATCCTCAGCCTGCACGCGGGTTTCCTCCCCGCCCTGCTGATAAGCGGCCTGTGCGCGGCGGCGCTGGCGGTGTGCCTCGCCGTACCGGTCTTCCGGGTGCGGGGCGACTACTTGGCCATCGTCACCCTCGGCTTCGGGTTTATCATCAAGATCCTCGCCATTAACAACCCGCAAATCACCAACGGCGCCATCGGGCTGAACGATATTCCGCAGCAGCCGCATCTTCTGTTCTGGTGCGGGCTGTTCGCCCTGCTGGCCACCGGAATGATCCTCCAGCTGGTGTGGTCGAAGTATGGTCGGATGATGAAAGCTATTCGCGACGACGAAGATGCGGCGATCGCCATGGGGGTCAACACCTTCCGCATTAAAACCTGCGCCTTCGCCACCAGCGCCTTCTTCGAAGGGATCGGCGGCGGTCTGCTGGCTTCCCTGCTGACCACCATCTCCCCGGGGCTGTTCGACTTTATGCTCACCTTCCAGCTGCTGATTATTATCGTCCTCGGCGGACTCGGCAGCACCACCGGCGCCCTGCTCGGCACCGTGCTGGTGGTCGGCAGCGGCGAGTGGCTGCGCTTTCTCGACCAGCCGCTGCAGTTCTTCGGTCACGATCTCGGCGCCTATCCGGGCCTGAGAATGGTGGTCTTCTCCCTGCTGCTGCTGATTATCATGCTCTTCGCCCGCGAAGGGCTGCTGGGGAAAAAAGAGATTTGGCAGACCGGAAGAAGGAGCGGCGGCTATGGCGGAAAATAAAATCATCCTGCAGGTGCAGGACGTCACCATGCAGTTTGGCGGCCTGCGGGCCATCGACAACGTCAGCTTTCATGTTGACGAGGCGGAGATCTTTGGCCTTATCGGCCCGAACGGCGCGGGTAAGACCACCCTGTTTAACGTCATCACCGCCAACTATAAGCCCACCAGCGGCAGCGTCACCCTCGCGGGCGCCTCGCTGAAGGGGCTGAAGCCCAACCAGGTGGTGAACGCCGGGATCGCTCGCACCTTCCAAAATATCCGGCTGTTTAACTCTATGACGGTGCTGGAGAATGTGATGGTCGGGCTCGACCGGGCCAGCCGCTATTCGTTGCTGGAGGCGGCCCTGCACATTGGCCGCTACTTTCCGGCCGAGCGGGCGGCGAAGGCCAAAGCGATGGCCATTCTGGAGGATATCGGCATCGCCCACTTCGCCCATATGCAGGCCACGAACCTGAGCTATGGCAACCAGCGCAAAGTGGAGATCGCCCGCGCGCTGGCCACCGCGCCGAAGCTGCTGCTGCTCGATGAGCCGGCTGCCGGGATGAACCCAAAGGAGACCGAGGATCTGGCGGAGCTGATCTTCCGCATGCGCCATGACTATCAGCTCAGCGTCCTGTTAATCGAGCACGATATGCCCTTCGTCAACCGCCTGTGCGAACGGGTGATGGTCCTGGAGTATGGTAAGCCATTGTTCAGCGGCCTGATGGCCGAGGCGATCCAGCATCCGGACGTCATTTCCGCTTATCTGGGAGAAGCCAATTATGCTTAACGCCCGGGAACTTAAGGTTTTTTACGGCGTGATCCAGGGGCTGAAGGGCGTCGATATCGACGTCTATGACCGGGAGATCGTCACCCTGATCGGTAGCAATGGCGCCGGTAAAACCTCCACCCTCAATGGGATCGTCAACCTGGTGCGCTCCAGCGGGCGCGTCAGCTTCCTTAACGACGATATCTCGCGCAGCCAGACCCACCAGATCGTGCGCCGCGGGCTTGCGCTGGTGCCGGAGGGACGCCGGGTCTTTACCAACCTGACCATCGAAGAGAACCTGCGCATGGGCGCTTACAATAATCTCGCCGGCTACACCCGCCTGCGCGATCGCATGTACGCCCTCTTTCCACGGCTCAAGGAGCGGCGCCATCAGATGGCTGGCACCATGAGCGGCGGCGAGCAGCAGATGCTGGCCATCGCCCGGGCGCTGATGAGCGAGCCGGTGTTATTGATGCTGGATGAACCGAGCCTCGGACTGGCGCCGAAAATTGTCGGCGAGCTGTTCGGCATCATTAAGCAACTGCGCGAAGAGAATATGACGGTGCTGCTGGTGGAGCAGAATGCGACGGCCGCGCTGGCGATCGCCGATCGGGCGTATGTCCTGGAGAATGGCCGGATCACCTTGTCAGGCGCGGCGCGGGAGATGCTGACTAATCCGGAAATTAAGCGGATGTATCTGGGGGGATAGGCATGGTCAAAACTGCCTGGGCTGCGGCGGCGCCTCCTGCGAGGCCGCAACCTCAGGCAGTCTCTTGCTACACAAAGCACACCTCGTTCCAGTAGGCTTCTCGCGTCCTGCGGCGCTCAGTATGTCTTATCATGACGGAACCACCGGGTTTCCACGTTGCCAATGTCCACGCCGTAAAGGCTGGCCACCGGCAGGATCGCCTCCATGACGCGTTGGGTATCTTGCTGTCCGGCTTCACCGTTGGACAAAAAAGCCAGCCAGCCCGTTAACCGTTGCCACAATGCCACTTTCATTTTCTCCTCTGTCGGGAAGCGTATCGCCTGGGTCTATTTCAACCACAGTTGGCCGGGCGCGGGAAATATTAATTCCGAATTTGCAATCCTGGCTGGCGCATATTACCCCCGGTCCTTTTCCCCTCACCCTAACCCTCTCCCTGAGGGAGAGGGAACCGTTCGGCGGTCGTTGTCGCACCGGGAAAACGCCAGCGGCGCATAAAGAATACCCACAGGTTTGTTAAGTTCTTTTTGGTTATAGATAAGAATTTTTTCTTCTTTGCCGCCGATGGGCAATTTATGGGAGCGTGATGTCCACAAAACAAAACAGGGATTCAGGGGAAAAACTATGCGCAACAAAACCACAAAAATCGCACTGGCGCTGGGTATGCTGCTGCTCGCCTCGCAGGCGCAGGCCGACCAGCTGGCTGACATCAAAGCCGCTGGCGTCGTGAAAGTCGCCACCTTTGACGCCAACCCGCCGTTCGGCTCCGTAGACGCCAAAACCCACCATATCGTCGGCTACGACGTCGACTTTGCCCAGGCGCTGGCGAAAGCGCTCGGCGTCAAACTCGAGCTGGTGGCCACTAACCCGGCCAACCGTATTCCGCTGCTGCAGTCCGGCAAAGCCGACCTGATCGTCGCCGACATTACCATCACCCCGGAGCGGGCCCAGGTTATTGATTTCTCAACGCCGTATTTCGTCACCGGCCAGCAGTTCCTCGTGCCGGCCGGTTCTCCGGATAAGCTTGATGAGTACAGCAAAGCGCGCATCGGCGCGGTGAAAGGCACCACCGGCGAACAGGCCCTGCACCAGCGTTTCCCGCAGGCTCGCGTCCTCTCCTATGACGATATTCCGCTGGCCCTGACCGCCCTGCGCAACGGCAACGTCCAGGCCATCACCCAGGACAGCACTATCCTTGCCGGTCTGTTGGCGGAAGCGCCGGATAAAGCCAAGTTTAAAATTCTGCCCGATCTGCTCAGCAAAGAAGAGATTGGCGTGGGCGTGAAGAAAGGCGAACCGGCCCTGCTGAAGGCCGTCAACGATGAGCTGGTGAAGCTGGAGAAAACCGGCGAAGCCGCGAAAATTTACGATGTCTGGTTTGGCCCTGCCACTAAAACGCCGCAGCCGCGCGCCTTTACCATAGAAGCGAAATAATATGTTCTCGGGTTTATTCTCCCACTCCGCGGCCCCGGCCGCGGATTTTTCACGTCTGCAGCGCGCCAGCATAACGTTTCGTGAGGTGGCCAAGCGCTACGGCGATCATCAGGTGCTTAACGCCATCAACCTGCAGGTCGAGCCCGGCGAAGTGGTGGCGATCCTCGGTCCTTCCGGATCGGGAAAATCGACGCTGATCCGCTTGATCAACCAGCTCGAATCCTTAAGCGGCGGCGAGATCCTGATCGACGGTAAACCCACCAGCCGGCTGAGCGGCAGCGCCTTGCGCCAGCTGCGCAGCCGCGTCGGCTTTGTCTTCCAGCAGTTCAACCTTTACGCCCACCTGACGGCGCAGGAGAACATCACGCTGGCGCTGGAGCGCGTCCACGGCTGGGGAAAAAGCGCGGCTCAGGAGCGGGCGCTTGCGCTGCTGCGCCAGGTCGGGCTGGAGGAGAAAGCGCAGCAGATGCCGGCGCAGCTCTCCGGCGGCCAGCAGCAGCGGGTGGCCATCGCCCGCGCTCTGGCCTCCTCGCCGCAGATTATCCTGTTCGACGAGCCCACCTCGGCCCTCGACCCGGAGATGATCGGCGAAGTGCTGCAGGTGATGAAAAACCTCGCCCACAGTGGGATCACCATGCTGGTGGTGACCCACGAGATGCAGTTTGCCCGCGAAATTGCCGACAGGGTGGTGTTTATCGACGGCGGCGACATTCTCGAGGTCGCCCCGCCGGCTGAGTTTTTCGCCCATCCGCAGCATGCCCGCGCGCGGCGTTTTCTGCAGAAGGTGCTGGATCCGCTGCACCAGGAGAGCCTCGAGTGACGCCGATGCTTGACTGGCACGGCGTCCTGAGCGGACAGCCGTTGCAATGGATTATCTCTGGTTTTCTCACCACCGTCTGGGTCAGCGTCGCCGGGATCCTGCTCGCCACTGCGCTGGCGGTCCTGCTGCTGGCCCTGCGTCTCGGCGGCGGCCGCGTGGGGCGCGGGCTGGTGGCCGCGTGGGTCTCGCTGTTTCGCAATACTCCGCTGCTGGTCCAGCTGCTGTTCTGGTACTTTGCCGCCTGGAACCTGCTGCCGCTGGCGGTGAAGGACGTGGTAAACGACGAGCACGCCTGGTCCATTCTGCCGGGCAACGTCTGGTGGCTGACGCCGGAGTTCCTCTGCTCGATGTGGGGGCTGGGGGTCTTTACCTCCGCCTTTCTGGTGGAAGAGATCGCCTCCGGACTGCGCGCCGTCAGCCACGGGCAGCGGGAAGCCGCGCTGTCGCAGGGCTTTACCCCGTGGCAGGAGCTGCGCTTTATCCTCCTGCCGCAGGGACTGGCCAACGCCTGGCAGCCGATTGTCGGCCAGTATCTCAACCTGATGAAACTCTCATCGCTGGCCAGCGGCATCGGCTTTGCGGAACTGACTTATCAGGTGCGGCAGATTGAGAGCTATAACGCGCACGCCCTGGAGGCGTTTGCCGTTGGCACCGCGCTGTATCTGGCGCTGGGGGTGGCGATGGGCGTGGCGCTAACGCGTCTCGGCCCGGGAAGAAAACTGCAACGGAGCGCCCAACATGAACGCTAATCTGGCGGTGATCGCCGATAACCTTGATTACCTGCTGTGGGGCCGGCTGGCGGAGGGCCAGCCCGGCGGCGTGGCCCTGACCCTGCTGATGGCCATCGGCGCCACCCTGCTGGCGCTGCCGGGAGGCATTGCGCTGGCGGGGCTGGCCTGGCGCTACGGCGGGCTGACGCGACGTCTGCTGTTCCTGTGGGCGGAAATTATCCGCGGCATCCCGCTGATATTTGTCATCTTCTGGCTGTGGTATCTGCTGCCGATGCTGACCGGCGGCGATCTGCCCGGCGCGGTGACCGTGACCCTGGCGCTGGCGTGGTTTACCGCCGCCTCGGTGATGCATTCGGTGCTGGCCGGGCTGCAGTCGCTGCCGAAAGGACAGTATGAGGCGGCGCTGACCCAGGGGTTCGCCCCCGGGCAAACGCTGCGCCTGGTGCTGCTCCCGCAGGCGCTGCGCAACGTTCAGCCGTCGCTGGTGGGGATCTTTATCGGCCTGCTGAAGGACACTTCGCTGGCGTTTATCGTCAACGTCCCGGAGCTGACTACCGTGGCCGGCCAGGTCAACAACCGGGTGCAAATCTATCCCCTGGCGATCTTCGTCTTCACCGGCGCTGTGTACTACCTGCTGTGCTGCGGTCTGAGCCTGCTGGCCAGCCGGCGCTTTACCCGCCGCGCGACCGCCGGATAAGGCTCACTCCGCGGGACGGGGCTTCAGCGGACAGGTATCGCTGATCTTAATAAATTTGTCGTTATAGACCAGATAGTGGTTCCCCGGCTGGCGCAATGCCGGCTGGCGAACCACGTCCCCGGGACGCAGATACCACGCGTCGCCCTCCTCTTCGGTCGAATCGCACCCGGGTTTAATCAGCAGCTTAAACCAGGTATTGCCGGTGTTGCTCACTGTCCCGGCCGCCTTATCGAAAGACCATTTAAACTGTACCTGCCGCGGGCGCACCACCAGGATGGTATCCATCACCACCACTGGCTCCATGCTGACTTCGCCGCCGGTCGGGCTGCGCCTCGTCAGGTTACGGGTGGGAATTTCACGAAACGAGACCCGATAGTAGCGCTCGCGGTTATCCCGCGGCCCATGATAATAAAATTTGAAATATTCGCTCTCCCCGGCCTGCAGCGCCAGCTGGCGGGGGGCGAACAGCAGTTCGCCATCCACCGGCCGGGAGCGCACTTCGCTGCCGCCAGGGCGGTCGATGGCGCTGACGGTGATCCGGTACAGCCGCGCGCTTTTATTGTTATTGACCACCCGTTTGCTGGCGAAATCCGCTTCAGCCGGCAGGGAAAAGGTCAGATTGCCGACCGAGATCGCCTGCGCCAGCGGCGCCGCCAGCAGGCAGCTCAGCGTCAGCAGGGCCTTAGTTAATGTTGCGCCACGTCGCCTGGACATGAATCTCTCCTGAAGCGCTGACTTCGCCAAACCAGCCGTTATCGTCTACCGTCCGCAGCGAAATGGCGTTATCCATCGGAATCGAAAATTTCACCGTAGTCTTATCCATCTGCCCCACTTCGCCGGAGATATCGGTCCACGGCGTGGTCAGCCACAGCGCATCGGTCATGTCCCGCCAGCTGTCATCGCACCCGGCGTCGTAGGTCTGCGTCGCGCCGCTGCGGGTGATAAAAGAGAGCGTCGCCGGGAACGGCACTTTCGCCGTACCGTCATCGGAGCTGAAGAGACAGTAGGAGCGCCCACCAATCACCTGCGCCGGTCCGGTCACTTTGATCAGCACTTCGTCGGCGGCCGTTTTACCGCTGGTGGTGACGATGTAGCCGAAATCGAGCGCCGGTTCACCACTGCCGACATACCCCTCCCGCGACGGCGCCGAGGTATATTCGTCAGAGATAATGCTGATGCTGAAATCACGGGGCTTGATAATCAGCGTATTGGAGGTGGAAAACTCATACCAGCCTGACTCCGGCGAGGTGGTGTTCTGGAAGCGAAAGTTGAACAGATCCTTGGTATTGATATCGCTGATCCCGAGATTCACCATCTGCTTAAAGAAGTTGCTGGAGAAGAACACATAGATCGCATCTGAGCTCTTCATCTCGTTGAAGGTGTAGTAATAGGCGGTATTGCTCACCGGCTTCCATGAGCTGCCGTTGAGGCTGAACTGCATATCATACGCCCCGACGGCCGAGGCCAGCGACGAGTTGGCGATCGCCGGGAAAATATGGATCGACGTATTGCTTAACCCATTGGTCTGCAAGGTATAATTGACCATCTTACAGCTTAATCCTGAACGGCTGCCGATGGTCTGCGTCCGGCAGTCGGCGTTCCCTTCCCCAAGGGTTGGCACGCCATCGCTGTTGATAAACACCTCCGCCAGCGAGTGGGTGTTAATCAACCGCAGGTTCGCGGCTTTGGTGTGGGTGACGTTGCGCACATACCAGTTGCCGGAAGCCTGATCCTTACAGCGCGCGCCGCTGCTGGCGTCGTAGTTCACCGAGGTCTGACAGGCATTGATGGTCATCGTGAAGCTGCCGCCGACCGGCATCTGTTGCAGATACTGATAAAACGCGTCCGACATCATACCGTGCATCCACTTCGCGCCGCCGCTGGTCACCGTCGCGCCATAGAACCCGCTGGCGTCAGTGGTCTGCGGCAGGATCAGGCTGGTGGCCATATCGCACCCGGCGTACCAGTTGATGCAGCGCAGGCCGGTTAAGGGGTGCGAAACCGGCGAGTTTTCCAGCCACATATCAAACTTCCAGTTGGCATTGAGCCCGGTGTTGTAGCCGTTATCGATATAGCCGAGACTCTGCTGATAGATGGTCCCGGAGCCGGTGTATTTTAAGCCGGTCCAGCGGTTGGCGCCGGTCATGCGCGGATCCAGCGCCCCGCCGGGAGTGACGAAAAAGTTGTCGTCGGAGTTGTTTTCCACAAACACAAACTCGCGCGCCGGCGCATCCGACCAGGTGGTCTTGGTCACCGCCGCCCTGAGCGCAGCCGCCGGCCAGAGCAGCGCGAGGATCGCCAGGGCGATTAATGGGTTAACTTTCATTCTCTTCTCCTGTCTGCTGCACCGCCGCCCACGACGAGAGGCCGCTGCAAACCACATCCCCCACCCACACGGCGCCGCGCGCCTGGCTGAGCTCCAGCGCCACTTCGCAGGTTTTATTGCCGCCGTAGCTGAAATCGATCGTGGGGTATTTCTTATCCACATCCATAACAAACTCGCCGTTTTCATCGGTGCGGGTACGGCCGATATGGTTGTTAATCCGCGCATTCGCCAGCAGCGTGCCGTCTTCCGCCCGAATACGACCGGAGACGGTGACCATCTGCTTCACCTCTGGCTCAATCACCGCCACGTTGCCGGGATAGAGAGTCAGATGACTCTTGCGCCCGCTGACGATGTCGTAACTGTCGAGCGAGTTTTTGCTGTTCTGCAGCTCCACCTCATAGCGGCCATAAGGCGAGAGCGGCAGATAGTTACGCTTACCGCTGAGCGGGAAGATCCGCCCGTTGACCCTGGCGCTGATTTGACCATCGTCCTCCAGCCCGGTGTTGAAGATCACCCCGGCGTTGCCGTCGGTTCGTCCGCTGGCGGCGATATTTTTGCCCTGCCAGCCGACGCTGCCGCTGGCGGTGAGGTTGGTGTTGACGTAGCCGTCCGCTGCGCTGTTGACGTTCAGCGTGCCGCTGGCGTAGCGGGCGTCGAACTGGGCATACGCCCCGCCGCTGAGGGTTTTGTCATCCCCGGTATCGCCGGAGATGGCCCGCGACAGATTGGCGCCGATGGTGCGAATGGTGCCTTCATCAAACTGTTTACGCGCTGAGAGGTTAGCCATGGTGTAGCCGTTCTGATGGGTCATCCCGGCGCTGAACCAGTTGCCCAGCGGCAGCGACAGATCGAGGGCGATATATTTCCCGGTGTTGGCGCTGCTGTCGCCATTGTTATAGCGCTGGATCCCCGCCCGCAGGCCAAGCGAGCCAAAGGCGCCGCTGTAGACCGTCTGATAGTAATCCGCGGTGTAGTAATGGCTGTTGTAGCGGCGATCATCGTTGTAGCTCACGCTGAACGTTCCCAGCTTCGACCACAGCGCATTCAGGTTGAGGGTGCCGCCGATCGCCCGGTTATCGGCATCGCTGCGCCGCAATTGATCGCCAATGTGGGTTCTCTCCTGGTTGACCCACACTGAACTAAAGCCCCCCGGCAACGTGGCGCTGATGCTGCCGACGCTGCTCCACGAGCTGTCGCTGGCCAGCATGTTTTGCAGGTTAACGTTGATCGCCTCGCCCAGCGGCAGCGTCAGGCGAGTTTCTCCCACCGCCTGGTTGTCGTAGCCATAGCCCGTTGCCGCCCAGCTCAGGGTGCTGAGCGACCCGGAGGCCGAGAGGCCCGCCAGCCAGCTCTCTTTCGCCGGCCGGGTCTTTTTTCCGCTCTCCGACCAGCGATCCATATGAAAACTGCCGCCCCATACCTGCCACGCCAGCGGCGCGCCGGCGCCGCGTCCCCGGCTGAACAGCTTATTGACCCGCTGGATGCGTTTGCTGACCACCCGCCCGTTGACGATCACCTCCACTTCCACGTCGTAAATACCGTACGGCAGGCCGCGGGTATCCACTTCATGGTTGCCCATGGCGAAGTTCTGGACGCTCAGCAACCGGCCGTCGCGGGTGAGATGCACCTCGCCCGCCGCCGGTAAAAAGGCAATCACCGGCGTGGCGGACTGGCTGTTGTCGAAGACGGTGGAGCTGGCCTGGTTCCCCCAGGAAAGGCCGTAAATCTTGCCCGCCGAAATAGCGGTCATCGGTCCCAGAGACTGCAGGTTCCAGGTGTCAAGCATCCCGCCGGCAAAGCGGTGGCCGGCGAAATCGCGTTCATACATGGCTTTATATAATTCACTGTCCTGCTGACCACTGCCGATGCCGTACAGCGAGCCGTCGAGCAACACGTGATACTCACGCAGCGCCGTGACGTTGTTCAGCGACAGGTAGCTGGAGGTGTTGCTTCCGCCGTTGCGCATCTGGTTGTTATAGACGCCGAGGTTATAGCTCAGGTTGCTGCTCAGGGCGTTGACGCTCGACTGGCCGATGTCTTCGCTGCGCGAGCGCAGCACAGTGCCCAGCGCCTCGCGCTTGACCACCAGCTGCAGCAGCAGCTGGCGCAGGCTGAGATCCAGCTGCGCGCTGTCGGTCAGAGTAATGGTGAGCGCCTCGCTGAATGGGGCGTTGGCGAGGCCGATCAGCTGCTGTCGGGTCTGTTCGCTGACGCTGGCGTTACCCTCATTGTCCTCCAGCCGGATCTGCCGAACGCGCAGCTGGCCGCCGTCCAGCCAGATAAAGGCGCTGCCGATCCGCTGATCGTCCCGGGTGTCCTGGCTGCCGGCAAGATGAATATAAAGAGGAACGCTCATGCCGTCCTGCAGCGCCTGGCTGAAGGCCTGCGGAATAATCACCCCGCCAATCTGCTGCGCGCCTGGGGCCGCCGCACTGGTGTCGGGCTGAATGAACAAAAAAAACATGCCGAAGGCAAGCCGCGTTTTCAGTCCTGGGGAAATCCGTTGTAGAGGCATCGTCGTTATCCATCTGCACAGCTGTCTATTTCACGGGAACAAACTGCTCACCCTGCCAAAGCGCAACCCGTCCTTTTTTATCCGCCGTGTCCACGCGCGTAAAACGGCGTGATTTACCCGGCATCAGGTAGTAGTTCTCTTTGCACTCCTTACCGTCGGCGGCCTTCAGGCAGGGGCCGTAGGCGAGGATCCGCAGCGTCGCATTCCCGGTGTTGGTCAGGGAGCCGTTGGCGTACTGAAAGCGGTAGTTCACCTGCCGGGGCGCCACCACCAGGATGGTGCCGATGCGAGCGGAAGCGGTGGCCACCGCGCTGCGGGTGGCGTTATCGCGCTGGGCATCGCTGAGCGCCTGGTCGAACCAGACAATGCGGTAGTAGCGCTCTTTGTTATCCGCCGGGCCTTTGTAGAAGAAGCGGATCACATCGCTGGCCTGGGCGGGTAGCAGCAGGCTGGCGGGAGTGAGCAGCACCTCATCCGGTTTATCCATCGGGATAACCTGTCCGTCGTCCAGCGGGGAAGAGAGCCGTTCGAGATGGATATTGATCAGGCGGCCGCTGTCGGTGCTGTTCTTGATCGTTTTGCTCAGCGTGCTGCTGCCGCTGTTCATAAACGATGAGATATCGCCGACATCCAGCGCCTGCGCCGGCGATACTCCGGCAAGCAGCAGCCCGAGGGCCAGAAGGTGCTTTTTCATAACAATTCCGTCCGTGAAAAAAGCAGGGGGAGCCCCCCTGCTGGCGCATCACAAGGATCAGCTGGTCCAGGTGGCGTCGAACTGTACGCTGACGTCGCCGCTCCAGATCCCTTCCGGCAGGGTGCTGTAATCGGTCACGGCGGTGGTGCCGTCGGTGGTGCCGCTGATGATCGAGAAGGTGAAACCATCCTGCGCGGTGGTACGGCCGCTGGCGTTGTAGCCGTTAGCCAGCGCGCTGAGGTTGCCGCCCAGAACGTTGTTGGCGGTATCGATCATCACGGTATCACCGGTTTTTTCCACCGCTGCGCCGTTATAATCCACGCCCACGCTCAGCGTGGAGCCGGAGGTATCCAGCTGGGTTAAGGTGTTGGTGATAAGACGCGAGGTCAGCTTAAAGGCGGTCGCCGTTGCGTCACCCTCAATCGCCACGTCAAACAGACCTTTCTGTGAGTTAAATCCTTTCACGCCTTCGGCATACTGGAACGCCAGGCTGCCGAGCGGGGTGACCACCAGCTTGCTGGTGGTGTCTTTTTTGGCGGTCGCAGACCAGGTCGCTACAGCCTGAGCCGTTACGTCAGCAGCCTGCGCCACGCCCATACCGGTAAACGCCGTTACCAGAGCTATTGCCAGAACCTTTTTTTTCATCGCTTTTTCTTCCTGAGTTGAATTAAGGACATGATGTCCCGGTGAACCATTCAAAAATTAACTTACCTGGGTGTTACTGAACTAATTTGTATATTTTGGAATACAGCTTGGCCTCGGCATTGCGCCGATGGGTATATACTGTCTTCACGCTACAATTTTCAATTCTGGCGATCGATTTCGGCTGCATGCCCTGGGCGGTCATGCGGATAATTTTCATTTCCCGGTCTGTAATTTTATCTTTCTTAATATCTTTACGGAGAAACCTGCCATTAATCACATAGGCCAGCTCTTTTCGAATATCGCGACTCAGGCCAACATATACCACGCCGCGAATATCGCTATTGTAATACCAGTAATTCGCTAAGGCTTCTGACTTCCTGGCCGCAATTAATACGACCTGTTTCCCCTTTACCTCGGATAGCCATTCGCTGTCGCGCCTGATAAACTCGTTTAACGAAGCCGTATTGAGATTGATAAACACGAAATCTTTTCTGATTTTCTCTAGCGACAGATAAATTAATTCGTCGATATCTACAATCAGTTCGGACAATCCTTTATAGAAGTAGGAGTCATCGGCAGACCAAATATACTTATCGGAACAGATTTTATATTCCATATAGTTTTTAACCTCATAGTCCTTGAAGTAATCATTTTTAAAACGTCACTGCTTGCCAGGCCTATAAAGTTTACTGGCGTATTCGATTCCTTTAGTAAATCGCCATTAAATAAGACACGCATTACTTATCAATATTGAATAAGCGGGGTTAAACTATAATTATTTTCTGCTTGGCGTTGAATTTAAGTTTTTTCCTATGGAGTGTCAACATGCGGGAAGGCAATGAATTTCGCGCCCAGGTCAATATTTACAAAAACTGAAAATATCTCATTTTTGAGCGCAAGAAAAAGGTATTTATTTTCATAAGGTTATTAGCAATATAACCCTCAATTCTTAGCTGAATTTTATATTACCCAGGATCTTCACCCTATTATGTTAGGAATATTCTTAATGAAGGGCAGAATGCAGTTGTCAAATAAACCAAATTTATTCAAAAATAAAGAATATAAGTCTAAAAATCAGCAATAACCAGGATGATTCATCCAATGCATAAGACTCATAAATAGATTAACCTGCCGCACAAAATAGTTATATATATGTTAATTTTGCGGAATGATGAATGCTAAACAAAGGCAGAAGCATTATCTATTCGATTAAACAGACCTCATTAGCAAGATAAAACGAGTTTTGCCGATGGGTTCCTGCCGCACGGGGACGCCAGCCTCCGCGTTCCCGAAAGCATAGCCGCTTTTCGGCGCTTCGCCAGCGTACCGCGCACGGTGAACCGCTCACCGCCGCCCTTTCCCGCCTGTTCACGGTTTGTTCGCAATACCGTCATCGAAATTTCACATAAAGACCTATTAATAGTGGCCAGTTAATGACGAACCTGGACACTCTTATGAACAGCTCTCTTGCCGCGGTGGCCGAAACTGATTTCCAGCCGTTCACCGAACTCAATGCCGGCCGGCAGCGGAAGGTCTTAAGCGTGCGTAATCTGAGTAAAGCTTATCAAGCCCAGCACAAGGTGCTGGACGGCATCAGCTTTGATCTGCACGCTGGCGAAATGGTTGGCATCATAGGCCGCTCCGGCGCCGGTAAATCGACGCTCCTGCATGTCCTCAACGGCACCCACAGCGCCAGCGGCGGCGAAATTCTTAGCTACCCGGAAGTCGGTACCCCGCACGATGTCTCCCGGCTGAAAGGGCGCGCGCTCAATGCCTGGCGCAGCCACTGCGGAATGATTTTTCAGGACTTCTGCCTGGTGCCCCGTCTCGATGTGCTCACCAACGTCCTGCTGGGCCGCCTCAGCCAGACTTCAACCCTGAAATCGCTGTTTAAAATCTTTCCTGAAGCCGACCGGGCGCGCGCCATTGCGCTGCTTGAGTGGATGAACATGCTGCCGCACGCGCTGCAGCGGGCGGAGAACCTCTCCGGCGGGCAGATGCAGCGGGTGGCGATCTGCCGGGCGCTGATGCAGAACCCCGGGATCCTGCTGGCCGACGAGCCTGTCGCCTCGCTGGATCCGAAAAACACACAGCGCATCATGGATGTGTTGCGCGAAATTAGCGAGCAGGGCATCAGCGTAATGGTAAACCTGCATTCGGTAGAGCTGGTGAAGACCTACTGCACCCGGGTTATCGGCGTCGCCAGCGGCCAGCTTATTTTTGACGATCACCCCTCCCGGCTGACGCAGGATGTGCTGCAGCGGCTGTACGGCGATGAAGTTAGCCAATTGCATTAATTTCACTCACACGGGCAACATAATGAAAAAATCTATGACTGGCGCAGTTCGTTTATCCGCAATGGTCGCGGGCATGATAATGGCATGGCAGGCAGCGGCAGCGCAGCCGAAAGAGCTGAATCTGGGCATTCTCGGCGGCCAGAACGCCACCCAGCAAATCGGCGATAACCAGTGCGTGAAGGCCTTCCTCGATAAAGAGCTGAACGTGGACACCAAACTGCGCAACTCTTCCGACTATTCCGGGGTGATCCAGGGTCTGCTGGGAGGGAAAGTCGACGTGGTTCTGAGCATGTCTCCCTCCTCTTACGCCTCGGTTTATCTTAATAACCCCAAAGCGGTGGATATCGTTGGTATCGCCGTGGACGACAAAGATCAGTCTCGCGGCTACCACTCGGTGGTGATTGTCAAAGCTGACTCCCCGTATAAAACGCTGGACGATTTAAAAGGCAAAGCCTTCGGCTTCGCCGACCCGGACTCCACTTCCGGGTATCTGATCCCTAACCATGCGTTTAAAGAAAAATTTGGCGGTAACGCCGACAACAAATACAACAACACCTTCTCCAGCGTCACCTTCTCCGGTGGCCACGAGCAGGACATCCTCGGCGTGCTGAATGGCCAGTTCGCGGGCGCGGTCACCTGGGCCTCGATGGTGGGCGATTACAACACCGGCTACACCACCGGCGCGTTCAACCGCCTGATTCGCATGGATCATCCGGATCTGATGAAGCAGATCCGCATTATCTGGCAATCGCCGCTGATCCCGAACGGCCCGATCCTGGTGAGCAATGCGCTGCCAGCGGACTTTAAAGCGAAGGTCGTGGCGGCGGTGAAAAAACTGGATACTGAGGATCACGCCTGCTTTATCAAAGCGATGGGCGGTACTCAGCACATCGGCCCGGGCAGCGTGGCTGACTTCCAGCAGATTATTGATATGAAACGCGAGCTGGTGAGCGCGCGTTAATCCTGCCTCAACGCCGCCTGCTTGCCCCAGGGTAAGCGGCGGCGCTACGTTGAAGATCCCCGACGCATGAAGACGACCCACACCGAATTTGAACGCTATTACCAGCAGGTACGCTCGCGGCAAAAGCGCGATGCCGTCTGCTGGTCGCTGCTGCTGCTGGCGCTCTATTTTGCCGCCGGCAGCGCCGCGGAATTTAATCTGCTGACTATCTGGCACTCGCTGCCCCATTTCTTTGACTATATGGCAGAGACCATTCCGCCCCTGAGCGCCGGCAACCTGTTCGCCGACGTGCAGACCAAAGGCTCGCTGGCCTGGTGGGGCTATCGCCTGCCGATCCAGCTGCCGCTGATCTGGGAAACTCTGCAGCTGGCGCTGGCCTCAACCCTGGTGGCCGTCGCCATTGCCACGGTTTTCGCGTTTCTTGCCGCCAATAACGCCTGGTCCCCGGCGCCGGTGCGCTTTGCCATTCGCGTGCTGGTGGCGTTTTTGCGCACCATGCCCGAGCTGGCGTGGGCGGTGATCTTTGTGATGGCGTTCGGCATCGGCGCGATTCCGGGCTTTCTGGCGCTCATGCTGCATACCGTCGGCAGCCTGACCAAACTGTTCTACGAGGCGGTGGAAAGCGCGCAAAACAAACCGGTACGCGGCCTGGCGGCCTGCGGCGCATCCCCGCTGCAGAAAATTCGCTTCGCCCTGTGGCCTCAGGTGAAACCGCTGTTTCTCTCCTATGGCTTTATGCGGCTTGAAATCAACTTCCGCTCGTCGACCATTCTCGGGCTGGTGGGCGCGGGCGGCATCGGCCAGGAGCTGATGACCAACATCAAGCTCGACCGCTACGATCAGGTGAGCATCACCCTGCTGCTGATCATTCTGGTGGTGTCGGCGCTGGACATGCTGTCCGGTCGTCTGCGTCTGTGGGTACTGGAGGGTAAGAAATGAGCGTCTGGCACATGCAACCGGATCTCGCCGCCAGCCGGCGGCAGCATAAGCAGCTCTATCAGGTCCAGGGGCGCTACCTGCGCTACGTCGGACTGGTGGCGCTGGCCTGCCTGCTCTATTACGTCTGGTTTTTTCTGCAGTTCGGCATCAGCGGCGAACTGCTGACCACCGGCCTACAGCAGATTGGCCGCTATCTGGCGCGGATGTTCGTCTGGCACAACTTCTGGAACTGGCCGTTCGGCTATTACTTCACGCAAATCGGCATCACTCTGGCTATCGTCTTCGCCGGGACGCTCACCGCCACGGTGCTGGCGCTGCTGCTCTCCTTCTTCGCCGCCCGCAACATCATGCGCGGCGTGGTGCTGGGGACCCTCGCCCTGCTGATGCGCCGCCTGTTTGATGTGCTGCGCGGGATCGACATGGCTATCTGGGGGCTGATTTTCGTGCGCGCGGTAGGCCTCGGGCCGCTGGCCGGGGTGCTGGCGATCATCATGCAGGACACCGGCCTGCTGGGACGGCTGTACGCGGAAGGACACGAAGCGGTGGACCGCTCCCCCGGGCGCGGACTGACCGCCGTGGGCGCGAACGGCCTGCAAAAGCATCGCTTTGGCATTTTTACCCAGTCGTTCCCGACCTTCCTCGCATTGAGCCTGTATCAGATTGAATCCAACACCCGCTCCGCGGCGGTGCTGGGCTTCGTCGGCGCCGGCGGTATTGGGCTTATCTATGCCGAGAATATGCGCCTGTGGAACTGGGATGTGGTGATGTTTATCACCCTGCTGCTGGTCGCGGTGGTGATGATCATGGACACCCTCTCCGCCTGGCTGCGCCGTCGCTATATCGGCGGCGCCGTGGTGCCGCTGTATCAGGACGAACGCTAGCGCACCTTTGTGCCGGGTGGCGGCTACGCCTTACCCGGCCTACAGGATCCTCTCACAGGTTCACACGCCGTAGGCCCGCGCAAGCGCAGCGCCGCCGGGCGAGGGCATCAGGCACGGCGCTGCTTTTATGCCGGGTGGCGGCTGCGCCTTACCCGGCCTACGGCCCGAGCAACCAGTCATTAATTTACCCACTTGCGCGACTGAAACTGCCGGTGCTGGCGGCCTCAACATCGCTGAGACGTTCCCGGAAGGCCGGGGCAGCCCGCATGGATGCGGGCTGAGGGCCGTGTTTTGCAGGGACGCTGCCTCGGCCCGACCCGAAGCCTGCAGGGATAAGTCGAAGGCACCACGCAGTGGCGATGTTGCTGGCCGGAGCCCGGGGGTACAGGGGGCGGCGGCGACTGGCCGCCCCCTGTGCGCTCCCGGCGCCGTAAGTGACATAACGCAGAAGAACTAACCGGGAGCGCAATCTGCCCGGCATTAAAATAGAAGTTGTAGCCCTGCTAAACGCAGCGCGAGCAGGGACATTTCCGGTTGCGCCGATATTTCGCCGGGTGGCGGCTGCGCCTTACCCGGCCTACAGGGCCCTCTCACAGGCTCACACCCCGTAGGCCCGCGCAAGCGCAGCGCCGCCGGGCAATGACCGCCGGCACGGAGCCGCCTGTATGCCGAATGGCGGCACACGCCTTATCCGGTCTGGAACGACTGAACCCGAAGAAACATTTATCCGCTCCGCTATTCCAGCCGCCAGCTCAGCACCGGCCAGCCGTATCCGGCACCGGCCGCCTGCAGCTGCGGACAGGGATTGACCAGCCGCACGCGATCCGCATGCAGGCACAGCGGCAGATCGTTAATGGAATCGGTATAGAACGTCACCTCGCCGTCATACTGCGGATGCGCCTCGCGCCACTGCGCCAGACGCGCCACCTTCCCCTGCTGATAGCTGGGGATCCCGGCAATGACCCCGCTGTAGCCGCCGTCGACCATCGCCACGTCAATGCCCAGCGCCTGATCGATCTCCAGCGCGGCGGCCACCGCCTGCACCAGCAGGCTAACCGAGGCGGAGATAATCAGCATCTGCTCCCCCTCGGCCCGCAGACGACGAATGAGCTCCCACGCCTGCGGATAGACCCGGGGCAGGATCGCCTCGCGGACGCAGCGGGCCACCAGCGCATCAACGTCCGATTTCGGTATTCCGGCCAGCGGCGCCTGGATCAGGGCCACATAATCGGCGATATTCATCTCTCCCCGGTCATAATCCGCCATCAGCTGCGCCTCGCGGGCAAGATACCCCTTCTGCGTCGCCAGCCCTTCGCGAACCATAAACTGGCTCCAGACCGTACTGCTATCGCCCTGTATCAGGGTGTTATCGAGATCAAAAATCGTCAGCGTGTTGCCCATGGTACTTTCCCTTACTGGTCAAAATAAGCTGCCGGGAGCATGCGTAAAAAAGATGACAGGAAAATGAACCGGACGCCGCAGCGCCCGGCTCGTCGTCAGCCGGCGCGGACCTTGCCGGTGCGGAACACCAATACGATCCCGCCGACGATCGCCACCATACCGACCATCGCCGCCGCCGGCAGCCGGTTGCCCAGCAGCAGATAATCCAGCAGCGCCGTGATCGCCGGCACCAGATAAAAGAGGCTGGTGACATTGACGATATTTCCCGCGCTCAGCAGACGATACAGCAGCAGCTGGGCGACCACCGAAATCAGCAGCCCGAGAAACAGCACCGGAATAATCAACCCGACGTTAACGGTAAACCGGAAGCCGCTGACCGGGGCGATCAACAGGCACAGCCCCAGACTCACGGCATACTGCAGCGGCAGGACATCCGCCGGCGACTGACGGCTGCGCTTTTGCCACAGCGCGCCAAAAGTCATCAGCAGCAAAGCCGCCAGCGCAAACAGGATCCCCGCCATCGCCATGGGCGACGCCGCCAGGCTGCGCCATACCAGCAGCACCAGCCCCGCCAGGGCAAGCAGCAGCCCCAGCAGCCGCCGCCCCTGCAGGCGGCGCTCCACCACGCAAAGCGTGAGGATGGGCTGGATCCCCATCATGGTGGCGATAAGTCCCGGCGTCACGCCGTTGGCCATCGCCTCGAAGTAACAGACCGAATAGCCGCCAATCAGCATCAGGCCGGTGGCCGCGGTCTGCAGGCGGGTGCCCGGCGCGGGCAGCCAGCGCCGACGGACGATGGCCAGCGGCGCCAGCGCGACCAGGGCAATCAGAAAACGAAAGACCAGCAGCGCCATCGGCGAGGCGTTGTCCAATCCCCAGCGGGTGAAAATGGCCGCGCTGCCCCACAGCAGCACAAAGGTGGCCGTTGTCGCCTGCGAGGCGAGCAGAGAATAGCGAACGTGCATAGCATGCTCCAGAACGTCAAACACAAGGTATCAAGCGTCATACCGGCAGGTAAGCGCCTGCTAAAGACGGCGCTAAGCGCCGAAAACAACCCGGTCTGGAGGGGGAGGCGGTGGGCAGAGCGTGGCGAAGCGATGATGAGGCGCAGACGTCATCCACCCCGCGTCGAAAGCGGCGCCGGGCAAAGTCTCACCAGAGATGGCGTAATGCGTCATGGAATGCCTCGTGAAATGTTTAATCAGAATCCTGGCACAGGCCGTTCGGAAGTGACAACTGCCTTTTATGGGTGATCTCTCGGCTGGTTGTTTATTTTTAATCGTAAATAAACGTAAAGGCGGCCTCGGCTTATTCAGCCGTTCTTTTTAATCGGCTATAAAACAAAGCAGTCTGCTTGCTACTTCGAAAATAACGATATGAAGCCAAAACTGAAGCATGCTCTCTTGTTAATTCCTTTTTTGCTGTTGGCAGGATGCTCCTCCTCACCGAAACAGGCAAAGAACACAAAATCTCATGCGGATATGACCATTGATAGCGGATCGGACGATCTGATCCCGGTGGTGGCGGCCCTGCATGATCAGATGCACACCTGGCAGGGAACCCCCTATGAATGGGGCGGTACTGAACAAAGCGGCGTCGACTGCTCGGGTTTCGTCTGGCGCACGCTGAAGGATCGCTTTAACCTGCCGATGGAGCGGATCACCACCCGCGAGCTGCTGCACATGGGCGTGCGGGTCAATAAGCGGGATTTACGTCCCGGCGATCTGGTCTTCTTCCGCACCCGGGCCGGGATGCACGTTGGCTTTTACGATACCGATCATAATTTCCTTCACGCCTCGAGCAGCCAGGGCGTGATGCGCTCTTCGCTGGACAACCCTTACTGGGAGTCGGCGTTCTATCAGGCGCGTCGTCTGCCGAAGGAGTATAACGCGCAGATCACCATGAACAGCGACACCCTGCATCTGGCGAAGAATCGCCGCTAAAAAAAAAGCCGCAGCCTGGGCTGCGGCGGGTGGTTCTGAAGTTGATCAGAACTGGTAGGTCATGCCCAGCGCGACGATGTCGTCATCGTTGATGCCGAGTTTGTTATCGCTTTTCAGCTGGTTGATTTTGTAATCCACGAAGGCGTTCATGTTTTTGTTGAAGTAGTAGGTCAGGCCCACGTCAATGTAGTTAACCAGATCTTCGCTCCCCACCCCTTCGATATCCTTCCCTTTCGACAGCACATAGCCGAGGGACGGACGCAGACCGAAGTCGAACTGATACTGGGCCACCGCTTCAAAGTTCTGCGCTTTGTTGGCAAAACCGCCGCTGATCGGGGTCATTTTGCGGGTTTCAGAGTACATGGTCGCCAGGTAGATATTGTTGGCGTCATATTTCAGGCCGGTCGCCCAGGCTTCCGCTTTCGAACCCTGGCCGCGGGCCAGCAGGTTCTGATCGTTGGTACGGTCGGAGCTGGTGTAGGCTGCGCTGACAGCGAAGTCGCTGCCGCCGAAGTCATAGCTTAACGAGGTGCCGACGCCGTCGCCGTTCTGTTTCTTCGCTTCACGGCCTTCGTTTTTACCCTGGTACTGCAGGGTCAGATCCAGGCCATCCACCAGACCGAAGAAATCGGTGTTGCGGTAGGTCGCCAGGCCGCTGGCGCGCTTGGTCATAAAGTTATCGGTCTGAGCGGATGAGTCGCCGCCGAATTCCGGGAACATATCGGTCCAGGCTTCCACGTCGTACAGGGCGCCAAGGTTACGGCCGTAGTCGAAAGAACCGTAGTTCTTCAGCTTCACCCCAGCGAACGCCAGACGAGTCTTCTGGCTGGAGTCGCTCTCGGTTTTGTTACCCGAGAATTCAGATTCCCAACGGCCATAGCCGGTCAGGTCTTCGTTAATCTGCGTTTCGCCTTTAATACCGAAACGCACGTAAGTCTGATCGCCATCTTTGCTGTCATAATCGCTGAAGTAGTGCATGGCTTTGATCTTGCCGTACACATCCAGCTTGTTCGCGTTCTTATTATAAACTTCCGCTGCCTGCGTCGCCGTTGAAGCCACAAAGCCCATCATCATTAATGCCAGAGTACTCTTTTTCATTATTTAGTCCCGGTGATTTATTTATACGCGCTATTCAATTGCGGGCGCTCGCCCATCAAAAACTGGAGGTTTTTTAACGCCGGGATATTAAATATTTATGACAAGATGGAACTTTTTATAAAAAAGGGTATTTAAATGTATCTGACATATTTTTGTCACATACCCTCTCCAGAATGCCCGATCCCGCGCAATAAAATGGCGCGCCCGCCGCCCCGGGTGTTGGCAAGCGGGCCGACTCCTGCTACAACATCAGCTCGATATCGATATTCCTTTTGAACGGCAGAGAATCATGAGTGAAAGCCAGACGCTGGTGGTAAAACTGGGCACCAGTGTTTTAACAGGCGGGTCCCGTCGCCTGAACCGCGCCCATATCGTCGAGCTTGTGCGCCAGTGCGCACAGTTGCACGCCATGGGACACCGTATTGTCATCGTGACCTCCGGGGCCATTGCCGCCGGGCGCGAGCACCTTGGTTACCCGGAACTGCCCGCCACCATCGCCTCCAAGCAGCTGCTGGCGGCGGTGGGACAAAGCCGTCTTATCCAGCTGTGGGAACAGCTGTTTTCTATCTATGGCATTCACGTTGGCCAGATGCTGCTGACCCGCGCCGACATGGAAGACAGAGAACGGTTCCTCAACGCCCGCGACACCCTGCGCGCTCTGCTGGATAACAGCATCGTCCCGGTCATTAACGAAAATGACGCCGTCGCCACTGCGGAAATCAAAGTGGGCGATAACGACAATCTCTCCGCGCTGGCCGCGATCCTCGCCGGGGCGGATAAGCTACTGCTGTTAACCGACCAGCCTGGCCTGTTCACCGCCGACCCGCGCAGCAACCCGCAGGCGGAGCTGATTAAAGACGTCTACGGCATCGACGACGCGCTGCGCGCCATCGCCGGCGACAGCGTCTCCGGACTCGGCACCGGCGGCATGGGTACCAAGCTGCAGGCCGCGGACGTCGCCTGCCGCGCGGGGATTGATACCATCATCGCCGCCGGCAACCGCCCGGACGTCATCGGCCACGCGATGGAAGGCCTGCCGGTAGGCACCTGCTTCCACGCCCAGGAGTCTCCGCTGGAGAACCGTAAACGCTGGATCTTCGGCGCGCCGCCGGCCGGTGAACTCACCGTCGATGCGGGCGCGACTCAGGCGATCCTCGAAAGAGGCAGCTCGCTGTTGCCAAAAGGCATCAAAATCGTCAGCGGCAACTTCTCCCGCGGCGAAGTGATCCGCATCCGCAATAGCGAAGGACGCGACATCGCTCACGGCGTCAGCCGCTACAACAGCGATGCGCTGCGCCTTATCGCCGGCCAGCACTCGCAGCAAATCGATGCCATTCTGGGCTACGAATACGGCCCGGTGGCCGTCCACCGCGATGATATGATCATCCGTTAAGGAGCTGAAAATGCTGGAACAAATGGGCATTGCCGCCAAAGCGGCCTCCTGGCAGCTGGCGTTACTCTCCAGCCGGGAAAAGAATCAGGTACTGGAAAAGATCGCCGATTATCTGGAAGCGCAGACCGACGATATTCTGCGCGCCAACGCGGAAGATTTAGCCGAAGCTCGCGCCAATGGCCTGAGTGAAGCGATGCTCGATCGCCTCGCGCTGACCCCGGCGCGTCTGAGCGGTATCGCCAGCGATGTGCGCCAGGTGTGCAATCTGGCCGACCCGGTCGGCCAGGTGATCGACGGCGGGCTGCTGGACAGCGGTCTGCGTATTGAACGTCGCCGCGTCCCGCTGGGGGTGATCGGCGTGATTTATGAAGCGCGTCCCAACGTGACGGTCGACGTCGCCTCCCTGTGCCTGAAAACCGGCAACGCGGCGATCCTGCGCGGCGGGAAAGAGACCTGGCGCACCAACGCCGCCACGGTGAAGGTGATCCAGCAGGCGCTGCAGGAGTGCGGTCTGCCGGCCGCCGCGGTACAGGCTATCGAGAGCCCGGATCGCGCGCTGGTGGGCGAAATGCTGAAGATGGATAAATACATCGATATGCTGATCCCTCGCGGTGGCGCGGGCCTGCACAAGCTATGCCGTGAGCAGTCAACGATCCCGGTGATCACCGGCGGGATTGGCGTATGCCATATCTTCGTTGATGAAACCGCCGAGATCGCCCCTGCGCTGAAGATCATCGTCAACGCTAAGACCCAGCGGCCGAGCACCTGCAATACCGTGGAAACGCTGCTGGTGCACCGCAACATCGCCGACACCTTCCTGCCGGCGTTGAGCAAGCAGATGGCCGAGAGCGGCGTCACTCTGCACGCCGCCCCTTCCGCCCTCCCCGCGCTGCAGAACGGCCCGGCGAAGGTCGAGCCGATGAAGGCGGAGCAGTATGACGACGAGTATCTGTCGCTGGATCTGAACGTCAAAGTGGTGTCTGATATGGATGAGGCTATCGCCCATATCCGCGAACATGGCACCCAGCACTCCGACGCCATCCTGACCCGCACCCTGCGTAACGCCAACCGCTTTATCAATGAAGTGGACTCTTCCGCGGTCTATGTGAACGCCTCCACGCGCTTCACCGACGGCGGCCAGTTCGGCCTCGGCGCGGAAGTGGCGGTCAGCACTCAGAAGCTGCACGCCCGCGGCCCGATGGGACTGGAAGCGTTAACCACCTATAAGTGGATTGGTTTCGGCGACGATACCATTCGTGCGTAAATGAGAACGGGCGATGCAAAAATAGGCAGTTGATTCTGCTGACTATTGACGCATCGCCCGCTAAGTTCTAACCTTTTGCCTCGTGATTCACGCTCGTGAACACCTCTTGCAGGGCCGATATAGCTCAGTTGGTAGAGCAGCGCATTCGTAATGCGAAGGTCGTAGGTTCGACTCCTATTATCGGCACCATCTCAACTTCCTCAAACGTCCATATTTGTCTATAAATATCCTGATTTATAAAGACTTTTCTGCTTTTAAGTCCATCTTTGTCCGTAACCATCCAGTAGAATCCGATACGGAATGTGTATAGGATTGTGTATATGTTTCTGTTCTGTCCTGGATTCCTATACACATGCCTTTAAACGATATGCAGATTCGTCGCGCTAAGCCTGAAGAGAAACCCTATACGCTTGGGGATGGTCAAGGCTTGTCATTACTTATAGAACCTAATGGGAGCAAGAGCTGGCGGTTTCGCTATCGCTATGCCGGTAAACCCAAAATGATCTCGCTTGGTGTTTACCCAACGATCACCCTTGCCGATGCTCGTTCCCGTCGTGACGAAGCCCGCAAATTGGTCGCCGAAGGAAAGAATCCGAGTGAGGTTCGAAAAGAGCAGAAGATTGCTTTGCAAACCGAGTCTGAAAGCGCGTTCGAAAAGATAGCGACAGAGTGGCACCAGATGAAATCTGCCAAATGGTCGGCCGGTTATGCATCAGACATCATGGAAGCTTTTCAGAACGATATTTTCCCTTATGTAGGTAAAAGGCCAATTGGCGAAATAAAACCGCTAGAATTGCTTAATGTGCTGCGTAAAATTGAAAAACGAGGTGCGTTGGAGAAAATGCGGAAAGTGCGACAGCGTTGCTCGGAGGTTTTCCGTTATGCCATTGCTACAGGTAGAGCCGAGTTTAATCCTGCGGCAGATCTCTCAAGTGCCCTCGAAGTGCATCAATCCAATCATTTCCCGTTCCTTAAAGCTGATGAGTTACCTGATTTTTTGCGTGCTCTAGACAGTTACACAGGGAGTCGGCTTGTCCTTATTGCTACGAAGTTACTGATGATTACGGGCGTAAGAACCATTGAATTACGTGCAGCTTTATGGTCGGAATTTGATCTGGATAACGCTATTTGGGAAATACCAGCAGAAAGGATGAAAATGCGTAGGGCACACCTTGTGCCACTATCGACTCAAGCGTTAGATTTACTTAATGAACTCAAAGCGATGACAGGAAACTACCGTTATGTTTTTCCTGGACGAAATGATCCGAATAAGCCAATGAGTGAGGCAAGTGTAAACCAAGTAATCAAACGCATTGGCTTTGGTGGCAAGGTTACAGGGCACGGATTCAGACATTCAATGTCTACTATTTTGCATGAGCAAGGATTTGAATCGAGTTGGATAGAGATGCAATTAGCTCATGTTGATAAAAACAGTATCCGAGGCACTTATAACCATGCTCAGTATTTTGATAAACGCAGAGTTATGATGCAGTGGTATGCTGATTATGTACAGGGGAAATAAATGCAAACTTCGAGAGCTATTAATAAAAACGTCGGGGGAAATGACTCTGAAAAATATCTTTCTAAGCTGTGTGAAAGAACTTTTTTAAGCTTGTGGAGTTATCCAAATGTTTATACTGATGAAGGAAAAAAAACGGCGTCGGGAGATGGGAAGGAACTCTGTGATCTTCTAGTTGTATTTGAAAATCATGTTATAATATTTTCCGATAAAGATATTTCGTTTAAGGATTCAGGGGATTTAAAAGTTGATTGGGGGCGTTGGGTTAAAAGGGCTGTTATTAAATCCGCAGTTCAACTTTATGGTGCCGAGTCATCATTAAAAGAGAGACCCGGTAGGTTATTTCTTGATGCTAAGTGTAATGTCCCTTTTCCAATTAAAGTGCCAAAGTGTGACGAAATTATCGTTCACCGAATTGCTGTTGCAAAGAATGCATCAAAAAAATTCCAAGAGCATTCTGGCGGTTCTGGGAGTTTGATTATATGTCCGCGCATAGTGGGAAACCAACATTTTGATACTCCGTTTATGATCGGTCAGCCCATTGCTGACAAGCCTTATGTGCATGTTTTTGATGATATTGCTTTAGATATTATACTTTCTGAACTCGATACAATTGCTGATTTTATAGATTATCTTAGTAAGAAGGAAGAATTTATTGCTTCAGGAGGACTAAACTCGGCAGCGGGAGAGGAAGAACTTTTAGCATGGTACTATATAAATGCTAAAGATGGGCGTGAGCCGGGGTTTTATATAGAGAAAGGAGTATCAGCTTTGATTGTTGAGGGGGCCTATGAATCTCTTAAAAACCTTCCTCAGTTTATTAGAGGGAAAGAACTAAATTCTAATTCTTATTTTTGGGATGCCTGTATAGAAAATTTTGCGAAACATATGCTTAGTGGGACAATATTGTCCGAAGGGGATTTTTCATTTGATGAGATGACTCGTGGTCTAAGAATTATGGCATCCGAGACGAGATTTTCAAGGCGTATACTATCAAATGCAATAATTGAAAAAGTCACCTCCATCCCTCATGGGCAAAGAGGTGTTAGAGTTTTGGTCTCTCCCAGTAACAGCGATAATGGGTATGTTTGGCTAGTGGTTCCGGTGCCAGAATGTTGCACATCATATGATGACTATAGAAAATATCGTAAAGATACTCTCTCTGTTTACTGTGCTTCAGCAAAGCTACTTTTCCCGGATATGAAATATATAGTTGGAGTTGCCACAGAACCGATGGGGGGGAATGGAGGGGAAGATATGGTGTTTATTGATTCAACTCAGTGGACAGAGGATGACTACGAAAGAGCTCGAAAAGATAGAGATGAATTTAAAGCTTTACTTCCGGATAATATTAAAAGAACTGATGATCACGATTATCAATTCCCTATTCTTCCTGGAGACTATCCTGAAAAAGAAACTTTAAGGGTTGAAAAGAATAGTAAGGCTAGAATAAAACGAATTAAAAAGGCGCAAAAAAAAGCCCGTAGAAATAACAGAAAATGAGTTATGATCAAATCAAGGGCCTTTTTAAGGCCTTTGAATCAATCTTTGGCGTGTGATTTAAATTTAAATGATATTTTTCTCTTGGTATTTCTCAAGGGTTTTGAAATTCGCCATTTTAAATTGAATAAAGTATCCAATAGCTTTTCTGAGTTCTGCTTATTTAGTAGTCTGTGTTCTTGTCTTATCATAAGGAATATTTCAAGGTATGGGTCGTCAATTTTTTCTTCCAGTTCTTCACAAGAGTAGCTGTTGACACGTTCAAGAGCGATATATTCCATCCTTATCTCATTTGGTTCCCTTAAACTTGTTTTTTCCCATTCTAATCTAATTGGCTTACTAAAAAGGGATATGTTCTCCTTAATATGTGCCATAACACGTCTAAAACGATTGTTAAATTCTTCATTATCAGTATGCATAACTGGTGATTGATTTCCTAATAATGTTGAACTTTTTTCTCTTTGGAATTTGTAATATTCCTCTGATACTTTTTTGCTAAAGCTGGCTTGATCTGATTTATTCTTGAAGCTTATATGTTCATAACTATCCGGACCATATATTTGTTCCATCCAGTGCAACTGACTAAATTGATTGACGGCTTGTTCTAAATCTTTATCTTCTGATGTGTATGTTTTCTGTGATTTTATTTTGTAGTCGAAAAGTAGTAAGTCGCAAACATCGAAGTAGATTTTGTCATAAGTTCTTAGACGTTCTATTTTTCTATTGTATTTTGACTGGCGAATGGTATTTAAAAATCCTAGGCAGGATATGATAAAACCACCTATAGAAATATATAAAGAAATTGAAGTGTTATCCTGCACCAACTTTCTCCCCTCTGAAAAATAGAATTCTTAAACCTAAAATTAATTGCATCTTCGGATAAGCTTTTCTATCTCAAAAAATTTAAATGGTCAACTATATTGGTGCGCAATGCTCTCCCCGCCACGCCTGCCCGTTTAAGAAGTCGCTTTTAATGCCGTTGCAACGGCGTACTCTGGCCGCGCCGCGAATGGCGCTAGCAGGGATTACAGCGACAGGAAAACACCTGCAAAACCATGCCTCGTTTGGATGCATTGCTTAAATCGGGAAAAATGACGGTATTTAGGAGGGGCAGGTTACTGAGCGGTAGTTCGGCGCGGTTATGGAGGTAAATTACACTCTATTCATTCGTGAAATTTTTAAAATTTTTTCACCCATCAAGCAGCGTCAAGCTTGGAATACTTGCTACCACGCTGTTCTGCACTAACCTGCTGATCTTCGCTCTTGTTCCTTATGTTTCAACAGCGCACCGCAGAGGCGAGATTCCCCCCGTCTTGACCATGCCAGCTCGTTGAAATTTGAAAAGATAAGCACCATTTAACATCTTAGCGCGCGCTCGTAGCCCCGCCACGCCTGCCCGCTTTATGTAGTGGTTTTCATGCAGGTGCATGAACGGTTCTCATCCATGCCGCGTGCGGTCTGAGAGGTAAAAATACCAGTACATAAAGTCATGCGGTTTCATGCAGCATAGCCATGCACTCTCAGCATCAACGGGAAAGTCAGAAAGTTGGCATAAAAAACCGGCATAAAAGCCGGTTCGAGGATTGCTTTGAGCCGTCAGACAGGAATTTGCTGGCGGTTTGAGAGCCTGGAGGCAGCGCCATATTTTCCGAGTGTGTGAGCTGACTTCTCTGATTGCTCGCTTGCGGTTTCATCCTTGGTCTCAACCTTGTTAGGCCGGGCAATAATCGTGTCCACGCTCTCCAGTGCGGTGAATGTGCATGAGCACTCCAGGTTTTTGCACTGATAGTAAGTCCGCTTTATGGATGGGGCCTCATAAAAGCTTGAACGGGCATGTGAGATTGCGCCGCACTCAGGACACTGTAAAGCCATAGGCTTCCTCCGCAAGTTTCAGGCGCTTGAGCCTGTCCTGAAAAGTTTTATGCTTCGCCGGAGTGAATCTCTTCGAGGCATCCATGCGCATTGATGCATCAGGCGATAAACCTGATTCATCAAGGATTTCACGGCAGGACTCAAGCAGTTCTGGAGCATTGAGTTCCGAATAATGCGCCAGCGCCAAACGCAGCACACGTGCAGCAACATCAAGGCCAAAGGGGCCGTTCAGATAAGGTGCCAGCGCTGAGGTCAGCGCCTTGCCCGAATTTGCCATAAATTCACTCAAGGCATTATCAACACAGGCATCCACGACACTTCTCTGCGCGTAGAGACCATCATTTGCCGCACAGCTGATCTGGCATTCAAGCACTTCTAGCTTTTCTCTGAGAGTTTCAACCTGCCAGGCATAATTGTAAGGCTTATCTGCAGACAGCAACAATGCCTGCAGCCGTAGTTGGGCTGTACTTTGCTCGTTGCGAAGTGATAGCCAGCTCTGAGAAGCATCCCGGTAGTGATGCAGCGCTTCCTTAGGGGTAATTGTGGTGTCCATCAGCTTTGCCCCTTCTTCGCTTTTTCACGCTGTTTTTGTATGCGGATTTGCGCCGCCGGGCTGGGGGCGTTCTGAATATCCTGATAGGCACTATTATCAGCAAGTACACCAATTTTATTCAGGAAAGGGTCACTCTGCAGAGAGGCATTCTGTTTCAACGCCGGATTAGTGATTGAAGAAGTAATGAAATCCCGCAATAGCGTTTCAGGATCATTCACAGAATGGACAACACCAATTACAGAGCTGGCACTTCTCCCTTTTGTCACTTTGAGAAGGCTTAAAAGCTGGATAAGGGTTTGACCATGCTGCTTCATAAAATCATGCCAAAGCTGGTTAACATGGGTTTCGATAAGATTATCATGTGCCTGAATGTAACCACGGGCCAGTTCCGCCGTTTTCCATGGGAGATACTCATTCTCTCCGGCATGGGCCGCAAGCAGATCATCAAACTCGTCGAGTGTTTCACGCCCCAGGGCAATCTCAGCCCTTAGTTTTTTCATTTTCGGCGTTACCTGTCCCTGGTTTTCATGAAACATCTGACGCCATTCTTCATTTTGCGCCTTTGCCTCCGTTTCCGTTTCTACACGGCGTTTACGGATTGTTGCGAGCATCGCAGCAGCATCAATTTGTTTGCGACGGGCTTCCGTCCAGGCTGATTTGGCAGCATTCACTTTTTCAAGCGCCTGTTGTGTCGCAGCAGGGATAGAAATATCAGCAGTCGATTTATTGCTCTGGTCTGGGATAGTCATGTCAGCACCTTGTTGTTTGTGTTGGTGTCAATTGTGCTGTGATGCATACAAAGCCGCCATTGAACGCCATTGTGCGAGCGACAAGACAAAGACCTCTTTTGGCTAGCCAAGAAAGGCCTCGTTTAACTGAGTCAGTTTCAGACTTACATTAACTGTTCACTACTATTCACTTAGGTAAAAAAATAGATAATACAGTAGGTTATAAGGTGAAGGGTTGGCATGGCAGTATTCATCGACTGTTCATAACTGTTCACATGGGAATAAAATTATTTATGGTATTTTTTCATAATGGATGGTTTTTTATTCCTCGTAGCTATTTGTTTTTTGCTCCTCACCACTATTCACCCTTATTCAGTAGTATTCGACAGGCGCTGAAATAGACTGCCTGTTATTGCCGGGAAATAACATTTTCGCCTCTGACCATGGTGTTGCATTTCATACTGATTTTTATAAAACTAGAACTGTCCGGTTCTTTATGGATTCATGCGGATATATTTTAAGATTTAAGATGAAATTATTTAATATCAAGGTTTTTATGCAGACCCAATGTTTATAAGTTGGATGCGATTCAAAAATATGCCCGGAAATTGGGGCCTGCAATGCAAGGCCTCGTGTAGAAGTTGTACTGCCTTGCTGTATTGGCGGTGGGGTCAGCACTATCAGGTGCAATGACCCATGGGGTAGTTAACTCATTGATGAATGGTAGTTCCTATTAATGCTCCTATATTTATAGCCCGCAGGCATAGTATTTATTATGTTGTTTTATATGGTTTGATCTGGTTTTAAGTTTCATGAAATCAATATGTGACGCTAAATAAATAATGCGTGCGCAGGCGGTTTATATACACATAATAAGGAACTACCTGAACCCGGATAAATTCATCAGGTCTGTTGTGGAAATTAAAGAGGGTAGATAAATGCGTAATATTTCTGTGTCTGCGCCAGCTCCGGCTGCGCCATTATTTCCTGTACCGAACCAGCATGAACGATTTTTACGCCTGCCTGAGGTGATGCACTTATGCGGGTTGTCCCGTTCGACCATTTACGACCTGATCAGTCGCGATGCGTTTCCGAAGCAGATCCCGCTTGGCGGTAAAAATGTTGCCTGGGCACAGTCTGAGGTCAGCGCATGGATGGCGGACCGTATCAGCGCCCGTGGGCGGGGATGTGATGCATGATGATACCTGAATACAATAAATACCTTTTTTCAGGCTTGCTTACTGTCGTCATTTCCAGGTATAGTTTTTCCGCTGTCGCAAAATCGGCAGCCGGAATTGGCGTTCCGCGAAACTCAATGGCGACACCAGACGCGCCAGGCGTCTTTTTTTTCGTCGTAGCTCAGGCACACCCATTTTCCGGGCTGTGGTGTTTGTGTGTACACCGTAGTTCTTTCGAGATAATGGCAGTCCGGGCGGGGCAGCCTTCGGGCTGGCCGGTATCCATTGAGGCCGGTTACGCCAACCCCGTTCGGGCTGCCACCAGTGAAATTGGCGTTTCCGGTGGTAGCAATAACCGCTACTCAATGGAGGCTGCCATCATGGCTACAATCCTCACCCCGTCATATCCGCAATATGTCTTTGTGTTTGCCGCAATCCGCCGTGCTGACACTCAACCCCGCATTTGTATGCTTCGCACTGTCGCCTGCGATGAGCGTTCCGCGCGCCGTTCGCTGGTCCGTGATTATGTGCTCTCCCTTTCTGCACGCCTGCCTGCCGGGGAGGTGACGCTATGAACCAGTTTGAGATTTCTTACGACGATGTTGTAAGGCTGAAACATTTACGCAATGTGGGTGAGTATGTAACTGGCATGGCAGCCCTGCAGGACTGTTATGAAAAGCCAGCAGGTGCCCAATGCGAACAACTGGTTTCCCTCATTTATCTGATGACAGAGCAACTGGATGGAGTGGTGCAACGCTGCCATGACGACCTGATGAATGCGGAGGTGGCCTGATGAAATGCTGTGAATCTCATCTGGTACTTCGTGCCGCTCTGTATCGCCGTGCCGTAGCCTGTGCCTGGCTGACTATCAGTTGTCAGCAGGAACGTTATTCCGGCCTGACGCTCGCTGAACTTGAAGATGCCATAGCCCGCGAGCTGGAAGGGTTCTATCTGCGCCAGCATGGGCAGCAAAGAGGACTGGAAATTGCCTGCGCGTTGCTTTCGGATCTGATGGAGTCGGGGCCGCTTAAAGCCTGTCCGGTTCTCTCACTGCTCGGAATGACGGTCATGGATGAACTTTGTTCCCGTCACCTCAACAAACCAGCGCTGCACTGAGGAGGGCCGCACAATGTCAGGAATGAAAGTTAGCCAGGCAGAGAAAGCAGCTCGTGGTCACTGGTCAAGAATTTTACCCGCACTGGGTGTAACCGTACTGAAAAATCGGCACCAGCCCTGCCCGGTCTGTGCCGGGAAAGACCGCTTTCGATTTGATGACCAGGAAGGGCGGGGAACGTGGTTCTGTAACCAGTGCGGGGCAGGTGATGGCCTGGCGCTAGTAAGTAAAGTACTGGATGTAGGCATTAGTGAAGCGGCAGACAGAATAAACGGTATTACCGGAAACCTGCCGCCAGTATCTCAGGAAATGCATGAATCTGGTTCTCCTGAAAAAGAGGACGGGAAAAAAGCTGCAGCAGTGCTGGCTGCCCGTTTGTTTGATAAGTCCCGTCAGACCACAGGCAATGCCTATCTGACGAGTAAAGGGTTTCCTGCACTGCCTTGCCGGGAATTAACCGCCATGCATAAAGTCGGTGGTGTGGCATTTCGCGCGGGAGATCTTATCGTTCCATTGTATGCAGATGGAGAGCTGGTAAATCTGCAGTTAATCAACGCTGATGGGGGCAAATGCTTCCTTAAAGGCGGTCAGGTTAAGAATGCCTTTTACCTGATTGAAGGTACTGCCAAAGCAGCCAAACGGCTCTGGATAGCGGAAGGATATGCCACCGCACTCACTATCAACCATCTGACTGGCGATGCTGTCATGGTGGCCTTTTCATCCGTCAATTTCCTTTCCCTGGCGAGCATTGCCTGCAGTCAGTACCCAACGCGCCAGATAATTATTGCTGCTGACCGCGATCTCAACGGTGCGGGGCAAACAAGGGGCGAAGCTGCTGCCAGGGCCTGCAATTGCACAATGGCGCTCCCACCTGTGTATGGTGACTGGAACGATGCATTCACGCAGAACGGCGAAGAAGCCACCCGGCTGGCAATTTATGAAGTAATAAAACCAGCTGTTGCCAGCCCTTTCGACACAATGAGCGAAGCTGAATTTACCGCTCTGAGTGTCAGCGAAAAAGCGCAGAGGGTAGTGGATCACTATAAAAATTCACTGGCAGTAGACCCGAACGGGCAGCTCCTTTCACGCTATGAGGCGGGGGCCTGGAAAGTTATCTATTACGCCGATTTTGCCCGTGATGTCGCTGCGCTGTTTCAGCGCCTCGACGCACCTTTTTCATCCGCGAAAATTGCGTCTCTCGTGGAAACCCTCAAACTGATCGTTCCGCAACAGCAGAATCCGGCGCGGCAACTTATCGGATTTCGCAACGGTGTGCTCGATACCCGGACAGGATTGTTCAGCCCGCACGATAAGAAGCACTGGTTACGTACGCTGTGCGAGGTGGATTACACGCAGCCCGTTGACGGCGAGTCACTGGAAACCCATGCCCCGGCATTCTGGCGCTGGCTGGATCGTGCCGCAGGTTTTAATCCTGAAAAGCGGGACATTATTCTGGCTGCATTGTTTATGGTGCTGGCTAACCGTTATGACTGGCAGCTTTTTCTGGAGGTCACTGGCCCTGGCGGAAGTGGAAAGAGTATTCTTGCTGAAATAGCAACCATGCTGGCGGGTGAAGATAACGCTACCTCGGCAACCATTGAAATGCTTGAGTCGCCAAGAGAACGAGCTGCGTTAATAGGTTTTTCACTGATTCGACTTCCCGACCAGGAAAAGTGGAGCGGTGACGGGGCCGGACTAAAAGCCATCACTGGCGGCGATGCGGTATCCGTTGATCCCAAATATCAGAACGCCTATTCAACTCACATCCCGGCGGTCATCCTGGCTGTGAACAATAACCCGATGCGTTTCACTGATCGTAGTGGTGGAGTTTCACGCCGAAGGGTGATCCTGCATTTCCCCGACCAGATAGCACCGGAGGAACGTGATACTCAGCTCAAAGAGAAGATTGCCAGCGAGCTGGCGGTAATTGTTCGCCAGCTTATGCAGCGTTTCAGTGATCCAATGAGCGCAAGAGCATTACTTCAGTCGCAGCAGAATTCCGATGAAGCACTCACCATCAAACGTGATGCTGATTCAGCGTTTGATTTTTGCGGCTACCTTGAAGTCCTGCCTGACACCACGGGCATGTTTATGGGTAATGCTAACATTGTCCCACGTCAGCCTCGTACATACCTTTACCATGCCTATCTGGTCTATATGGAGGCTAACGGCTATAAAAACACGCTCAGTCTGACCATGTTTGGCAAGGGGCTGCCGTTAATGCTGAAAGAGTATGGGCTGCAGTACGAGAAGCGGCGGACCAATCAGGGAATGCAGACTAACCTGGCCCTCAGGGAGGAAAGCAATGCTGACTGGCTACCTAAATGCGATGATCCTGTATCTACTTAACGATTCATCGACCCGGCGAATGCCGGGTTTTTTTATGCCTCAAGGCTAAATGTAGAGTTTGGTGTTCACTCTACACTATATTGTTAACTTCTATTTTATTGATATTAATAGTAATAATCTGGTGGTGAACAGTATGAATGGTTTGCTCAAGAAAAAGTATTTTGTTGGATATTGAGATGAGTGATTTTTGAACGCCTTTGCCAGTGTGTATAGCTATGTGTATAGGATTATTTTTCGATAAAAATAAATCATTTAAAAACAATGCCTTGACATCTATTTTTCATTCCTATTATCGCACCACTTCAATCAAAACGTTACAGAAAACACTCCCCTAAAGCCTCTCTGGGATGACTTTCCCCTGGCGTCGCCTCCTTAAAACCAATGTTCATATCGCTGAGCCTGGGCATCAAAACTGCCATCACTGTTCAGAGAGCTCCCCATGGACTTACAAGTACCTCACTTATCCATGGCTCATAGCCCGTTAAGAAAGTGGCTCGTTTGAATAATATTCTGCGCCCAGCCCCCCCTGTTCAAACCATTAATCCAGTAATTTCATCTCCAGCGCCCGGCTCATCGCTTGAGTGCGGCTATTCACTTTAAGCTTCGCGTAGATGTTTTTGATGTGCCATTTGACCGTCTCGGCAGAAATAGCGAGGGAGCGAGCGATTTCTTTGTTCATCTGACCTTCAGCGATCAGCTGTAATATCTGCAACTCTCGCTCGCTGAGCTCCTCATGAATATCAGGACTTCCACTATTAAACGGTGTTCTGTCTGCAGGCGCGCGCTTGTCTGCCCAGGGACCTTGCACTCCCCTTTCCTCTGTCCAAGCCGAAGAGGAATCGTTCATACCGATAAGCAAAGGTTGCAAGGTATCGCCAGCGTCAAGAAAGAGGCCTTTGAGATGCTGTTGTTCAGCCAGCTGCAGCACTGGCTGAAATGTCGTGCGCGCTGCCGCAGTTTTGCCGCTGTGCCACAAGGCCAATGACCAGAGCGTACGCAGACGTGCTGCGGTTAACCTGTCCCCCCGGCTTTCCTGATCGGAGACCATCTCAGCCAGGAGAATACAGGCTTGCGGCGCCAGGCCTCTGGCGAGAAGAAGCCGGCTGCGGCTAAGGGATGCAGACATAACGATAGCGCGTTGGCAGGGATGTTCGGCATCCATTCTGAAGCTGGCGGACATTTGTTCAAGCTGTCGCTGCAGTTGCTCTGCGCCTGTGAAATTGCCGCGCTGCAGTCGCACCCTCACCTGCTCGGCTAACATCATGGCCTGGAGCCGTTGCCAGCCGCGAGACACCGCAAGGCGCTGCGCATGCTCCAGCAATCGCTCGGCCTCATACGGCATATCGCCATCCAGAGCCTGACGCGCGAGATAGGTATAGCAACGACTCAGCGCGTCGGGTGGACTGAATCGGTCGATGAATTCGAGCCGGTCGGCTAACAGATGATCGGGCGAGTCACCCCTCTGACATTCATAGGCTATCTCCGCCAGCAGCGGCGCCAGCGTCGCGCCACTGGTCGACTGGGTACCGGTATAACATTCAGCCTGGCGCAACGTTTTCTCTGCATACCACCCGGCTTTTCCCAGATCGCCCTGACAAAGATGGCACTGGGCAATGATAAACGCGCGATAAACCGAGACAAACAGATTATCTAAAGGACTTTCCGGAGAGGGCATATGCTGTTGAACCTCCAGCGCGTCGTGATAGCGCTGGTTAACAACATGGCAATAGCTGAGAATATTGCATATCAGACCATCAACCCAGGTGTCACCGCAGGGCACTTCGGCCAGCAACGGCTGAACAATAGCCAGACTCTCCGGGATGTTTTCCGCAAAGGCTTCGCAAATTGCCCGCACAACGCGCAATTTACACCAGGTGCTGCGAGTTAAATCCTCACGATGATGAAGTACCATCTGATCGAGGTTATCAAGCAGCTGCCTCGACTCATCAAAGTGGAAATAATGCGCCAGTGCCCAGGCCAGGTTAATTTGCAGGTCAATGCGCGAAGGATCGGTGCTGGGCGGTAAATGATGCATCCATGAGATCAGGGTATCGATATCCCCTTCTTCCGCCAGTGACTGAGCGCTTGCGCCATCCTGCACGGGGCTATGCACCGGCTTGCCTGCGCTGAGCGCATGGCGTACCGCCTCAGACCACAGCTTCTGTTCGACGAACCAATGACTGGCTAATTCATGTAGCTGTTTGCGGTCAATAGCGTTGTTCTGCTGCAGCATAGTCCGAAGATTTTCCTGCAACAGAGGATGGTAGCGGAACCAGTAGCCTTGTTCGTCAAGGGCTGACAAAAAAAGGTTGTGTCGCTCAATCCATGCCAGCATCGCTTGACTGTCATCACGTCCTGTCACTGCATTGCATAGTTCGGCATTTAACCGGCTGAGGAAGGACGTTTTCACCAGGAAATCGAGAACCTCTTCCGGCAGCGGGTCCAGTACCACCTCTTTCAGATAGCGGGCAATGGACCGTGTTCCTCCATGCATATTGCGCAACAGATGCTCGGGATCATGCTGTAATTCTGCCGACAATGAAGCGATCTTCATCCCTGCAATCCAGCCCTCTGTCACAGACTGTAGCCGCTGTGCATGGTGGTTGCTGAGGGGTAGCGCAACCGTGCGGCTAAAATAGTGTTTTGTTTCTTCGAGCGTGAATTGCAGGTCTCGATCATAGATCTCCACCAGTTGGTCCTGGGCCTGCAGTTGGCTCAGCGCAAGATTCGGGTGGAAACGGCTGCCAATGATCAGATGCAAGGCGGCAGGCGCATGCTTGATTAAATACCCCAGCGCTTCATAGACCCCACGATCGTTAATCACGTGGAAGTCGTCGATAATCAGGTACACGTCATGCGGGCAGTAGTGTAGCTGGTTAATGAGCCCGGCCAGCAGTTGCTCGGAGCTGGAGAGCTTCTGTTCTTCCATGTCACGCCAGAAATCGGCGTCCCAGTCAGCATAGAGTGGACGCAATGCTTGCAGCAGATAAGGAATAAACTGCCATACGTCATCATCATCCTCATCGAGGCTCAGCCAGGCGATACGTTCGCCCTGGGCGACCATCTGCTGATGCCATTGCGCCAACAGCGTGGTTTTGCCAAATCCAGCGCCGGCGCAGACGACGCCCAGCCGGCACTGCTGAACGGGACTGAGAAGCTGAAGCAGCCGGGGGCGCTCCAGCAATTGTATCGAGGAGCGAGGCGGGACGAATTTGGTCAGGATTAGCGGCAAGCCTCGCGTCAGCCGCAATGGCCCGGAGACCAGTGAGGGTGATTGGCGACTTTCTAAATCCAATGGCTTCATCCGTGGTTATCTACTCGCTTTGTTTTTTTTCAATTGTACGCCAGCCCCCGGGATGACATGGGACAGCCAAACTTTATTACTACACAAAATTTAGAAAGTTTGACCTCAAGCATGAAAACCCCCACCTACCCCCCCATGAAGGTGGCTTCGCACTCCCTTTAACCGCTCGTAGATTCATTGCATGGGTGTGGCCAGGGTTATCCGCCCTGTCTGTTGGCCCCGCCTGGGTGACCTTTATTGAGGAGAATTAAACGATGCTCAGCAAACAGGCGTTATTGCAGGCTTACCGCAAGATGCGGGAGATCAGGACCTTTGAAGAGCGGTTGCATCAGGAAAATACCAGCGGTGATATTCCGGGCTTCATTCACCTTTACACCGGCGAGGAAGCCATCGCGGTGGGGGTCTGCGAAAATTTAACGAGCGCAGATTTCATTGGTTCAACACACCGTGGACATGGCCACTGTATTGCTAAAGGTTGTGACATTCACGGCATGATGGCCGAAATATTCGGTAAGGACAGCGGGTTATGTCGCGGTAAGGGCGGGTCGATGCACATTGCCGATCTGTCGAAAGGAATGCTGGGAGCGAACGCTATCGTTGGGGGAGCCCCTCCCCTGGCCATCGGCGCCGCGCTAACGGCAAAGACGCTAAAAACCGGCAACGTCGGTGTCTCTTTTACGGGCGATGGGGGTTCTAATCAGGGCCTGGTCTTTGAAGCCATCAATATGGCCGTCGTGCTCCAGCTTCCAGCCGTCTTTATTTTCGAGAACAACGGTTACGGCGAAGGGACCGGTCACGACTACGCCGTGGGTGGGCGTGATATCGCCCGACGCGCCGCTGGCTTCGGCCTGCCGGCAGTGACCGTTGATGGCACCGATTTCTTTGCCGTTTATGAGGCAACCTCAGAGGCGGTCAAGCGTGCGCGAGAAGGCGGTGGCCCAAGCGTCATTGAGGCCAAAGCCTTCCGCTGGCATGGTCATTTTGAGGGCGATCCCGCGCTATACCGCGCGGAAGGTGAAGTGCAACGCCTGCGTGAACAACATGATCCGCTGAAGATTTTCACCGCTAAGGTCAAGCAGCATATCACCCAGGAAGAACTGACGGCGATTGACGAGGAAGTAGAAGGCCTGGTCAACGATGCGGTATTGAAGGCCCGCGCCGCTGCCTATCCGGCTCCGGAAGACCTGCTGACAGACGTTTATGTCTCATACTGAGGGTGATAACTATGGCGATTAAAACTTATCGTGAAGCGGTCAAGGAAGCCCTGGCCCAGGAAATGGAACGCGATGAACGCGTGGTGCTGATCGGTGAAGACTTACGTGGCGGTCATGGCGGAAATGCGCCCGAAGAGGCGAAGATAGAAGCCTTTGGCGGTGTGCTTGGGGTCACTAAAGGGCTGTGGACGCAGTTCGGCTCCGATCGGGTGATCGACACGCCCATTACCGAGTCGGCCATTATCGGTATGGCGGCCGGCGCCGCAGCGACGGGTCTGCGGCCGGTCGCGGAATTGATGTTCATGGATTTTTTTGGCGTGAGTCACGATGCGCTGTACAACCAGGCGGCTAAGTTCCGCTACATGTTTGGTGGCAAAGCCAGGGCCCCGCTGGTGATGCGAGGTATGATCGGCGCGGGGTTTTCCGCCGCGGCCCAGCATTCACAGTCACCCTATAATATCTTTGCCACCACCCCAGGGCTGAAGGTGGTGGTGCCCTCGACGCCTTATGACGTCAAGGGTCTGTTAATCCAGTCCATTCGCGACGACGACCCGGTGGTATTCTGCGAGCATAAAATGCTGTACGACCTCAAGGGCGAGGTACCGGACGAGAGCTATACCATCCCGCTAGGTGTAGCCAACTATACCCGCGAAGGAGAGGACGTCACCATCATTGCGCTGTCGGCAATGGTGCATAAAGCCAATCAGGTGGCGGACAAACTGGCCAGAGAGGGGATCTCGGTCGAGGTGGTCGACCCGCGGACCATTTCGCCGCTGGATGAGGAAGGGATTCTGGAATCGGTGGCGTCCACGGGGCGGGTAGTGATTGTCGACGAATCCGCGGCACGCTTCGGTTTTGCTCATGATGTCGCGGCGCTGATCGCGTCCCAGGCATTCCATTTCCTCAAAGCGCCCGTTCTGCTGGTGACGCCGCCACACACGCCGGTCCCGTTCTCCCCTGCTCTCGAAAAACTCTGGATCCCTGGCGTAGAACGTATCGAAGCCGCCGTCCGTCAAGTGCTGGAGGATTAACCGATGAGCGAAATCAAGACGCTTGAAATGCCAAAGTGGGGGCTTTCCATGGAAGAAGGCTTGCTCGCTCGGTGGGCAATCCAGGAGGGTGACAGCTTCACCCCAGGGCAGGAAATCTGTGAGATTGAAACCAGTAAAATCGTCAATGTGCTGGAGGCCCCCTTTGCCGGTACGTTACGTCGGATACTCGCCCGCGAGGGTGAGACGCTTCAGGTAGGCGCCGTGCTGGCCCTGGCGGCTGACGCTTCGGTCAGCGATGCTGACCTGGACGAATTCGCTGCCACTCTGGCTACGGCGAAATCCGCAGCCCCTGGCACGGAGGCTGCCGCACAGGCAGGCGCTAAGCCACCTTCCGTTGTTTCGCCGCCATCCAACAGCCCCGAGCCCCCCGTTGGGCAGACCGACATCCCCGTCAGTCTGCAAGGCGTGACCGATGTGACTCAGGTTAATGCCACGCCCCATGCGTTAAGACTGTCTGCCCGCTGGGGTGTCGACCTGAAAAAAGTCCGCGGCAGCGGGCGCGGGGATCGTATCTCTGTTTCTGATCTGGAAAGCGCGATCCTTGCCGCCGGCGGTCGCCTGGCCTCCCCGACGCCCCCTGTTCGTCGCAGCAAAGCGCCCCGCTCGCATGCCGATGATAGCCAGGTATCGGCCACCCCGCTGGCGCGCCGTCTGGCCGGCAAACTGGGTATCAACTTACATGACTGCCGAAGCAGCGGTTCACGCGGTCGAGTGAGTCGCGATGATGTGCTGGCCGCGGCGTTGTTACTCGACGAGCACCCGCAGACCAGCCCTGTGCAGGAGAGTGCCCCGGCACCCTTTGAGAGCATCCCGATGTCCGGTATGCGGCGGGCTATCGCTTCTCGCCTGCAAACGTCCAAGCAACAGTCTCCCCATTTCCGTTTGAACGTCGATCTCGATCTGGAACGACTGTTAGCGTTACGTCAGGACATTAACCGCGAAGTACCCGGCGTCAAGATTTCGGTTAATGACCTGTTGGTGAAGGCCTGCGCCCTGGCTCTGGTGGCCGTGCCTGACGTCAACATCCAGTTTGATGAAGCGACACAAAGTATCCGCCGCTTTGCTGATGCCGACATTTCGGTGGCCGTTGCGCTGCCCGCCGGGCTAATTACCCCTATTGTTCGCTCGGCGAACCGGAAATCGATTAGCGACATATCGAACGAAATTCACTCGCTGGTGACCAGAGCCAAAGCGGGCACGCTGAAGCCGGAAGAGTTCCAGGGCGGGACCTTTAGCGTGTCAAATCTGGGAATGCTCGGCGTCCGGCAGTTTGACGCCATCATCAATCCACCGCAAAGCGCAATCCTCGCCATTGGCGCCGGCGAGCTCCGGGCGGTAGTACGCGACGGGCAAATCGTCGCGCGCCACCAAATGACGGTATCGCTATCCTGCGATCACCGGGTCATCGATGGCGCGGCAGGTGCGGCTTTTCTCCGGGAACTCAAGCGACTGATTGAAACCCCGACCTTGATGTTTATCCAGGAGACGAGCTATGCACGATAAATACGATGTGCTGATCATCGGCGGTGGTCCTGGGGGATACGTTGCCGCCATCCGTGCCGGTCAGCTAGGGTTTCGTACCGCATTAGTGGAAAAACAGCATCTGGGCGGCATCTGCCTGAACTGGGGATGCATTCCAACCAAGGCGCTGCTGCATGGCGCTGAGGTTGCGCACACTATCACCCATGCCAGTCAGCTGGGCATCAGCGTGGGCGAGGTGAACGTCGATCTGCAAAAACTGGTGCAGTTTAGCCGTACCGTATCGCAACAGCTCACCGCAGGGGTTGCGTACCTGTTGAAGAAAAATGGCGTGCAGGTCATTGATGGCACAGCGCGGCTGCGCGGCAAGGGGCAAATCACGGTCGAGGATGCACGCGGTGAAGCGCGCGATTACCGGGCCGATCACGTGATCCTGGCAACCGGCGCCCGGCCACGCGCATTACCAGGCATCACGCCAGATGGCGAATATATCTGGACCTATTTCGAGGCGCTGCGGCCTAAGCTATTACCCAAATCGCTCTTAATCATCGGTTCAGGGGCGATTGGCGTCGAGTTCGCCAGCCTTTATAACGATCTGGGCTGTAAAGTGACGCTGGTCGAGCTAGCTTCGCAGATTTTGCCAGTGGAAGATGCCGAGGTGTCTGCAGCAGTGCGTAAGTCATTCGAAAAACGCGGTATTCAGGTCCATACCCAGACCCTGGTGACGCAAGTACAGCTCACCGATACCGGGGTGCGCTGCACACTGAAAAACACCGGCGGCGAATATTCCCAGGATGTCGAACGTGTGCTGCTGGCGGTCGGCGTACAGCCGAATATTGAAGATCTGGGGCTGGAAGCGCTGGGCGTTGAGTTAGACCGCGGTTTTATCAAGACGGACGCGGCTTGTCGCACTAACGTATTCGGGCTTTATGCCATCGGCGATGTAGCCGGCCCGCCGTGTCTGGCGCACAAGGCCAGCCACGAAGGCGTGATCTGCGTTGAGACACTGGCCGGTGTCGAAGGCGCCCATCCGCTTGATCGCGACTATGTGCCCGGTTGCACTTATGCCCGGCCTCAGGTTGCCAGTCTGGGCCTGACGGAATCGACGGCCCTGGCCAGGGGACGGCCCGTCAGGATCGGTAAGTTCTCTTATCAGAGCAATGGTAAGGCGCTGGCCAGCGGCGAGACAGAGGGTTTTGTGAAGACGATTTTCGATGCTGAAACCGGCGAGTTGCTGGGCGCGCATATGGTTGGCGCACAGGTCACGGAACAGATCCAGGGCTTTGGCATCGCCCGTCACCTGGAGGCCACAGACGAAAGTCTCCTGTCGATGATCTTTGCGCATCCGACACTTTCCGAAGCGATGCATGAATCCATACTCGCGGCCTGCGATCAACCGTTGCATCAATAAAAAATAAGGGAGGCGATAGCTGTGCGATACGGAGTAAGTTCCCGTTATCCCTCCCGCACTCCCCGGCAGAAAATCCCCAACAACGGTTACGGCAGGATCTATTGATCTGAAACGCTAAGCGCCATGCGTAAATTCTGTATGTTTAGTAGACAACCAAACGACAGGAGGAGCGATCTATGACACAGCACGAAAGTTTTTGCCAGGCCTGCGGAATGCCGATGTCCGCACCTGATGCGCAAGGGGCCAGCGATATATATTGCGCGTATTGCAGCGACAGCGACGGTAATCTGAAATCCTGGGAAGAGGCCGTATCCGGTCTGGCGGCTTTTCTCGACTCTTGGCAAAAGGTGGGCGTAGCGGAATCACGGAAACGGGCAAAACGTTATCTGACGGCGATGCCTGCCTGGGCGCACAAAGCGGACGAGTAATTTGCCCGGGCGGCAGGATGAAATCAGTAAGGACAGATCGCCATGCCGACAACATTGCTATAGCGTTTTTGTACGCCATCCGGACAGGAATAAATGCGCGTTGTAGATGACGACCTGCAGGCATAGGCATGCATGGATGCGATCTTCATGCGGATGAAATAAACGCCTGGCGTTCTCACCCTTGACCGGATGCGTTATTGCCTGGTTTTTAAAGGTTCTGTTTCTGTATTTAACCCGGCACTTCTCATGGAATACAACATATTGATGTGATGAATCTCTCATTTCAACGATACCAACTGGACAATAAGTTATCGCGTGTGTTAGTTATTTAATCACGCAGGAGAACAGATTTAATTTAAAAAAGTTAAACCTTTCTCACTTTGCTAAAAAATTGCATTGATAATGCTTTGGAATCCCGAACCATTATCAAAAGGGTATGTGAACAGAAAGCCCTCAGAGACGCGAGTCTCTGAGGGCTTTTTTTTGTTTTTTTATCTCAGGAGTAAATAAATGTCTAAAGAACGTCGTCTCGCAAGAATATTCGCAAAAGATGGTAAATCCGTGACCTTAGCGCTGGATGGCTACTATTTTTCCACGAAAACAAATGGTATTGATAATACGATAAATCAGCTCCCTGCTCTGGTGGAACACGGCCTGGATTGTGCGCTCGTCACGTACGGCATGTTGAAGAATTATCGGGAAGCATTAAACAGCGTTCCCGTTGTCTTACGCGTCGACAGCACGGTCAGTATCTTTGACAATACCGTTCCCGATACTACCCCCGTTTTTTCCGTCGAAGATGCGCTTAAAGTCGCTGCCGAGGGCGTGGTCTGCATGACCTTCCCCGGCGCCTTCAATGAAGAAAAAACCCACATTATGGCGATGCAACTCGCGCAGGCAGCGGATCGCTGGAACGTACCGCTGATTGTCGAATCGCTCCCGTATGGTTATCCCGTCACCAGCGATGACTCTAACAATCCGGCCATCATCGCTGCATCGGCCCGCGCAGCGGTGGAGCTGGGCGCGGACGTCATCAAAACGCGTTTTACCGGTTCACCAGAGGACCGACTGATCGTTGAAGCTGCTGGCGTGCCGGTGCTTGCCTTAGGAGGGCCAAAAACCGGCATCGACGGTTACTTCAAATTTGTTCAGCACTGTATGCAGATGGGTGCGAAAGGCGTGGCTGTGGGACGGAACATTACCCAGGATCCGCAGCCAGCGAAAGTGGTAGCAGGCCTGAATGCCATCATCCATGAAAACGCAACAGCGGAAGATGCATACAGCCTCTACATGGCTAAATAACATCGGAAATTAATATGATTTCAAATAACACCATCATCCCTTCCATCAGGAAGTATAAATACTTTGAGAAAGCATTATCCTGCCAGTCAGAATATGTGCTGCTATCCGAAGCGAATATCGGCAATCTGCAGTCGCTGATTGGCAAATGCCATCAAAGCGGTAAGAAGGTCCTCGTTCACCTTGAATTACTGGGCGGCTTCAAACCGGATCAGGCGGGGATCAATCTGCTGAAAAATTATTACAAGGTTGATGGTGTTATTTCTTCCAATCTCTCCGCGCTACGCTACGCAAAAAAAGAGGGATTGCTGACCGTATATCGAGTTTTACTTATCGACTCGCGATCGCTTGATCAGTCGCTCGATATTGTTAAACACAGTCCACCGGACGCAATTGAAATCTTACCTGCTGAATATGCCTGCCAGTGTCTGGAGTTGATTAGCCGAAATTTGAAAGGCTTTGATGTGGTATTCATCGCCGGAGGCTTTGTTAAGCGCAAATACCTTGTAGATAAAATATTCCATGCCGGATTTAAAGGGATAACCACCAGCGAGCCCGGCTTATGGTAACCAATAAGGAGTCCACGCGAATGAAAGATGAATACGTCATGGGCATCGACAATGGTGGAACCGTCACCAAGGCAGCCATCTATGACCGTAAAGGACAGGTGCTCGCCATCGCCTCAAAATCCACACAGATGCTGACACCCCGGGAATTCCACACAGAGCGCAGTATCGATGAGCTGTGGGCCGCTAATGTCGAAGTGATTAAAAAAGCGATTGCGCAATCAGGTATCGACGCCAGCCAGATAAAAGGAGTGGCCGTCACCGGTCATGGTAACGGTCTGTATCTGGTCGACGAAGAAGGTCACCCGGTGCGTAACGGCATTATATCCACCGATAGCCGGGCAAAAGAGTACGTTGAGAGATGGCAACGCTCGCCAGAATTCCTTACCGACATTTTGCCAAAAACAATGCAGTCCATCTGGGCCGGACAACCTGTCGCCCTGCTGGCATGGCTGAAGGAGTTCGAGCCCGAGACGCTGCAAAAAGCGCGTTATATTTTTATGGTCAAGGACCTGATCCGTTTTTACCTGACCGGAGAGGCTTTTCTTGAGCTGACCGATATCTCAGGGACCAACCTGATCAACGTACGTGACTGCCAGTATGACGATGAACTACTGGCATGGTGGGGACTTGATGAACTGCGGGACAAATTGCCCCCCATCAAACGCTCAACAGAATGCTGCGGAAAAATCACTGACGACGTGGCCCGTCTGACCGGTTTATGCGCAGGTACGCCGGTTTCTGGCGGGGTGTTTGATATCTCGGCCTCTTCCATTGCCTCGGGGATTAACAGTCTCGATAAGATGGCGATCGTCACCGGCACCTGGAGCATAAACGAATACGTTACCGACCACCCGGTTATTGATAAAGATCTGTTTATGACCTCCATTTATCCCATTGAAGGTAAATGGCTCATCACCGAGGCCAGCCCCACCTCCGCGAGCAACCTGGAGTGGTTTATTAACAACTTTATGGAGAGCGACCGGAAAACCTCCGCCGAACAAGGATCGTCGGTCTATGACCTGTGCAATAAGCTGGTTTCATCAACGACGCCGGATGAAAGTCACCTGCTGTTCTTTCCGTTCGTGTTTGGCTCTAACACCATTCCCGACGCCTCGGCCGGCTTTATCGGTGTCAACAGCTTCCATAAAAAAGCCCATTTTCTGCGGGCGATTTATGAGGGCGTGGCCTTCAGCCATCTCTACCACACCGAGCGCTTACGCAATATTAACCCGAAGTTAAGCCGCACTATTCGTATTGCTGGCGGCGTCACGAACTCCCCGGTCTGGCTGCAGATATTCGCCGATATCTTCCAGGCCACGCTGGAAATCGTTGACGTCAAAGAGCACGGGACCCTGGGTACCGCGATGACCGCCGCCGTTATGGTGGGCTGGTTTGCAGAGGTATTTGCGGCCTCAAACGACATGGTCCATGTCTCACGCACCGTCTCCCCTAATCCGGAAAACCACCGGGTCTACCAGACCAAATACCAGCTTTATAAAAACCTGTTATCAGAAATGCAGTCGCCGTGGAAAAGCTGCAGCAACTACATCGCGCACTAAGTGAGGAAAAAATGGATCTGAATTTAACGAATCGTACGGCCATCGTGACAGGCGGCGCAACCGGCCTTGGGAAAGAGTTTGTTCTTTCTCTCGCTAAAGAAGGCGTCAATATCTGCTTTACCTATATGCGTGAGGAAGAGCATCCCGAACGGCTGATCGAAACGGTGAAGGCCAGCGCGAACGTAGAGATCATTGCGGTCAAAACCGATCTCTCTGACGAGCAGAGCCGGGAAAATCTGTTTGCCACCTGTATCGACAGACTGGGCAAAGCCGACATTCTGGTGAATAACGCCGGGATCTGGCTGAGCGGCTACGTCACCGAGATCAGCCCGCAGGACTGGGATCTGGTGATGAATGTCAATCTGAAAGCCATCTTCCATCTCAGCCAGCTGTTTGTAAATCACTGCCTGCAGCATGACCAGATGGGCAGCATTCTGAATATTACCTCGCAGGCCGCGTTCCACGGCTCCACGACGGGACATGCGCACTACGCGGCAAGTAAGGCCGGCCTGGTCGCCTTTGCTATCTCTCTGGCGCGGGAAGTCGCCAAACAAAAAATCAATGTGAACAATATCGCCGTCGGGATCATGGATACTGCGATGATCCGTAAGAACATTGAGCAAAACCCTGACTATTACGTCAGTCGTATTCCGGTGGGCCGCGTGGCCCAGCCGCAAGAAATTGCCGACATCGGAGTCTTCATGGTTTCTCCTAAGACCAGCTATATGACGGGAGCAACTCTGGACGTTACCGGCGGTATGTTGATGCGTTAATCTAGGGAGAATCATTATGAAATGTCTGGCAATTGCCGATCTGTTTATCAATGCAGCGATGATGGAATCAGGACTAAAAGCGCTCAGGGATAAGGGAATTGAAGTGGAAATACGCGAGTGGTCACATGACTCCGTTGAGAAACTTCAGGAAGATAATCTGCGGGTTGAACAGGAAGGAGCAGAAGCGGTGGCCTTACCGGAAGCGCTGCTTCAGGGAACGGATGATATTGACATCCTGATCACTCAGTTTGCCCCCGTCAATACTGCGGTGTTCGATAAACTACCAAAGCTGAAATATGTAGGCGTGCTCCGCGGTGGCGTGGAAAACGTGAATCTTCAGGTGGCGAACGCCCGGGGCGTTGAGGTGATAAACACACCGGGGCGTAACGCTCGCAGCGTCGCCGAATTCACGGTCGGCATGATCCTGGCGGAAATGCGCAATATCGCCCGTTCACACGATGCCCTGCGTGACAAATACTGGCGTAAAGACAGTCCGAACCATCAGGCGATCCCGGAGCTTGGCGGAAAAGTCGTGGGGCTGGTTGGCCTCGGTCATATTGCCCAACTGGTCGCGGGATTTCTCAGCGGCTTTGGCACGGAGATTATCTTTTACGATAAGTACGTTGCAGACCATGAACGTTATGAGAAAGTCGATTCTCTGGACGAACTGGTACAACGCGCCGACGTTATCTCGTTACATGCTCGCCTGACGCCGGAAACCGAAAATCTGATTAACGCACACCATTTCGCGCTAATGAAGCGCAGTGCCATCATTGTTAACACGGCACGCTCCGGGTTAATCAATGAAAAAGAGATGATTGATGCGCTCAGATCCGGGCAAATCATGGGCGCCGCGCTTGATACCTTTGATGACGAGCCACTCCCTGACGACAGTGCATTCTATACACTGAATAACGTGACCATTACGCCGCATATTGCCGGGAGTACCATTGACGCATTCAGTAATTCGCCCAAACTCTTCGCTGAGATCCTTTTAAAGAAACTCAGTTAAATACTAAAAGAACCATTAAAGGTATTAACAGGGCCCAAAGGGCACGGGTTAACTCGTGCCCAATTCGCCCGCCTTTTAAGGAATCATTATGGATATTATCAACAGCATTATTAGTCTGGGGGCATCAGTAATGATGCCAGTAATATTCTTTATTATCGCGCTTTGCTTTGGCGTTAAAATCGGTACGGCATTTAAAGCAGGAATGCTGGTAGGCATTGGTTTTGAAGGGGTGGGGCTGGTGATTGGCCTGCTGCTGACAAATCTGGGCCCCGCATCGCAGGCGATGGTTGAGCGTATCGGCCTGCAGTTAACGGTCGTTGATACCGGTTGGCCTACCGCATCGACCATTGGCTGGGGTTCGCCGCTGATGCTGCCCGTCGTGGTGGGCTTTATCGTCATCAACTTGGCTATGCTTCTGTTGAAATTAACCAAAACGGTGAATATCGATATTTTTAACTACTGGATTTTCCTGATCATGGGGTCTGTGGTCTATGCCGGAACGGGAAATTACTGGCTTTCGGTCGGTATTACATTCGCTATTTTTGTGTTGACGCTATTGGCGGCAGATTTAACGGCTCCATATTTACAAAAAAACTATAATCTTAAAGGGATATCATTCCCACATCTTACCTGTATAGCTTACGTGCCGTTTGGCATTGCCTGTAATTACATCATTGATAAGATCCCGCTTATCAATAAAATCAATTTCGATCCGGAAAGTATTAATAAAAAATTCGGCGTTTTTGGCGAGCCTCTTACCCTGGGATTTGTGCTGGGACTGCTGTTGGCCTTCCTGGCGGGATATGACGTTTCTGCTGCCGTTTCACTGGCCATTAAGGTTTCAGCCGCCATGCTGCTACTGCCTAAAATGATTGAAATTCTGGTGCAGGGATTGTTGATTGTCCGTGATGCCGCTGAAGCAAAACTGAAGGCTAAATTCCCGGGGCGCGATTTTTACATCGGGATGGATACGGCGTTACTGATCGGTGAACCTTCGGTACTGGCGACCGGTCTGCTGTTAATCCCTATGGCTGTGGTGCTGTCTATCATTCTGCCCGGCAACCGCGTACTGCCCTTTGTCGATCTGGCTTCATTAATGTTCCTGCTGGCAATGGTTACGCCGTTCTGTAAACGAAATATGTTCCGCATGTTCATAACCGGAACCCTGATCGTGACCTGCATCCTGTATGTCGGGACGGACATTTCGCAAGAATACACTCAGGCGGCGGTGAACTCGCATATTCCAGTGCCGGAAGGGATGGCCGAGATCACCAATATCGTCGGCGGCGCCACGACGCCTGTCGGCTGGCTGGCCGTCAAGTTTGGCGAGTTTTTTAGCGCCACACCTTAGTACAAGACCACACAAGTAAACAGAGGGCAAACTGCTGCCCTCTGTTTCTTCCTCTTATACTGTGCACTGAATAGCTGGCTCAGCTACGCCCCTGGTTTGAACATCTGACCAGCGCGTCCGCCCCCTGCGCGGCGAGGTGGTTCATTTCTTTTGTGCCCCCTCCTCTTTTCAACCCAACCTGCTATGCTCCTTCTTTCATTATTCTCTGGAGATCCCGATGCTGACCATCTGGGGCCGAAAAACCTCCTCTAACGTGCAGGCGCTGATGTGGTGTGTTGGCGAGCTTGGGCTGGATTATCTCCGGTTCGACGTGGGGCATCGCTATGGCGGTACCGACAGCGAGGCGTTTTATCAGCTCAATCCCAATCGTACGGTGCCAGTGCTGCAGGATGACGAAAATCCGCCGCTGTGGGAAACCGGCGCGATCCTTCGCTATTTAGCCAGTCGCTACGCCGACGACGCCTTCTGGCCGGGCGAACTGCTGGCTCGTACTGAGGTTGATCGCTGGGCCGAGTGGTCAAAGCAGAATATCGCCCTCGGCTTTACGGCGCCGGTGTTCTGGCGCGTGGTGCGCACGCCCGCCGCCGAGCGGGATCCGCAGGCCATCGCCGCGGCGGTGACGGCCCTGGAGCAAAAGCTGGCGGTTGCCGAGGCACGTCTCGCCGGCAGTCGCTATCTGGTGGGCGATACGTTCACCCTGGCCGATATCCAGTTTGGCCATGTGCTGTACCGCTACTTTGCAATCGATATCACCCGTCGTCCCCTCCCCCACCTTGCGGCGTATTATGCACGGCTAACCGCACGGCCCGCCTTTCGCCAGCACGTCATGGTCAGCTACGACGAGCTGAAGGTCTGAAAATGGTCGGTAGCGCCTCCTGACGCTACCGACATACCGGTTAACGCGCCATCAGGACAAACACGCCCCAGCCGAGATATTCCCGGGTCCAGGTGACGTGGTGTAGCGGCGCAGTGGTCAACTGCTGGCGAACCTCCGGCGCGAAGTCATCGTGCGGATTGGCCTCCAGCCAGCGGCGCATCGTCAGCCATTTCGCCGCTTCATAACGATCCCAGCCCTCCTGGTCGGCCAGCACCATCTCCACCACGTCATAGCCTAGTTCGCCAAAGTGAGCGACCAGCGCCGGCAGCGTCAGGAAGTCATCGGGTGACTGCGCGCCGCAGGCAACCGCTTCTTCCGCAGTGGCGGGGCGTTTGCGCCACCATGGCTCGCCGATAAGCAGCATGCCGCCTGGGTTAAGACTCTGCTTCAGCAGCGCAATCGTGCCTGCCACTCCGCCGCCGATCCACGTTGCCCCCACGCAGGCGGCAATATCGCACGGCTGACTGGCGACATACCCGCTGGCATCCTGGTGTATGAAGGTCACCCGGTCGCTCACCCCGAGCGCCTCTGCCCGGGCGGCCGCCTGCTGACTGAATAGCAGACTCATGTCCACCCCGGTGCCGACGATCTGATGATCGCGCGCCCAGCTACAGAGCATCTCGCCGGAGCCGCTGCCGAGGTCAAGAATGGTGGCGCCCGGCGCCATTCGCAGCGCCCGTCCCAGCGTGGCGTACTTTTCCGGGGTAAAAGGGTTATGAATACGGTGTTCGCTTTCACTGATAGTAAAAATGCGAGGGATATCGATCATGGGTGTTTCTCCTTGAGAGCCATACGCCCGGGCAGCGACCCTGCCCGGGTCGCTGTATCAGCGGTTGTCCGCCTGTGCGCGAACGTTATTCAAACCGGTGGTGTTGATCCGGTACGGCTGGCCATTCACCGACTTAATCAGCTTTTTGGTTTTGAGCTTTTTGAAGACCGCGAGGGTACAGTCGCTCAGCAACAGCCCTTCCCGGGTGTAGCATTCGACGGCGGTAATGCGGCCGGAGGTATCGCGGACGTGCGCAATACGGCCACCTTTGGCGAGTACGTGTAAGGTCCGTTGTTCCTGACGGGATAAATTCATACTGAAACCTGTTCATTATCATGTGCGAAAACATGCCTACACCCGCAGGTGTGTGCGTAAGGTTTAAGCGCAGCGATAATCAGTCCGGCCTGGGCAGGTCGGGAAGCTGATTATCTGATAATGACATTCTCCAGCATCGAAGCCTCGGTGAGCATTGAAAGGTATTTACCGGCTGAATATTAACACCTTCATCTGGTAAGGGTATTGTGCAGATTAAAAACTGTGACCGGTATTACGATTTCCCGTCAGCCTACCCCCATTTTTTGCGCTATCCGCCGCTCGCTCTATTCCTCAACTTTCACCACCACCTTATCCCCCTCCCGCATTGTTAAATAATTGTTGTCAGATCACAAAATGGAAACAAAAAGGCTATTTCGTACGCATTTTATAAAAATGTAGATATTTTTAATTTATGGCTACGAAATGAACATCACCCTGACCTTACAGCGAGGAACGATCCTGATGAACGCCCTGACCGCAGTAAAACCGACACCCGCGCCGTTAGCCCAGCAATACCCTGGCTTTACCGTCTCCCCTTCCGCCCAGTCGCCGCGCCTGCTGGAGCTCACCTTTTCCGCGGACACCACCACCCAGTTTCTGCAGCAGGTCGCGCAGTGGCCGGTGCAGGCGCTGGAGTACAAATCTTTCTTACGCTTCCAGGTGGGCAAGATCCTCGACGATCTGTGCGGCAACCAGCTGCAGCCGCTGCTGATCAAAACATTGCTCGATCGCGCGGAAGGCGCGCTGCTGATCAACGGCGAAGGGATCGATAACGTCAGCCAGGCCGAAGAGATGGTCAAGCTGGCCACCGCCGTCGCCCACCTGATTGGCCGTTCCAACTTCGATGCCATGAGCGGCCAGTATTACGCCCGCTTCGTGGTGAAAAACGTCGATAATTCCGACAGCTACCTGCGCCAGCCGCACCGGGTGATGGAGCTTCACAACGACGGTACCTACGTCGAAGAGCAAACCGACTACGTGCTAATGATGAAGATCGACGAGCAGAACATGCAGGGCGGCAATTCCCTGCTGCTGCATCTCGACGACTGGGAGCACCTCGACGAATTCTTCCGCGACCCGCTCGCCCGCCGCCCGATGCGCTGGGCCGCGCCGCCGAGCAAAAACGTCAGCAAAGATGTTTTCCACCCGGTGTTCGACGTCGACCAGCTGGGTCGCCCGGTGATGCGCTATATCGACCAGTTCGTCCAGCCGAAAGATTTCGAAGAAGGCACCTGGCTGAGCCGCCTCTCCGACGCGCTGGAGACCAGCAAAAACATTCTTTCTATACCGGTGCCGGTAGGCAAATTTCTGTTGATTAACAACCTGTTCTGGCTGCACGGCCGCGACCGCTTTACGCCGCACCCGGACCTGCGCCGCGAGCTGATGCGCCAGCGCGGCTACTTTGCGTATTCCACGAATCATTACCAGACTCATCAATAAGGGTTTTCAGGCGAAGGAATTGAGCGGATGTATGATTTCGTGATTATCGGCGGCGGCATCATCGGCATGTCGACCGCCATGCAGTTAATTGAGATTTACCCGGACGCCCGCATTGCGCTGCTGGAAAAAGAGTCCGGCCCGGCCTGCCATCAGACCGGCCACAACAGCGGCGTGATCCACGCCGGGGTGTATTACACCCCCGGCAGCCTCAAGGCGCAGTTTTGCCTCGCCGGCAACCGCGCTACCAAGGCCTTTTGCGAGCAGAACGGCATCCGCTATGACGTCTGCGGCAAGATGCTGGTCGCCACCTCGCCGCTGGAGATGGAGCGGATGCGCGCCCTGTGGGATCGCACCGCCGCCAACGGCCTGCAGCGGGAATGGCTGAGCGCCGGGGAGCTGCGCGAGCGCGAACCGAACATTACCGGGCTCGGCGGGATCTTCGTCCCTTCCAGCGGCATCGTCAGCTACCGCGACGTGGCGGCGGCGATGGCGAAGAACTTCGAATCGAAAGGCGGCGCCATCGTCTACAACGCCGAAGTCAGCGCCCTGAAAGAACACGCCAGCGGCGTGGTCGTCCACACCCGCCAGGGCGGCGAGTATGAGGCCTCGACGCTGATTACCTGTTCCGGGCTGATGGCCGATCGACTGGTGAAAATGCTCGGCGTCGATCCCGGGTTTATCATCTGCCCGTTCCGCGGGGAGTATTTCCAGCTCGCTGCGGAGCACAATCAGATCGTCAACCATCTGATCTATCCGATCCCCGATCCGGCGATGCCGTTCCTCGGCGTCCACCTGACCCGCATGATCGACGGCAGCGTCACCGTCGGCCCCAACGCCGTGCTGGCCCTGAAGCGCGAAGGCTATCGCAAGCGCGATATTTCGCTGGCCGATACCCTGGAGATCCTCACCTCGCCCGGCATTCGCCGGGTACTGCAAAACAACCTGCGCTCCGGGCTGGGCGAAATGAAAAATTCGCTGTGCAGAAGCGGCTATCTGCGGCTGGTGCAGAAATACTGCCCGAGCCTGACATTGCGCGATTTGCGCCCGTGGCCGGCCGGCGTGCGGGCGCAGGCGGTGTCGCCGCAGGGCAAACTGATCGACGATTTTCTCTTTGTCACCACCGCGCGTTCCATTCACACCTGTAACGCGCCGTCGCCGGCGGCGACGTCGGCTATCCCGATCGGCGCGCATATCGTCAGCAAGGTGCAGACCCTGCTGGCCAGCCAGAGCAATCCCGGACGCACGCTGCGTGCGGCACGTAGCGTGGAGACATTACACGCCGCTTTTACCCGTTAACCCCCTGAAGACAGGAAGCGATTATGCAACTCAACGATATGACTCTGTTTCGCCAGCAGGCGCTGATTGATGGTCAGTGGCGCGATGCGCCCAACGGCGACGTGATTGCGGTGACCAACCCGGCCAACGGCGAGCAGCTCGGCAGCGTGCCGAAAATGGGCGCCGACGAAACCCGACAAGCGATCGAGGCCGCTAACCGCGCCCTTCCCGCCTGGCGTGCCCTCACCGCCAAAGAGCGGGCGAACATTCTGCGCCGCTGGTTCGATCTTATGATGGAGAATCAGGACGATCTCGCTCGTCTGATGACCCTCGAGCAGGGGAAACCGCTGGCGGAAGCCAAAGGTGAAATCAGCTACGCCGCCTCCTTTATTGAGTGGTTCGCCGAAGAAGGTAAGCGCATTTACGGCGACACCATTCCTGGACACCAGGCCGACAAGCGCCTGCTGGTGATTAAGCAGCCCATCGGCGTTACCGCCGCCATCACCCCGTGGAACTTCCCGGCGGCGATGATCACCCGCAAAGCGGGCCCGGCGCTGGCTGCGGGCTGCACCATGGTCCTGAAACCGGCCAGCCAGACGCCGTTTTCCGCGCTGGCGCTGGCCGAACTGGCCAATCGCGCCGGGATCCCCGCCGGGGTGTTCAACGTCGTCACCGGCTCAGCCGGCGCGGTCGGCGGCGAACTGACCAGTAACCCGCTGGTGCGCAAGCTCTCCTTTACCGGCTCGACCGAGATTGGCCGCCAGCTGATGGAGCAGTGCGCGAAAGACATCAAAAAAGTCTCCCTGGAGCTGGGCGGCAACGCGCCGTTTATCGTCTTCGACGATGCCGACCTCGACAAAGCCGTCGAGGGGGCGCTGGCGTCGAAGTTCCGCAACGCCGGGCAGACCTGCGTTTGCGCCAACCGCCTGTACGTCCAGGACGGGGTATATGAACGTTTCGCCGAGAAGCTGCAGCAGGCGGTGGAAAAACTGCGCATTGGCGACGGCCTGCAGGACGGGGTCACCACCGGCCCGCTGATCGACGAGAAAGCCGTCGCCAAAGTTGAAGAACACATTGCCGACGCCATCGCCAAAGGCGCGAAGGTGGTCACCGGCGGCAAACCGCACGCCCTGGGCGGCAACTTCTTCCAGCCGACCATCCTGGTCAACGTTCCCGACAGCGCCAAAGTGGCGAAAGAGGAGACCTTCGGCCCGCTGGCCCCGCTGTTCCGCTTTAAAGATGAAGCCGACGTCATTGCCCAGGCCAACGATACCGAGTTCGGCCTCGCCGCCTATTTCTACGCCCGCGATCTGAGCCGCGTGTTCCGCGTCGGCGAAGCGCTGGAGTACGGCATCATCGGCATCAATACCGGCATTATCTCCACCGAAGTCGCCCCGTTCGGCGGCGTTAAGGCCTCCGGCCTCGGCCGCGAAGGGTCGAAGTACGGTATCGAAGACTACTTAGAAATCAAATACATGTGTATTGGCCTTTAACAGGAGTGTCGGATGAACAGCAATAAAGCATTAATGGCGCGTCGCAGCGACGCGGTCCCGCGCGGCGTCGGCCAGATCCATCCTATCTTCGCCGAGCGCGCGGAGAACTGCCGGGTGTGGGACGTCGAAGGGCGGGAATATCTCGATTTTGCCGGCGGTATCGCGGTGCTCAATACCGGCCACCTGCATCCGCAGATTGTCGCCGCCGTGGAGGACCAGCTGAAAAAGCTGTCCCATACCTGCTTCCAGGTGCTGGCCTACGAGCCCTACCTGGCGCTGTGCGAAAAGATGAACCAGAAGGTGCCAGGTGATTTCGCCAAGAAAACCCTGCTGGTCACCACCGGGTCGGAAGCGGTGGAGAACGCGGTGAAGATCGCCCGCGCGGCAACCGGGCGCAGCGGCGCTATCGCCTTCACCGGCGCCTATCACGGCCGTACCCACTACACCCTGTCGCTGACCGGTAAAGTGAATCCTTACTCCGCCGGTATGGGCTTAATGCCGGGCCACGTCTATCGCGCCCTATACCCGTGCGCGCTGCACGGCGTCAGCGATGACGAGGCGATCGCCAGCATCCATCGCATCTTCAAAAACGATGCCGCGCCGGAAGATATCGCCGCCATCATTATCGAGCCGGTGCAGGGTGAAGGCGGATTCTATGCCGCCTCCCCGGCCTTTATGCAGCGCCTGCGCGCCCTGTGCGACGAGCACGGCATTATGCTCATCGCCGATGAGGTTCAGAGCGGCGCGGGCCGCACCGGTACCCTGTTCGCCATGGCGCAGATGGGCGTCGCGGCGGATATCACCACCTTCGCCAAATCCATCGCCGGCGGTTTCCCGCTGGCGGGCGTCACCGGCCGCGCGGAAGTGATGGACGCCATCGCCCCCGGCGGACTGGGCGGCACCTACGCTGGCAACCCCATCGCCTGCGCCGCCGCCCTGGCGGTATTGCAGATTTTCGAGCAGGAAAACCTGCTGGAAAAAGCCAACCAGCTCGGCGATACCCTGCGCCAGGGCCTGCTGGCGATCGCTGAAAATCATCCGGAGATCGGCGATGTCCGCGGTCTGGGAGCGATGATCGCCATCGAGCTGTTTGAAGAAGGCGACCACAGCAGACCGAATGCAAGACTCACGGCGGATATCGTCGCCCGCGCGCGCGACAAAGGCCTGATCCTGCTCTCCTGCGGGCCGTACTACAACGTACTGCGCATCCTGGTGCCACTGACCATCGAAGAGGCGCAGATCGAGCAGGGGCTGAAGATCATCGCCGACTGCTTTACCGAGGCGAAACAGGCATAAAACAACAGATATGCGGACACGAAGTACGTTAGTAAGGGAATGAAGACGAGACCTGCAAAACAATAATTATACGCGTGCCCCGGCGCGGGAATGTCGGGGCGCTCTCCCAGGTGACACACTTCGAGAGGGTAAATGATGGGGCAACTGTCGCAATCACAGGATTTAGGGGCGGGACTGAAGTCGCGCCACGTCACAATGTTATCTATCGCCGGGGTGATCGGCGCGAGTTTATTTGTCGGATCCAGCGTCGCCATTGCCGAGGCGGGCCCGGCGGTGCTGCTGGCCTATCTGTTTGCCGGGCTGCTGGTGGTGATGATTATGCGTATGCTGGCCGAAATGGCGGTCGCCACGCCGGATACCGGCTCCTTTTCCACCTACGCCGATAAAGCCATCGGCCGCTGGGCGGGGTATACCATCGGCTGGCTGTACTGGTGGTTTTGGGTCCTGGTTATTCCGCTGGAAGCCAATATCGCGGCGATTATTTTGCATTCATGGGTGCCGGGCGTCCCGGTGTGGTTGTTCTCCCTGGTCATCACCCTCGCCCTCACCGGCAGTAACCTGCTGAGCGTCAAAAACTACGGCGAATTCGAGTTCTGGCTGGCGCTGTGCAAAGTGGTCGCTATTCTGGCGTTTATCGTACTGGGCGCGGTCGCCATTACCGGTTTTTATCCCTATGCCGAGGTGAGCGGCATTTCGCGTCTGTGGGATCACGGCGGCTTTATGCCCAACGGCTTCGGCGCGGTGCTCAGCGCGATGCTGATCACCATGTTCTCGTTTATGGGCGCGGAGATTGTCACCATTGCCGCCGCCGAATCAGATACTCCGGATAAACATATCGTGCGCGCCACTAACTCGGTGATCTGGCGTATCTCTATTTTTTATCTGTGCTCGATCTTTATCGTCGTCGCCCTCATCCCGTGGAATATGCCGGGGCTGAAGAGCATCGGCTCCTACCGCTCGGTGCTCGAGCTGCTGCATATTCCCTATGCCAAGCTGATTATGGACGGCGTGATCCTCCTGTCGGTCACCAGCTGTCTGAACTCGGCGCTGTATACCGCTTCGCGGATGCTCTACTCCCTGAGCCGCCGCGGCGATGCGCCGGCCATCATGGGGCGGACCAACCGCAGCAAAACGCCGTACGTGGCGGTGCTGCTCTCCACCGGCGCGGCATTCCTCACCGTGGTGGTGAACTACTACGCGCCTGCCAAGGTGTTTAAATTCCTCATCGACAGCTCCGGCGCCATCGCTCTGCTGGTCTATCTGGTGATCGCCGTTTCGCAACTGCGGATGCGTAAAATCCTTCAGGCGCAAGGCGGCGAAATCCGTCTCAGAATGTGGCTCTATCCGTACCTGACCTGGCTGGTGATCGCCTTTATCACCTTCGTGTTGGTGGTGATGCTGTTCCGTCCGGCGCAGCAGCTGGAGGTGATCTCTACCGGCCTGTTAGCATTGGGAATTATTTGTACGGTACCGATTATGTCGCGCTGGAAAAAGCTGGTATTGTGGCAAAAACTGCCGCTGCAAAATACGCGTTAACCCTCTTCCCGGCGCCCGCCGGGAAGAGTATTCAGGAGTAAGAACATGACCGCCATTTCCCAGGCGACGGCCATTGACGGGTACCGTTGGTTAAAAAACGACATCATCCGCGGGGTCTACCAACCCGATGAGAAGCTGCGGATGAGCCTGTTGACCTCGCGCTATGCCCTGGGGGTCGGTCCGCTGCGCGAGGCGCTTTCGCAGCTGGTGGCCGAGCGGCTGGTGACGGTGGTCAATCAGAAAGGCTATCGGGTAGCGCCCATGTCGGAACAGGAGCTTCTCGATATCTTCGACGCGCGCGCCAACATGGAAGCCATGCTGGTGCGCCTCGCCATTGAGCGCGGCGGCGATGAGTGGGAAGCCGAGCTGCTGGCCCGCGCCCATCTGCTCAACAAGCTGGAGTCGTGCGAAGCGAGTGAGCACTTACTCGATGAATGGGACCAGCGCCATCAGGCATTTCACACCGCCATCGTCGCCGGCTGCGGTTCGCAGTATCTGCTGCAGATGCGCGAACGGCTGTTCGACCTGGCGGCCCGCTACCGCTTCATCTGGCTGCGCACCACTGTGCTGTCGGTGGAGATGCTGGAAGATAAGCATGTCCAGCATCAGACTCTGGTGGACGCTATTCTGGCGCGCGACGCTGAACAGGCCAGCGCGCTGATGCGCGAGCACTTACTGACTCCGATTCCGATTATTCAGCAGGCGATGGCCGGCAAGCTGCAGCCGCAGGTAGTGTGAGTCAGGCGGCGGGGTAGAAAGTACGGGGATGCCGGCAACGTCTTCGTCACGCTCCTCCACGCCGCACGGGCGTGGAGAAATCGTATCCGTAGATCAATCAGGCCCGCAGACGAACCGGCTCGCTGAAATCGTCGGCCGGTTCCAGCTTCAGATTAAAGGTGGTCAGCAGCGCTGCCGCGCGCTCGTGAAACTCGCGCAGCGTTTTTTCCAGTCTGTCGCTCACTTCCGGGTCGTCAATGTCGACCGCCTGCCATGACCCTTCTTTATTGAACAGACCAAACTGGTAGCTATAGGTGAAACGTGACTCTTGTGCTTCCATTTCCATCCACCAGCCCCAGAATTCACGCTTCTCCGGCGCGGGCTTAACATTGACGCAAACTGCCAGGCAATCGAAAAAGAAACGGTTGTCATGGCACTGCTCTTCGCGAATGTAAGGCCCTAGCGCCGTGAATTTCTTGATCAACTTACTTTTCAGGTGTCCACTCGGTAACGTCATTGCGATCTCCTTTAGTGATGCAACTGTTTTACCAAACCAATAGAATTTAGCAATAAATTAACCAAATCTATGATTGATCCAGCGGGCGATCTGTCGCAATGCGTGATCAAAATTGCGATACACCGGGTTAAACGGGATCTCCAGCAGTTTGCCATCGGCAGATGACGAGGTGATTAACCGCGACTCCTCTTCAGGGCTGAACGGATCATCCTTCCAGAAGCCGGAGAGCATCGGCGTCGGGCAACGGCGCCCCAGCAGTCCCTGGGTTTTGAGCGAATAGCGATTGAGCTCCACGCGCAGCGCTTCATCGGATGCGTCATGCATGCCCAGCCGCGAGGCCAGCACGTCGAGGTACATCTCCGGCACGCGCCCCTGATGCAGGGGATCCACCAGCAGACCGTGGACCACCGGCCCCAGACAGGCTACGGCCTTCAGCCGCTGCGGCTCCAGGTAACCGAGACGCACCGCGATATTGGCGCCAAAGCGGAAGCCGAAGGCGGCGACCCGGGTATGGTCAATCCACGGCACATTTTCCAGATGGCGCAGCGCGTGCTGATGCAGCAGGCTGGTGTCCTGATTCAGCGTCCATTTTGATGAGAAGCCGATGGAGGGCATATCAATGGTCAGCATGGCAATGCCGAGCGGTGAGAAGTAGTTTTCATACAGGTTGTAATAATCGGTCTGCAGCGAGTCCAGCCCCCCGCACATCAGCACCGTCGGAAACGGCCCCTCGCCTTTCGGCATATGCAAAAAGCCGGTTATCGGCGAGCCGCCAGGGATAGTAAACTCCAGCTCGCGCAGGGCGCCAGGCAGCCGCTGGGCGGCCTCTTCATACGCCCGGTTGGCTAAAGCCTGCGCCTGTTCCGCCAGCTCATCGCCTTTGATATGCGGATAAGCGGCAATGCTGTACAGGTTCGAAGCATGCAGCCAGTGGCGGCCGCTCAGCAAAGGATCGGCTTCCTGCCCGGCCTTTTGCTGCCACTGCATGGCTTCTTTCGCCCACTCAAAAATCCAGTTGCCGCCGCGATAGCCGATAACGGTATCGAACAGCTCGGGATCGGTTCGTTCGGCCTCGCTCATTACAATGCGCGCTTGCACATCGAGAATCTCTTGCGGGGTTACGCCGCGCCAGATCCACATTAAGCGATTGATCAGACGGTACCAGTGATCGACGTGATTGCCGCTCAGCGCTGACTGCATCGCCTGGGGTTTTCCGGCAGAAAACCGGCGCACCAGCGTAGAGGTTTCTGGATGTTTGAAGCGAGGTTTAAACAGCGTTTCGCTAAGGTTAGCCTGTGACATGTGCAGTCTCCGTCGTAGTGCCACTCCGGATATTGTAACCTGCTAAAGGATAAAAAAAACCACGCCCGGCAAGCCGGGCGTGGTAAATAGCACTGTCCTGAAGAATTAACGACCTGCGATAGGCGGTACAAACACCACGCCCATATCCCACGGCTGTTCAATCCAGGTATCCTGCGGAATATCAACCACGTAATCATCCACCAGCGGACGGCCTGCCGGTTTGGCGAAAATGGTGACAAAGTGCGCTTTGGGATACATTTCGCGGATCGCCACAGCGGTCCCGCCGGTATCCACCAGATCGTCGATAACAATAAAGCCTTCGCCATCGCCTTCCGCACGTTTCAGCACTTTCAGCTCGCGCTGGTTATCATGGTCGTAGCTGGAGATGCATACGGTATCAACATGACGAATGCCCAGTTCACGCGCCAGTAACGCTCCCGGTACCAGTCCGCCGCGGCTAACGGCAATAATGCCTTTCCATTGCTCAACCGGCAGCAGACGGCTGGCCAGTTTGCGGGCGTGAATCTGCAACATGTCCCAGGTGACGACGTATTTTTCGCTCATGTGAAGTGTCCCAGCCTGTGTAATACGGCTTAAATAATGTTCGAGGGGGAAAATGGTTGCGCGAGATTATAGAGATCTGACGCACTAAAAACCAGTGTTAAGCGGTTTGCGCAACGCTTTTTGCGTTGTTTACACTACCTGCGGCGGTGGAAAGTGGTATTCTCAACCCCATCGCGCAAGCCCGGGCTTGTTGTGTATTTTAACGCTAACCCTCGTCCTGCAACCGCTGTATGCAGGAGTCTGTAAGGAGACTTACCGTGTCTGAACTGTCTCAACTATCCCCGCAGCCGCTTTGGGATATTTTTGCCAAGATTTGCTCCATCCCGCACCCGTCCTATCACGAAGAACAGCTCGCCGAGCACATTATGGGTTGGGCAAAAGAAAAAGGCTTACACGCGGAACGCGACCAGGTTGGCAACATTCTGATTCGTAAAGGCGCGACTGCCGGTATGGAAAACCGTAAGCCGGTAGCGCTGCAGGCGCACCTCGATATGGTGCCGCAGAAAAATAACGACACCGTCCACGACTTCGCCAAAGATCCGATTCAGCCGTACATTGACGGCGAATGGGTGAAAGCGCGCGGCACCACGCTGGGCGCGGACAACGGTATCGGGATGGCGTCCGCACTGGCGGTACTGGCCGACGACAGCGTCGCTCACGGCCCGCTGGAAGTGCTGCTGACCATGACCGAAGAAGCCGGCATGGACGGTGCCTTCGGTCTGCAGGCCAACTGGCTGCAGGCCGATATCCTGATCAACACCGACTCCGAAGAAGAAGGCGAAATCTACATGGGTTGCGCCGGCGGGATCGATTTCACCTCTAACCTGGCGCTGACCCGCGAAGCGATTCCGGCCGGGTTCCAGAGCTTTAAAGTCACCTTAAAAGGGCTGAAAGGCGGCCACTCCGGCGGTGATATTCACCTTGGTCTGGGTAACGCCAACAAGCTGCTGTCGCGCTTCCTCGCCGGCCACGCCGATGAGCTGGATCTGCGTCTGGTCGATTTCAACGGCGGCACGTTGCGCAACGCCATCCCGCGTGAAGCTTACGCTACTGTCGCCGTCGCCGCGGATAAAGCCGATGCGCTGAAAGCGCTGGTGAATACTTACCAGGCGCTGCTGAAAAACGAGCTGGAGGCCAAAGAGAAGAACCTGGTGGTGCTCGTGGAAGCGGTCGATAACGACAAAGCGGCGCTGACTCAGGCTTCCCGCGACGGTTTCATCCGCCTGCTGAACGCCACGCCGAACGGGGTTATCCGCAACTCTGACGTGGCGAAAGGCGTAGTGGAAACTTCGCTGAACGTCGGCGTCGTCACCATGACCGATGACAACGTACAGATCCACTGCCTGATCCGCTCGCTGATCGACAGCGGCAAAGACTACGTGGTCAGCATGCTGGATTCTCTGGGTAAGCTGGCGGGGGCGAAAACCGAAGCCAAAGGCGCTTACCCTGGCTGGCAACCGGACGCCAATTCGCCGGTGATGCACCTGGTGCGCGAGACCTATCAGCGTCTGTTCAACAAGACGCCGAACATCCAGATCATCCACGCCGGTCTGGAATGCGGCCTGTTCAAAAAACCGTATCCGGAAATGGACATGGTCTCCATCGGGCCGACCATTACCGGTCCGCACTCTCCGGATGAGCAGGTACATATCGAAAGCGTCGGCCAGTACTGGACGCTGCTGACCGAGCTGCTGAAAGCCATTCCGGCTAAATAAGCACCACCACCGGCGGCAGTCCGCCGCCGGTTTTTCACCCGCCTCACCTTAGCGACCCGCGCTTTCCATCCGGTAGTTAATAAACCACTCTCCGCGCGCCGCTACCCGCTGCTCAGCCACCACCTTAAAGCCATGGGCTGTAAAACAGGGTTTTGCCGTAATGCTGGCGTCCACCGTCAGGATTTGCGCAGGATACTGAGCGCAGAGCGCCTCGATAAGCGCGCCGCCGATACCCTGCCGGCCATGATCCGGCGAGACGAAGAGTAAATCGATATGCGTCCCGATGGCGGTGATAAAGCCAACCGGTTGATGCTCTACTTCCGCCACCAGCCCGATTGAATCAGCCAGCTTTTGCCGCCATCGCGTCTCATCCACCTGCGCCCAGGCCGCAATCTGCGCCGGGGTATAGTCCCGGCTGGCCGTTTCCCGCACCGCGCGCAGAAAGATCTGGCAGAGCAGTGGTAAATCGCTGTCGTGGTAAGGGCGAATGTGCATGGTTAAATCCCTAATAAAAGCTGCCTTTCCAGCTGCGGATCGAGCAGCGTTACGTGGAGCCCAACCAGACGCACGCCACGTCCGCCACGGCGCTCATCCCAGGCCTTGTGCGCGGTGGCAATCAGATCCGCTTTGTTCAGCCGCGGCCAGACGTGCTCCTGGGTGGTCAGCTGGAAGTCATTGAATTTCAGTTTAATCCCCTGACGGGCGATCAGCAGGTCCGGTTTAACCTTCGCCAGCCGGCGCTCCAGCTCCGGGTAGAGGTTTTCGATTATCGCTTCGCACTCCGGCCATTCGTGAATATCTTCCGCCAGGGTGCGCTCCACGCCCACCGACTTGCGCTGCCGGTCGTTATGGATTTCCCGCTCATCAATCCCGTGGCTGCGCTCCCACAAAATACGGCCAAATTTACCGAAGCGCTTAAGCAGCATGGCCAGATCGCTGTTCTGCACATCGCCACAGGTACGCAGGCCCATATTTTCCAGCTTCGCTGCCGATACCTTCCCGACGCCGGGTATTTTCGCCAGCGGCAGCGCCCGCACAAACTCAGCCACCTGATGGGGAGCGATAACGAACTGGCCGTTGGGTTTATTCATGTCAGAGGCGATTTTGGCAAGAAACTTTACCGGCGCGACCCCCGCCGAGGCGGTGAGGCGCAGCTCCCGTTCAATGGTTTCGCGGATCTCCTGGGCTATCAGGGTGGCCGACCCGTGACAATGCACGCTGTCGCTGACGTCAAGATAGGCTTCATCCAGCGACAGCGGCTCAATGCGCGAGGTGTAGCGGGAGAATATTTCGCGGATATGGTTCGAGGCTTCTTTGTAGGCATCGAAGCGGCCGGGAAGCAGTGTGAGATGCGGGCACAGCTTGAGCGCTGTCGCCGTCGGCATAGCGCTGCGCACGCCAAACTTGCGCGCAGGATAGTTCGCGGTACTAATCACGCCACGCTGTACCCGACTGCCGCCTATTGCGAGGGGGATATCGCGCAACGCCGGGTTGTCGCGCATCTCCACCGCCGCAAAGAAACAGTCCATATCGACATGGATAATTTTACGCATCGTCAGACTCAACACTGTATACCCATACAGCATAGCAAAACTCGCTGCGAATTTGATGCTTTTTTTATTTCATCGGCTAAAAAAGCGGTCAAAACATAAAAATGCAATGAATTATGTTTATTTTCATAAAGTTAACGGATGAATCTGGAAGGTGTAATCATGAAGAAAATACTTACCGCACTTTGCCTGCTGGCCACCGCCAGCGCCTGGGCAGCCCCACAGCTGATTGCCCACCGCGGCGGCACCGGCGATGCGCCGGAAAATACCCTGCCAGCGATCAAGCTGGCGCTGGAGAATAACGCTGAGGCCATCTGGGTCACCGTGCAGTTAAGCCGCGACGGCGTGCCGGTGCTCTACCGGTCAAGCGATCTTTCCGCATTGACCAATAGCAAGGGCAAAGTTTCCAGTTTGACCGCCGCCGAGCTGGCGAAAGTCGATGCCGGCTGGAAATGGGGTGATGACAGCCACCCCTGGCGCGGCAAGCAGGCCACCATTCCCACGCTGCAAGCCGTTTTGCAGCAATGGCCGCACACGTTCTTCTACATCGACATTAAATCTCCTGATGCCGACCCGACCGTGATGGGCGAGCGCCTGCTTGCGGTGTTAAAAGCCACGCACAGCCTCAATCGCGTACGGGTCTATTCCACCGAAGACCGCTATATCGCCGCGCTGCCGCCGGCTATTCCCCGCTTCGTCACCCGTAGCGAAACCCGCACCAGGCTCGCCAGTATTTCGCTCAGCCATCAGTGCCAACCTGCCAGCCAGCGCGAAGGCGAACAGTGGTATGGGCTGGAGCTGAAGCGCAAGGTAGAGGTGGTGGAGAAATTCACCCTTGGAGAAGGGATCTCCCCGGCGACGCTCACCTGGGATAAAGAGGCGATGGATTGCTTCCGCTCACAGGGCAAAGCGCAGATTATCTTCTTCGGCATCAACAGTGCGGAAGATTACCGTACGGCGAAGGAGCTGGGCGCTGACGGCGTGATGGTCGATTCCCCGGCGCAGGCGAAAAGCTGGCAGTAAGAGCGCAAAGGGATAAAAAAGGCCGCGAAAGCGGCCTCACGTTGCTGGCATGTTGTTGCCGGGTGGCGACTGGCGCCTTACCCGGCCTACAAAACCAAAGCCGCTGGCCCGGCAAGCGCAGCGCCTCCGGGCCAAAATGGCCAAAGATTACAAAATACGCCGCTGCTGGCGCTGCGCCTCGCGGGCGAGACGTTTCTTACGCGCGTCGCAGGGCTCAGGACAGTCGCAGACTTTCTCCAGCCCCAGCGAGGAGATCCCCCCGCAGCTGCCCTGAATGCTCTTGCGCTTCACCAGGTAGCCCAGCGACATCCCGAGGATCACCAGCGCAAAAATCACAAAGGTTGCGACAAACACCGTCAGCATCGTCAGCCTCCAAAGTCGTCGAGCAGAATATTCTCGTCCTCGACGCCCAGATCCTTCAGCATCTTAATCACCGCGGCATTCATTACCGGCGGCCCGCACATGTAGAACTCGCAGTCTTCCGGCGCCGGGTGATCGCGCAGATAGTTCTCGTACAGAACGTTATGGATAAAGCCGGTATGCCCCGTCCAGTTATCTTCCGGCAGCGGATCGGAGAGCGCGACGTGGAAGGTAAAGTTCGGGTTATCCCGCGCCAGCTGTTCAAACTCATCATCGTAGAACATCTCGCGCAGCGAGCGCGCTCCGTACCAGAAGCTAATTTTGCGTGTGCTGTGCAGGCGCTTGAGCTGGTCGAAAATATGCGAACGCATCGGCGCCATCCCGGCGCCGCCGCCGATAAACACCATCTCGGCGTCGGTTTCTTTGGCAAAGAACTCGCCGAACGGCCCGGAAATCGTCACCTTATCGCCCGGCTTCAGCGACCAGATATAGGACGACATGATCCCCGGCGGGGCATCCGGCACCTTCGGCGGCGGCGTCGCAATGCGCACGTTGAGCATAATGATACCCTTCTCTTCCGGATAGTTAGCCATCGAGTAGGCGCGCAGGGTCGGCTCTTTCACCTCAGAGACGTAGCGGAACAGGTTGAACTTGTCCCAGTCCGAGCGGTATTCATCCGGAACATCGAAGTCAGCATAGGCCACTTTATGCGGCGGGCATTCGATCTGAATATAGCCCCCCGCGCGGAACGGCACCACCTCCCCCTCCGGGATCCGCAGCTTGAGCTCTTTAATGAAAGTGGCTTTGTTATCATTGGAGATAACTTCACACTCCCATTTTTTCACACCGAAGATTTCCTCCGGTAGCTCAATCTTCATGTTCTGCTTCACCGCGACCTGGCAAGCCAGACGGCAGCCGGCTTTGGCTTCACGTTTGGTAATATGCGAAAGCTCGGTCGGCAGGATATCGCCGCCGCCCTCTTTAATAGTCACCCGACACTGGCCGCAGGAGCCGCCGCCGCCGCAGGCGGAGGAGACAAAAATCCCGTTGCTCGACAGCGTGTTCAGCAGCTTATCCCCCGCCGGGGTGCGGATCTGCTTATCCGCTTCGTTATTGATCTCAATAACCACGTCGCCCGCGTTCACCAGCTTTGAGCGCGCTGCCAGGATAAGCCCCGACAGCACCAGCACAATCAGCGTGAACATCACGACGCCAAGAATAATTTCCATACTTATTCGCCCTTATAGCTGCACGCCTGAGAAGGACATAAAGCCCAGCGCCATCAACCCGGTGGTAATAAAGGTGATCCCTAACCCGCGCAAGCCGGCAGGCACGTTGGCGTACTTCATCTTTTCACGGATCCCCGCCATCGCCACAATCGCAAGCATCCAGCCGATGCCGGAGCCGAAGCCGTAGACGATGGATTCCGGGAAGTTGTAATCACGCTGCACCATGAACGACACACCGCCAAAAATCGCGCAGTTAACTGCAATCAGCGGCAGGAAGATCCCCAGCGCGTTGTATAGCGCCGGGAAGTACTTATCGAGGATCATCTCGAGGATCTGCACCAGCGCGGCGATCACCCCGATAAAGGTGATGAAGTTCAGGAAGCTGAGGTCCACCCCTTCCACCAGCGCGCCGTCGCGCAGCACCAGGTTATACACCAGGTTGTTGATCGGTACGGCAAGACCCAGCACCACCGTCACCGCAACGCCGAGGCCGAAGGCGGTGGAGACCTTTTTCGACACCGCGAGGAAGGTACACATCCCGAGGAAGAAGGCCAGCGCCATGTTTTCAACGAACACCGCGCGGACAAACAGGCTAATGTAATGAGCCATCATCGATTACTCCTTTTCCTGCTGTTCAGGCTTCCAGCTACGCAGAGCCCAAATCAGTAAACCGATAATGAAGAACGCGCTCGGCGCCAGCAGGAACAGGCCGTTCGGCTGATACCAGCCGCCGTTCTGCACCGTCTCCAGCACCGTGATCCCGAACAGCTTGCCGCTGCCGATAAGCTCGCGCAGGAAGCCGACGATAATCAGGATCGCGCCGTAGCCGAGACCGTTGCCGATACCGTCCATAAAGCTGGCCAGCGGCGGCGACTTCATAGCGTAAGCTTCGGCGCGGCCCATCACGATGCAGTTGGTGATGATAAGCCCGACGAATACCGACAGCTGCTTGGAAGTCTCATAGGCGAAAGCCCGCAGTAGCTGATCCACCACGATAACCAGCGAGGCGATGATCGCCATCTGCACGATGATGCGCACGCTGTTGGGAATGTGGTGGCGGATCATCGAGATAAACATGCTGGAGAACGCCGTCACCAGGGTTACCGCAATGGTCATCACGAAGGCGGTTTCCAGTTTAGTGGTGACCGCCAGCGCGGAGCAGACGCCCAGCACCTGCAGGGCGATGGGGTTATTGGCGATGAGCGGGCCCACTAGCACGCGCTTCACCTCTTTCATATCGCTCTGTTCAGCCATTGTTCAGCCCTCCTTCACGCACCTTTTTCAGGAACGGACCAAAGCCCAGTTCACCCATCCAGAAATCAAAGCTGTGCTGTACGCCATTTGACGTCAGCGTGGCGCCCGATAAGCCATCAACCGCATGCAGGTCACCAGCGCGCGCGCCGCCTTTGACCACTCTCAGCGCCGGCATGCCGTTGTCATCCAGCACCTGCTTGCCGACAAACTGCTGGCGCCAGTTCGGGTTCTCCACTTCGCCGCCCAGCCCCGGCGTTTCGCCCTGATCGTAGTAAGTAATGCCTTTTACCGTGCGGCCATCGACGTCCAGCGCCACGAAGGCATACATCATCGACCACAGGCCGTTGCCATAAATGGGCAACACCACCTGCTCAATCTTCTGCTGCGCGTCACGCACCAGGTAGATTTCCGCCAGGTTGCTGCGTCGCTTTATACCAGCCGGATCCTGACTGGCGTCCAGGGCCATACTCTGCTGCGGATCCTTCAGCGCCTGGGCCTGATTAAATTTACCCGGGTCTTTCTCCAGCAGTTCGCCGGTGGCCAGATTCACCAGTCGCGGGGTAATGCGCGCCGCGAAGGTGTCCGCTACCGCATCCGCATCCATACCGGGGTGCATCAGCCCTGACACTGCCAGGATATTGCGCTGCTTATCCAGCGCCCGTTGCGCCTGCTGGCGGGATTTCAGCCCCACGGCCGAGCCCGCTACTACAATGGAGCAGACCAGACAAAGCACCAGCACCACCAGCAGCGTTTTGCCGATGCTATCGTTACTTTTCTTCTCAGCCACGCGACTTCCTCCGCTTAATATTGGCCTGCACCACCAGGTAGTCGAACAGCGGTGCGAAGAGGTTGGCGAAGAGGATCGCCAGCATCATCCCTTCCGGATAAGCCGGGTTCACCACGCGGATCAGCACGCACATCACGCCGATCAGCACGCCGTAACTCCATTTCCCTTTATCAGTAAACGAGGCGGATACCGGGTCCGTCGCCATAAACATCATGCCGAAGGCAAAGCCGCCGAGCACCAGATGCCAGTACCATGGCATAGCGAACATCGGGTTGGTGTCGGAGCCGATAACGTTAAACAGGGTGGCGGTGGCGATCATGCCGATCATTACCCCGGCGACGATGCGCCAGGACGCGACGCGGCCAAAGAGGATGATCGCGCCGCCGATCAGGATCATCAGCGTGGAGACTTCGCCAATCGAGCCCGGAATATTACCGAGGAAGGCGTCCATCCAGCTCACCGGGATGCCGGTAGCGACGTTAACCAGCGCTTCACCGCCGCCGCTGGCCCACTGGGAGAGCGGCGTCGCGCCGGAGAAACCGTCCGCTGCCGTCCACACCAGGTCGCCGGAGATTTGCGCCGGATAGGCGAAGAACAGGAACGCGCGCCCCGCCAGCGCCGGGTTGAGGAAGTTGCGCCCGGTGCCGCCGAAAATCTCCTTAGCGATCACCACCCCGAAGGAGATCCCCAGCGCCGCCTGCCACAGCGGCAGCGTGGGCGGGACGATCAGCGCAAACAGAATCGAGGTGACAAAGAAGCCTTCGTTGATCTCATGCTTGCGCACGATAGCGAACAGCACTTCCCAGAAGCCGCCGACGATAAAGACGGTGATATAGATAGGCAGGAAGAAGACCGCGCCTAAGGTCATCATGCTCAGCCAGCCGGCGTCGGCGCTGAAGCTCACCCCTAACCACTGGGCGATGCTGTAGTGCCAGTTGTTGGCGATCGCCTGCTGCAGTTGTTCGGCGCCGTAAAGCTTATGTAGCGCCGGAATGGTCTGCAGCCCGACGTTGTACATCCCCCAGAACATCGCCGGGAATACGGCAAACCACACGAGGATCATCATCCGCTTGAGGTCGATGGCGTCGCGCACGTGCGCCGCGCCGCGGGTGACCTGGCCTGGAGTGTAGAAGATGGTCGCCGCCGCCTCATACAGCGGGTAATATTTTTCCAGCTTGCCGCCGTGCGTGAAATGCGGCTCAAGTTTTTCAATCAGATGCTTTAAGCCCATCTCTTATCCTTCCTGCTCAATCCGGGTTAAAACGCTGCGCAGCGCCGGGCCATATTCATACTTCCCGGGGCAGACGTAGGTGCAGAGCGCCAGATCTTCTTCATCCAGCTCCAGACAGCCCAGCGCCTGAGCGCTGTCGGTGTCCCCGGCCAGCAGATCGCGCAGCAGTATGGTCGGCAGGATATCCAGCGGCATCACCCGTTCGTAGTTGCCGATCGGCACCATCGCCCGCTCGCCGCCGTGGGTATCGGTGGAGAAATGAAAGCGCTTGCGCTTGAAGAAATGGCCAAGCGTAGTGCGGGTTATCGAGAATTTCTCTTTGCCCGGCATCACCCAGCCGAAGAGCTCTTTTTCCCGCCCTTCTTTGACCACGCTCACCTGCAGATGGAAACGCCCAAGGAAGGCGTGAGGGCCATGGGCGCGGGTGCCGCTGAGCACCGAGCCGGAAATGACGCGGTTTTCCCCCTCCTCCAGCTCGCCCGCCAGCAGATCGTCCAGACTGGCGCCCAGCGTCGTTTTGACCAGCCGCGGCGACTTCACCTGCGGGCCGCCGAGCGCAATCACCCGCTCGCAGTTCAGCTCACCTTCAAGGAAAAGCTTACCAATGGCGATCGCGTCCTGATAATTGAGGTGCCAGACCTGCTTATTCAGGCTCACCGGCTCCAGAAAGTGAATATGCGTTCCCGGCAGCCCCGCCGGGTGCGGCCCGGTGAACTGGTTAAAACAGACCTGGCCAGCTGGATGACCGCCGAGCTTACCGCCGCTGGGCTGGCAGACGTGGACTTTCCCGTCGGTCAGACGCGTCAGCACGGTAAGGCCGGCGTCGAAAGCGGCCCGTTCGGCCAGAATAATCGGCTGCGGCTCCGCCGCCAGCGGATTGGTATCCATGGCGTTAACAAAGATAGCGGCCGGCACGCTGCCCGGGCGCGGCGTTTTACTGAATGGCCGGGTGCGCAGCGCCGTCCACAGGCCCGACGCCAACAGCTGCTGCTGCACGGTGTCGCGCGGCAGTTCAGCCAGCGCGTCCGCGGCGTAACGGGTAAACGCCACCGCGTCATTGCCCTCGATATCAATCACCACCGACTGCAACACGCGCCGTTCACCGCGGTGGATCGCGCTGACGACCCCGCTCGCCGGGGCGGTAAAGCAGACGCCGGGGATCTTTTTATCTTCGAACAGGATCTGACCTTTTTTGACCCGATCGCCTTCTTTGACCGCCATGGCGGGACGCATGCCGACGTACTCTTCGCCGAGTAGCGCGACGCGCTTCACCGCTGGCGCGGAAGAAATCTGCTGTAATGGCATGCCAGCTATGGGCAAATCCAGCCCTTTCGTGATTTTAATCATATCGTTAGCAGGTATCCGTAACCTCAACCCCGACGCAGGCCGGGGCCAGCTTATTGACAGAATGGTAGAGAAGAAAGGGCAAAACGGCGCCAGTAGCGCTCAGGACGGAAGAGAAGCATCCTTTCTTACTCTGGTGATGAACCGGCGCAAGTGTAACATTTCGTGAGCGGCGGCTGTAGCGCAAGGGGCGATAAGTGCTTCTAAAATGCGAGCTATTGCGCAAAGTTCTCACTGTGTTTTCGTCGGCGTCAGGGTATAAAGTGAGGCGGAATTGTAAACGCCGCCACGTCGCCCTTGCGAAAAAATGCCGTGATGCTAATGTGAGCGCTCTAAATCCAGAAAACTCTGATTTCGGGTCTCTCTTGCCGTCCTGGCAATGTGGCTATTTTGTTTTATCAAGGAACAAGCAGTATGCGCAAAATCGCATTATTTATTGCGATGCTTCTGCTGCCGTGCGTGTCATTTGCCGGGCTGCTCAGCAGCAACAGCCCGACGACGCCGGTTAGCAAAGAATATAAGCAGCAATTAATGGGTTCACCGGTTTACATTGAGATCTTTAAAGAAGAGCGCATGCTCGACCTTTACGTCAAAATGGGTGAGACCTACCAGCTCCTCGACAGCTATCGGATCTGCAACTACTCCGGTGGCCTGGGCCCGAAACAGCGCCAGGGCGATTTCAAGAGCCCGGAAGGGTTCTATAACGTCACCCGCAGCCAGCTCAAACCCGACAGTCGCTTCTATAAAGCGATTAATATCGGCTTCCCGAACGCCTACGATCGCGCCCATGGTTATGAAGGGAAATACCTGATGATCCACGGCGACTGCGTATCAGTCGGCTGCTACGCCATGACCGACAGCGGGATCGATGAGATCTTCCAGTTCGTGACCGGCGCCTTAGTCTTCGGTCAGCCAAGCGTGCAGGTGAGTATCTATCCGTTCCGCATGACCAACGCCAATATGGAACGCCACAAATACTCCTACTATGCGGATTTCTGGAAACAGCTGAAGCCTGGCTATGATTATTTCCAGCAGACCCACAAACCGCCGGTCGTATCAGTGACCGACGGCCGCTATGTGGTGAGCAAGCCGCTCAGCCACGAGGTTGTCCAGCCGCAGCTGGCCTCAAACTATACGCTCCCCGAGACAAAATAACGCCCACTCGCCTGGCATGATCTTATGCCAGGTCTCATTGGCCGTCAGCGGCTGTGTGGCGATAACCGTGACCACATCGTTGGGTGTGGTCTCGCGTTGAAAGTCGATCTCCACATCCTGGTCCAGCAGTTTTGCCACGCCGAACGGCGCCCGCCGGGTGATCCAGTGCAGGTTGGTCGAGCAGAACGCCATCACATAGCGTCCGTCCGATAGCAGCATGTTGAACACCCCTTTCTCACGCAGCTCCCCCGCCAGGGTGGCGATATACTTAAATACGCCCAGCATATTGCCCGGCGTACGCGGGTAGCGCTCGGTTAAGCGGTGCAGCAGCCAGCAGAAGGCCTTTTCACTGTCGGTTTCACCTACCGGGTGGAAATTGCCGGTTTTCAGCGATTTATAGCCTTTGAGCTGCCCGTTGTGCGCGTAGGTCCAGTTGCGCCCCCACAGCTCGCGGGTGAACGGATGCGTATTCTCCAGGGCCACCATCCCGCGGTTGGCCTGGCGGATATGCGCGACGACGGAACAGGACTTAATCGGGTAATCCTGGACCAGTTTCGCGATCGGCGACTGAAAGCTCGGCTGCGGATCTTTGAATGTGCGACAGCCTTTGCCTTCATAGAAGGTGATGCCCCAGCCGTCTTTATGCGGCCCCGTCCCGCCTCCGCGCTGTACCAGCCCGGTAAAGCTAAAACAGATATCTGTTGGCACATTGGCGCTCATCCCGAGCAGTTCGCACATAGATCACCTCACCATCACAAATCACGACGGCGCCGAAGCGAGGCCGCCGTCAACAGTACACACTCACCTGCCTGTTAGCCTTTCGCCATCTCTTTTTCGATCAGCATAATCAGGATATGGATCACTTTGATGTGGATCTCCTGAATGCGGTCGGCGTAGCCAAAGTGCGGCACGCGAATTTCAACATCGGCGCTCCCGGCCATCTTACCGCCGTCTTTACCGGTCAGGGTGATCACTTTCATCCCCTGCGCCCGCGCGGCTTCTATGGCCTTGATAACGTTGCCGGAGTTGCCGGAGGTGGAGATGCCAAGCAGCACATCGCCCGCGCGGCCGACGGATTCAACGTAGCGGGAGAATACATACTCATAGCCAAAATCATTGCTCACGCAGGAGAGATGGCTGACGTCGGAGATCGCAATGGCCGGATAACCCGGGCGGTTTTCGCGATAACGTCCGGTCAGCTCTTCCGCAAAATGCATCGCATCGCAATGGGAACCGCCGTTACCGCAGGACAGCACTTTACCACCCGCCTTAAAGCTATCCGCCAGCAGGACAGCGGCACGCTGGATAGCATGGATATTGGCTTCGTCCTGCAGAAAGTTAGCCAGCGTTTCCGCGGCTTCGTTCAGTTCGTTACGAATAAGATCCTGGTACATGAGGATAATCCTTCAGTATGAGTGGAATAACCCTGGCAGTGTACCGGATAGCCGCCGAAGCGAGAAGCAGCAGGCAGCGTTATCCCCCGCCCTTTTGATTTTATGTGCCGCTTTTGCATACAACAATGTGAGCAAGGTTGTAATTATTTTGTAAACACATTGCTAAATAAAAAAGCATGCACTACAACCAATACATCACAAGTGGTCAGACCTCCTACAAGCACAGGGAGCATTTCTCTATGATGATTTTGAGTATTGTTGCAACCGTTGTTTTACTCGGTGCGCTCTTCTATCACCGGGTCAGCCTGCTGCTCAGCAGCGTGATCTTGCTCGCCTGGACCGCAGCGCTCGGCGCGGCCGGTCTGTGGAATATCTGGCTGCTGCTGCCGCTGGCGATCATTCTGTTGCCGTTTAACTTTGCGCCTATGCGTAAATCCATGATTTCCGCACCGGCGTTTCGCGCTTTCCGCAAGGTGATGCCGCCGATGTCGCGTACGGAAAAAGAAGCCATCGACGCCGGGACCACCTGGTGGGAAGGGGATCTGTTTCGCGGCAACCCTGACTGGCACAAGCTGCATAACTATCCGCAGCCGCGTCTGACCGCCGAAGAGCAAGCCTTCCTCGACGGCCCGGTGGAAGAAGCCTGCCGGATGGCCAACGACTTCGCCATCACCCACGAAATGGCCGATCTGCCGCCGGAGCTGTGGGCGTATCTGAAAGAGCATCGCTTCTTCGCGATGATCATTAAGAAAGAGTATGGCGGGCTTGAGTTCTCCGCTTATGCCCAGTCGCGGGTGCTGCAGAAGCTCTCTGGCGTCTCCGGCATTCTGGCGATCACCGTCGGCGTCCCGAACTCACTGGGGCCGGGCGAGCTGCTGCAGCATTACGGTACCGAAGAGCAGAAAAACCATTATCTGCCGCGTCTGGCGCGCGGGCAGGAGATCCCCTGCTTCGCTCTCACTAGCCCGGAAGCGGGCTCTGACGCCGGCGCCATTCCGGATACCGGCGTGGTCTGCATGGGTGACTGGCAGGGCCAGCAGGTGCTGGGTATGCGCCTGACATGGAACAAACGCTACATTACGCTGGCGCCTATCGCCACCGTGCTGGGACTGGCGTTTAAACTTTCTGACCCGGATCGTCTGCTGGGGGGAGAAGAAGAGCTGGGCATCACCTGCGCGCTGATCCCGACCTCCACCCCGGGCGTGGAAATTGGCCGTCGTCACTTCCCGCTTAACGTCCCTTTCCAGAACGGCCCAACCCGCGGCAAAGATATCTTCGTGCCGATCGATTACATCATTGGTGGGCCGGGGATGGCCGGTCAGGGCTGGCGCATGCTGGTTGAATGTCTGTCGGTGGGACGCGGTATTACTCTGCCGTCCAACTCCACCGGCGGCCTGAAATCGGTGGCTATGGCTACCGGGGCTTACGCCCATATTCGCCGCCAGTTCAAAATCTCGATCGGTAAAATGGAAGGGATTGAAGAGGCGCTGGCGCGCATTGCCGGTAATGCTTATGTAATGGACGCTGCGGCGTCGCTTATCACCTACGGCATTATGCTCGGCGAGAAACCGGCGGTGCTCTCCGCGATCGTGAAATATCACTGCACCCACCGCGGCCAGCGCTCCATTATCGACGCAATGGATATTACCGGCGGGAAAGGCATTATGCTGGGCGAAGGCAACTTCCTCGCCCGGGCCTATCAGGGCGCGCCTATCGCCATCACCGTGGAAGGGGCGAACATTCTGACCCGCAGCATGATGATCTTCGGTCAGGGTGCGATTCGCTGCCATCCGTACGTGCTGGAGGAGATGGCCGCCGCGCAGAACAACGACCTGAACGCCTATGACAAGCTGCTGTTCAAACATATCGGCCATGTCGGCAGCAACAAAGTACGGAGTTTCTGGTTGGGCCTGACCGGCGGACGCACCAGCAGCGCGCCGACCCGCGACGTCACCCGCCGCTACTATCAGCAAATGAACCGCCTGAGCGCGAACCTGGCGCTGCTGTCAGACGTCTCGATGGCGGTGCTGGGGGGCAGTCTCAAGCGTCGCGAACGTATCTCCGCGCGTCTGGGGGATGTGTTAAGCCAGCTGTACCTGGCCTCGGCGGTGCTGAAACGCTATGACGATGAAGGACGCAACGAAGCCGATCTGCCGCTGGTTCACTGGGGGGTGCAGGATGCGCTGCATCAGGCCGAGCAGGCCATCGACGATCTGCTGAAAAACTTCCCCAACCGTCTGGTGGCTGGCGCAATGCGGCTGGTCATCTTCCCGACCGGTCGTCATCATCATGCGCCGTCGGATAAGCTGGACCATAAAGTCGCTAAAATTCTGCAGGTGCCCAGCGCCACCCGCTCCCGCATCGGTCGCGGTCAGTACCTGACGCCGAGCGAGCATAACCCGGTCGGCCTGCTGGAAGAGGCGCTGCTGGAAGTGATGGCGGCCGATCCTATCCATCAGCGTATCTGTAAAGAACTGGGTAAAAATCTGCCGTTCACCCGTCTCGACGAACTGGCCACCCATGCCCTGGCGAAAGGCTTAATTAATCAGGATGAAGCCGCCATTCTGACCCGAGCAGAGCACAGTCGCTTGCGCAGCATTAACGTCGACGACTTTGCGCCAGAGGAGCTGGCAACCCAGCCGGTAAAGCTGCCGGAAAAAGTTCGCAACGTTGAAGCCGCATAATAAAGCAACAACCACATCACAGGCCGGGCGGGGAATTTTCCCCGCCTTTTTTTCGTCTCGCCTTCACCCGTGGTTCCTGTTAGTAGCATTTTTTTAACAAAATATTCCGCGGACCGCCGCGAGGCTGATAAGGTGTTACAGTTAACCTAACCCCCTCATGAGAATGGAGTTGACCATTGTGCCTGGCCTGAAAATTACGCTGTTGCAACAACCGCTGGTCTGGATGGACGGCCCTGCTAACCTGCGCCATTTTGATCGCCAACTGGAAGGGATTGTCGGGCGCGATATCATTGTTTTACCTGAGATGTTTACCACCGGCTTTGCGATGGAAGCGGCAAAACAGTCTTTACCCGAGGCCGAGGTGGTGGCGTGGATGCATGCCCGGGCGGCGCAAACCCAGGCGTTGATCGCCGGCAGCGCCGCGCTGCAAACTGAGCGCGGGGCCGTTAACCGCTTCCTGCTGGTCGAGCCTGACGGCACAGTTCATCATTATGATAAACGGCACCTGTTTCGTATGGCGGATGAACACCATCACTATGAGGCCGGGGACAAGCGCGTGGTCTTTGAATGGCGCGGATGGCGGATCCTGCCGCTGGTCTGTTACGACCTGCGCTTCCCGGTATGGTCGCGTAACCTTAACGATTATGATCTGGCGCTGTATGTGGCGAACTGGCCGGCGCCGCGCTCTCTGCACTGGCAGTCGCTGCTGGTCGCCCGCGCGATTGAGAACCAGGCCTACGTCGCCGGCTGTAACCGGGTCGGCACCGACGGCAACGGTCATCATTACCGCGGTGATAGCCGGGTTATCAGTCCCCAGGGGGAGATTGTCGCCACCGCCGATCCGCATCAGGCCACTCGTCTTGACGCCGAACTGTCGCTGAGCGCCCTGCAGGAATATCGTGAAAAATTCCCCGCCTGGCGCGATGCCGATCCTTTTACTCTGGATTAATCCCCCTCCGCTTTCTTCCCCCCTTCTGCGGGAAAAGAAAGCGGAATTTCCTCTTGCAGCGCCCAACAGAATATTTACAGGGCGCCTTTCATTTCTGTTCTACACTCATTAAAAGACCCCACAACCAAACGGGCGGAGATCATTTTCAATTCACTTCTGCTTTGTAAATCATGAGTTTTCTATTGCCAGCTTGTTTTGTTGAACCCGGCTGAGCGTTGGCGTATGAATATTTAATGAGCGTAATGGAAAATGGATAATAATAATCTTCAGTTAATAGAAAAACGGCTGGTCACCCGCTTTCTCGATATGTTTATTCGGTTCGGTCTTATTCTGGCGCTGGCCTCATTCTGTTTTACCGTCTTTTCTCCCTTCGTCAATATGATGCTCTGGGCGTTGATTCTGGCCGTGGCGCTCTATCCTTTACATCAGTATTTTGCCAGACTGTTAGCGGGCAAACAGGGACTGGCGTCGGTGGTGCTGGTGCTGTTAGGTATTTTACTGATTGTTATCCCCACGGTGCTAATGATCACCTCGCTGGCGGAAAGCGTCAGCGCCATGATTGACAAGATGGGTAGCCAGAGCTTTACCATTCCCCCGCCCTCTTCACGAATTGCCTCTTTACCGATCGTTGGCGAGCGGCTTAGCGCCCTGTGGATGCGGGCTTCCGTGGATCTCCCGGGACTGCTCAGCAATTACCGTTCGCAAATCGGCGATATTGCCAAACAGTTCCTCAGCATATTAGCCAGCATGGGCGGCGGACTGATTGGCTTTATTATTTCGTTTATCGTCTCGGGCATTATGATGGCCTGGGGCGCCGCGGGCGCCATCAGCGCCCAGCGTATTGCCATCCGTATTACCGATGAAAATAAAGGCGTGACCCTCACCCGCCTGTGCACCAGCACCATCCGCACGGTCGCCCAGGGCGTTATCGGGGTGGCATTGATCCAGGCGCTGCTGGTCGGCGTGATCATGCTGATGGCCAGCATTCCCGCCGTCGGGATCTTCTTTATTCTGGCCCTGATCCTCGGCATTGCCCAGGTGCCGGTGATCCTGGTGACGGCCCCGGCCATTGCGCTAATGTGGAGTCTCGGCACCCACAGTACCGGAATGGATATCTTCTACACCATCCTGCTGATCGTCGCCGGTATGGCCGATAACGTGCTCAAACCTCTGCTGCTGGGGCGCGGAGTCGACGCGCCAATGCCGGTAGTGCTGCTGGGCGCCCTCGGCGGAATGGCCTCTAACGGCATTCTCGGTATGTTTCTCGGCGCCACCCTGCTGGCCATCGGTTATAGGATCTTCATGACCTGGGTAAATGAAGGGCAACCCGCTCTGCCGCAGGATAAATAACCTCAAGGGAGCGTTACGCTCCCTTAATTCATTCCATAAACATTCGTACCGCGCACCAGACCAGCAGCAGCGCCAGCAGCAGATTTAACCCTCTTCCATGGCGTTCGAACACCGGCTGAAACAGATGACCGGCCAGCGCCCAGCAAAGATTGCCGGCAACGCCTATTACTGATAGCAACAGGCTTATCATCACCAGCCAGAATGGCTCGCGAGTCACCGGCAGAACAAAGGTCGACAGGGCCGTGATGCCGTACAGGATAATTTTTACATTCACAAACTGCAGCCCCAGGCTGGCCCAGAAGCTGACAGGCCGCTCCTCCTGCCCACCGCTGGCCGGGTCGCTACGCGCAATGTGCCAGGCCAGCCACAGGATATACCCTGCGCCGACCCAGCGTAGCAGGGAGGTTATCCCCTCATCCAGGGTAACGAGAGTGAACGTCAGCCCGGCACAAATCAGCATGATGATCACAAACCCCAGGCTCATGCCGGCCAGAACCCGCATGCTCCGTCGAAAGCCGTGCGCGGTGACGCTGCTCAGCGCCAGAATATTATTCGGCCCGGGCGTCAGGGCGGTGATCAGGGTGTAAGTTAAAAATGCGCTAATCAGGGTAGGTGTCACGTGTTTTCTCCTCTTGACTGGCAGACAGTACCCGAAGCTGATAATTTAAAAAAATGAATGTTTTTTCATTCTGAATTCGAGAATGTCGATATAAAGAGGAAATATGGATCTGCGACGCTTTATCACTTTCAAAACGGTTGTCGAAGAAGGATCCTTTCTGCGCGCCTCGCAGAAACTGTGCTGCACCCAGTCCACCGTAACCTTTCATATCCAGCAGCTTGAGCAGGAGCTTGCTATCCCGCTGTTTGAGAAAATTGGCCGGCGGATGTGTCTCACCGCCGCGGGTAAGAATGTCCTGCCGCACGTCTACGATCTGACCAAAGTGATGGCGTCGATTCGCCAGGCGGCGCGCCAGGACGATGAACCCGGCGGCGAACTTCGCGTCGCCACTGGTGAAACCCTGCTGGCGTACAAAATGCCGCCGGTGCTGCAGCGTTTTAAGCAACGCGCCCCGAAGGTCCGCCTGTCACTACAGTCGCTCAATTGCTACAGCATCCGTGATGCGCTGCTCGCTGACGAAGTCGACCTGGGGGTGTTTTACCGGGTTGGCAACGATGATGCACTCACCATGATGGAACTTGGCCCGCAGCCGCTGGCGCTGGTCGCGTCAGTCGATCAGGCGCCGGTCGACTTCCTGCGCCCGCGGCAGCATATCCCATTGAGCTTTATCATCAACGAGCCCCAGTGCGTGTTCCGGCAGATTTTTGAAAGTACCCTGCGCCAGCGCGGCATTACCATGGAGAACACCATCGAACTGTGGAGTATTGAAAGCATCAAACAGTGCGTGGCGGGCAATCTTGGGGTGAGCTTCCTGCCGCGCTTTGCGGTAGAGGAGGAACTCAAACGCGGGACGCTGGTCGAGCTGCCGTTCAGCGAGACGCCGCTGACGATCCATGCGCTCTGCGCCCATCACGCCGGGAAAGCAATCAGTCCTGCGATGCGGGTATTCATGCAGTGTATGCAGGAGGAACAAGAGGCGCGCTGAAATTCGGCGACGAAAACGACGAAAGCCTGAATCATTGCTGATTCAGGCTTTCTGAATAGTGGCGGAACGGACGGGACTCGAACCCGCGACCCCCTGCGTGACAGGCAGGTATTCTAACCGACTGAACTACCGCTCCGCGTTGTTGTTCCGTTGGGAACGAGGCGAATATTACGGATTCCCCTCTACCCCGTCAACGCTTTTTCTACCGTTTTGAATCGTTTGCTGCAAAAATCGCCCAACCGCCTACTTTTAATCCATTTTAGTGGTTATCAGGCACGCCACAGGCAGCTTCCGCCTTTCTTTTGTACCAGATCGAGGCGGGATTCATGGTTCACCAGTTCTTCATCAGAGGCATAAACTACCCGTAACTGGCTGGCGGCGCGGACGACGCGCTGAATGCCCATCTCTCCCGCCTGCTGCTGGCTTTCGCCTTCCATAGAGAACGCCATCGACGTCTGGCCGCCGGTCATCATCAAATAGACATCGGCAAGGATCTGGGCATCGAGTAATGCCCCGTGCAGAGTACGCTTGCTGTTATCTATTTCGTAGCGCGAACATAACGCATCCAGACTGTTGCGCTTGCCGGGGAACATTTTCCGCGCCAGTGCCAGACTGTCGGTGATTTTACAAAAGGTCTCGGTTTTTCCAATGCCGCGGTTCAGCTTACCGAACTCATAATCCATAAAGCCGATATCGAACGAGGCGTTATGGATCACCAGCTCCGCGCCGCGGATGTAATCCATAAATTCATCGGCAACATCGGCAAAGGTGGGTTTATCCAGCAGGAATTCATCGGCGATCCCGTGCACGCCGAACGCCTCCGGATCCACCAGCCGATCGGGCTTCAGATAGACGTGGAAATTGTTACCGGTCAGGCGGCGGTTGATCACCTCCACGGCGCCGATCTCAATGATCTTGTGTCCTTCGTAGTGCGCCCCGATCTGGTTCATACCGGTGGTTTCGGTATCGAGAACAATCTGGCGCGTAATTGCAGTGCTCATAGCGGTCATTTATGTCAGACTTATCGTTTACAAATCGATTTCAATTACAGGAAGTCTACCAGAGATGCTCAAACAGGTAGAAATTTTCACCGACGGCTCTTGCCTGGGAAATCCAGGACCCGGCGGTTACGGCGCCATCATGCGCTACCGCCAGCACGAAAAGACCTTCAGCGCCGGCTACCGTCTGACCACCAATAACCGCATGGAACTGATGGCGGCAATCGTCGCTCTCGAAGCGTTAAAAGAGCATTGCGAAGTGGTGCTCAGCACCGACAGCCAGTATGTCCGCCAGGGGATCACCCAGTGGATCCACAACTGGAAAAAGCGCGGCTGGAAAACGGCTGAGAAAAAACCGGTAAAGAATGTCGACCTCTGGCAGCGGCTGGACGCCGCGCTTGGCCAGCATAAGATCAAATGGGAGTGGGTGAAGGGCCACGCCGGCCATCCAGAAAACGAACGCTGCGACGAGCTGGCCCGCGCGGCGGCCTCCCATCCCACTCAGGACGACATCGGCTACCAGCCGGAGAGCTAATTCTGCCCCTTGCGCCACTGCCGGGTGGCGCCGACTGCCGGCCGCAGCTGGGTTTTCGCTTTACCGGATTTCATCGGATTGAGCGTCAGCGGAATGGTCCGTTTGCGGGCGACAATCAATTGCAAACAGCCCAGCGCTGGCAGATGGGTGCTCAGCAGTTTGCCGCCATGCCGCGACCAGGGTAAAACCTGATAACGCCCATAGTGCAGCACTTCAAAGTTGAGCAGCGACAGCCAGTCCAGCTGGCGCATCAGCGTAAACATACGGCTGTTGTACGGCGTACCGTTGCGCAGGAGCGGCACCAGCTTACGCAACCCCATCAGGCTGACCGGATTAAACCCGGTCAGGATCATCCAGCCATCATCGATCAGGACGCGATCGGCCTCCCGCAGCAGACGATGCGGATCGCTACACCACGGCAGGGTGTGCGCCAGCAGGCAGGCGTCGACGGACTTTTCGGCAAAGGGTAAATGCAGCGGGTCGGCCCGGACCTGCATTGGGTTTCCCGCCAGCGAGACATTCACCTGGTGCGAGATGGCGCAAGCTTCGGTATTGATTTCCGCGCTCAGATTGCCAATCTTAAGCAGATGAAAGCCATATAATTTAGCCAGCCATGGCTTCATCTGCTGTTCAAGCGTTTCGCGATAGTATTCGCCCCACGGCATACTGGACCAATGCTCAGGCGCTGTCACTGTATGAGGTATCCTTGCCGGCTTCATTGCCACCTTCCGCTACGCTTTAGAGGTAATTTATGAATCTTATCAGTATTCCCGCGTTTCAGGACAACTACATCTGGGTTCTCATTGAGAATCACGGCCGCTGCATCATCGTTGACCCGGGCGAGGCCGCGCCGGTTCTGGCGGCAATCGAGGAAAACCAGTGGCAGCCCGAGGCCATTTTACTGACCCATCACCATCAGGATCACGTCGGCGGCGTAAAACAATTACGTGAAAAATTCCCCTCTCTGGTGGTTTACGGGCCGGCAGAAACCCAGGATAAGGGGGTTACTCAGGTAGTAGACGATGGCGATCGGTTGTCAATTCTGGGTCACGATTTTTCCATTTTCTCCACGCCAGGTCACACATTAGGACATATCTGTTACTACAGCGAACCTTATCTGTTTTGCGGCGACACAATGTTCTCCGGCGGCTGCGGAAGGCTGTTCGAAGGCACCGCAGAGCAAATGTATCAATCATTTATGAAAATTAACGCCCTTCCTGCAGAAACCATTATATGTTGCGCACATGAATATACGTTAGCGAATATGAAGTTTGCGTTGAGTATCCTGCCTGATGATAGGGACATAAACGATTACTATCATAAAGTTAATGAGTTACGTGCAAAAAAACAAAAGACACTACCCGTAATTCTGAAAAACGAGCGGCGTATAAATTTATTTTTACGCGTAAATGATGTTGATTTAATTGATAAAATTAACAAAGAAACAAAATTGCAACACTCTGTGGCGCGATTTGCGTGGTTAAGGTCAAAGAAAAACGAATTCTGACATTTAATTCTTGTCATCGGCTAACTTCGCCGTTATCCTTGGTCGTCTTTTAAGCAACTATTGACACACACATGAAGGCACGAGCGATATTATTCGCCTCTGTCCTGCTGGTGGGGTGCCAGGCGTCTAAGCACGATGGCACCGTCGAACAGCGAGCACAGAGCCTTTCTGCGGCTGGTCAAGGGGAAGCAGGCAAGTTCACAAGTCAAGCGCGCTGGTTAGATGATGGAACCTTCTACGCGCAAGACCAGGATCTGTGGACTTCCATAGGCGACGAGCTAAAGATGGGAATACCGGATAACCCCCGGATTCGCGAGCAAAAACAGAAGTACTTGAGAAATAAGAGCTATCTCCACGATGTAACTTTACGGGCAGAGCCGTATATGTACTGGATAGCCGGGCAGGTTAAGAAACGTAACATGCCAATGGAACTGGTATTACTACCCATAGTGGAGAGCGCTTTTGACCCACACGCGACGTCTGGCGCCAATGCCGCAGGCATCTGGCAGATCATTCCGAGCACAGGGCGCAATTATGGTTTAAAACAGACCCGCAGTTACGATGCGCGTCGTGACGTTGTCGCATCGACAACCGCGGCGCTGGACATGATGCAACGTCTGAACAAAATGTTCGACGGCGACTGGTTGTTAACGGTCGCGGCATATAACAGCGGCGAAGGTCGGGTCATGAAGGCAGTGAAAGCGAACCGTTCGCGTGGCAAACCCACCGATTTCTGGTCGCTGTCTCTGCCGCATGAAACGAAAGTCTACGTACCGAAAATGCTGGCATTGAGCGACATCCTCAAAAACAGCAAACGTTACGGCGTAAAGTTGCCTACGGCTGATGAAAGCCGTGCGCTGGCGCGCGTTCGCCTCGACAGTCCGGTTGAGATTTCTCAGCTCGCGGATATGGCCGGTATGCCGGTCAGCAAGCTGAAGACCTTCAACGCCGGCGTAAAGGGGTCAACGCTGGGCGCTAGCGGGCCAAAGTATGTCATGGTGCCGCAGAAGCACGCAGCCCAACTGCGTGAATCGCTGGCCTCTGGCGACATTGCCGCCGTACAGCCGACGCAGCTCGCGGATAATACGCCGCTGACCATCCGAAGCTATAAGGTGCGTTCCGGCGACACCATTTCCGGGATTGCTTCCCGTCTCGGTGTGACGACCCGCGATCTGCAGCAGTGGAATAACCTGCGCGGCTCTGGGTTGAAGGTTGGACAAAATCTGGTTATCGGCGCCGGCAGCAGCGCGCAGCGTCTGGCGAATAACAGCGATAGCATCACCTATCGCGTTCGCAAAGGTGACTCGCTGTCGAGCATCGCCAAACGTCATGGCGTTAATATTCGCGACGTCATGCGCTGGAACAGCGATACCGACAATCTGCGGCCTGGCGATCAGCTAACCCTGTTTGTGAAAAACAGCGATCGACCAGAGTCCTGATACGTCAGGGTTCGATAAAAAGGCACCGACTTCCCCCGGTGCCTTTTTTGTTGTCTGTATTAAACCGCTTTATGCGCTTCAAACATGATGGTATCGCTGGTAAAGGAACCATCCTGCTGTAACTCAAAGTAGGCTTTCACCTCCGCCGAGGCGCTCTGCTGGTATAAACGAATCGCCTCCACCAGCGGCTCAGGGGTACGCATCCGCGCCACCCACGAACTGAATTCCAGCGGCAGGCGATCGGTCAACAGCCGATTAATCACCAGCCCCGCCTCCGTCGCCAGCGTCAGCCACTCGCCGCTGGAATAATTACGCACGTGCGAGGTATCGCGCAGGGCTTCCACGGTCTGCAGCCAGACATCACGCACCGCATGGCCCGGCGACATCACGTCCATCACGATCATCACCCCGCCCGGCTTGAGAACACGTTTCACCTCACGCAGCGCCTGGCCGACATCATGCCAGTGATGCGCGGAGTAGCGGCTAATCACCACATCAAAGCTGGCATCAGCGAACGGCAGCGTTTCAGCATACCCCTGCTGGGTCACGATATTGCTAAAGCCTTTCTCTTTTGCCGCCGCGGTAACCACTTCCAGCATCTGGCTCGATAAATCATAGGCGGTAACCTCGGCAACCTGTCCCGCCGCGGTAAAGCTGGCGTGCCCTGCCCCGCAGCCCATATCCAGCACTTTCGCCTGCGGAAAATCAGCCAGACGTTCCGCCAGCCGCTGCAGATCGCGACCAGAGGCATGTACGGCGCTGGTCAGATAGGCGCTGGCCTGGGAGCCGAACTGCTTTTCAACGTTGTCATGGTGAGAGCGTGTTGTCATGTTGTCTTGTCCTTACGGTTTTTTGAGTAATAAAAGGCAGCACTATGCATGCACAGGCCTGCCCCATGGCAGGCCTGACCAACCTTAAATTAATCAGGCTTGCCGGGACTGAATTCGACTAGTAGCGGGTTGTGGTCGGAGGCGCGGGTTACCAGCACGGAAGCATCGTGCACGCTTAACCCACGGTAGAACACAAAATCGAGCGGGCGACCAAACGCGCGACGGCGCTGGTCGTCAGAGAAACGAACTTCACGCAGCGACATCTCGCGTGCAAAGCGGTACAGCGCGTTCATTCGCGGCCGGCTCCAGGCATTGAAGTCCCCGGCCATAATCACCGGCCCGCTGTGATGGGCAATCTGATCGCCGATCGGCAGCAACTGCTTGCTGTAGACATCGACGCCAAGGCTAAAGTTGACGGCATGGATATTGACCACCATTAACAACCGCGCATCGGGCAGCGGATAGACGGTCACTAAGGCCGATTTCGGCAATCGCAAAATAGGCTCGCGCTCGCGCAGCGGACAGCAATAGATGGGGTGAGCGGAGGCCAGCGTCATCACGCCGGAAGGATGCTGGGGCAGCACCAGCGCCGGCACCTGATCGGCGGCCAGATAGTTTGAAGTCGCGAACCTGACCAGTTCTGGGGTGGTTTGCGCCTCCTGCAACAGGACCAAATGCGCATCTTTGCCGAAATTTTTGAGGACCGACTGCCACTCTGCACGCTGCTGCTTGAAGATATTCCACACCAGCACGCGGATCTTCTCATCGCTGCTTAACGGCGTGCCGGCGGAATAAACCGGACTCACGCCCGCAAACGCCCCCGGAGGCAATATTCTCTCCGCAGGTTGTCCGGCGACATAGCGCATGGCGTAGGTGTTCTTTCGCAATTTGGGCATTAATCCTCGATAACAGAAACCAGCCCGACGACGACTGGTTCTTCTGTTATAGGGATTTTCCCATACACTTTCAATGCAATTTGCGAGAAACCCTTAGCCTTCGGGAGAAAGCGCTGCCGAACGGCGCGGCAATTTATCTAAACGCCCGCTCAGAACCACCAACAGCAAAGCGACCAGCACAATCACCGCGCCAATCCACGGCGTCTGCGCCAGACCGTACCGCTCGACCGTCTGTCCGCCGACGATCGATCCCAGCGCGATGCCGACGTTGAAGGCGGCGATATTCAGACCGGAAGCGATGTCGACAGCCCCCGGGGTATACTGCTCTGCTTTTTGCACCACATAGACCTGCAGACCCGGCACGTTGCCGAAGGCGAAAACGCCCATCACCAGCACCGTTGCCAGCGCGGCATAGTGAACGCTGGCGGTCAGCTGGAACACCAGCAGCAGCACAACCAGCGCGGCGAAGATAAACTTCAGCGCGGAGACGGCGCCATGCTTATCGGCCAGTTTGCCGCCCCATACGTTGCCGATAGCCACCGAGACGCCATAGCCCAGCAGGATCCAGCTCACCGCTGAGGGGCTGAAGCCGGCCAGCTCCTGCATCATCGGCGCAAGGAAGGTAAAAGCGGTAAACACGCCGCCATAGCCCAGCGCGGTAATGGCATAGATCATCAGCAGGCGCGGATGGGTTAAGACTTTAAGCTGATCGCGCAGGCTGGCGCTGGCGCGGCCCGGAATATTATTCGGCACCAGAATCAGACTGCTGATTAGCGCAATCACCCCGAGAATCGATACCGCGAGGAAGGTTTCCCGCCAGCCGAAATGCTGGCCAATAAAGGTGCCAAAGGGAACGCCGGTCACCAGCGCGACCGTCAGGCCGCCGAACATAATGGCGATGGCCGAGGCTGCTTTCTCTTTTGCCACCAGGCTGGTGGCGATTGTCGAGCCAATAGAGAAGAACACGCCGTGCGCCAGGCCGGTCAGCAGGCGCGCCAGGATCAGCGTTTCATAGCCTGGAGCCTGCCAGGCCAGCACATTACCCGCCGTAAACAGGACCATCAACGCCAGCAGCAGCTGTTTACGCGGCATACGCCCGGTTAATGCCGTCAGCACCGGGGCGCCGATCGCCACGCCCAGCGCGTAGATAGAGACCAGCAGTCCCGCAGAAGGTAGAGAGATAGAGAGTTGTTGGGCAATCGTCGGGACCAGGCCGACAATCACGAATTCAGTGGTGCCAATTGCAAAGGCACCGATGGTTAAGGCAAATAGCGCCAGTGGCATAATTTACTCCGTAGCATCAGGATTAAGATGACACGTAGTATGAAGGGTTGTATAAATAACAAAAACTATCAAAGTATCAATAGAATTTTGCTACAGGTGCAATAATGAGAGCCACATCCGAGGAGATCGCCATCTTTGTGGCGGTAGTGGAAAGCGGGAGTTTCAGCCGGGCAGCCGAACAGCTGGGTCAGGCCAACTCTGCCGTCAGCCGGGCAGTCAAAAAGCTCGAATCAAAGCTTGGTGTCAGCCTGCTTAATCGGACCACCCGCCAGCTCAGTCTGACAGAGGAAGGCGAGCGCTATTTTCGGCGGATGCAGGTGGTATTGCAGGAGATGGCGGCGGCAGAAAATGACCTGCTGGAAACGCGCACGACGCCGCGGGGCTTGCTGCGGGTGGATGCCGCGACGCCGGTGATGCTGCATTTTCTCATGCCGCTGGTGAAGCCGTTTCGCGAGCGTTACCCGGAAATGACGCTGTCGCTCGTCTCTTCAGAGACGTTTATTAACCTGATTGAACGGAAAGTGGATGTAGCGATACGGGCCGGAACCTTAACGGATTCCAGCCTGCGCGCCCGACCGCTGTTCACCAGCTATCGTAAGATCGTCGCCTCGCCAGCGTATGTCTCGCGCTACGGTGTGCCGCAGCATCCGTCAGATCTGAAACAACATCAGTGTCTGGGCTTCACTGAACCCGTCTCTCTGAACACCTGGCCAGTCTCCTGTTGCGATGGTCAGTTGTTAGAGATTGAGGCGGCGGTGTCATCAAACAGTGGGGAAACCCTCAAACAACTGTGTCTGACCGGCAACGGTATTGCCTGTCTGTCGGATTATATGGTGGATAAAGAGATAGCCAGCGGGGAGTTTGTTGAACTACTGGCCGACAAACGCTTGCCGGTGGAGATGCCCTTCAGTGCGGTGTACTACAGCGACAGAGCCGTCAGTACACGTATCAGGGCGTTTATTGATTTTCTAAGCGAACACGTAAAACAGCTCCCGAAGGAGCTGTCGTAGTACCCTCTGATAGGCATGCCGGAAGCGGGAGATTAATCCCACTGCGGCGCCAGACCTTCCGGGCTCACCAGCCGATCGTTGCAATCCAGCGCAGCGATCGCCTGGCGATATTCATCATCCAGCTGCAGATCCAACGCCTTCAGGTTGCTGGCCAGGTTCTCACGCTTCGTCGAGGACGGGATTACCGCGTACCCCTCGCCCATCGCCCATGCCAGGATAACCTGCGCCGGTGTCGCATTATGTTTCGCCGCGATACGGGCAATCACCTCATCTTTCAGTGCCTTACCGTAGGCCAGGGTCATATAAGAGGTGATATGGATACCGTGCTCACGCGCCCAATCGACGACTTTACGGTTTTGCAGATACGGCGAGAGTTCAATCTGATTGGTAGCAATGTTTTCAGCGCCAACGGCGGCAATCGCGCGCTCCATCAGTGGAATAGTGAAGTTGGAGATACCGATCTGACGGGTCAGGCCGAGCGTCTTCGCTTCCATCAGAGCGGCCATAAACTCTTCAACAGCCACCGCATCGTTCGGTGACGGCCAGTGGATCAGCGTCAGATCAACATAGTCAGTGCGCAGCTTCTGCATGCTCTCTTGCAGGCTGGCGATGAGTTTGTCTTTGCTCAGGTTCTCGATCCAGATTTTGGTCGTGATGAACAACTCATCACGCGGCACGCCGCTCTCAGCGATAGCCTGACCCACCGCGGCTTCGTTGTCATAGATTTGCGCGGTGTCGATAGTACGATAGCCCAGCTCCAGCGCGGTTTTTACGGATGCGATAACAACATCATCTTTCAGACGGAAGGTGCCAAGACCAAATGCAGGGATTGCCATGTTTTTCCTCGTTATTTGTTCATTTCGGTTAACGGATGAAATTATGGCGGATGGTGTGGAGGGGAAAAAGAGCGATTAATGCAGAGGATTTTTGCTGGTTTAGCAATAATCGGGAACAGATGAAACAAAAAAGCCCTGAGCAAATGCTCAGGGCTCTTATTAAGTGGCGGAACGGACGGGACTCGAACCCGCGACCCCCTGCGTGACAGGCAGGTATTCTAACCGACTGAACTACCGCTCCACCGAATTTTTTCGCTTTATGACCACCGGTTGTCACCCCGGCTTACTGCAATTTGATGCCTGGCAGTTCCCTACTCTCACATGGGGAGACCCCACACTACCATCGGCGCTACGGCGTTTCACTTCTGAGTTCGGCATGGGGTCAGGTGGGACCACCGCGCTAGTGCCGCCAGGCAA
>NZ_JAKUZW010000010.1:0-274765 GCF_030128605.1 Klebsiella sp. K5-45 | reverse complement strand
CCCGCACTCCACGCTGAATTATCAGACACCGTCTGAATTTGCAGCGGGCTGGAGAAAGGGTCATTCTGAGAATGAAGATTCCGACGTTACTAACTGAGTGTTGTATCTAATCGTGGGGGCAGGTCAGGTGGCCGATGAGTGTATTGTCGTCGACTCCGGTAGCACCGACGAAACGGTCTCTATTTGTCAGCAGTTTGGTCTCACCGTCCATCACCATGCCTATAAAGCCCACGGCGCGCAGATGAACTATGCCATTGGGCTGGCCAGCCATGACTGGGTGCTGTGCATGGACAGCGATGAAATTCTTGATAACGACGTCGTGTCGGCCATTCAGGCGTTAAAAGCGGGGGAGGAGCCTGACCCGGCATGCGCCTGGCGTTTGCCGCGCTACTGGTTTGTCCTCGGCAAGCAGGTGCGGACGATCTACCCCATTTCCTCGCCGGATTACCCGGTGCGCCTCTTTAACCGCCAGCAGGCGCGATTTAACGACCGGCCGGTGGATGACCAGGTGGTTGGACACGCGCGATCCGTCAGGCTGCCGGGCTTTGTACGCCATGACACCTTTTATTCGCTGCATGAAGTGTTTAATAAGCTGAACAGCTATACCACCCGGCTGGTGAAGCACCAGCAGATCAAACCTTCGCTGGCGCGGGGGATCGTCAGCGCCATTGGCGCTTTCTTTAAATGGTATCTGTTCAGCGGAGCGTGGCGCTATGGCAAAGTCGGCGTGGTCACCGGCCTGTACGCCACGTTTTACAGCTTTCTCAAATATTTTAAGGCGTGGTACGCCCACGAAGATAACCAGGCGCCCGTCGCGCAAAAGCGAACGGACCCCTGAGTGGTCTAGTTGCCGGGATTGTCCCAGCCCTGCCATTTGAGGCGATAGTACTGGACCAGCGCGCTCTGGCTGATGCTGTCGCTGAGGATAGTGAAGAAGCGGCTGGCGTTCACGGGCTCCAGCGGGCGCTTCGGCTTGCAATACTTCACGCCGTGGAACGGATTACGCGGCTTCTGCTGCTGCGGCGCCGTTTGTTGCGCGGGCGGCTGAGCGTAGTTTGGCGTCGAATTGTCGACCTGCGGCACGTTGAGCAGGCTGCTCGGGCGCACCAGCGTGATATCCGGCGGCAGATTATAGACCATCTGCTGCAGCACCCGCACCGTCGTCGGATGCGGATGGCCAATGGCTATCGCCGAACCGTTACGCCGCGCCAGGGCGATGGCGCGGTTGAACTGGGTGCGGATATCGGCTTCATTCTGCGTATCGTCAAGAAACACCTTGCGCTTAATCACCTTCACCCCGGTGCCCTGCGCGGCGCGCATGGCCTGGGTATTGCCGATGGTCACGCTGTCGAGAAAATAGAGATTGTAGCGCTCCAGGGCCTGCATCACCTTCTGCATGCCAAACAGGTTGGAGGTCATCGCGCTGCCCATATGGTTATTCAGCCCGACGGCGTAGGGGACTTTGCCGTAAGCCTCGCGAATGATGCGCTCGATCTCCTCGCTGCTCATTTCGGGACGCAGGGTGTCTTTTTCCAGCGGCTGTTTGCTGAGCGGCGCCATCGGCAGGTGGATGAGCACTTCATGGCCCAGATTATGCGCTTTCGTGGCCATTTCCCGGGCGTGCGGCGCGTTCGGCAGCACGGCGACGGAGATAGTGGACGGCAGCGCCAGCACCTGATTTTCGGTCTGCGGGCGGTAGCCAAAATCGTCAATAACGATGGAGAGTTTGCCAGCGAACGCTGGCGCCGCCAGAGCCAGCGAACCGGCTACGGCAAGAGCAATTGCGCGAAATTGAAGCAAAACTTATCTTCCCAACCACGGCTGTGGATTGACCGCCTGACCCTGGCGGCGAATTTCGAAATAGAGCGACGGACGGCCCTGACCGCCGCTGCTGCCTACGAGCGCGATAGGCTGACCGGCACGCACCTGCGTACCGACGCTGACCAGCGCGCTTTGGTTATAGCCATACAGGCTCATGTCGCCTTTGCCATGCTCGACCACCACCACCAGACCATAGCCCTGCAGCCAGTCGGCCAGAATGACCCGACCATCGGCAATGGCTCTGACTTCGGTGCCTTCAGACGCGGCGATAACCATCCCTTTCCAACGTAGTTCACCTTGCAGCTGTTCGCCATATCGATGAAGGAGCGGACCGCGAACCGGCCAGAACGCCTGACCGCGCGGCGAGCCCAGTCCGCCGGTGCGTGACATCAGCGAACGCTCGCTTTCCGTTGGTTTATAGGTGGTGCCTTTGCGCGATGCTTCCTGCTGGCGGTCGCGCACCGCCTGCGCATCGCGTGCTTCCCGATCGGCTCGGGCTTTGGCGGCAGCCTCCGCCTGGGCGATACGACCGCGTAGGCGCGATTCGTTAGCCCGCAATTCACTTAACTGTTGCTGACCTTGCTGAATGGAGGATTCCAGTCCGGAAAGGGTCTTTTTCCGTTCGTTACGCGCCTGCTCCAGCTTCGCCTGCTGAGCTTTTTGCTCGTAGACCAGCGTCTGCTGCTGGCTCTGCTTCTCTTCGAGCATCGACTTTTGCACCGCCATCTCTTCGCGCGTTTTCTTCAGTTCCGCGATGGTTTCCTGACGGGCCTGGTTGAAATAGCTGAAGTAGACCTGCATCCGCTGATTGCGCTGGCCCTCTTCACCGCTCAGCACCATCTGGATGCCGGTATGCGGCCCCTGGCGGAACGCGGCGTCAAGCTGCGCGGCGAGGTTACGCTCCTGAGACGCGCGCTGGCGCTCCAGCTTGGCGAGAGAGGCGTTCATTTCGTCAATCTGCTTATTGAGCTGGTTCAGGTTGTCCTGGGTTTCGCGCAGTTTGCGGGCCGCGGCGGCGATCGCTTCTTCCTGCGCTTTGAGCTGGGCGAGCAGGCTTGCGCGCTGCTGCTGCTGCTGCTTAATCGCCCGCTGCCTGGCGGCGATGTCGGCCTGGATGGACTTAAGCTGATCGCGATCGTCGGCGTGCGCAGATGACGCGCACAGTAATACGCCAGCGCTGAGCGCGCTGGCGTAAAGGACGGATCGAACTGCCGTTGCGATCCATGTAGTTGAATACGTCGCCTTTCCCCTCATGGGGAAGGATTATTCCACGATGAACAGCGGCTTGCCAGTCATCTCTTGCGGGATTTCTATTCCCATCAGCGACAGCATGGTTGGGGCGATGTCGGAAAGTTTGCCGCCATTGACCGCTTTAACCGCTTTGTTACCGACGTAGATCAGCGGAACCGGCAGGTTGGTGTGGGCGGTATGCGCCTGACCGGTGGCCGGGTCGCGCATCTGCTCGGCGTTACCGTGGTCGGCGGTGATCAGCAGCTGACCGCCAACGGATTCCACCGCCTGCGCCACCTGATCGATGCAGTGATCCAGCGCTTCAACGGCTTTTACGGCGGCTTCCATCACCCCGGTATGGCCAACCATATCGCCGTTCGGGTAGTTACAGATGATAGTGTCGTACTGGCCGCCTTTGATGGCCGCGACCAGTTTCTCGGTCAGCTCGGCGGAGCTCATTTCCGGCTGCAGATCGTAGGTCGCTACTTTCGGCGAATTAATCAGAATCCGCTCTTCGCCTTTGAACGGCTCTTCTACGCCGCCGTTGAAGAAGAAGGTGACGTGGGCGTATTTTTCAGTTTCGGAGATGCGCAGCTGGGTTTTATCGTGCTTGGCCATCCACTCGCCGAAGGTATTGGCCAGCGAGGCGGGCGGGTAGGCGCAGGCGACTTTGATGTCGGCGGCATATTCGGTGAGCATCACGAAGTCGAGGTTAACCACTTTCTTACGCGCAAAGCCGTCGAAGTCGGCGTTGACGAAGGCGCGGGTGATTTCGCGCGCGCGGTCAGCACGGAAGTTCATGAAGATCAGCGCATCGCCATCTTCCATCGCCGCATCGGCCTGGCCGGCGGCGCGGATCACGGTCGCTTTCACGAACTCGTCGTTTTCGTCACGGGCGTAGGCAGCCTGCAGACCGGCGACGGCGGTATCGGCCTGGAATTCGCCTTTCGCCAGGGTCATCAGGTCATAGGCCTGCTCAACGCGATCCCAGCGGTTGTCGCGGTCCATGGCGTAGTAGCGGCCGATGAGCGACGCGATGCGGCCTTTGCCCAGCGCGGCAAATTTGGCTTCGAATGTCGCCAGCGTTTTTTCCGCGCTGCGCGGCGGCGTATCACGGCCGTCGAGGAAGGCGTGCAGGTAGATCTTCTCAGCGCCGCGCTCTGCCGCTAGCTCCACCATCGCCATGATGTGATCTTCGTGGCTGTGGACGCCGCCTGGCGACATCAGACCCATGATATGTACCGCTTTGCCGGCGGCAACCGCTTTATCGACCGCGGCGGTCAGTACCGGGTTGGCGAAGAAGGTGCGTTCTTTAATTTCCACATCGAGACGGGTCAGGTCCTGATAGACGATACGACCGGCGCCCAGGTTGACGTGACCCACTTCGGAGTTCCCCATCTGACGGTCCGGCAGGCCAACTTCCAGGCCGGATGCATCGATCAGGGTATGCGGACGTTTGGCCCACAGGGCGTCCATTACCGGCGTTTTAGCGCTGTAAATGGCGTTATCCTGTTGGTCTTCGCGATAGCCGTAGCCATCCAGAATCACCAGTACCATAGGTTTTTTAGTAACCGACATTGCGACAACCTCATGCTCAAAGACAGAAATTTTGCGTAATTTTACTACAGCTGAATCGTTTAAATCCCCGTGAAAGATCAAAGAAAGGGAGCGGCCAGTCCGCGGCGCGTCAGCGAGAACGGCTTTTTTTCGCCGCCGCCCGCAGAAAATACATTACATCGCGCTCACTGGCTGTAATTGCCGCAAGGCACAGGTATACTCCTTTCCTGGTTTTTTTCTCACTTAGTCGGGAGTTGTAACCCCCCATGCAAGAAATTATGCAATTCATCGGCCGTCACCCTGTTCTGAGCATCGCGTGGATCGCGCTGCTGGGGGCGGTGCTGTTCACCACCTTCAAGGGCCTGATGTCGAAAGTTAAAGTCATCACCCGTGGTGAAGCGACGCGTCTTATCAATAAAGAAGACGCGGTAGTGGTCGACCTGCGTCAGCGTGACGATTTCCGTAAAGGCCATATTGCCGGCGCCATCAACCTGCTGCCCAGCGATATCAAAGCGAATAACGTCGGCGAGTTGGAAAAACACAAATCGCAACCCATTATTGTGGTAGACGGTTCCGGCATGCAGGCGCAAGAGCCAGCCAACGCGCTGAACAAAGCCGGGTTTGAAAAAGTCTTTGTACTGAAAGAGGGCATTGCTGGCTGGAGCGGCGAAAACCTCCCTCTGGTACGTGGCAAATAACTTACCCCGCGTGGTGATGCCGCCGCGTTTTCCCCGTCGCGCCTGACGTGAGGGGAACACAGGCTGCGGCGTAAAACCCTCAGGGTAATAACAGGAGTGAAGTCATGGCCAATATTGAGATCTACACCAAAGCGACCTGCCCGTTCTGCATCCGCGCGAAAGCGCTGCTGAACAGCAAAGGCGTAACGTTCCATGAGTTGCCGATCGATGGCGATGCCGCGAAGCGTGAGGAGATGATCCAGCGCAGCGGACGGACGACGGTTCCGCAGATTTTTATTGATGCGCAGCACATTGGCGGCTGTGACGACTTGTATGCGCTTGATTCACGTGGTGGACTTGATCCCCTCTTGCGCTAATTTTTGCGCGCTTTCCCTGCCGGAAGCGCGTATTTAAGGACAACACGAAAGGGTTTTACTATGTCAGAACAAAACAGCACCGAAATGACCTTCCAGATCCAGCGTATCTATACCAAAGATATCTCTTTTGAAGCGCCGAACGCGCCGCAAGTTTTCCAGAAAGACTGGCAGCCGGAAGTTAAACTTGATCTGGATACCGCCTCCACCCAGCTGGCTGAAGGCGTTTATGAAGTGGTGCTGCGTGTAACCGTGACCGCCGCTCTGGGCGAAGAGACCGCGTTCCTCTGCGAAGTACAGCAGGGCGGTATTTTCTCCATCGACGGCATCGAAGGCACCCAGATGGCGCACTGCCTTGGCGCATACTGCCCGAACATTCTGTTCCCGTACGCGCGCGAGTGCATCACCAGCCTGGTTTCCCGCGGTACCTTCCCGCAACTTAACCTTGCGCCAGTGAACTTCGACGCGCTGTTTATGAACTATCTGCAGCAGCAGGCTGGCGAAGGTGCTGAACAACATCAGGATGCCTGATGAACGCACTTAATGCTGCAATGACTGTGATCGGTGCCGGCTCTTACGGCACCGCTCTTGCCATCACCCTGGCAAGAAATGGCCACCACGTTGTGCTCTGGGGCCATGACCCGAAACATATCGCGACGCTGCAACACGATCGCTGCAACGCCGCGTTCCTTCCCGATGTGCCTTTCCCGGATACGCTGCATCTTGAAAGCGACCTGGCCACCGCGCTGGCCGCCAGCCGCGATATTCTGGTGGTGGTGCCAAGCCATGTGTTTGGTCAGGTGTTACGCCAGATTAAACCGCTGATGCGTCCTGACGCGCGTCTGGTGTGGGCGACCAAAGGCCTTGAGGCCGAAACCGGTCGTCTGCTGCAGGACGTGGCGCGTGAAGCGCTGGGCGATGATATCCCGCTGGCGGTGATCTCCGGGCCAACCTTCGCCAAAGAGCTGGCCGCCGGCCTGCCGACGGCGATTTCGCTGGCGGCGACGGATCCGCAGTTTGCCGAGGATCTGCAGCACCTGCTGCACTGCGGCAAGAGCTTCCGCGTCTACATCAACCCGGACTTTATCGGCGTACAACTCGGCGGCGCGGTGAAAAACGTCATCGCCATCGGGGCGGGGATGTCGGACGGCATCGGCTTCGGCGCCAATGCGCGGACGGCGCTGATTACCCGTGGCCTGGTGGAAATGTCTCGCCTTGGCGCGGCGCTGGGCGCCGACCCGGAAACCTTTATGGGGATGGCCGGCCTCGGTGACCTGGTGCTCACCTGCACCGACAACCAGTCCCGTAACCGTCGCTTCGGCATGATGCTCGGCCAGGGGATGGACGTGCAAAGCGCCCAGGAAAAGATTGGCCAGGTGGTTGAAGGCTACCGCAATACCAAGGAAGTTCGCGTTCTGGCACAGCGTTTAGGTGTCGAAATGCCAATAACCGAGGAAATTTATCAGGTATTGTATTGCGGAAAAATTGCGCGCGAGGCAGCATTGACCTTATTGGGTCGCGCCCGCAAGGACGAGCGCAGCAGCAATTAGCTTTCCTTTGTCACCTGAATGACCCTGCCAGCGCAGAACTGGCAGGTCATTACCATATCGCCTGGAGTATGCAATGCCGTGTGAAGAACTGGATATCGTCTGGAATAATATTAAAGCCGAAGCCCGGGCTCTGGCTGACTGTGAGCCAATGCTCGCCAGTTTTTACCACGCAACGTTACTCAAGCATGAAAATCTGGGCAGCGCACTGAGCTATATGTTGGCCAACAAGCTGGCTTCCCCGATTATGCCGGCGATCGCCATTCGCGAAGTGGTGGAAGAAGCCTACGCCGCCGACCCGGAAATGATCGCCTCCGCCGCCTGCGATATTCAGGCGGTGCGCACGCGTGACCCGGCGGTGGATAAATACTCCACGCCGCTGCTCTATCTGAAGGGTTTCCATGCTCTGCAGGCCTATCGTATCGGCCACTGGCTGTGGACGCAGGGCCGGCGCGCGCTGGCGATTTTCCTGCAAAACCAGGTCTCCGTCTCTTTCCAGGTGGATATCCACCCGGCGGCGAAAATCGGCCGCGGGATCATGCTCGACCACGCCACCGGTATTGTGGTTGGTGAAACGGCGGTGATTGAGGATGACGTCTCTATTCTGCAGTCGGTCACCCTCGGCGGTACCGGTAAAACCAGCGGCGACCGTCACCCGAAAATTCGCGAAGGCGTGATGATTGGCGCCGGAGCGAAGATCCTCGGCAATATCGAAGTCGGGCGTGGGGCAAAAATCGGCGCAGGCTCAGTGGTGCTGCAGCCGGTGCCGCCGCATACCACCGCCGCAGGTGTTCCTGCGCGCATCGTCGGCAAGCCGGAGAGCGATAAGCCGGCGATGGATATGGATCAGCATTTCAACGGTATTCACCACACTTTCGAGTACGGCGACGGGATTTAACGTCTTGCCCGGTGGCGCTGCGCTTACCGGGCCTACGATCTCATCCCGCCAGCCTGTCGCCCGGATAAGGCGCCGTGCGCTGCAATCCGGAATCGCTCAGGTTAGCTGCGCAGCACAGCGCCGGGATAGCCCAGCTGGCGCCAGGCTTCATACACCACCACCGACACCGCGTTTGACAGGTTCATGCTGCGGCTGTCCGGCATCATCGGAATCCGAATTTTCTGCTCCGGCGGCAGGGCATCAAGGATGCTCGCCGGCAGACCGCGGGTTTCCGGACCAAACATCAAGAAATCGCCATCCTGATAGCTCACCGCGCTGTGCGCCGGGGTTCCTTTGGTCGTCAGGGCGAACAGGCGCTGCGGCTGTGCGCTGGCGAGAAACGCCGCGTAATCGGCGTGGCGCTGCACGGCGGTGAACTCGTGATAGTCCAGTCCGGCGCGTCTCAGGCGCTTATCGTCCCAGGTGAAGCCCATGGGCTCAATGATATGCAGACTGAAGCCCGTGTTGGCGCACAGGCGGATAATATTCCCGGTGTTCGGCGGGATCTCTGGTTCGAATAACACGATGTTCAGCATACTGCCCCCTTAATTGCGGGGGGCAGAATAGCAGATATTTGGTCAACCCTCACCCCGGCCCTCTCCCTGAGGGAGAGGGGGAAAACCGGCGCCGGCCGGTGGGCCGGAGGACGCGGGTAAAAGGACTCACCCAACCTTCGGTACTTTACCTGGACGGAGGTTAAGGCGAACGCTACCGCTAGCCTGGCTGCCGGACGGTTCCCTCTCCCTGACGGAGAGGGTGAGGAGAGAGAGCACAACGGCGCAGCTTATGCCGCGTTATGCTGCTTCAGCGCATCGAAGGTCTGCAGCCCCTCCGCGTTCTGCACCAGCGAATCACGGCTAATGTCCGCGATGGTTTTCGCGCCGGTCAGGGTCATCGCCACCTTCATCTCTTTCTCGATTAGATTCAGCAGATTTGCCACCCCCTGCTTGCCATGGGTCGCCAGGGCGTACAGGTAAGCGCGGCCCAGCAGTACGCTGTCGGCGCCCAGGGCGATCATCCGCACGACGTCGAGACCGTTGCGGATGCCGCTGTCGGCGAGAATGGTAATGTCGCCTTTCACGGCGTCGGCAATTGCCGGCAGGGCGCGAGCGGAGGAGAGCACGCCGTCAAGCTGGCGGCCGCCGTGGTTGGAGACCACAATACCGTCGGCGCCAAAGCGCACCGCGTCGCGGGCGTCCTCCGGGTCGAGGATCCCTTTGATCACCATCGGACCGTCCCAGAAATCACGGATCCACTCGAGGTCTTTCCATGAAATCGATGGATCGAAGTTATTCGCCAGCCAGCCGATGTAATCCTCCAGGCCGGTCGGCTGGCCGAGATAGGCGGAGATATTCCCCAGATCGTGCGGACGGCCGTTGAGGCCAACGTCCCATGCCCACTGCGGATGGGTGACCGCCTGCCAGTAGCGGCGCAGGGCGGCGTTCGGGCCGCTCATGCCGGAATGGGCGTCGCGGTAACGGGCACCGGGGGTCGGCATATCGACGGTAAAGACCAGCGTTGAACAACCCGCCGCCTTAGCGCGCTCCAGCGCATTGCGCATAAAGCCGCGGTCGCGCAGAACGTACAGCTGGAACCACATCGGCCGCTTGATGGTCGGGGCGACCTCTTCGATTGGGCAGACGGAAACGGTGGAGAGGGTAAACGGAATACCTTTGTCATCCGCTGCGCCGGCGGCCTGCACTTCGCCGCGGCGGGCGTACATCCCGCACAGCCCCACCGGCGCCAGCGCCGTCGGCATCGCCAGCTTCTCGTTGAAGAGGGTGGTCTCGAGGCTCAGGTCCGACATATTGCGCAGAATACGCTGGCGTAACGCCACGTCGGAGAGATCTTCCACGTTGCGGCGCAGGGTATGTTCGGCGTAAGCCCCGCCGTCGATATAGTGGAACAGGAAAGGCGGCAGGATACGCTGGGCGGCGGCGCGATAGTCGCTGGCGGCGGAAATAATCATCACGAATTCTCCCTGGAATTATCAATAGCATCGCCGGGCAGGCGGGTAATTCGCGCCTGGCGGGCCTGGTCTTCATCAAAACGTTTAATGGTGGCGTGGACAAAGCCTAAGTGGGCCATCATCGCCTGGCGCGCCGCCTCGGCGTCGCCGGCGACAATCGCCTCCATGACGGCCTGGTGCTGTTCGGTCAGGCGGGCAAATACCGGCGGCACCAGATACATACGCTGACGGCTCTGCTTGACGGAGGAGTGCAGCAGGTCGAAAAAGCCGCGCATGGTTTGCAGGAGCACCACGTTATGCGAGGCTTCGGCGATGGCCAGATGGAAGCGGACGTCCGCCTGCGAGGCGATATCCGGGTCTTCACTCTGGGTCGCTTCAAAGCACAGGCGAATTTTTTCTTTATCAGCGTCGGTGGCCCGCATCGCCGCGTGCCACGCGGTGCTGGCTTCGATGGCGTGGCGGGCCTCGAGGATGTCGAAGCTGTAGTCAGGGTCATCGGCTAGTAGCGTCTTCAGCGGCTGGACGATGTTTTGCTCCGACCACGGCTCATGCTGAAAGCGGACGAAAGTGCCGCCGCCTCGACGGCTCAGCAGTACCCCTTCATTGACCAGCATCGCCAGCGCTTCGCGCAGGGAATTGCGCGAGACGCCGAGCTGAGCGGCGAGCTGACGCTCGGCGGGCAGTCGCATGCCCGCCTCCAGCTGTTGTTCTTCAATCAGCGCCCGGACGCGACGGGCTACATCGTCGGCCAGGCGTTTAGGCATCACTATCACGGGATCATCCAGGTTAAAACGTAGGCCTGCAGCGTGGTGATCAGGCCCACCATACAGGTGAAGATCAGGCTGTGTTTGACGGTAAAGCGGAACAGATCCGACTCTTTACCCACCAGGCCAACCGCGGCGCAGGCGATGGCGATCGACTGTGGGGAAATCATCTTGCCGGTGACGCCGCCGGTGGTATTGGCCGCGACCAGCAGGATATCGGAGACGCCAATCTGCTGTGCCGCCGTTGCCTGCAGCGCGGCGAACAGGGCGTTAGACGAGGTGTCCGAACCGGTCAGGAATACCCCCAGCCAGCCCAGGAACGGCGAGAAGAAGGTAAACGCGTGGCCGGTATGGGCAAGCGCCAGGGCCAGGGTTGACGACAGCCCGGAGTAGTTGGAGATAAAAGCGAACGCCAGCACCATGCCGATAGAGTAGATCGGCAGCGCCAGGTCCTTCAGCGTCCCGGCGAAGGTGGTCAGCGCGTCTTTCGGCTTCATACGCAGCCAGACGATGGACAGCAGGGCGGCGAACAGAATGGCGGTGCCGGTTGCCGACAGCCAGTCAAACTTATAGATGGCGGCGTAAGGCGTCGCGGCGCTGACCACCGGCGGCATGCGGGCGACCATTTTGTCGAGGAACGGCACCGAAAAATTGATGACGAAGTCATACATCGCGCCGCCCGGCGCGAACAGCGCTTTGAACGGCGGCACGCTCCACAGGGTTACGGTGGCGGTCAGGAACAGGAACGGCGACCAGGCGCGGATCACTTGTCCTGCGGTGTAGCGCGTGCGGGCCAGCGTCATATCCACCTGCGAGGCGCCGATGTCGCCAAAGCGGAAGATGCGCACCGGTTGCCAGCGTTTGAGGAACAGGGTCAGGCAGACCAGGGAGACCAGCGATGAGATGATGTCCGGCAGCTCCGGGCCAAGGAAGTTAGAGCTGAGGTACTGGGCGATAGCGAACGAGCCGCCTGCGACCATCACCGCCGGCCAGGTCTCTTTGATGCCCCGCCAGCCATCCATGATGGCCATGATCCAGAACAGCACGATAATGGTCAGGAACGGCAGCTGGCGGCCCACCATCTGGCCGATGGCGAAGCTGTCGATACCGGTTACCTGGCCGGCCACCAGGATTGGGATGCCCATCGCGCCGAAGGCCACCGGCGCGGTGTTGACGATCAGGCACAGGCCAGCCGCATACAGCGGGTTAAACCCGAGGCCGACCAGCAGCGCCGCGGTAATCGCCACCGGCGCGCCAAACCCCGCTGCCCCTTCGAGAAAGGCGCCGAACGAGAATCCGACGATCAGCATCTGCAGGCGTTGGTCAGGCGTAATTGACAGGATCGACGAGCGGATAATGTCGAACTGTCCGGTCTTCACCGAGATTTTATAGACAAAGACCGCGGCGATAATAATCCACGCGATGGGCCACAGTCCGTAGAAGAAGCCATACACTACCGAGGCCAGGGCGCGGTCCACCGGCATTTTATAGAACAGCAATGCGACGGCCAGGGCGATCGCAACGGTCCAGGTAGCGGCGAGATAGCCTTTCAGTTTGAGCTTAATCAGCGCAAAAAAGAAAAACAGAATCGGTAGCGATGCGATAAGACTGGATAACCAGATATTACCGGCGGGATCGTAGTTTTGTTGCCAGAGATTCATGCAGGGTCTCCATCGGGCCGCCAGGACGTGTGGGCTGAGTCTGCGCTCATTGCCGAATCCGTCTTAGGTAAAATTGGCCCGGCCAATTAGGGATAGCAGGGTTGATGACAACGAATGGTTAACCAGATGTTACTCTTAGGCAACGGGTTTGTGATGCATTTTGATGGATTTGTGAACTGCTGGGGGGTAGATGAATTTATTGGTTGGACCAATCTGCCGGCAGGGGACGAAAAAGGGTGGCGGTAGGTCAGAATAACCCTCTCCGGACGGAGAGGGCTGGGGATTAGAATTCGCTGCGGGCGAAACCGGTCATCTCTTTCAGACCCATTTCCCGGCCCAGGGCGGTCATCGGATGGACGACCACCAGGCCGCGGACGCTTTTCTTCAGCTTGCCCATATCGGCCTGCTCTTTTTTGGTAATCGCGCGACGGAACGGCAGGCTCATCAGCTTTTGCGCCTCTTTGCTCAGCTTCTGGCTCTGGACGGAACGCAGACGTTCAATCTCCGTTTCCAGAGTGGCTTTTTCTTTTTCCAGCTCAGCGTATTTATCGGCGGCTTCCACCAGCGACAGCTCGGCCTGCTGGTGGCGGATGGCGTCGAGACGATCGCTCAGACGTTTGATTTCATTCTTTTCGACTTCTTTCATGGTGATTTGATCTGTTAATAAAGGGGCTTCATTCGCCTATAGTATGTGCCGTGACCGCTATTGTTGATAGCTATTTATCAAAAATTCGCCGTTAATCGCCGTCAGAATACGATACCTGAACCTGCTAATAATTTGAATTTTATTAATATTCTTTCTGATACCCGCTCTAATTTCATTTCTGTGAAGCCGGTCGGCAGATAAGCACGTTTTCCTTAACCCACGCCGGTGAATTGGCTAATGCTTAATCAGATTATTCCCAAAAGGAGGACGTGATGGCAAAGATCGGCGACGGCGTACCACGTTTAATCGACAAAGCGGTTGATTTTATGGCTTCCAGTCAGGCGTTTATGGAGTATTTGAAAAAGTCTCCGCGGCTGCAGCATGTACCGCGAGATATCCCGCAGGATAAGGAAGCGTTGTTTCTGCAGCGTCTGGAATATTATCGTCAGCTTTACCGGCCGACCTGCGACCAGACGGAGCCGGAATCAGAGCGTTGATTTCTGGAAGGCTTTTTTTAAGCTGATTCGTGAAATCAGCTCAGTCAGGGACAACACCATCGTTGAACGCACCATCTGCTGGTAACGCAGTTTCTGCATTGCCAGCAGTTCGGCGTCGCTGTCATCAAACTGCGGCGTTGGCGGCAGGGCGGCGACGCAGTGCAGTTCGCCGAACGGACCGATAATTTCGTCGTCGGTAAAGCTGTACTCATTGCCGTCGTGATTAAGCTCCTCGCGCAGGGCCATCAGCAGCTCGGCGTCTTCATATTCGGCACGACTTATCACCCCAAGGCCATAAATCAGCTTCAGGCGTACAGAGAGATCGCCGAGCGGCCCGCTGCCCTCCAGCAAGGGCTCAACGGCGTATTTCACCGCGTAGTCGTCTTTACGGAACACCTGAAGCACCAGAATATTGACCGCTTCCGTTAACAGCTCGACGGTGGCGATCAGGAAGCTTCGCACGGTTTTGCCAGCATTCAGACGCTCAAGCACACGGTTTTCAAATGCTTGTGTTTCTTCCATCATTGCCTGCATATCTGACAGGAGTCGTAATGGGCGCGACGTCTGTCGCGCCAGGTTGTGCATCATTTTACCGCGTTGTAGTCGTTAACGGCCTCCGCGACGACATCGCTTGCCGCGTCAAGGCCGGAAATCTGGGCCAGCGCGGCCTGCGGCCCCTTGTCGGCGATCAGCGCCGCCAGCTCCTGAGCCTGCGGATCGTCTTCGCTACGGAAATGCATCGCCGCCGCGATCCCTTTCACCAGGTTGCGGTGCGGCAGGCCGTATTCCAGTGTACCCAGCAGCGGCTTAATTAAACGGTCGCCGGCGCTCAGTTTGCGCAGCGGCTGACGGCCAACGCGCTCAACATCGTCTTTCAGGTACGGGTTCTCGAAACGGCCAAGAATTTTCTGGATATAAGCCGCGTGCTTCTGCGGGTCAAAGGCGTAGCGTTTGATCAGCACCGCGCCGCTCTCCTCCATCGCGCCCTGCACGACGGCCCGAATTTTCTCGTCGAGGATCGCATCGCGAATCGTCTGGTGGCCCGCCAGTTTTCCGAGGTAGGCGGTTATAGCATGCCCGGTGTTCAAGGTGAAGAGCTTGCGCTCGACAAATGCCATCAGGTTATCAGTTAATTCCATTCCCGGGATGGTCGGCAGTTCGCCCTTGAACTGGGTTTTATCGACGATCCATTCGCTGAAGGTTTCCACGGTGACTTCCAGCGGGTCATGGGTAGCGGACGCCGATGGCGGCACGATACGGTCAACGGCGGAGTCGACGAAGCCGATATGGGTTTCCACCCAGGCCTTATCTTCCTCCGCCAGGGCGTTAAATACGTGGCCTTTTAACTGCGTTGTGCCGCGCACCATATTTTCGCAGGCGATAATGTTCAGCGGGCGTTCGGTGCCCTGCGCTTTGCGCTTCGCCAGCCCTTTGGCGATGGCCGGGGCGATGCGCTCAAGGACCACGGGACCGACGGCAGTGGTCACCAGGTCGACGCTGGCGATCAGATCCACGACCTCGTCGCCAATGCTGCTGACGGCATTCACGCCGGAGACGGTATCCACCTGCTCATTTTCGCCAACGACGTGAACCTGGTAGCTATGACGGGCATTCAGGGCATCAAGTACGGTCTGATTAACATCGGCAAACGTCAGTTCGATGCCCGCGTCGGCCAGCAGTTTACCGATAAAGCCACGTCCGATATTACCTGCGCCAAAATGTAATGCTTTCATAGTAGTAACCTTCAATTAATGTTTTTACCTGAGAGGGCTGGGGTGAGGCTTTTCCCCTCACCCAAACCCTCTCCAAAAAGGAGAGGGAATGGACCGGTCTGTTTATTTATTCAGCAGCGCCAGTACGTCGTCGACGCTGGTGGTGTTCGCCAGTCGCTCAATCACCGTTTCGTCATCCAGCGCGTTGGTCAGGCTGGTAATCACCTGAATGTGCTCGTTGTTGCGGGCGGCGATGCCGATCACCAGGCGGGCAACATCGTCTTCATCTTCCCCAAAGCGCACCCCTTCCGGGTACTGGCAGAAGACGACGCCGGTTTTCAGCACGCGGTCTTTCGCTTCGATGGTGCCGTGCGGCACCGCGATGGACTCGCCAAGATAGGTCGAGGTCAGTTTTTCGCGGTCCAGCATCGCCTGCACATATTCCGGCTCAACGTAGCCGCCTTTCACCAGTTGCTCGCCGGCGAAGCGGATGGCTTCTTCTTTTGTGGCCGCTTTGCGACCGAGGAAGATGTTATCCGCACCCAGCTTGAACAGGTTTTTGTCAGTATCATCAAAGCTGTCTTTCAGGCTATCAGTGACTTTGACTTCGTTGTCGATGTGGCGCTGGGCCGCCACCAGACGCTCGGTCAGGCTGGTGTAGAGACCGCTGTCGAGGAAGTTGGTCAGCGAAATATGCTGCGCCTGCGGTACCTGGCGCATGGCGCGCTCGGTCAGGTCGCGGTGGGTGATCACCAGGTCAACATCCGGCGGCAGATTATTGATCGCGCTGTTGGTGACCGAGATGTTGCTCAGGCCGGCATCCTGCACTTTCTTGCGTAGTACCCCGGCGCCCATGGCGCTGGAACCCATCCCGGCGTCGCAAGCGACGATGATTTTCCGCACATGGCTCAGGTCGTTGGTGACATTGCCTGCCGCCAGCGGGTTGGCGCCTTTTGATTGCGCCTTCATGTCATGCATACGACGGGTTGCCGCTTCGATATCGTCTTCTTCTTTGACTTTGCTGGTCTTCAGCAGAACCGCAGAGACCACGAAGGAGACCGCCATCGCGGCGATAATGGCTGCGATGTTCGCGAAGTAGGCTCCTTTCGGCGTCATCGCCAGCACCGCCAGGATAGAGCCCGGGGAAGCCGGAGAGACCAGACCGCCGTTGAGGATGGTCAGGGTGAAGACACCGGTCATCCCGCCGAGGATAACGGCCAGGATCAGACGCGGGTTCATCAGCACGTACGGGAAATAGATTTCATGGATACCACCCAGGAAGTGGATGATAGCCGCCCCGCCTGCAGACTGTTTAGCGCTGCCGCGGCCAAAGAACATGTACGCCAGCAGAACGCCCATCCCCGGACCCGGGTTCGCTTCAATCAGGAAGAAGATGGATTTACCCAGCTCGTGGGACTGCTGAATACCCAGCGGCGAGAAGATACCGTGGTTGATGGCGTTGTTAAGGAACAGGATTTTCGCCGGTTCCACGAAGATAGACGCCAGCGGCAGCATGTCGTGCGCCACCATGAAGTTAACGCCAGCCGCCAGAATTTTCGACAGAACTTCTACCGCCGGGCCGATGCCGAGGAAGGCAAGAATAGCGAGGATCATCCCGATGATGCCGGCGGAGAAGTTATTCACCAGCATTTCAAAACCGGATTTGATCTTACCGTCGACCCAGTTATCGAACTTCTTGATGCAGTAGCCGCCCAGCGGGCCGGCAATCATGGAGCCGAGGAACATCGGCATATCCGCGCCGACGATAACGCCCATGGTGGTGATCGCCCCGACCACGCCGCCACGTTCGCCGCCGACTAATTTACCGCCGGTGTAACCGATCAGCAGCGGCAGCAGGTAGGTGATCATCGGACCGACCAGCTTCGCCAGCGTTTCGTTTGGCAACCACCCTGTCGGAATGAAAAGCGCGGTGATGATACCCCACGCGATAAACGCGCCGATATTCGGCATCACCATATTGCTGAGAAAACGACCAAAGCTTTGCACTTTGATCTTGATATCGGATGACATAAAACACCCCTTCTTCTGTTTTGCGTATCGCGCAGGCTAAAAGCCCGAGGTTTGTTGTTAATGTGGCGGCAGAGGTAGCCGGGCCCTGATTGATAGTGCGAAATCTGGCACTGAATCGTTTAGCTGTCCAGCCAACGCCTTTTTATGTGATGTAGATCACATGAATATAGGGTGCGCGGTGGGTTTTGTAGTGATTGTGATCACATAATTGCTGTGTAAAAAAACAACAGACCGTCGTTTTTGCCGCTAATCTGCGATTTTGTGTGATATTTGTCACAATTTTGTTTCGTGTTTTTGTTGTTTGTTTGTGATTTTGATCACAAAGAATTTCGCGGTGGATTTTCGCCGCTGTGATCTCGGCCCGGTTTTGCGGCCAGGGCGAGGTGGCTGTGTAACTAAGCAACCATGTTGGTTAAATAACTTTTTTCCACCGGATGGCAAAAATGAAAGGGGTGAATTATGCTCAAATCAGCGGCCCGGATGTCAGTGGGGCGTGAATAAAATTTATATAAATTATTAGCGTAAAGCCGAGGGAATTATGTTTCTCAATTATTTTGCGCTGGGTGTTCTGATCTTCGTTTTTCTGGTCATTTTTTATGGGATTATCGTTATTCACGATATTCCTTATTTGATTGCCAAAAAACGCAACCACCCCCATTCCGATGCTATTCATGTCGCCGGATGGGTCAGTCTTTTTACTCTCCATGTCATCTGGCCGTTTTTATGGATATGGGCCACGCTGTACCAACCTGAGCGCGGCTGGGGCATGCAGCATAAGGCGAATACGGACCCCGACGAACCTGAAAAAGAAAGCGATATACAACAGCTTCGCCAACGACTGAGCGACCTTGAGCATCAGGTGGCGGCCATCCAGCGGCCACAGTCCACCTCTGCGGCGGAGAAATAAACTATGGATCTGTTGATAATTTTGACCTACGTGGCTATCGCCTGGTCGATATTTAAAATTTTCAAAATACCGGTAAATAAATGGACAGTTCCCACCGCGGCGCTGGGGGGCGTATTTATTGTTAGCGCGCTTATTTTATTAATGAATTATAACCACCCTTACACCTTTCTGGCGCAAAAGGCGGTGATATCTATTCCTATCACGCCGCAGGTTACCGGAGTAGTTGACAGCGTCACCGACAAAGCGAATCAGCGCGTCAAAAAGGGCGAGGTGCTTTTTACTATTGACCCGGCGCGCTATCAGGCGCGGGTCGACCGTCTGCAGGCCGACCTGGTGACAGCGCTGCACAGTATTAACACCCTCAAGGCGCAGCTCTCTGAAGCCCAGGCCAACACCACCCGCGTATCGGCGGAACGCGATCGCTTATATAAAGACTATCAACGTTACCTGAAAGGGAGCCAGGCCCGGGTGAATCCGTTCTCAGAAAGCGACATCGATAACGCCCGGCAGAATTATCTGGCCCAGGACGCGCTGGTCAAGGCGTCGGTGGCGGAACAGGCGCAGATCCAGAGCCAGCTGGATAGCATGATCAACGGCGAGCAGTCGCAGGTGGTTAGCCTGCGCGCCCAGCTGGCGGAGGCGAAGTACAATCTCGACCAGACTACCGTGCGGGCGCCCAGCGATGGGTATATCACTCAAGTGTTGATCCGTCCGGGGACCTACGCTGCCTCGCTGCCGCTGCGGCCGGTGATGGTGTTTATCCCTGAGCAAAAAAGGCTGATCGTCGCCCAGTTCAGGCAAAATTCGCTGTTAAGGCTGGAGAAGGGCGACGACGCGGAAGCGGTGTTTAATGCCCTGCCCGGACAGGTATTCCACGGCAAACTGGTGAGCATTTTACCGGTGGTGCCGGGGGGAACCTATCAGGCGCAGGGGGCGTTGCAGTCGCTGACCGTGACGCCGGGCAGCGATGGCGTGCTGGCGACCATTGAGCTCGATCCGAATGCCGAAATCGATGCACTACCCGATGGCATCTATGCGCAGGTGGCGGTCTACTCCGACCATTTCGCCCACGTTTCGGTGATGCGTAAAGTGCTGCTGCGCATGACCAGTTGGATGCACTACCTCTATCTCGACCATTAATGCGATCGGCGGCAGGTTGAGCGGGATGCTCACCTGCCTTTTACCTCGCCCTGAGCCATACTCATATCTTTGTTGGCGATAAGGAGCAGGCTATGAAACTGATCGGCAGCTACACCAGTCCCTTTGTGCGCAAAATATCGGTGATCCTGCTGGAAAAGCGCATCCCTTTTGAATTTGTCAACGAATCCCCCTACAGCGAAAGCAACGGCGTGTCGCGCTATAACCCGCTGGGCAAAGTGCCGGCGCTGGTGACAGATGACGGCGAATGCTGGTTTGATTCTCCGGTTATCGCGCAGTATCTCGAGCTGCTGGGCGTGGCGCCGCCGATGATTCCCGCCGATCCCAGAGCCGCTCTCAGGATGCGCCAGCTTGAGGCGCTGGCAGATGGGGTGATGGAGGCCGCCCAGGCGCTGGTGCGCGAAAAAGCTCGCCCTGCGGCCCAACAGTCAGAGCAAGAGCTGCTCCGCCAGCGGGAGAAAGTGGCGCGCGGCCTCGACAGGCTGGAAGCCTGCGCGGCGGACGGAACGCTACGCGGTGACGAGGTCAATCTGGCGACCATCTCTACGGCCTGCGCCATTGCCTACCTGAACTTTCGCCGGGTGGCGCCGGGCTGGTGCGCCACCCGGCCGCAGTTGGTGAAGTTGGTGGATGCGCTGTTCCAGCGCGCCAGCTTTGCGCGCACCGAACCGCCGCGGACTTGACCCAGGCAGGTAACAGTTTGCGCAAGGAGGCGTTACAATCGCCGCTGATTGTTGACTCCCTCTCCCGTCGGGAGGGGGGAAAATAACTTACTGCCAGGCCCATTCATGACTACCGAAATTCGTGCGCTTTATACCCGGCTTCCGGCCATTGACCGCTTACTCCGCGACCCCGCTTTTTCCTCCCTGCTGGCGCAGCACGGCCATTCGCAGGTGGTGACGCAGCTGCGCCAGATGCTGGACGAGGCGCGGGAACAGATCCGCCAGTGTCAGACACTGCCTGACTGGAGCCATGACTGGCTGAGTGCCTGCGCGCAGCGGCTGACCGCCAGCCGGCAGAGCGCCCTGCGTCCGGTGTTTAATCTCACCGGTACGGTGCTGCACACCAATCTCGGGCGCGCCATCCAGGCTGAGGCGGCGGTGGAGGCGGTCGTCAGCGCGATGCGCGCGCCGGTGACGCTCGAATATGATCTCGACGACGCCGGGCGCGGCCATCGCGATCGCGCTATTGCCGATCTGCTGTGCCAGATCACCGGCGCGGAAGATGCCTGTATCGTGAACAACAACGCGGCGGCCGTGCTGCTGATGCTGGCGGCCACCGCCAGCGGCAGGGAGGTGGTGGTCTCCCGCGGCGAGCTGGTGGAGATCGGCGGGGCGTTCCGCATTCCCGACGTGATGCGTCAGGCAGGTTGTCAGCTGCACGAAGTAGGCACCACCAACCGCACCCACGCCAAAGACTATCGCCAGGCGGTGAATGACAATACCGCCCTGCTGATGAAGGTCCACACCAGCAACTACAGCATTGAAGGCTTTACCAAAGCCGTCGACGAAGCGGAGCTGGCGGTCATCGGCCGCGAGCTGGACGTCCCGGTAGTGGCCGACCTGGGCAGCGGGTCGCTGATGGATCTCAGTCAGTATGGCCTGCCGAAAGAGCCGATGCCGCAAGAGATGATCGCCGCCGGGGTGAGCCTGGTCAGTTTCTCTGGCGACAAGCTGCTCGGCGGCCCGCAGGCCGGAATTATCGTTGGCAAACGCGCGCTGATTGCCCGCCTGCAGAGCCATCCGCTGAAGCGGGCCCTGCGCGCGGATAAAATGACTCTCGCGGCGCTGGAAGCCACGCTGCGCCTCTATCAGCATCCGGAAGCGCTGCGGGAAACCTTACCGACGCTGCGCCTGCTCACCCGCCCGGCGGACGAGATCCGCCGGCAGGCTGAACGCCTGCAGCCTGCCCTGGCGGCACACTATGCTGATTTTGCCGTCAACGTGGCAGCCTGCCAGTCGCAGATTGGCAGCGGCTCGTTACCCGTCGACCGTCTGCCTGGCGCGGCGTTGACCTTTACCCCCCATGACGGCCGCGGCAGCCGGCTGGAGGCTTTGGCGGCCCGCTGGCGCAGGCTGCCATGCCCGGTGATTGGCCGCATTTATGACGGCCGGCTCTGGCTGGATCTGCGCTGTCTGGAAGATGAAACCCGGTTTATGGAGATGTTGTTACGATGATTATTGCCACCGCTGGACATGTTGACCACGGCAAAACGACGCTGCTGCAGGCGATAACCGGCGTGAATGCCGATCGTCTGCCGGAAGAGAAAGCGCGGGGAATGACGATCGATCTCGGCTATGCCTACTGGCCGCAGCCGGACGGGCGGGTGCTGGGGTTTATTGACGTGCCCGGGCACGAAAAGTTTTTGTCCAACATGCTGGCGGGGGTGGGTGGGATCGACCATGCGCTGCTGGTGGTGGCCTGCGATGACGGGGTGATGGCGCAAACCCGCGAACACCTGGCGATCCTGCAGCTGACCGGAAAGCCGACGCTGACCGTGGCGCTCACCAAGACGGACCGCGTGACGGCCGCCCGGGTGGCGGAGGTTCAGGCGGAGGTCGAGCAGGCCCTGCGCGAACTTGGCTTTGACGCCGCCGCTTTCTTCCCCACCGCGGCGGTGGAAAACCTCGGTATTGCCGAACTGCGCAGCCATCTGCTGCAGCTTGCGGAGCGCCCCCATCCGCAGCAGCGGCGTTTTCGCCTGGCGCTGGATCGCGCTTTCACCGTCAAAGGGGCGGGGCTGGTGGTCACCGGGACGGCGCTCTCCGGCGAAGTACGGGTCGGGGATACCCTGTGGCTTACCGGCGTCAACACGCCGATGCGCGTCCGCGGTCTGCATGCCCAGAATCAAGCGCTTGAGCAGGCGCACGCCGGGCAGCGCATTGCGCTGAATATTGTCGGCGATGCGCAGAAAGAGGCATTGCACCGCGGCGACTGGCTGCTCTCTTCCCCGCCGCCGGAGCCTGCAGAGCGGGTGATTGTCGAACTGCAGTGCCATACGCCGCTCAGCCAGTGGCAGCCGCTGCATATTCACCACGCTGCCAGCCACATCACCGGCCGGGTGTCGCTCCTTGAGGGCGACCTGGCGGAGCTGGTGCTGGATACCCCGCTGTGGCTGGCGGATAACGACCGGCTGGTACTACGCGATATCTCCGCTCGCTTGACGTTGGCCGGCGCACGAGTGGTGACGCTGGATCCCCCGCGCCGCGGCAAGCGTAAACCGGAGTATTTGCAGTGGTTGCACGCCCTGGCGGCGGTTGGCGCTGACGATGCGCAGGCCCTGGAGCTGCATCTGCAGCGGGACGCCGTCCGGCTTGAGCGCTTCGCCTGGGCTCGGCAGCTGAGTGAAACCGGAATGGCGGCCTTGATCCAGCGGCCTGACTATCTGCAGGCCGGACAGCGCTTGCTTAGCGCGCCGCTTGCCGCCCGCTGGCAGCGAAAATTGTTGGATGCCCTGGCGCGCTACCATGAACAGCATCGCGACGAGCCCGGCCCTGGCCGGGAGCGCCTGCGCCGCATCGCGCTGCCGATGGAAGATGAAGCGCTGGTGCTGCTGCTGATTGAGCAGATGCGCGAGAGCGGCTTAGTCCGCAGCCATCACGGCTGGCTGCATCTGCCCGAGCATAAAGCCGGGTTTACCGACGAGCAGCAGGCGGTCTGGCAGAAGGTGGAGACCCTGTTCGGCGATGATCCCTGGTGGGTGCGCGATCTCGCGCGCGAAGTCCATGTTGAAGAGTCCCTGATGCGCGCGGTGCTGCGCCAGGCGGCGCAGCAGGGGATAATTACCGCGATCGTCAAGGATCGTTACTACCGCAACGATCGCATTGTGCAGTTCGCCCAGCGGGTGCGCGAGCTGGATCAACTGCGCGGGTCAACCTGCGCGGCGGATTTTCGCGATACCTTAAACGTAGGGCGGAAGCTGGCGATCCAGATCCTGGAGTATTTCGATCGGATTGGCTTCACCCGCCGTCGCGGCAACGATCATATCCTGCGCGATAAGGCGTTGTTTCTGTAATCATTAACGCCTGCTCCCCGGCGGACAGCGAACGCTGTGTTGCCGGGGAAGAGGAGGTCGCGCTGTGCCGGGCCTTATTCGGCTTCCCGTACCCAGATACGCATTTCGCCTTCTCCGCGGTTTGCCCAGCTAAACCAGGGAATAAAGGTCAGCGTCTGTGAATGGGGGGTGGCCAGCGGGTGATCGTAGCTCCAGAGATTCTGCGCGTCGGCGTTTTCTGCATGTTTTCTGTAGCCTGGAGCCTGAATCAACATGTTGCGAGCAAACAGCCCCTTTCCTTCAAACACCGTAAACCTGGCATCGCGTGGCAGCAGCAGGTTATGCAGCGCTTCGCCGTTATCAGCTTGTTCGAGACAATAGACCAGTGGACCGCGCTGCAGCGCGACCTGGCCTGCCTGGTGACGAACAAGCGGATTGCCATATACCCGGCGAACCGGCATCGGCAAGGTAAGCATCAGGGTGTCACCTTCCTGCCAGAGATGATGGATATGCAGATAGCCCTGGCGAATATCCTGCGTGACCGGCGCGCCGTTCAGGGTGATGTGCGGACCCTCGCACCAGTCAGGTAGACGCAGCGCCAGCGTATGGTTCACTGTTGACGGTGATTCGATGACAATTTTGACCTGTTCCCGCCAGGGATAGTCACCGCTGATACGCAGGCGTAACGTCTTTTCCCCAACCGGGATCTCGACCTGATTGCCGACATAGAGATTGATATACAACGCCTCCTCGCGTGGCGTGTAGATATAATGCCCCAGTGAGGTCAGAAGACGAGCGATATTCGGTGGGCAGCAGGCACAGCCGAACCAACGCTGACGAACAGGCTTAACATGGTCATAAATATGATTGAATTTTAAAGACTTAGGCTGCACTTCCAAGGGGTTGACGTAAAAGAAATGTTTACCGTCCAGCGCCATACCGCCCAGAACGGTATTGTACAGCGCGCGCTCCATTACATCAGCATATTGGCTGTCGGCTTCCAGTTCCAGCATGCGGCGCGCGAACATCATCAGCCCGATAGAGGCGCAGCTTTCCGCATAAACGGTATCATTCGGCAGGTCGTAATCGCTGCTGAAGGCTTCCCCGCTGCTCTGTGAGCCAATGCCGCCCGTAATATACAGCTGACGCTGGACCATGTTTTTCCATAACCGCAGGCAATCCTGGCGTTTGCCTTCGTTCTTGCTCAGGCGCGCAAGGTGCGCTACGCCGGCCATTAAATAAACAAAGCGAACCGCGTGACCCACAGCGGTGGTCTGTTCGGCAAGCGGCAAATGCGCCTGGCTGTAGGGTTTATCCATCACCATCCACGCCGGCCCATAGGTATTCCAGAAGGAAGTTTTGCCGCGTTTTTCATACTCGATGTCATAGAAATGCGGCTGTGTCCCACGCTGTTCAACGAAGTAATTAGCCAGCGCCATATAGCGTGGTTCCTGAGTCACATCGTACAAACGCATTAACGCCAGCTCTATTTCAGGGTGTCCCGGGTAGCCGTGCAGCTGATTGTCGTCGGGACCAAACACGCTGTCGATATGATCGGCGAGGCGACATGCCACCTCCAGCAGGCGGCGTTTACTGGTCGCCTGGAAGAATGCCACCCCAGCTTCAATCAGGTGACCGGCACAGTACAATTCATGGCATTCGGCGAGATTGGTCCAGCGTTCCCCGGGCGCTTTCACCGTAAAATAGGTGTTCAGATAACCATCTTCACATTGCGCGGCGGCAATCAGCTCAATCACCTCGTCGGCGGTTTTTTCCAGTTCCGCATCTGGCTTCTGGCACAATGACCAGGCGACGGCCTCGAGCCATTTCGCCACATCGCTATCCTGGAACACCATTCCGTAGAATTCTCCTGCCTGCTGACCTGCGGCGATACGGAAGTTTTCTATCGCATGGCTGGGCTCAGCCTCGGCGATCCGGTCATTGAGGGCCTCCCACTGGTAGGGAATGACGACATCACGCACCAGTTGCTGATACTGACCCAGAAACGGATCGTTAACTTTCAGTTTATGCAGATCGACTTCCATGATTTCTCCTTAAGACTGAACGTGACGTGCGCGCAGATCGGCTGCAATACGCGACATCATGGGATTGTTGAGCTTGCAGGCGCGGATAGCGAAGGCCAGCAACAGATGGAACAGCGCGGGCAGCAGGGTTTCCATCGCCGTGATCCCCGATAGTGAGGATGGAGTCTGGTTGCTGGCGCCGGGTTGATAAGCGACGTAGATAAATACCAGGCTGATAATGCCCGCACTGGAGGCCCATGCCAGCTTGATAAAGAACAGGTTGAAAGCAAAGTTCATCCCCGACGAACGGACACCCGTCTTCCATTCGCCATAATCATCAGAGAAGGCCATCAACGAAAAATGCAGCGGTAGGGTAAAGCCCAGGATGATGCCATTGCCGAGAATGACCGCCAGCCACAGCGTTTGCCAGGACGGACCGGTGGGCAGGAACCACATTCCGACCGCCAGTAAGGCCAGTACCACATTGGTGTAGTAATAGAGCTTGACGGTATCAACGTGGCGCGACAGCCAATTGACGATCGCGGCGCCCAGAATCGAGGAAAAGGTGACCATGGTGAAAAACAGCGATGTATAGCCAGTAGAGCCGCCGAGTACATAGGTAATGAAGTACATGTAGCCGCCATCGCGAATGTTAAACACGTTGATCAACAGGAATGACATCGCCAGCATGAGTAACAGCTGATCGTTTTTACGCAGACCGGCGATATGTTCGCGCAGGGTGAATTTGCCGAGCATCTCCAGGGAAACACGCTCTCGTACCCAGAAAAAGCAGCACAGAAACATCACCGCCGCGATGGCGCACAGTACGCCGACACCATACTGATAACCCTGGGCGGTATTCCCCTGACCGAGCGCTTTTACCAACCACGGCAGGCCCACGGAGACCAGGAATCCTGCCACACCGCATAGTATAAAGCGCCATGCCTGGCAGGAGATCACCTCGCTATGGCGAGTGGTCATCGTATTAATGAGCGCGCAGTAAGGGACGTTAATCGCGGTATAGCTGACTGAAAGCAGCAGGTAAGTGCCGAAGGCCCAGGCGATTTTTACCCCCATGCCGGCATCCGGCACGGTAAAGGTCAGCACGCCGATCGCTGCAATCGGAACCGCAATCCATAGCTGCCAGGGGCGAAAACGTCCCCATCGGCTTTGGGTCCGATCGGCGAGGACGCCCATGATCGGATCGGAAATAGCATCAAACACGCGCAGCGCAAGGAACAGAGTACCGACCAGCGCCGGGGTGAGCCCAAAGACGTCAGTATAGAAAAAAGTGAGAAAGTTCATGATCAGGCAGGTGATGACCGTTCCACCGGCGTCGCCCAGACCATAGCCTATTTTTTCACGGAGAGATAATTTGTCGTCCTGCATGTGCTTCGTGAGGTCGCTTGTCGTAATCGGAGCCGTAGTCATAAATAACTCCCGAAGAGAATGTTCAGAATTATTCCGCTGTCTGGCCGGCGGACATTTTTTGTCTTTTGCAAATACATTAATTATTTTGCACCGAATAAACGAGGCAACAAGGGAAGGGAAAAGTATAAAAAGAGAACGATTCCGACTTTGTCATAAAAATGTGATTCCGATCCGGAAAGGCGTTAATTTATGATTAATAATCAGTTGGAAAGAGATGTTTTATCGTTTCGTTAGCGGAAAATTAAATATATATGCTTGAATTATCCATGTCTCTTCCGATTCGCGTACAAAATGGCGGCTTATTTATTTCCCGTGGTGTCGGCAGCCATCCGGCGCGTAAACTGCAATCCTGGGAAATTATTTTTGTCGAAAAGGGAACGTTAACGATTTGCGAAGAGGATGAAATATTTAACGTTAATGCAGGGGAAAGTTTATTGCTGTGGCCAGAACGTTCTCATGTTGGGGTGGGGGAATTTCCCGCCGACCTGAAATTTTATTGGCTGCATTTTGAAGTACTGACGGAGAGTGTCCGGTCTCTGCCGCCAGCGCTGCTTAACGTTCCGCAACATACCCGCGTCAGCGATCCACAATACATTATTTCGCTGTTTCGCCAGTTTCTTCGTGAACAGGAGAACATTCACCGCAGCCTGGCGCTGGAGCTCCTGTTATTGCTGATACTGCAGCAGATTGCTGCGGCGGCAAGCGAAAAACCGGACGACAGTCCCGGCGCTGCGCTGGCCTGGAAAGCGCAGCAGATCATCCATACCCGTTACCACTTGCCTGTTTCAGCCTCGACGCTGGCGAAAGAGCTGCACTGTAATGCGGACTATTTAGGACGCGTGTATCGTCACGTTTTCCGCGTGACGTTGACCGAAGCGATCCATCGTCAGCGGGTCAGAGCGGCGGAAAAGCTGTTGATCAGCGATTCACTGTCGTTGACCGAAGTCGCGGGTCAGTGTGGCTTTAATGACGTCGGTTATTTTCGCAAGATCTTTCGTAAGCACACCAGCCTCACGCCTGCCGCCTGGAAGCGCCGCTACTGTAAGGAGCACATTAATTCAGCGTAATGAAAAATCAGTTGTGCTAGTGACTAAAAACAGCGCTGATTCCATTCAGGATCAAAGCGCGGGCAGGGACTATTCTGGCACCCTGCGGTTTTATCCCCAGGGAGCAGAGGATGAACCGGTTTCTTATTGCTAATGCCCAACAGTGTATTGGCTGTCGTACCTGTGAAGTGGCCTGCGCGGTGGCGCACCAGCAGACGCAGGATGTGTCCATGCTGTCGACAAGCCATTTCGCGCCGCGGATCCGGGTGGTGAAAAGCGGCGAGATATCAACGGCGACGGCCTGTCGGCAGTGCGAGGATGCGCCCTGCGCCAGCGTCTGCCCGCAGGGGGCGATTCGTCTGGAGGAGGACGTCTGGTGGGTCGATCAGCGCCGCTGCATCGGCTGTAAAAGCTGCATGGTGGCCTGCCCGTACGGCGCGATGACCGTCACGGTGGTGAACCAGCAGGCGCAGGCGCTGAAATGCGATTTATGCCACCACCGCGCCGAGGGGCCGGCCTGCGTAGCCGCCTGCCCGACGCAGGCGCTGCGGGTGATGGCTCCCGCGGAGCTGGAGGCGCTATGCGCGCAAAAACGCCAGCGGCTGGCGCTGGCGTGAGCGGGTCCGCCGACGGACGTTACCCGTCAGCAGCGTCAGGAATTACGCTTCCTGTTCGCGCCAGGCGAATTCAACCTCTTCGGCGAGAATTTTCACCCCGGCCTCGATTTTTTGCGGGTCCGGCACATAGTTCATGCGCATGCACTGGTGGGTATGCGGCCACGGTTTATCGAGTCCCGGGAAGAAGTAATCCCCCGGCACCATCAGCACGCCGCGCTTTTTCAGCCGCTGATACAGCAGCTCGGTGGAGATCGGCAGATCCTTAAACCACAGCCAGAGGAAGATCGCCCCCTCCGGTTTGTGAATAAGGCAGCGCTCCTCCGGCAGATAGCGGCGAATAATGGCGATGGTCTCCTGCACCCGCTGGTAATAGAAGGGTTTGATCACTGTCTCTGACAGGCGCAGCAGATCCTGACGTTTAATCATTTCACACATCATTGCCGGCCCGATACCGCCGGGCGCGAGGCTGATAATGCCGTTCATGTTGCTGATGGCGGTAATGATTTTCTCGTTGGCGATGATAATCCCGCAGCGGCTGCCCGGCAGGCCCAGCTTGGACAGGCTCATACACAGCACGATGTTCGGATTCCACAGCGGTCGGGCGTTGCTGAAGATTATGCCCGGGAACGGCACGCCGTAGGCGTTATCAATCACCAGCGGGACCCCGTGCTGATTCGCCAGCGCATCCAGTTTGATCAGCTCTTCATCAGTGATGACGTTGCCGGTCGGGTTGGTGGGACGCGAGACGCAGATCATCCCGGTCTCCTCCGTCACCTGCAGATGCTCAAAATCAACGTGGTACTTGAACTGGCCTTCCGGCAGCAGTTCGATATTCGGCCGGGTGGCAACGAACAGATCCTCTTCCAGGCCGGCATCGGCATAGCCGATATATTCCGGCGTCAGCGGGAACAGCACCTTGCGGGGGGTGCCATCTGCCCGACGCCCTGCGAACAGATTAAATAAGTAGAAAAATGCGCTCTGACTGCCGTTTGTTAGCGCAATATTCTGTGGTTCTATCTCCCAGCCCAGTTCGTCGCGCAGCATCTTCGCCAGCAGGCTCAGCAGCTCGCTCTTGCCCTGCGGACCATCATAATTACAAAGCGCATCAAGGGCTTTGCCATTATCCAGCATGTCGGAGAGCAACTGCTGGAAGTAGTCATTCATCTCCGGGATCTGAGCGGGGTTGCCGCCGCCCAGCATAATAGCGCCCGGCGTGCGCAGACCGTCATTAAGGTCTTCCATCAGGCGGGTAATGCCTGAATGACGGGTGAATTTGTCGCCGAAAAGGGAAAATGTCATCGCGAATCGTCTGTCGGTGGTTCTGGAAAGTGGCTAACCATAACGCCAGCGCCAGCGTGGTGCAAATCGAAGGGAAGAGGGGTATTTTTGTTTTTATCCTGTGAATCGATATTTTATCAGCGTATTGTTCTGAATGGCTCCCCGCCGGGCAGGGAGCCACTCCTGTATTACTGCTGTTGTCCGGCCCAGATGACCATCACTTTGTCTTCACCGCTCTCGCGCACGAATCCGTAACCCCGCGGCATCGACAGCGTTGTCTGTTTGCCCATGCCGATCGCCGGATGGCGCGCGCGGAACTGGCCAATCTTCTGCCAGTGGGTAACGCTGCGGGCCGCTTTACCGTTAACATCCTGCCAGTTCATCTCTGAACGGGTGCCCTGCAGCGGGTCCGAGCCGGTGGGGCCGAGCGGGCGCGACGACTCGTCACCATAGAAGATCTGCACGGCGCCAGGGGCCAGCAGCAGCAGCTCTGCCGCCGTGGTGCCACCTTCGCGGAACAGGCGCGTATCGTGTGAGGAGAGGTAGCTCAGCACGTTGAAGCTCTGCAGCTTGTCCGCCATTTGCTGCCAGGTGAGGTCAATGTTGGCCATGCAGGTCGCCGCTTTCGCCGCCTGGTCCTGATAGTCGAAATTGATCATCGCATCAAAACCGTGGCGATAGTAATCGCTCTCCATCACCCCGTGTCCCCAGGCTTCCCCGGTCATCCAGAACGGCGCCGCATCCAGCGCTTTATCCGGATTGGCTTTTTTCCACTCCGCCAGCGCGGCGGTGGCTTGGGTTTTTAACTGCTGCCAGGCATCCATCTCCACATGTTTAGCGGTATCGACGCGGAAGCCGTCGATGCCGTAGTCGCGCACCCACTGGCTCAGCCAGTGCGTCAGGTAGTCGCGCGGCGTATAGCCCGGGATCGCCTTCGCCGCAGTGTCCGGTTTATGGCTATAGAAGTTCGGCAGGCCCGACGCCTCCTTCGATTCGGTTTTCAGGTCCGGCAGGAAGGCCAGCGACATGGTGAGGTCGTCATAGCCCGGGTTGTCGTAATCGCCGATATCGGTGCGGATCCACTTCTTACCCCACCATTTCTCCCAACCGGCCTTGTCGCTGAAGTTGATATAGTCGTTAAAGCTGTGCCAGGTCTGGCCCGCGCCGGGCTTCCAGTCCGTCCAGCGCTCGCCGAGGGTTTTTTTCAGCTCATCCCCTTGCAGATACAGGGAGCCGAACTGGAACTCCTGCATGTCGGCCAGGGTGGCGTAACCGGTATGGTTCATCACCACGTCGAACAGAATACGTATTCCGCGCTTATGCGCTTCATCCACCAGCCGGCGGAGATCCGCTTCGGTCCCCATGTTGGCGTCCAGTTTCGACCAGTCCTGAGTGTAATAGCCGTGGTAGGCGTAGTGCGGGAAATCGCCTTTCGTCCCGCCGCCGACCCAGCCGTGGATCTGCTCGAGCGGGGAGCTGATCCACAGGGCATTGACCCCCATCTGCTGCAGATAATCCAGCTTGCTGGTTAATCCCTGCAGGTCGCCGCCGTGGAAGGTACCTATCTCCTGCATGCCGTCTTTATGTCGGCCATAGCTATTGTCGTTGGCCGGGTTACCGTTCACGAAGCGGTCGGTCAGGACGAAGTAGACGGTGGCGTTGTGCCAGTCGAACGGCGCCGGCGCGGCCGTCTCGGCGCGTTCAAGCAGCAGCAGGCCATTGCTGCCGAAGGCGGGCTGCAGAGTGATTTTGCCGCCGCTGACGGTCGCGACATTGCCGCTGTAAAAATCGCGAACCTTACTGCCCTCGGCGAAGGTTTTGCTAACGTCGATGGTCAGAGGTTTTCCATCCCACTTCGGACACTGGCGGATCTGCGGCGCCGCGGCGCTGGCCTCTTTTTCCTCCAGCGAAATCATCATCGTCGGCGTGCCGGAGCGGGTATCCACCTCCAGGGTATACAGGCCCTGGCGGAAGATGCGCCATTGCGGCGGCGTGCCGCGACAGGGTTCCATGGAGAGCATCTGGTTGAGCTTAATGCCGCCGGAAGGCTGCCAGCACTGTTGGTCAAAATTTAGCTGCAGGGGACGTGTACCCTTCTCAACCACTTTCTGGCTGATGAAGCGGCCCGTCCCTTCTTCGGTGAAAGCAGGGAAGTCGGCGGTGGTCCAGGCGGCAAAGGCCATCCCAGGCACGAATAACGTGGCAAGCGCAGCGAGTTTCATTGCGGGATCCTTGAGCGGTTTTTATCTAGTGTGCCTTGTTGCCGCAAGGGTGAACTCCTCCCGGCGGACGTTTTGCCAGGAGGATGAAAAGGGGTGAGTGACACCGCTCAAAAAATAGGCTAAAAATGAGACGAAGCTAGCATTTTCGCGCTGGCGATGCGGCGCAGAAACCGATTTCAGATGACAGCAATTCGGAATTGGACTATTTCTGTTGATGCCCTCAGTGCGTATTTTTGATACTATTAGCGATTCAGCTATCGTTTTTTTGTGAAAAACAAGGTGTTGGAATGCATATATCCGACCAGGAGACCTGATGATATCGAATCCCATACGACGATATGGGGCCGCCATACTTATGTTACTAACCTGCGTCTTTTCAGGTAGTGTGTTGGCAACAACGCACACAGCAACAAAGAGTCATAAAGCCCCAACGGTTAAGAAGATCAGTAGTACTAAGGTAAGCAGTAAACAAGAGTATTCTCGCAATAGTGTAAAGAGCAGTTCACTTCCTGACTTGCGAAAATACCCTTCCGGAACACCAAGGAAAAAAGCGTTTCTCCGGACGGTCATGCCTTATATTACCAAGCAGAATCAGGCGATTACTGCGGATCGTAACTGGCTTGTTTCCAAGCAGTACGATGCTCGCTGGTCGCCGAGCGAAAAGGCGCGCCTGAAAGATATCGCGACGCGTTACAAGGTGAAGTGGTCAGGCAATACGCGTCATGTGCCATGGAACGCGCTGCTTGAGCGTGTCGACATTATTCCGAACAGCATGGTTGCGACCATGGCGGCGGCGGAAAGTGGCTGGGGTACCTCTAAGCTGGCGCGTGAGAACAACAATCTGTTCGGCATGAAGTGCGGCGCTGGTCGCTGCCGCGGCGCGATGAAAGGCTACTCGCAGTTTGAGTCGGTGGAGCAGTCGGTACAGGCTTACGTCACCAACCTGAACACCCACCCGGCCTATTCCTCTTTCCGCAAATCGCGCCTGCAGCTGCGTAAGGCGGATCAGGAAGTAACGGCCAGCACCATGATTCATAAGCTGAAGGGGTATTCGACCAAAGGGTCGAGCTACAACAACTATCTCTTCGCGATGTATCAGGATAACCAGCGGTTAATTGCCGCGCACATGTAATGTGCTTATCTACGTCATTATTAATGCCCGGCGCGCAAGCCCGGGCATTTTTCTTTGCTCTCTACATCATGACTTCACTGTGCCGGTCACGGTACTCTTTCGGCGTCACGTCGTACTCCTTCTTAAACACCGAATAGAAATATTGCAGCGACGGGTAGCCGCACATCTGCGAAATCTCATTGATCGACAGGCTGGTGGACACCAGCAGGCTGCGCGCCTTTTCCAGTTTCTCGCTGTGGATCACCGTGTGGATGGTCTCCCCCACTTCCTCTTTAAAGCGTTTCTCCAGGTTGGAGCGTGAAATGCCGACGGCGTCGAGCACCTGCTCCACCTTGATGCCTTTGCAGGCGTTGTTGCGAATGTAATGCATCGCCTGAATCACGGAGGGATCGTTTAACGACCGGTAGTCGGTGGAGCGTCGCTCAACGACGCGCATCGGCGGGATCAGCTGGCGCTGCAGCGGGAGCGCCTCGTTATTCAGCAGCCGGTGGAGTAATTTTGCCGCCTGATAACCCATCTGGCGGGTGCCCTGGGCGACGGAGGAGAGGGCGACGCGAGAGAGATAGCGGGTCAGCTCTTCGTTATCGATGCCAATAACGCACAGTTTCTCTGGCACCGGGATATGCAGCAGCTCGCAGGCCTGCAGGACGTGGCGGGCGCGGGCGTCGGTGACGGCGATGATGCCGGTTTGCGGCGGCAGCGTTTGCAGCCAGTCGGCGAGCCGGTTTTGCGCGTGCTGCCAGTTTTCCGGCGCCGTCTCCAGCCCCTGGTAGACCACGCCGCGATACTTCTCCTTCGCCACCAACTGGCAGAAGGCATACTCGCGCTCTACTGCCCAGCGTTTACCGCTGGAGTTGGGGAGTCCGTAAAACGCGAAGCGGTGTACCCCTTTTTCCTTCAGATGAAGAAAGGCGCTTTCCACCAGCGCGGCGTTGTCCGTGGCGATATAGTGGACCGGCGGGTACTGCTCTGGCTGATGATAAGAGCCGCCGACGCCGACGATGGGGACGTTGACATCGGCCAGTAGCTTTTCGATTTCGGGATCGTCATAGTCGGCGATAACGCCATCGCCTAACCACTCTTTGATGTTTTCGATTCGTGCCCGAAAATCCTCTTCAATAAAGATATCCCACTCCAGTTGGGAGGCCTGCAGATACTCGCCGACACCCTCAACCACCTGGCGGTCATAAGCTTTGTTGGCGTTGAATAACAGCGTAATACGGTGACGCTTTTCAAACATAGATGATGTTCCTGCTCTAACCCCGGTCATACCCCTTCATTCATGATGTTGCCGATGGCCTGGCTTTCTCATTCACCCCGGCCACGTACGTGATACGCGGCCGGGATGCGCCGTCTGCAACCCGAATGCTGTTGGGTATACACTACCGGCTAATGCCCGAGATATTTCAAGCGCCTTATGGCGAAGTTTGGCGGTAGCGCAAAGAATTCAGACATTCTTCAGAGAGCGCTTCCTTACGCGCGCCGCTTGGTGGCGGAGTCCATCCACACCGCCAGCAGCAAAATGGCGCCTTTGACGATATATTGCCAGAAGGTGGCGACGTCCATCATGCTCATGCCGTTATCCAGGGCCGACATAATAAACGCCCCCATTACCGCCCCGGCGACGCTGCCGATCCCGCCCGCCAGGCTGGTGCCGCCGATAACGCAGGCGGCGATGGCGTCCAGTTCGGCGATGTTGCCCGCCGAGGGCGACCCCGCGCCGAGGCGCGAGCTGAGGATCAGTCCGGCAATGGCGACCATCAGGCCGTTAATGGCAAACACCGCCAGCTTGGTGCGCTCAACGTTAATCCCGGACAGGCGTGCCGCCTCCAGGTTGCCGCCGATGGCGTAGATGCGGCGGCCAAAGGCGGTACGAGTGGCCATGAACAGCCCTGCCAGCAGCAGGGCGGCGAGGATCAATACCGGCGTCGGCACACCGCGATAGTCATTGAGCAGCCAGATTGCGCCCAGCACAATCACCGCGGTAATGGCCTGGCGGCCAACAGCGGCGGTGGAGGACGCGGTCGCCAGACCTAACGCCTGCCGGCGCACCCGTCCGCGCCACTGCCAGATAATGAACGCCGCCATGCCGACAACGCCGATGCCAAAGCCAATGCCATCTGGCAGGTAGCTTTGGCCGATCTGCGCCATCGCCGGGCTGGTGGGCGAGACGGTGGTCCCGTTGGTGATGCCGATCAGAATGCCGCGAAACGCCAGCATCCCGGCGAGGGTGACGATAAACGAGGGAACCTTACGATAGGCCACCCACCATCCGTTCCACGCGCCGAGCAGCAGGCCCATCACCAGCGTCACCAGAATGGTGAGCGGCAGCGGCCAGCCGAGCCAGACGTCAAAGATCGCCGCGGCGCCGCCGAGAAGCCCCATCATCGAGCCGACGGACAGGTCGATTTCTGCCGAAATAATCACAAACACCATGCCGACGGCGAGGATGCCGGTGATGGCCGTCTGGCGCAGCAGGTTGGAGATATTGCGCGCGCTCAGGTAGGCACCATCGGTAACCCAGGTGAAAAACAGCATAATGACGACGATCGCGGCGATCATCACGAAGACCTGGAGGTTAAGCCCCTTCAGCGCCGGCAGGGCGGTAGGGGCGGTTGGAGTAAGTTTGATTTCAGACGACGTGTTCTTCGACATGGCGTTCGCTCCTCAGCGCGGCTTCCATCACCTGTTCCTGGGTCAGATGTTGATTAACCAAATTGGCTTTTAGCCTGCCTTCGTGCATGACCAGCACCCGATCGCTAAGACCAAGCACCTCGGGCAGTTCGGATGAAATGACAATGACCGCGATGCCCTGCTGCACCAGCTGGTTAATCAGTTTATAAATTTCATACTTCGCCCCGATATCGATGCCGCGGGTGGGTTCGTCGAGGATCAGAATGCGCGGATTAAGCAGCAGACAGCGGGCCAGAATCGCCTTTTGCTGGTTGCCACCGCTCAGGCGGCCAATCGCCAGCTCCGGCGAGGAGGTTTTAATTTTCAATCGCTGAATGGACTGCTCAATACAGTGCTGCTCGGCGGCGTCGTCCAGGCTGCTCATCGCGCCGGTGAACTGGCTGAGCGCTGCCAGGGTAATGTTCTTACCTACCGCCATTACCGGCACGATACCGTCTTTTTTGCGGTCTTCCGGCACCATGGCGATGCCGTGGCCAATGGCCTGCTGACAGTTAGTGATGCTAACCGGCTGGCCATCAATGAAAATCTCCCCCTGCCAGCGCCCCGGCCAGACGCCGAACAGGCACTGCACCGCCTCGGTCCGTCCGGCGCCGACCAGCCCAGCGATGCCGAGGATTTCCCCGCGACGCAGGGAAAACGAGACGTCGTTGACCCGTTTAATATGACGGTTTACCGGGTGCCAGGCGGTCAAGTGTTCGACCCGCAGGATCTCCTCGCCGTGGGCGTGCGGTTCGCTGGGATAGAGCGCGGTGAGCTCCCGGCCAACCATCATGGTGATGATGTCGTCTTCGCTCATGCCGCTGGCGTCGCGAGTGCCGATGTGCTGGCCGTCGCGGATCACGCAGATTGTATCGGAGATCGCTTTGACCTCATTGAGCTTGTGCGAAATATAGATGCAGGCGATATCGTGGTTTTGCAGATCGCGAACGATCGCCAGCAGCGTCGCGGTCTCTTGTTCGGTTAAGGAGGCGGTCGGTTCGTCGAGGATCAGCAGGCGAACCTGTTTATTCAGCGCCTTGGCGATCTCCACCAGCTGCTGCTGACCGAGGCCGAGGTCGCCGACGCGGGTGTCGGGCGAAATGGGCAGATTGACCTGCGCCAGCAGCTTCTGGCAGCGCAGCGTCATGGTTTCATAATCCAGCAGACCGTGGCGGGAGATCTCGGCGCCGAGGAAAATGTTCTCCAGCACGGTGAGATGTTTCACCAGCGCCAGCTCCTGATGAATAATGGCGATGCCTTTGCGTTCGGTATCGCGAATATGGTTTACCTGCAGCGTTTCGCCGGCAAAAATAATCTCCCCCTCATAGCTTCCGTGCGGATAGATACCGCACAGCACTTTCATCAGCGTCGATTTTCCCGAACCATTTTCACCGCATAACGAGACCACCTCGCCAGCGTTCAGGCGCAGGCTGACATTATCCACGGCCTTAACGGCGCCGAAGGTTTTGGTGATGTTCTTCATTTCGAGTAGCCAGGCCATAAAGACTCCGAAAAGTGATATCCGGCGGGATGAAAATGACGCCCCGCAGCGGGGCGTCAGCCATTACAGTTCACTCTTTTTATGGAAACCGTCTTTAATCACCGTGGCGTCGATATTCTCTTTATTCACTTCAATTGGCGTTAACAGGCGCGAAGGGACATCTTTTAAACCGTTATTCAGCGTAGTGTCAGACTTCGGCTGCTTATCGTTGCCCAGCTCAACGGCGATTTCGGCGGCGTTGGTGGCCAGGGTGGTAATCGGTTTATAGACGGTCATCGTCTGGGTACCGGAAATAATGCGCTTCACGCCCGCCAGGTCAGCATCCTGACCGGAGATCGCCACTTTGCCGGCCAGCCCCTGGGCGGTTAAGGCCTGGATGGCGCCGCCGGCGGTGGCGTCATTGGAGGCAACCACGGCGTCGATTTTGTTATTATTCGCCGTCAACGCGTTTTCCATTATTTTCAGCGCGTTTTCCGGCAGCCAGCCGTCAACCCACTGATCGCCGACAATCTTAATTTTGCCCTCATCGACATACGGCTTGAGAACCTTCATCTGCCCGGCGCGGAACAGTTTGGCATTATTATCCACCGGCGAACCGCCCATCAGGAAATAATTACCCTGCGGCACTTTGTCGACCAGGCTTTGCGCCTGCATTTCACCGACTTTTTCATTGTCGAAAGAAATATAAAAATCAATATCAGCATTATTAATCATGCGATCATAGGCCAGGACTTTAATACCTTCCTGTTTGGCCTCTTTAATAACGTTGCTGAGCACCTGACCGTTATAAGGAATAATGACTAAGACATCGACGCCGCGGTTGATCATGTTTTCAATTTGCGACATTTGCGTTTCTTCATTGCCATTGGCGGACTGAACAAAAACTTTGGCGCCTAAGGATTCCGCTTTATTGACGAAAATATCGCGGTCTTTCTGCCAGCGCTCCAGACGCAGATCGTCGATGGCCATGCCAATCTTCACTTCTTTCGCCATCCCCGCCATGCTGGCGAGCAGGAGGGAGCTGGCGCAAAGCGTAAGGCAAAGGTTCTTTATCTTCATAATAACGATACCTTTTTTGTAAGGGTAGGTAAGACGAACGGAAAATAATGTTTGATACATGAGGTTGCGGATACGTTACAGATTCTTAACGCGGAAAGCAGGGCTGGCAATTACCGGTTTTTATTTTGCGGTTATGAAATTTCGTTTAATGCGTAAATTATGACGGCGATCGTATTTTATTCATGCACACTCTTATTATTGCACTGGACTTCTCTGACAGGACGGCAGAAGAACGAGCAGATATTATTTTTTGCGAGCTAGCGCACGTTTGTGGATTCTCTCAATGGCGGTGTGAAATAACGTAATTGAGGAAAATGAAAGCGAAATTCTATATTGGCTTAAACCCGTCATACTTCAAGTTGTAGGTGTGTTGGTGACATTCGTTGCTTCGCCCCCTGGTTATCGGGGACTCGCGCTCCTGCCGCCTTCCTGCAACTCGAATTATTTAGGGTACCTGATTGGTTATTCGCCGCATCTCTGAATATGGAGTTCTCTATGCAGACCTATTTCGATCAACTCGATCGCGTTCGTTACGAAGGCCCGAAATCCACTAACCCGCTGGCTTTCCGTCATTACAACCCGGATGAACTGGTGCTGGGCAAACGGATGGAAGATCATCTGCGTTTTGCGGCCTGTTACTGGCACACTTTCTGCTGGAATGGCGCCGATATGTTTGGCGTGGGCTCCTTCGATCGCCCATGGCAGCAGCCTGGCGACGCCCTGGAGATGGCCAAACGCAAAGCCGATGTGGCGTTCGAATTTTTCCATAAACTCAACGTGCCTTACTACTGCTTCCACGACGTTGACGTCTCGCCGGAAGGGAGTTCGCTCAAGGAGTACAGCAATAACTTCGCCCGGATGGTCGAGGTACTGGCGGAGAAGCAGCAGCAGAGCGGCGTCAAGCTTCTGTGGGGGACCGCAAACTGCTTCACCAACCCGCGCTACGGCGCTGGCGCGGCCACCAACCCGGACCCGGAAGTGTTCAGCTGGGCGGCCACCCAGGTGGTCACCGCCATGAATGCCACCCATCAGCTGGGCGGCGAAAACTATGTTCTGTGGGGCGGTCGCGAGGGCTATGAAACCCTGCTGAATACCGACCTGCGCCAGGAGCGTGAACAGATTGGCCGCTTTATGCAGCTGGTGGTGGAGCATAAGCACAAAATCGGCTTTAAAGGCACGCTGCTGATCGAGCCCAAACCGCAGGAGCCTACCAAGCATCAGTATGATTATGATGCCTCTACCGTTTACGGCTTCCTCAAGCAGTTTGGCCTGGAAAAAGAGATTAAACTGAACATTGAAGCCAACCATGCGACCCTCGCCGGCCACTCGTTCCATCATGAGATCGCGACGGCCATCGCGCTGGGGCTGTTCGGTTCCGTCGACGCCAACCGCGGCGATCCGCAGCTGGGCTGGGATACCGACCAGTTCCCGAACAGCGTCGAAGAGAACGCGCTGGTGATGTATGAAATTCTCAAAGCGGGCGGCTTCACCACCGGCGGCCTCAATTTTGATGCGAAAGTGCGCCGTCAGAGCACCGACAAATACGATCTGTTCTATGGCCATATCGGCGCGATGGATACCATGGCGCTGTCGCTGAAGGTCGCGGCGCGGATGATCGAGGACGGTGAGCTGGATAAACGCGTGGCCAAACGCTACGCCGGCTGGAACGGCGAGCTGGGGCAGCAGATCCTGAACGGGCAGATGACCCTCAGCGACATTGCCCAGTATGCCGTTCAGCATCAGCTGGCGCCGCAGCATCGCAGCGGCCAGCAGGAACAACTGGAAAACCTGGTCAACCATTATCTGTTTGACAAGTAATCATGCGGCGGCGCCCGGCGTGACCGGGGTCGCCACCAGGATGCTCTGTTCGCGCCACGCTCAGCCGTGGCGCGCGTTTAAGGAGAGGGAGTATGTATATCGGCATCGATCTGGGGACATCGGGCGTCAAAGCCATTCTGCTCAATGAGCAGGGTGATGTGGTGGCATCGCATACCGAAAAGCTTACCGTCTCGCGTCCGCATCCGCTGTGGTCGGAACAAGATCCCGAGCAGTGGTGGCAGGCGACGGACACGGCGATGAAAGCCCTGGGCGCGCAGCATAGTCTGCGCGACGTGAAGGCGCTGGGGATCGCCGGGCAGATGCACGGCGCCACCCTGCTGGATAAATCGTTACAGGTGCTGCGTCCTGCCATTTTATGGAATGACGGCCGCTGCGGCGAAGAGTGCCAGCTGCTGGAGGAAAAAGTCAGCGCTTCCCGGCAGATCACCGGCAACCTGATGATGCCGGGCTTTACGGCGCCGAAGCTCTTGTGGGTGCAGCGCCACGAGGCGGCGGTGTTCAGCCAGGTCGATAAAGTGCTGCTGCCGAAGGATTATCTGCGTCTGCGGATGACCGGCGAGCTTGCCAGCGATATGTCTGACGCCGCCGGTACCCTGTGGATGGACGTCGCCCGACGCGACTGGAGCGATGAGATGCTCGCCGCCTGCGATCTCAGCCGGGACGCGATGCCGGCCCTGTTTGAAGGCAGCGACGTCACCGGGCAGCTGCGCCCGGAGGTGGCGCAGGCGTGGAATATGCCACAGGCGCTGGTGGTGGGGGGCGGCGGCGACAACGCCGCTGGCGCGGTCGGGGTTGGCATGGCCGATGCCGGTCAGGCGATGCTGTCGCTGGGCACTTCAGGTGTGTATTTCGCGGTCAGCGAAGGATTCCTCAGCAAGCCTGAAAGCGCGGTGCATAGCTTTTGTCATGCGCTACCGGGCCGCTGGCATTTGATGTCGGTGATGCTCAGCGCGGCCTCCTGTCTGGACTGGGCGGCGAAATTAACCGGTCTCGCCAGCGTGCCGGCGCTGATTGCGGCGGCACAGTCAGCCGACGAGAGCGCCGGTCCGGTGTGGTTCCTGCCCTATCTGTCGGGCGAACGCACGCCGCACAACAACCCGCAGGCCAAGGGCGTCTTCTTCGGCCTGACGCATCAGCATGGGCCGGCAGAGCTGGCGCGGGCAGTACTGGAGGGGGTGGGCTATGCGCTGGCGGACGGTATGGACGTGGTACACGCCTGCGGCATCAAACCGCAGAGCATCACCCTTATCGGCGGCGGGGCGCGTAGCGCTTACTGGCGACAAATGCTGGCGGATATCAGCGGCCAGCAGCTCGATTACCGTACCGGGGGCGACGTCGGCCCGGCGCTGGGGGCGGCCAGGCTGGCGCAGCTGGCGGTGCACGGCGAAGCCGACCGCGCCGGGCTGTTGACGCCGCTGCCGCTTGAGCAAGCGCATCGCCCGGACGATCGCCGAGTGGCCCACTATGCGCCGCAGCGGGAAACCTTCCGCCAGATTTATCAGCAGCTGAAACCGCTGATGTCATAGCCTCAGTCCGTCCGGCAGCGCCGGGCGGATTACTCCCCTGAATGTCCAGTCTGCATTCATCCAAAACACGTATTTATTAATTCCGAAATGTCAGCTTTGCTGCACCTGGCCTGCGCCATCGCCGGGCGGTTCGGTCATAATCAGCGCGTGTCGACAGGGAGGAGCGATGAATATAAAACGCAGTATTGCCAGAGGGATGATGGCAGCAGGGTCGCTGGTTTATCTGCTGGGTATCTGGCGGACCTGCCCGCTGTTTAGCGGTAAAGGTTATTTTCTTGGCGTACTGGTGATGGGGATGTTTGCCGTCCTCGCCCATCAGCGCGCCAGACGGTGGCAGGGGCAAGACGACGGATTTATCGCGTTATGCCGGCTGGTGTTGCTGCTGTCGGCGGGCCTGCTGCTGGTGGGCGCCTGGCATGTGCCGGCAGACTGGTATGAAAAAGCCGTCTATATCGCGGCGTGGTTTGTCTGCTTATACGGCGCATCTGCGACCCCCGAACGGGCCCGCGTCGCCCGCGCGGTGCAAAAAACGGAATAGGCGCCCGGTTGTCCGGTGCGCCGGGCCGTTAGCTGACCAGCCGGCGGCGATCAACCCGCTGCACCAGGCCGGACAGCAGCAGACTGCCGAGCAGGGCGGCGCTGAAAATCCACACAATATCCAGCAGCGGCCAGCGGCTCAGTTCCAGATGGCTGGCGCGCAGCGCATGTACAATCAGGGCATGGAAGCCGTAAATCCCCAGAGAATGACGCGCAATACATTCGATACCGGGCAGGGGACGCGCGTTAAGCCAGTTTTTGGCGAGCGTCAGCAGGGTGACCGCGCAAACGAACACCGCCGGTCCGCAGTAGAGATACCAGGTGTCGCCGAAGTCCCCGCGCCAGCGCAGCTCATGCAGCGTGCCGCGGGAGATGACCCACACGGCGGCGAGGAACAGCGCGGCGCAGAGCGGGGTCAGCCATTTTTTATCCGTGTTCAGGGTGCCAATGGCCCTGCCCAGCACGCCGTAGAGCACGTAATAAAAGGTGTCGCCATTGATATAGAGGTTGACCGGCAACCACTCAATCCCGGCGGCTTTGACGCCGACCATATTGGGGTTGGCCAGAATGCCGAGGATCGCCATCAGCGTCAGCAGCATTTTGCCGCTGACGGACTTAACCTGAATAAGCGGCGAGAGCAGATAGATAACGGTGATAGCAAAGAAAAACCACAGGTGGTAGAAGACAGGCTTCTGCAGCACATTCTTTAACGACAGCTCGACGTTGATATGGGTAAACAGCGCGATATACAGCAGAGAAAGCGCGCTATAGAACGCAATGCACAGGCCAATCCGCCAGAAGTGGCGCGGCTGGGCGCTGCGTTCCCCAAAAAAGAGGTAGCCCGAGATCATAAAAAACAGCGGCACGCTGACGCGGGAGGCGGAATTGAGCAGATTGGCGATATCCCATTGCAGCAGCGTAATCGCATGCGGATGAGTGATATACCAGCTGGTACTGTGGATCATCACCACCATCATGCAGGCAATGCCGCGCAGGTTGGTGATCCAGTGAATCTTTTCTTGCATCCGTCCCTCAAAGTCTACTGGCGAAATAAGGTCTGACCCGCCTTATGCCCCGGTGTCGCACGAGATTAGTCTGAGTTTTTGGTCACAGGCTTGTCGATGTTTCATGATATTCGCAAAATACCTGTAATACTGAATATTTACGATAACAACTTGCTAACAAGGCGGTGGAGGAGAACGTGGTGAAAGGTGTCGTTTCCATAATGCTGGTGCTGCTCCTTGCGGGCTGCAGCGAGACCGTTTCCCCGCCGGCGCAAAAAGCGCAGCGCGCGCGTATTACCCCGCAAACCACGCTCAATATGGCGCAGCTTTGCAAGGACCAGGCCGCTATCCGCTATAACACGCAAACGCAGTTAGTTGACGTGAACCATTTTGAACAATTCCAGGCAAGCTATGAGCTTTCGGGCCGTACCGGCAAGAATGAACGTTTCATCTGTTCCTTTGACCCGGACGGCCAGTTTATGCATCTTTCGATGCGCTGAATCGACCCCGCCTGGCGTAAATTTCGTCCGTTTTCCTGAAACTACGCCGTTTCGTGCTGTATATCTCGCAGCCAGCGGGTATACTGACTCCTTCCTTTAAATCCACACGTATCCAGCACGAAATCATATGCAAAAGTTTGATACCAGGACCTTCCAGGGCCTGATCCTGACCTTACAGGATTACTGGGCTCGTCAGGGCTGCACCATTGTTCAACCACTGGACATGGAAGTCGGCGCCGGCACCTCTCACCCGATGACCTGCCTGCGCGCGTTAGGGCCGGAGCCGATGGCGACCGCCTACGTACAGCCTTCCCGTCGTCCAACCGATGGCCGCTATGGCGAAAACCCGAACCGTTTACAGCATTACTATCAGTTCCAGGTGGTGATTAAGCCTTCTCCGGACAACATCCAGGAGCTGTACCTCGGGTCGCTGAAAGAGCTGGGTATGGACCCGACCATTCACGACATTCGCTTCGTCGAAGACAACTGGGAAAACCCGACGCTGGGAGCCTGGGGTCTGGGTTGGGAAGTGTGGCTCAACGGCATGGAAGTGACGCAGTTCACCTACTTCCAGCAGGTGGGCGGCCTGGAGTGTAAGCCGGTGACCGGCGAGATCACCTACGGTCTGGAGCGTCTGGCGATGTACATCCAGGGCGTCGACAGCGTCTACGACCTGGTCTGGAGCGACGGCCCGCTGGGGAAAACCACCTACGGCGACGTGTTCCACCAGAACGAAGTGGAGCAGTCCACCTATAACTTCGAATACGCCGACGTCGATTTCCTCTTCTCCTGCTTCGAGCAGTATGAGAAAGAGGCCCAGCAGCTGCTGGCGCTGGAGACCCCGCTGCCGCTGCCGGCCTACGAGCGTATTCTGAAAGCGGCTCACAGCTTCAACCTGCTGGATGCGCGTAAAGCCATCTCCGTCACCGAGCGTCAGCGCTATATCCTGCGCATTCGCACCCTGACGAAAGCAGTGGCGGAAGCGTACTACGCTTCCCGTGAAGCGCTCGGCTTCCCGATGTGCAACAAGAATAAATAAGAGGCGGCCATGTCTGAGAATACTTTTCTGGTGGAAATCGGCACTGAAGAGCTGCCACCAAAAGCGCTGCGCAGCCTGGCGGAATCTTTTGCTGCGAACGTGACCGCAGAGCTGGATAACGCCGGCCTCGCGCACGGTAAAGTGGAATGGTTTGCCGCTCCGCGACGTCTGGCGCTGAAGGTAGCCAACCTGGCGGCGGCGCAGGCCGATCGCGAAGTGGAAAAACGCGGCCCGGCCGTTGCCCAGGCGTTCGATGCCGAAGGCAAGCCAAGCAAAGCGGCCGAAGGCTGGGCGCGCGGCTGCGGTATCACCGTCGATCAGGCCGAACGTCTGACCACGGACAAAGGCGAGTGGCTGCTGTATCGCGCCCATGTGAAGGGCGAAAGCACTGAAGCCCTGCTGCCGAACATGATTGCCAGCTCGCTGGCGAAGCTGCCGATCCCGAAACTGATGCGCTGGGGCGCGTCTGACGTCCACTTCGTGCGCCCGGTTCACACCGTCACGCTGCTGCTGGGTGACAAAGTGATCCCGGCTACTATCCTCGGTATTCCGTCCGATCGCGTGATCCGCGGCCATCGCTTTATGGGCGAGCCGGAATTCACCATCGACCATGCCGACCAGTATCCGCAGATCCTGCTGGAGCGCGGTAAAGTCATCGCCGATTACGAACAGCGTAAAGCCAAAATCAAAGCCGATGCGGAAGAGGCGGCGCGTAAGATTGGCGGTAAAGCCGATCTGAGCGAAAGCCTGTTGGAAGAAGTCACCTCGCTGGTGGAATGGCCGGTGGTACTGACGGCGAAGTTCGAAGAAAAATTCCTCGCGGTGCCGTCTGAAGCGCTGGTTTACACCATGAAGGGCGACCAGAAGTACTTCCCTGTCTACGACAACGCCGGTAAGCTGCTGCCGAACTTTATCTTCGTCGCTAACATCGAGTCGAAAGATCCGCAGCAGATCATCTCCGGTAACGAGAAGGTAGTCCGTCCGCGTCTGGCCGATGCCGAGTTCTTCTTCAACACCGACCGTAAAAAACGTCTGGAAGACAACCTGCCGCGTCTGGAAACCGTGCTGTTCCAGCAGCAGCTGGGGACGTTGCGCGACAAGACCGATCGCATTCAGGCGCTGGCGGGCTGGATTGCCGAGCAGATTGGCGCTGACGTGAACCACGCGACCCGCGCGGGCCTGCTGTCCAAGTGCGACCTGATGACCAACATGGTCTTCGAGTTCACCGACACCCAGGGCGTGATGGGGATGCACTACGCGCGCCATGATGGCGAAGCGGAAGATGTGGCCGTGGCGCTGAACGAACAGTATCAGCCGCGCTTTGCCGGCGACGCGCTGCCGTCTAACCCGGTGGCCTGCGCGGTGGCGATTGCCGATAAGATGGACACCCTGGCGGGTATCTTCGGTATCGGCCAGCACCCGAAAGGCGATAAAGACCCGTTTGCGCTGCGCCGCGCCGCGCTGGGCGTCCTGCGTATTATCGTCGAGAAGAACCTGAATCTCGATCTGCAAACGCTGACTGAAGAGGCGGTGCGTCTGTACGGTGAGAAGCTGACCAACGCCAACGTGGTCGATGACGTGATCGACTTTATGCTGGGCCGTTTCCGCGCCTGGTATCAGGACGAAGGCTACGGTGTCGACACTATCCAGGCGGTACTGGCGCGTCGTCCAACCCGCCCGGCGGATTTCGATGCGCGTATGAAGGCGGTATCGCACTTCCGTACTCTGGAAGAGTCCTCCGCGCTGGCGGCGGCGAACAAGCGTGTCTCCAACATCCTGGCGAAATCCGACGAAACGCTGAACGACATCGTTCACGCTTCGGTGCTGAAAGAAGCGGCGGAAATTAAGCTGGCGGGCAATCTGGTGGTGCTGCGCGACAAGCTGCAGCCGTACTTCGCCGCAGGCCGCTATCAGGATGCGCTGATTGAGCTGGCCGCCCTGCGCGAGCCGGTGGATGAGTTCTTCGAGAACGTGATGGTTAACGCTGAAGACAAAGATGTTCGCATCAACCGTCTGACGCTGCTGTCCAAACTGCGCGAGCTGTTCCTGCAGGTAGCGGATATTTCTCTGCTGCAGTAAGCGTATCGGAAATAATAAAAGACCTGCCTCAGGGCAGGTTTTTTTATACGTGAAATATAAATAGGTGAACCGCTAATAATTCTGTCATTGATATCTTCATTATTTTCATTCATCGATAAGAAATGTTTAGGAATATATAAACATAATTCCGCGAGGTATTTACGCTAGAATGGCGGCGGGTGCTTGAGACTGTGTGTCTCAGGTATTCAGCGGGAGGCAGACAGAGAAAAGCCCCACCTGATAGTAATCAAAGTGAGGCTCCCCTATGCATGAACACCATAAGAGTAGCCTCTTACTTGTTGAAAATCAACACGGGAGGCGAGGAATGCCGCAAAAGTATCTGTTGTTTGGCTTAGTAGTGATTTGCTTCACTATTTTATTATTGACCTGGATGGTTCGTGATTCGCTATGTGAATTACAGATCAGGCAGGGAAATATTGAGCTGGTGGCATTCTTAGCCTGTGATATTAAACAGTAAGAGCATCTGGTGGGGATCTATCCCCACCATGCTTGCGGTGTCAGGCATTCTCAATGCACCCTTTCATTGTTCACCAAATAAATCCTTTGCCTCCTGATATCAGGAGGCCTTTTTATTTTTACACGGCCGTTGAATTAAACGGGCTTGAAATTCATAGCGGAGTGTGGCTATCCTATGTCCCGACGAATCCCTCGTCTCACCGGAGCGCGCCCCACAAATGAACAAACACGACTGATGAATTTCACGCCTTACCTCGCAGACGTTGCGGGTAGGGGAGTATTGATTTCATTCAGGAGTGCTTATGGCTCATTGCGCCCACATCCCCGCTTTTGTTTTACATCAGGTCACCTGTCAGTTTGCGACGGGACAGACCCTGTTTGGTCCGCTCAGCGTCTCGCTGGAACCGTCCCTTTGCGGTCTGGTCGGCCGGAACGGCGTCGGCAAGACGCGCCTGCTGCGCCTGCTGGCGGGCTTTGAGTCTCCTGCCGGCGGCCATGTCGAGCGCGCCGCCGCCGTGGCCTGGGTGGCGCAGCAGCCGACGCTCACGCCGGAGACCACCCTCGCCGCGCTGCTCGGCTATGCGCCGATATTTGACGCCTTGTTCCGCCTTGAACAGGGTAATGGACTGGCCGACGATTTCGAGCTATTGGATGGCCACTGGGATCTCACCGATCGCCTGAGTTTAGCTTTCCGTGAAGCCGATCTCCCGCCGTTCTCTGCCGATCGCCCCGCTTTTTCACTCAGCGGCGGCGAGCGGATGAAGGCTCTGCTGTGCGGCGCCTTTGTCTCCGGCGCCGATTATCTGCTGCTGGATGAGCCTACCAACCATCTGGACCGCCAGGGGCGGGAGTGGCTCTATCACCAGCTGGAAAGCTGGCAGGGCGGGGCGCTGATCGCCAGCCACGACCGCGAGCTGCTGACGCGGATGCCGAGGATTATTGAGCTGACGCCGACGGCGCTGCGCAGCTACGGCGGCAACTATGCTGAATATCAGCGGCAGCGTGAGGCAGAGCAGCAGGCCGCACGCGCGGCGCTGGAGCATGCTGTGACCGAACGACGGCGCACCCGCGCGCGAATGCAAAAGGAGCATGACGCCGCCCAGCGGCGCTCGGCGCAGACGCTGCGTACCGTTGATACCCTGAATATCGCCTCTTTTGAACGTGTGAAGTACAAAGGCGCGGCAAAAGAGCGTCCGGGAACGCTGCGCCGTCAGCATCGTGAACAGAACAGCAGTCTGAATGGCGCCGTGCAGCAGGCGCGAGAGCGGGTGGAAGAGGATACGCCGGTGATGTTCACCCTGCCGGGCAGCGAAGTGGTCGCCGGCAAGCAGGTGCTGGTGGTGGAGTCATTACAGCTCGACCATGCACCGGCTGCGCCGCTGGACTGGCGCGTGGATGGTCCGATGCGCATCGCGCTGCGGGGGCCGAACGGCTGTGGCAAAACCACTTTGCTGAAAACGCTGCTGGGGCTGGAGCAGGCCGCCTCAGGCGATGTCCGGCTGTCGGTGAGCGCCGCTTACCTCGATCAACATCTGACGCAGCTGGATTTATCCCTGTCGGTCATGGCGCACCTGAGCCTGGAAGATACCCCGCTGGATGAGGGCCTCCTGCGCACCCGCCTGGCGCAGCTGCAGCTGGGCGCGGATAAGGTCACTCTGCCGCTGTCGGCGCTCAGCGGCGGCGAACGCCTGAAAGCGGCCCTGGCGTGCGTGCTCTGGCGACGCGAGCCTGCCCAGCTGCTGTTGTTGGATGAGCCGACCAACCATCTCGATTTAGCATCGACGCAGGCTATTGAAAGCGCGCTGGCGGCGTTTCCCGGCGCGATGCTGGTGGTGTCGCATGATGAGGCGTTTTTACAAGGTCTGAGGCTGACCCATAGTCTGGCATGGGAGGAAACGGGCTGGCGCTATACCCGGCTCTGAATGCCCAACAGCCGCCATCGTATGCTGGCGGCTGTTGGCGACAGATAAAAAAAATCCCCGCCATCAGGCAGGGATTCTTGATTCTTAGCGGCTTGAACTTACAGAGAAGTTACGTTGCCAGCTGCCGGGCCTTTAGCGCCGCTTTCGATGGTGAAGGAGACTTTCTGACCTTCATCCAGGGATTTGTAGCCATCGTTCTGGATAGCAGAGAAGTGTACGAACACGTCTTTAGAGCCATCGTCAGGAGTGATGAAGCCGAAGCCTTTGTCAGCGTTGAACCATTTTACGATACCAGTCATTTTACCGGACATAGTGAATTACCTTTAAAAAAATAAGTGAGCCTTGCGGCGTAGCGGTCTGGACTACAGATTTAAAGCGATAAAGGGAAAGTTCACTACGGGGGTATCTTTGGATAACCTTAGAAGGACTGCTCTATTCGACTGCTCTGTGGTCTGTACATCAAACCTGCGAGCATTAACGCACGTTCAGCACCTGATAGCAAACTTTTTTTACGGTGCAGCGGTAAAAGCTCCCTTGCTGGCCCTTACCGCTGCGCTCGGGATTAATCGAGTAACTGCCTTGAAAGCTGCGGGTTGGCCTGAATCAGGCGCATTAATTTTAGCTCAGTGGGGGACGGTCTTACCCGTCTCGATTCCCACTCTCTTACCATAGCGACGCTCACGCCCATGGCGTTGGCGAAGTCGTCAATCTTAAGTCCAGTGCCTTTACGCAGCTGTTCAAATTCACTAAACACAGTGGACTTACGGTTTGAGGTAAGTGTCTGATTATCGTCCTTAAAAACGATGTGTTCCAGGCTGCTCAGCAGTTCAAACACGGGATCTTTATATTCCATTGAGAACTCCTTTTATCACACAGCGGAAGAGATTTTTCTAAAGCTCTTTAAGAATAGTCAGAAAAAAGCATCAAGGATGGTAACGCCCGTGATTATTTGCCAGCAGGTTATCGAATCAGCCCCAATAGCCGAACGGCAGCGGTGCCTAAGAGCATGATTACTAATACGATGGAGTGGCTTCGAAAATTTTTGTAAACGGATAAGAAAAAAGCGGCAAAGCCGGCGCGGGACGCCGGCTTGTCGATCAGGCTTTCTGCAGACCTCTCGCGTCCTCTGTCGCCGCCGGCGCTGATTTACTGACCCGATATTTAATCAGCAGCGCGATGGCTGACAGGAATGCCGGGATAGCCAGCAGGGTGAAAATGGTCTCAAACGAGAGCTGGGCTTGCATCAGGAAGGCGCCGCTGAACGCGCCAAGGATCCCGCCGAAGCGGCCAATGCCCAGCATCCAGGCCACGCCGGTGGCGCGCCCTTGTGTCGGGTAGAAGCCTGCCGCCAGCGCCGGCATCGACGACTGCGCGCCGTTCATAATACTGCCGGCGATAAACACCATCACCCCCATCAGCGCCAGGCTGCTGGTAGAGAAGCCCACCAGACAGACGAAAACGCCGGTCAGCAGCCAGCCGACGGCCACCACCTTATTGGGATTGATCTTGTCCATCAGAGCGCCGAGGATCAGCACGCCAATTCCACCGCCGAGTGGGAACAATGCGGTGATAATAGAGGCCTGACTCATCGATGCGCCGGTCTCGCGGATTAGCAGCGGCAGCCAGCTGGTCAGTAGATAGAAAATCAGCAGGCCCATAAAGTAGGTCAGGCACAGCATCACGGTGCCCACCGCGTAGCGTGGGGAGAAAATGACGCCTATGGCCGACTTCTCTTTCACCTGGCCTGCTTCGTGCAGCTCAAACTCCACCGTCTCCGGCAGCGGCGCGATACGCCGCAGGATGGCGGCAATGCGCTGCGCCGGCTGACGCTTCACCACCAGATAGCGGGCGGACTCCGGCAGCAGGAAAATTAATGCTACCGCCAGCAGGAGAGGCATCACGCCGCCCAGCACCAGCACGCTCTGCCAGCCATAGTGCGGGATCATCCAGGCGGATAAAAAGCCGCCCAGCGACGAGCCCATCGGAAAGCCGACAAACATCAGGTTCACCAGCAGCGCCCGACGGCGCTCCGGCGCATATTCGCTCATTAGCGTCGCGGCATTGGGCATCGCCGCGCCGAGGCCCAGGCCGGTCAGGAAGCGCAGCAGCGTCAGCTGGTTAAGGCTGGTGGCAAAGGCGGTGAGCAGGCTGAATCCTCCGAACACCACGATCGACATAATCAGCACTTTCTTGCGGCCGATACGGTCAGCCAGTGGTCCCGCGGTTAACGCGCCGACCGCCAGGCCAACCAGCGCGGCGCTCATCACCGGGCCGAGGGCTGATTTTTCCACGCCCCATTCCTGGACCAGGTCGGAGGCGATGAATCCGATGATCGCGGTGTCGAACCCGTCCATCGCGACGGTGATGAAGCAGAGCGCGAGGATCATCCACTGGTAGCGGGTGAAGGGGTGCTCGTTGATAAAGGCCTGAATGTCGATGGTTGTCTTAGTCATACGGCTTTCCTGGCAGACTGAGCGAGGGACAGAGGTTTGTTATTATCGTCGCCTTCGCGTCGTTGAGATTGATTTGTGCGATAATCGAACGCATCGCCGTTAATCGCTCATTTATCAAATCATTGAAGCGCTGACCAGGCAATCCGGGTGGGCGCCAAAGCGTGCGATTATCGTCCGCTTCAGGGCGCGGCGTTGGGCAGTGGATTATAAATTTCAAAAATAACAATCAGTTAATTGATATTCATCGGTCTAATTTGAAGCGCATATTTGTGATGCGCATAACAGACGCGCCAGGCGACGGCAGCGGCGTGCGGAATGGCGTTTTTCCTGCGTAAGATTAGCAGTAAAGGGTATCCTGCGAGGCCGAGCTGGACTATCCTTGTCAGCGTCTGGCACGTGTGTGTCTTTGTGCGCTTTTTTTGGCTGAAAGGAGTAAAAAAATGGCGACAGGAAAGTCCTGCTCTCGCTGGTTTGCGGCTATGGCGGCCTTATTAATGGTGGTTAGCCTGAGTGGGTGTTTTGATAAAGAAGGCGATCAGCGCAAAGCGTTTATCGACTTCCTGCAGAATACGGCGATGCGTAGCGGTGAACGACTGCCGACGCTGACCGCCGATCAGAAAAAACAGTTTGGGCCGTTTGTCTCTGACTACGCGGTGATCTACGGCTACTCGCAGCAGGTGAGCCAGGCGATGGACGCTGGTCTGCGCCCGGTAGTGGACAGCGTCAATGCGATCCGCGTTCCGCAGGACTATATGACCCAGCGCGAGCCGCTGCGTCAGGCGAACGGCGCGCTGGGCGTGCTCAGCCAGCAGCTGCAGAATGCCAAAATGCAGGCCGATGCCGCGCATGGCGCGCTGAAGCAGGCGGACGATCTCAAGCCGGTCTTCGATCAGGTTTACGCCAAGGTGGTGACGGCGCCAGCCGACGCGCTGCAGCCGCTGATCCCGGCCGCGCAGATCTTTACCCAGCAGCTGGTTCAGGTGGGGGATTTTGTCGCCCAGCAGGGAACCCAGGTGAGCTTTGTGGCCAACGGCATTCAATTCCCGACTTCCCAGCAGGCTAGTCAGTACAATGCGCTGATTGGGCCGCTGGCGGCGCAGCATCAGGTGTTTAATCAGGCATGGACGGCGGCGGTGAACGCGACCCGCTAATGCCCTGTCTGGCTGACGTGAGCTGCGGCGAACGGGCTGGATAACGGACAGAATGCAAAAAAGAACCCGGGGAGGGCGATGGCCGCCGCTACCCGGGTTTTTTTATGGCTTATTTTACCTGCGGATTGACGCAGTTTTTTTCGACCTTGCCGTTCAGGGCGTCGATCAGGTTATCCACCGCGCAGGCCGCCATGTTGTAGCGCGTCTCATGGGTGGCGGAGCCGATATGCGGCAGCGCGACGACGTTCGGCAGGCTCAGCAGCGGCGAATCTTTAGCCAGCGGCTCGTGCTCGAAGACATCAAGGCCGGCAGCGTGAATGTCACCCGCCTGCAGGGCGGCGATCAGCGCCTGCTCGTCGACCACCGGGCCGCGCCCGGCGTTAATAAAGATGGCGGAAGATTTCATTTTGGCGAACTGCGCCTGGCCGAACAGATGATGGGTCTCTTCGCTCAGGGGCAGGATCAGGCAGACAAAATCGGCTTCCTGCAGCAGGGTATCAAGATCGCAATAGCGTGCGTTGAAACGTTCCTCCGCCTGCGGATGCTGGCGGCGCGCGTTATACAGGATCGGCATGCCGAACCCGAAGTGGGCACGCTGCGCCAGCGCCATGCCGATGCGGCCCATGCCGACGATACCTAAGGTTTTATGGTGTACGTCGGTACCGAACCAGTCTGGCCCAATGCTCTTCGTCCATTCGCCCGCTTTAACGCGCTCCGCCACTTCCACCACCCGGCGGGCGGTGCTCAGCACCAGCGCCATGATCGTGTCGGCGACGGTTTCGGTCAGCACGGTCGGGGTATGCATCAGCAGCACCCGGCGGGCGTTCAGCGCCTCGACGTCGAAGTTGTCATAACCAACGGATACGGTGGAGGTCGCACGCAGCTTCGGCATCTTCTCCAGCAGCGCGGCGTCAACCTTTTCGCTGGAGCCCAGCAGGCCTTCAGCCTGGGCAAAGGCCTCAGCGTGCTGCGAAACGGTCTCCGGCCGCAGGTTTTTCACCTGAGTGACGGAAAAGTGCTCCTCCAGACGCTGTAGCAGGTCGTCGGGAAGCGTTTTATAGAGAATGACAGACGGCTTCATGCGAATCTCCGTAGTGTGAGTCGTTCAGGCGTGATGAGCGCCAAGTGGAAGGTTTTGATTATTAGCAGGCTTAACAATCAAAGTCAGCCATACTGAGGCGAAAAGCGCCACCCCCATAAAAATATAGGAAGCTGCTGGGCTGCCGGTGGCACCGTTCAGGTAGCCGACAAACCACGAGCCGCAGAAGGATCCCAGGGCGCCCATGCTGTTGATCAGCGCCATGGCGCCACCGGCGACGTTGCGTGGCAGCATTTCCGGAATAATGGCGAAGAAGGGGCCGTAAGGCGCATACATTGCCGCACCAGCCACTACCAGCAAGGTGTAAGAGACCCAGAAGTGGTTGGCGCCGACCGCCCAGGAGCCGATGAAGGCCAGTCCGCCAATCAGCAGCAGCGGCCAGACGAACAGCTTACGGTTCTGCATTTTATCGGAAGCCCAGGAGACCACGATCATGGCGATAGTCGCCGCCAGGTATGGGACCGAGGAGAGCCAGCCCACTTCCACCATCCCCATATTTTCGCCGCCGCTGCGGATAATCGACGGCAGCCACAGTACAAAGCCGTACACGCCGATGCTCCAGGCAAAGTACTGGGCGCAGAGCAGGATCACGTTGCGGGAGCGGAAGGCCTCGCCATAGTTACGCACCGCTTTGATGCCCTGCTGCTCACGATCCAATTGTTCCTGCAGCGCGGCTTTTTCACTCTCCGCCAGCCAGGATACCTGCGACGGTTTATCTTTCACCAGCACCCACCAACAGAAGGCCCAGATCACCGCCGGCACCCCTTCGATGATAAACATTTCCCGCCAGCCGAAGGCCTGAATCAGGTAGCCGGAGACCACCGACATCCACAGGACCGTCACCGGGTTGCCGAGGATCAGGAAGGTATTGGCCCGCGAGCGCTCGGATTTGGTGAACCAGTTGCTGATATAGATCAGCATCGCCGGCATCACCGCCGCTTCGACGACGCCGAGAATAAAGCGAATGGCCGCCAGCGCCGGGATATTATGCACAATCCCGGTCAGGGAGGCGCAGCCGCCCCACAGGATCAGGCAGATAAAGATCAGTTTGCGAACGCTGCGGCGCTCTGCATAAATAGCGCCGGGGATCTGAAAGAAGAAGTAGCCAAGGAAGAACAGCGCCCCCAGCAGGGAAGAGATCCCTTTGGTGATGCCCAGGTCTTCGGTAATGCCTGCCGCGGAGGCGAAGCTGAAGTTGGCGCGGTCGAGGTACGCCAGGCTATACGTGATAAACACGATAGGCATGATGTACCACCAGCGTTTCGTTGCATTTGTTGAGCTATTCATAGGCTTGCCTCTGTCAATGAGGTGACATACGTCCGTCGAAACGGACGCTGCTGTGCCGCGCTGCAGGTAGGGTACAGGACGGCTGTTATTGTTGCGTATAAATGTTATTCGCCCAGCGCGTCGCGGGTGGGCAGCCCCTCGCTGTCGCCCTGGACCTGAATCGCCAGCGAACCGATTTTATTGCCGCGGTTCACCGCCTGACGCAGGGTTTTGCCTTCCAGCAGGGCGCTAATCACCCCGACGGCAAAGCCGTCGCCGGCGCCGACGGTATCGACGACGTTTTCGACTTTAATGGCATCAACCGTTCCCTGTTCGCCGTTGGCGCTCTTGAACCAGGCGCCGTCGCAGCCAGTTTTAATGACCACCGCCTTGACGCCGCGCGAGAGATAGAAATCGGCGATCCCCTCCGGAGTCTGCTGGCCGGTGAGAATCACGCCCTCTTTTAAGCCTGGCAAAACCCAGTCAGCCTGGAAGGCGAGACGGTTGAGTTTCTCCACCATCTCGGCTTCGCTTTTCCACAGCACCGGACGCAGATTGGGATCGAAAGAGAGGGTTTTGCCCTCGGCTTTCATGACCTTCGCCGCATGCTCCAGCAGCGCATATGAGCTTTCAGAGAGCGCGGCGGCCACGCCGCTCAGGTGCAAATGACGGGCGCTGGTGAAGTAGTCGGCGCGAAAATCGTCAGGCGACAGATGGCTGGCGGCAGAACCTTTGCGGAAATACTCCACAATGGGATCGGTTCCATTTTCGACTTTCGATTTCATCTGGAAACCGGTAGCGAAGCGGTTGTCAATGGCGACAGCATGGCTATCGATCCCCTCTTTCGCCAGCGATTGCAGTACGAAGCGGCCAAAGCTATCGTTACCGACGCGGCTGACCCAGCCGACCTTCAGACCCAGGCGCGCCAGACCGGTGGCGACGTTCAGCTCGGCGCCGGCGACACGTTTCATAAAATGCTCCACCTCGGCCAGATCGCCGGTTTCGGTGGCGACAAACATGGCCATAGCTTCGCCGATGGTGATGACATCTAAATTTTCCACGGCTTATTCCTCGCGTAACAGGTTGACGTAGCGGCGGGTCACGGCCGTCAGGTCATGGCCAGTCAGCGGAAACTCGATTCCACGCGGCGCGTCGGCGGGAAGATTATCGAGCAGGGCCAGCCAGCGGTCGGCGGCCTGATCCGGCGGCACAGCGCGGAATTTCTCCTGATGTGGCTCCGCCGCTTTCACATGAATATAGCTGACCGCCGGCGCAAGATGGCGGGCTGCCTCTTCCGGCGAATCGCCGACCCACAGCCAGTTGCCCATATCAAACGTTAAGGTGATCGGCAGCTGATGGACCCGGCAGGCGGCTTTGAAGCGCTGCATCGGCGCCAGCTGGCCGCAGTCGGTCTGGTCATTCTCCACCACCAGCGCCATGCCGCTGTCGCTGAGGATATGGCGCAGCTCGTCGAGCTGCTGGTTGTGGCGGAAATGGCCAAGGGAGAGCTTCAGCCACAGGGCGTTAAGGGTCTGCGCTTCCGCGAGGAGCGTCGGGAGATGCGGGTTAAGCTCGCCGTTGTCGGCGAACAGCGCCTGGGGCGCGGAGTAGCAAGCCAGCAGGCCGTGGCGCTCGATGGCGGCTGCCTGCGCCGGTAGGGCGTTGAGCTCTTCGGCGCTGAACAGCTCGCGGCGGATTTCGACGCCGTCCGCGCCGGCGTCGGCGATAAACGGCAGGACGGCGGCCTGGCCGCCTAAGGATTTAACATGGTCATTACCATAGGCAGCGGTAACGACAATAATTTTTCTGGCCATCGCGCTCTTACTCCCGGCGTTTGTTGCTTAATCTCCTTATTACGCTATATGGTATCGGTTCCATAAGAAAGGGCGAGATGTTTAATTTATGATCGGCATCACGAAGGATCGTTAACGGGAGGTTGATCCGCGGACGATAAGCTCGCCGGAAAAGACCCGCTCGCAGATGGGGTCGTTAGTGCCGGCAATGCGCCGAATCACCTGTTCCACCGCCGCGTAGCCGATCTGCCACGTCGGCTGTTTGAGGGTGGTGATGCCGACGCCGGCCAGCTCCGCCCACTCCAGTTCGTCGAAGCCCAGCAGGCCGATATCGCTGCCCCAGATCAGGCCGACGCGCTTCAGGGCGCGGGCCACCTGCAGCGTCAGCGCGCCGTTGGCGGAGATCACCGCTTTGCGCATCCCGCGGTGGCGGGCGTGGAACTGGCGCAGGACGTTGTCCATCATCGCGCCGTCGTTGAGCTGTACTTCGGCGTTTTCGGCCACCACGCCGTGGTGGCGGGCGAGCGTGGCGCGAAAGGCGCTCAGGCGCTCGCGGCGGGTATTGACCGAGCCCAGCGGTTCGCTGAGAAACAGGATGGCCTCAAAGCCTTTCTCCACCAGGTGTTCGGTGGCGGTGGTGGCGGCCTGAGCGTTATCAAGTCCGACCACATCGCAGGCGAAATCGGGGATTTTACGGTCAATCAGCACCATCGGCAGGGCCGACTGCTGCAGGCGGTTCAGGCCATCCTCCCGCATGCCGACCGCGTTGACGACGATGCCTTCCACCTGATAGCTGCGCAGCAGGTCGAGATAGTGCAGCTCCTGGTCAAGCTCGTTATTGGTGTTACACACCAGCAGGGTAAAGCCCTTTTCCCGGCAGGCCGCTTCAATGCCGCTCATGACATTGACCGAATAGGGGTTGGTGATATCGGCGATGATCAGGCCGATGAGGCGGGTGCGGCCGTGCTTGAGGCCGCGGGCCATCAGGCTGGGGCGGTAGTCGAGTTCGGCAATGGCTTTTTCAATACGTGATAACAGATCGTCGGAAAGCAGGTGCTTCTCGCCGTTAAGATACCGTGAAATGCTGGTTTTGCCGGTCTTTGCGGCTTTCGCCACATCGCTAATGGTTGCACGCGCCGCTTTCGCCATGATGGCTTCCTTTGCTGAAAATCTGCCAACACCTTAGCGCGAAAAATAGCGATATCAAGCATTTTGCCCGGCAGAGGCGCTGCCGGGCAACATGAGGATGCGCTTATTGCAGCGGGCTGAGGGTGATTTCCACGCGACGGTTCTGCGCCTTACCTTCCGCCGTGCTGTTGCTGGCGATCGGGTTCGCCGGCCCCATGCCGGTGGTGCGAATGCGGTTGGCCGCCACGCCCTGGGTGATCAGTGCGCTGGCGACGCTGTCAGCACGCTGCTGCGACAGACGCATATTCAGATCCTTACTGCCGGTGCTGTCGGTGTAGCCGACGACGTTAACGGCGGTTTTCTCATACTCTTTCAGCACCATGGCCACGCCGGTCAGGGTGTTGGCGCCGGCCGGTTTCAGGTTGGCGCTGTTGCTGTCGAAAGTGACGTTATTCGGCATGTTCAGCACGATATTGTCACCATTTCGCGTCACGCTGACCCCGGTTCCCTGCATTTTGTCGCGCAGCTTCGCTTCCTGCACGTCCATGTAGTAGCCTATGCCGCCGCCCAGCGCCGCGCCTGCCGCTGCGCCAATCAGCGCGCCTTTGCCGCGGTCATGTTTGGAAGAGGAGAGCGCGCCGACGCCAGCGCCCACTAAGGAGCCAATACCTGCGCCAATACCGGATTTACCTGCTTCACGCTCACCGGTATAGGGGTTGGTGGTGCAGCCAGAAATCGCCAGGGTGCCGCTGACCAGCGCCGCAATCATAAGTACGCGTTTTTTCATTTAATGTCCTTAATCCTTTTTATTCTTTGTCACAGCGAACGTGACGGTTGATTATGACGCGCGAATACGTAGAAAATTCCCCAAACACCATCTCATTTTGTAAATAACATTGAACGGCGCCGATCGCACCGTCACCACACCTGCTTTCGCTGACCAGGAGCTGCCCTTGCCAACCTCATCTGCAACCAAAACCATTTTAACCGCCGCCCATTGGGGACCGATGCTGGTGGAAACGGACGGGGAAAACGTCCTCTCCTCCCGCGGCGCGCTGGCGACACCGTTTGCCAACTCGCTGCAAACGGCGGTGCGCGACCAGGTGCACAGTAAAACCCGCGTGCGCTACCCGATGGTGCGCAAAGGTTTCCTTGCCTCTCCGGACAAGCCCCAGGGGGTCCGCGGTCAGGATGAATTTGTGCGGGTGAGCTGGGAGCAGGCGCTGGATCTGATCGATGCCCAGCATCGTCGGATCCGCGAAAGCTACGGACCGGCCTCTATTTTTGCCGGCTCCTACGGCTGGCGTTCTAACGGCGTCCTGCATAAGGCGGCCACCCTGCTGCAGCGCTATATGAGCCTGGCGGGCGGCTACACCGGCCATCTCGGGGATTACTCCACCGGCGCGGCGCAGGCGATCATGCCTTACGTCGTGGGCGGCAATGAGGTATATCAGCAGCAGACCAGCTGGCCGCTGGTGCTGGAATACAGCGAGGTAGTGGTGCTGTGGAGCGCCAACCCGCTGAATACGCTGAAAATTGCCTGGAACGCCTCCGACGAGCAGGGTATCCCGTGGTTCGACCGGCTGCGCCAGAGCGGAAAACGCCTGATCTGCATCGATCCGATGCGATCGGAAACTGTCGATTTCTTTGGCGATTCGATGGAGTGGATCGCGCCGCATATGGGCACCGACGTCGCGCTGATGCTGGGTATCGCCCATACGCTGGTGGAGAATGGCTGGCAGGACGACGAGTTTCTTGCCCGCTGCGCCAGCGGCTACGAGATTTTTGCCCGCTATCTGACCGGCGAAAGCGACGGCGTGGCGAAAACCGCCGACTGGGCGGCGGCTATCTGCGGCGTCGCAGCGGATAAGATCCGCGAACTGGCGAAACTTTTCCACGAAAACACCACTATGCTGATGTCTGGCTGGGGCATGCAGCGCCAGCAGTATGGCGAGCAGAAACACTGGATGCTGGTCACCCTGGCTGCGATGCTGGGGCAGATTGGCACCCCGGGGGGCGGGTTTGGTCTTTCCTACCATTTCGCCAACGGCGGCAATCCGACCCGCCGCGCGGCGGTGCTGGGCTCGATGCAGGGGAGCGTGGCCGGAGGCGTGGACGCCGTGGAGAAGATCCCGGTCGCGCGGATTGTCGAGGCGCTGGAGAACCCGGGGGCGGAGTATCAGCACAACGGCATGGCGCGGCGCTTCCCCGATATTCGCTTTATCTGGTGGGCCGGCGGCGCCAACTTTACCCATCATCAGGATACCAACCGCCTGATTCAGGCCTGGCAGAAACCAGAGCTTATCGTCATCTCCGAATGCTTTTGGACCGCCGCCGCGCGTCATGCCGATATCGTCCTGCCGGCGACCACCTCGTTTGAGCGCAACGATCTGACGATGACCGGGGACTACAGCAATCAGCATCTGGTGCCGATGAAGCAGGTGGTCGCCCCGCAGGGTGAAGCGCGCGATGATTTCGCGGTCTTTGCCGACCTCAGCGAACGCTGGGAGGCGGGCGGCCGCGAGCGCTTTACCGAAGGGAAGAGCGATCTGCAGTGGCTGGAGACCTTCTATCAGATGGCCGCCCGGCGCGGCGCCCAGCAGCAGGTGACGCTGCCGCCGTTTGCCGAATTCTGGCAGGCTAACCAGCTGATTGAGATGCCGGAGGAGCCGGAGAATGCCCGTTTCATCCGCTTTGCCGCCTTCCGCGACGATCCCCAGGCCAACCCGCTGAAAACGGCGAGCGGTAAAATTGAGATCCACTCGCCGACCATCGCCGCCTTTGGCTACACCGACTGCCCGCCGCACCCAATGTGGCTGGAGCCCGACGAGTGGCATGGCAACGCCGAGGCGGGGCAGCTGCAGCTGCTGTCGGCCCATCCGGCCCACCGGCTGCACAGTCAACTGAACTACTCCGCGCTGCGCGAACGCTATGCCGTTGCCGGACGCGAACCGTTGACTATTCATCCGCAGGATGCCCGGGCGCGGGGGATTGCCGATGGCGATCTGGTGCGGGTGTGGAACGCCCGCGGTCAGGTGCTGGCCGGCGCGGTGGTGACGGAGGGGATCCGCCCGGGGGTGATATGCCTGCATGAAGGAGCGTGGCCCGACCTGGATCCGGTGGCGGGCATCTGCAAAAACGGGGCGGTGAACGTCTTAACTAAAGATATCCCAACATCCCGCCTGGGCAACGGCTGCGCCGGTAACACCGCCCTGGCGTGGCTGGAGAAATATACCGGCCCGGCGCTGCCGCTTACGGCATTTGATCCGCCGGCCAACGCATAATCCAGGTGGGGTGCTGAGTATCGTCCTGCCATGCGCAATCTTCAATGCGGAAGCCTTGCGCATGGTAGAAACTGACCGCTGATTCGTTTTTCTGATAAACCTCAAGGCTAAGCCAGGCGTAGTGCTGCTTGACTTCATCCAGCAGCGCCCGGCCAATGCCCTGGCGAATAGCGTCCGGCGCGACGAACAGCGCGCCGACGAAACGGGACTCCAGCACGCTGACAAAGCCTTTTAGCTCCCCGCCGTGCTCCCAGACCCAGGTGCTGGCGGCGGGAAGATAGACATCCCGTACCACCGCGACGCTGTCGCGCCAGTAGCTTTCGCTGATAAAGGGATGGGCATGAATCGTACTTTCCAGCCACAGGTCCAGCAGCGGCAGGTTATCTTTAGCGTCCCACTTGCGGATCATCCTGACCTCCAGGGTGACAGAAGCAGCCGGTGACATGGTCGTTGACCAGCCCGCAGGCCTGCATAAAAGAGTAACAGATTGTCGAACCGACAAACTTAAAACCCCGTTTTTTCAACGCTTTAGACAGCGCATCTGAGGCCGGCGTCGTGGTCGGGATCTCCGCCAGCGTCGCCGCGCGGGTGACCTGGGGCGCATTGTCGACGAAGGACCAGACAAAATCAGTGAACGACTCGCCATTTTCCTCCATCGCCAGATACGCCCGGGCGTTGCCGATGATGGCCTGGATTTTTCCCCGATGGCGGATAATCCCGGCATCCTGCAGCAGCCGCTCGACATCTTCATCCCCCATCGCCGCCACCCGCACCGGATCGAACTGGTGAAAAGCCTGGCGATAGTTTTGCCGTTTTTTTAACACCGTGATCCATGATAACCCGGCCTGCTGACCCTCAAGGCAGATCATTTCAAACAGCCGCTGGGATGCTTTTTGCGCGACACCCCATTCGGTATCGTGATACTCGATATATAACGGATCCTGACTCACCCATCCGCAACGCTGCATAGCTATTTCTCCCTCTGCGCTAAAAAAGTGGACGCCCCGGCTTGACGACTGAAAGATAAAGATAATAGTTAATACAGGGAAATCGTATCCCCAAAAAAACACAGCAATAATGCCGATTCGGCTCTTTTCTGGAGTCGCATTAATGATAATAAAGAAATGCAATGGCCTCCGGGGGTTCTTGTTCCCGGTGTGCGTATCCGTCTGGGTGTCGTGTGTCTCTGGAGCGAATGCCTGGCAACAGGAATATATCGCTATCGATACAAAAAGTAATACGTCGGAACGCTATACATGGGATAGCGATCACCAACCACGCTATGAAGATATCCTCGCCGAGCGGATGAAGTCGTCTGAAACGCCGGGCGGACTGGCGTTAAACCAGGGGTTGGCGCCGCCGGACAGCAGCCGTGGGATGAGCGTCGGCTGGAATTATCTGCTGGCAAACGGCATGACCTCCGGGCCGGTGGCCAGCCTGCGCAGCGACTACACCGCGCCGGCGACGAAAAGCGTGGGCGAGACGGGATATGTCAACACGCTCGGCTGGCGTATGGATTATCAGTCGCTGTGGGGCGTGCACCCTTGGGCGCAGGTGAGCTATAACCAGTCGCTCGCCAGCGATGCCTGGTCGCCGACCACCCGCGCCAGAGAGGGCGGCTGGAGTGATGTCACCCTGGGCGCCGATATGCCGCTGGGATCGCATGTGGCGGCATGGGCCACGCTGTCACAGGCGGACAACGTCCCATCGGGGGAAAATACGCTCTATCTGATGGGGGTCAGCGCCAACTTTTGACCCACGATTGTTACGCATTTGAAACGATGTGGTTATTGTTAAATCTCAGTAATGGCGCATTTCTGTGAGATAGCGCACACTAACTTTTTCCCTGAAATTCGCGGAATGAATGTCATGCAATGTCATTCATTCCGCCATTAATGCATTTCATTCCCTGCTGATGGCAGTTCATGCCTTTTTCCCCCACTGGATGAGGGGCCTTCGCTATTGTGGCGGCAGTTAATTTATCAGGACAACTGCTATGAACGCTGCAAACCGTCAATCGACCCGCTGGCTTACGCTTATCGGCACCATCATCACCCAATTCGCTCTCGGTTCGGTTTATACCTGGAGCCTGTTTAACAGTTCACTGTCTGACAAACTGGGCGAACCGGTCAGCCAGGTCGCCTTCTCCTTTGGCCTGCTGAGCCTCGGGCTGGCGCTCTCTTCGTCGGTCGCCGGCAAGCTGCAGGAGCGTTTTGGCGTGAAGCGCGTCACCATGGCCTCCGGGATCCTGCTTGGTCTGGGCTTCTTTCTGACCGCCCACTCCAGCAGCCTGATGATGCTGTGGCTGAGCGCTGGCGTGCTGGTGGGGCTGGCGGACGGGGCCGGTTATCTGCTGACCCTGTCGAACTGCGTCAAGTGGTTCCCGGAACGCAAAGGGCTGATCTCCGCCTTTTCCATTGGTTCCTATGGCCTCGGCAGCCTGGGGTTCAAATTCATTGATACTCATCTGCTGGCCACCGTTGGTCTGGAAAAAACCTTCGTTATCTGGGGCGCTATCGTGCTGGTGATGATCGTCTTTGGCGCGACCTTGATGAAAGATGCGCCAAATCATACGGCGACCACCACGGCCAACGGCGTCGTGGAAAACGACTTCACTCTCGCCGAATCGATGCGTAAACCGCAGTACTGGATGCTGGCGGTGATGTTCCTGACGGCCTGCATGAGTGGTCTGTATGTGATTGGCGTGGCGAAAGATATCGCGCAGGGAATGGTCCACCTGGATGTCGCCACGGCGGCCAATGCGGTAACGGTTATCTCAATCGCTAACCTTAGCGGTCGCCTGGTGTTAGGTATCCTGTCCGATAAAATTTCCCGCATTCGCGTGATCACCATCGGTCAGGTGGTGTCGCTGGTGGGGATGGCCGCGCTGCTGTTCGCTCCGCTGAATGCCATGACCTTTTTCGCCGCCATCGCCTGCGTTGCTTTTAACTTCGGCGGAACCATCACCGTCTTCCCATCGCTGGTCAGTGAATTCTTCGGTCTGAACAACCTGGCGAAAAACTATGGTGTGATTTATCTGGGTTTTGGTATCGGCAGCATCTGCGGTTCCCTCATCGCTTCGCTGTTCGGGGGCTTCTACGTCACCTTCTGCGTGATATTCGCCCTGCTGATTATTTCGCTGGCGCTTTCCACCACCATTCGTCAGCCGAAAGGCAGTGTCTATAGCGAGGCGCATGCCTGAAACCTGCAGCGTGAAACGTGCCCCTGATTAATACCCTAAGCAAATAGTGCCAATCCAGCCAAATATTTTGTAAATGTTTGGCTGGATCACATTCCCTCCTGATACTTTTCCCGTTCCCTGTGGTCTACTTATCGCGCTTTGTAGAGGTTTCTGATAACCAACCCTAACGCACCCTATTAGCCTACTGACTCATGCCACAGCGTCAGGCGGTGTTTTATTCTTCTTTTTCCAGGTTTGCTTGCATGAAATATATTAGAACGATGACGCAGCAGAAGCTTAGTTTTTGGCTGGCGCTGTACATCGGCTGGTTTATGAACGTCGCCGTTTTTTTTCGGCGTTTCGATGGTTATGCTCAAGAGTTCACTGTCTGGAAAGGGCTTTCCGGTGTCGTTGAACTGGTGGCCACGGTCTTTGTCACCTTCTTCCTGTTACGTCTTCTGTCGCTGTTCGGTCGCCGTATCTGGCGCATTCTGGCGACACTGATTGTTCTGTTTTCCGCCGCCGCCAGTTACTACATGACGTTCCTTAACGTGGTGATTGGCTACGGGATTATCGCCTCGGTGTTGACCACCGATATCGACCTGTCGAAAGAGGTCATCGGCTGGCATCTGATCCTCTGGCTGGCGGCAGTGAGCGCGCCGCCACTGCTGTTTATCTGGAGCAACCGCTGCCGCCATACGCTGCTGCGCCAACTGCGTACCCCGGGCCAGCGGGTTAAAAACGTGCTGATCGTGGTGTTGGCCGGCCTCATCGTCTGGGGACCTATCCGCCTGCTTGAGCTGCGCCAACACGATGTCGAGCGCCATTCGGAAGTGGATATGCCGAGCTACGGCGGGGTGATCGCCAACTCCTACCTGCCGTCGAACTGGCTGTCGGCGCTGGGGCTGTACGCCTGGGCGCAGGTGGATGAATCCTCAGATAACAAATCGCTGATTAACCCGGCGAAGAAATTTACCTACGTCGCCCCGGAAGGGCTCGATGACACCTACGTGGTGTTTATCATTGGCGAAACCACCCGCTGGGATCATATGGGCATCCTTGGCTATAGCCGTAACACCACGCCAGAGCTGGCGAAAGAGAAGAATCTGGTCGCTTTCCGCGGCTACTCGTGCGATACCGCCACCAAGCTGTCGTTACGCTGCATGTTTGTGCGTCAGGGCGGGGCAGAGGATAACCCGCAGCGGACCCTCAAAGAGCAGAACGTCTTTGCGGTGCTTCATCAGCTGGGCTTCAGCGGCAATCTGTACGCCATGCAGAGTGAGATGTGGTTCTACAGCAACACGATGGCCAACAATATCGCCTATCGCGAGCAGATTGGCGCCGAGCCGCGCAACCGCGGCAAGAGCGTTGACGATATGCTGCTGGTGGATGAGATGAAGCGCGGTATGGAGCAGGGCAACGCCTCTGGTAAGCACCTGATCATCCTCCACACGAAAGGCTCGCACTTTAACTACACCCAACGCTATCCGCGCAGCTTCGCCCAGTGGAAGCCGGAGTGCGTCGGTGTTGATAACAAGTGCTCGAAAGCGGAGCTGATCAACTCCTACGACAACAGCGTGACCTATGTCGATCACTTTATCGTCAGCGTCCTCGACCAGCTGCGGGATAAGAAAGCGATTGTGTTCTATGCCGCCGACCATGGCGAGTCTATTAACGAGCGTGAACATCTGCACGGTACGCCGCGCAAGATGGCGCCGCCGGAACAGTTCCGTGTGCCGATGATGGTCTGGATGTCGGATAAATACCTGGAGAATCCGGATCATGCCGCTGCGTTTGCCCATCTGCAGCAGCAGGCCGCGATGAAGGTGCCGCGCCGCCACGTCGAGCTGTACGACACCATTATGGGCTGCCTCGGCTATACCTCGCCGGATGGCGGGATCAACGAGAACAATAACTGGTGTCGGTGGAAAAAGTAAGACAGCGGATTTTTCAGATTCTCGGGTCTGTTTTCCTTTCCTGAGCCCAGGATAAGCTAATCCCTCGCCGGCGTCCGCCGGGCGAGGGATTTTTTTGCACAGCGGATGTGTCTGGCAGGTTGCCTCTTCTTCTTTGAATACCCTCCAGTGTTCCCGCTCCTCCTGTGCAGCCACTTTTCACGGAGAGAAAGGATGAAGGTAATAAAGGGGTTGGCCCTGCTGTGCCTGCTGATGCTAACGGGCTGTCAGTCCGAAGAGGAAACCCGCCAATTCCTGCTGGCCTGTAAATACGATGCGCCGGCGACGATCGAAGCCATGCTGAATAACGGCATCGATGTGGATGGTCAGGATAAAACCGGCTTAAGCGGCCTGATGGTCGCTGCCGCGGAAAATCGTCGCGAGGTGGTAGCTCTCCTGCTTAAGCGTCAGGCGCAGCCGAATCTCCAGACGCGCCAGGGCGTCACGGCGCTGATGCTGGCGGCGGCGCGAGGCAGCGATGCGGCGCTTATCGGCGATCTTCTCCAGGCGGGCGCGTCGGTGAATCAGACCACCGTCGACAAGAGCACGGCATTGATGTCCGCCATTGCCGACGGCGGGGACGTCAGAAGCGACTACCAGCATATTCTGGCGATGAAAAAACCCGATGCGCCTGTGGAGGAGCAGAGTGCGCTGGACAAGATTGTCGGCGCAACGGCGGCGAAATCGCTGGCGACGGGCAGCCGCGCGCTGATGACGGAAGACATGGCGTTACAACTGGCCCCCGGCGCGTTTAAGAAGAACGTTGACGAGATCGTGGCGTTGCTGATCGGGCATGGGGCGGACGTGAAGGCCGTCAATGCTTCAGGGGAATCGGTTTTTTTCCTCGCTGTCGATCACGCGCGTTCGGCGGAAACCATCACGACCCTGGCCAACGCCGGGGCGGATACCAGCCTGGCGGATAAATCCGGCACCACGCCGCTGATGCTGGCGGCGGCGGGGGACGATCCCAATCTGGTGCTGGCGTTGTCAGCCTCCGGCGTGGAGGTGGATAAGCCGAACCGGGAAGGGCTCACGGCGCTGCAGGTGGCGGCGGGTCAGGGGTCGCCTGCGGTGATCGCGGCGCTGGTGCAGCGCGGCGCAAAGGTGGACCAGCTCTCCGCCAACGACCTCAGCCCGCTGATGCTGGCGGTCAAAATGAATAATAAAGCCAATGTCGAGGCACTCCTCGAGGCCGGCGCCAGCGTCAATCTCAGCAATAAGGCAGGGTATACGGCGATTGGCTACAGCCGGGCCGGCGAGGTTCGCCAGCTGCTGCTGGCGCAGCATGCCGAGCTGAAAGGGCAGGCCGCGCATATGGCGCAAAGCGAACTGCAATTCTGCGCCAATGCGTTTGCCGACAAGCTGGCGTACAGCGACATCGCCCGCGCGGTAAACAACGATACCCGCCCGGACATTATGCGTCATCAGCATACCTGCCCGGGGTTGGGGGAACTGACGATGCTGCTGGGAGAGTTTACATTCAAACCGGCGGGCCCAACTTATCTCGGTGAGCCGGTGACCTGTAAGGTAGCCGAGCATCGCAAAGCGTTTGAGGTCAGCTGCCGCTAAAAAAGCGGACCAACCGGCGATTCGCTGCGCAGGGTGCTGAGTTTCTCGCCGGTTGAACGATTTTTTGAAAATAAGGCATTGACGGGTAGGCATCCCAGCAGTAAGATGCGCCCCGCATTCGGTGATTGGCGCAGCCTGGTAGCGCACTTCGTTCGGGACGAAGGGGTCGGAGGTTCGAATCCTCTATCACCGACCAAATTCGAAAAGCCTGCTCAATGAGCAGGCTTTTTTGCATCTGCGGCCAGTGAGGATGAGAACCTCCGGGGGCAGGAGGTTCGACTCGAGCGAAGCGAGAGAACGTTGCGTCAGCAACGGCCCGCAGGGCGAGCCACAAAGTGGCGAGTCATCCTCTATCACCGACCAAATTCGAAAAGCCTGCTCAATGAGCAGGCTTTTTTTGCTTCTGCGGCCAGTGAGGATGAGAACCCCGAAGGTTCGCTCCAGATCCCGTAGGCCCGTGCAAGCGCAGCGCCGCCGGGCACCGTCTGCAGTCTCCCGGCCCAAAACCGCATCAAAATCACAAAAAACATCTTTACCCCCGTTTCCAGCCAGCTGTTCGCTATTTTGTGACATCTTCCATTGCATTTTTTTATCGATGAACAGATCTTTTTTCGCGAAGCTTATGGCTGAATACAGCATTTTCCGCTGTGCGTTTTAACGTTCACGCTATTAACCGCTCACATATTGGTCACATAGCAAGAAATTTTTCTCATTTACTGGCATTGTTTCCCACTGGGTGTCGCAAATTAATAAGGTCTTTATTCTGCATATTAGCCAGTAGCATAAATTTCTCTGCTGAAAATAGCGTCTTGAAGTTTTTTTAATCTTTGCCTGTCGTTTCTCACGCTGGATGTAAAACCCGGCTGGCTGTATTGACGTTTCCCCATTCTGTTGACAGATTGTAGGGCATGAGGGGCATTTCATGGAGAATCCGTACTGCAACTCAGTCGTTTTTGCGAAAGGAATCCCCATCTCTCTCAACGCCTTCGGGCACCACCGACTGGACCGGGTATATTCTAAATAGTTCGAATTGCGGGAAGGCGGCAAGCTTGAGCATCCCCAGAGCATAGATGGCTATGTGACTGGCTTATTGAGCACAGCCAACGCATCCATCATTCGAATATGACGAATAAAAATAAATAAAGGTCCGGCGGATATATGCAAACAACATCACAGTTTTGGAGCAGAATAATGAGTATTTCCTTGAAGAAATCAGGGATGCTGAAGCTTGGTCTGAGCCTTGTCGCCATGACCGTCGCTGCCAGCGTGCAAGCGAAAACCCTGGTTTATTGTTCAGAAGGCTCGCCGGAAGGCTTTAACCCACAGCTCTTCACCTCTGGCACCACCTATGACGCCAGTTCCGTACCGATCTACAATCGCCTGGTCGAATTCAAAACCGGTACCACGGAAGTTATTCCTGGACTGGCTGAAAAATGGGAAGTCAGCCCGGATGGTAAAACCTATACTTTCCACCTGCGTCAGGGCGTGAAATGGCAGGATAATAAAGACTTTAAGCCAACCCGTGACCTGAACGCCGATGACGTGGTGTTCTCCTTCGATCGTCAGAAGAATACCAATAACCCGTACCATAAAGTTTCTGGCGGCAGCTATGAATACTTTGAAGGGATGGGGTTACCCGACCTGATTAGCGAAGTGAAGAAAGTGGACGATAAAACCGTCCAGTTCGTCCTGACCCGCCCGGAAGCGCCGTTCCTCGCTGACCTGGCCATGGACTTCGCCTCTATTCTCTCTAAAGAGTATGCCGACAACATGCTGAAAGCCGGCACGCCGGAAAAAGTAGACCTCAATCCTATCGGTACCGGTCCATTCCAGCTGCTGCAGTACCAGAAAGATTCCCGCATTCTGTATAAAGCCTTCCCGGGCTATTGGGGCACCAAGCCGAAGATCGATCGTCTGGTCTTCTCCATCACTCCGGATGCCTCCGTGCGCTATGCCAAGCTGCAGAAAAATGAGTGCCAGGTGATGCCGTATCCGAACCCGGCGGACATCGCGCGCATGAAGGAAGATAAGAGCATTACCCTGCTGGAACAGCCGGGCCTGAACGTCGGTTATCTCTCCTTCAACACCGAGAAGAAACCGCTGGACGACGTGAAAGTTCGTCAGGCGCTGACCTACGCGGTTAACAAAGAAGCGATCATCAAAGCCGTTTACCAGGGCGCAGGCCAGGCGGCGAAGAACCTGATCCCGCCGACCATGTGGGGCTATAACGACGACGTTAAAGACTACACCTACGATCCGGAGAAGGCGAAGCAGCTGCTGAAAGAAGCGGGCCTGGAAAAAGGCTTCACTATCGATCTGTGGGCGATGCCGGTACAGCGTCCGTATAACCCGAACGCCCGCCGTATGGCGGAGATGATCCAGGCCGACTGGGCCAAGATTGGCGTCCAGGCCAAAATCGTCACCTACGAGTGGGGCGAGTATCTGAAACGCGCGAAAGCGGGCGAGCACCAGAGCGTCATGATGGGCTGGACCGGCGACAACGGGGATCCGGATAACTTCTTCGCCACCCTGTTCAGCTGCGCCGCGGCGAAAGACGGCTCCAACTACTCGCGCTGGTGCTATAAGCCGTTTGAAGATCTGATTCAGCCGGCCCGCGCCACCGACGACCACAACAAGCGTATTGAACTGTACAAACAGGCTCAGGTAGTGATGCATGACCAGGCTCCGGCGCTGATCATCGCTCACTCCACCGTTTACGAGCCAGTGCGTAAAGAAGTCAAAGGCTATGTGGTGGATCCGCTGGGTAAACACCACTTCGATAACGTCTCTGTCGAATAATAAGCACGATGCCTGACCCCCTCTCCCCGCGTGGGAGAGGTGGGGGGCGTATTCCCGCTATTCCGGGGAATGCTTTTGTGAGCAATACAGACGCCCTGTCGCCAGGCGGGGCGTCACTAGAGAGAATCCGGGTTATGTTGCAGTTTATTCTCCGACGTCTGGGACTTGTCATCCCGACATTTATCGGTATCACCCTTCTCACCTTTGCCTTCGTCCATATGATCCCCGGCGATCCGGTGATGATTATGGCGGGCGAACGTGGTATTTCCCCCGAACGTCACGCGCAGCTGCTGGCCGAAATGGGCCTTGATAAGCCGCTGTGGCAGCAATATGCCCACTATATCTGGGGCGTGCTGCACGGCGATTTAGGCATCTCGCTGAAAAGCCGCATTCCCGTGTGGCAGGAGTTTGTCCCACGCTTTAAAGCCACCCTTGAGCTGGGCGTCTGCGCGATGATCTTCGCCGTCGCCGTCGGCATTCCGGTGGGCGTGCTGGCTGCGGTAAAACGCGGCTCCATCTTTGACCACACCGCGGTGGGCCTGGCGCTGACCGGCTACTCGATGCCTATCTTCTGGTGGGGCATGATGTTGATTATGCTGGTTTCGGTGCAGCTGAACCTGACGCCGGTCTCCGGGCGTATCAGCGATACGGTCTTCCTTGACGATACCTTGCCGCTGACCGGCTTTATGCTGATCGACACCGCCATCTGGGGCGAGCAGGGCGACTTTATTGACGCCTTAATGCATATGATCCTGCCCGCCATCGTGCTGGGCACCATTCCGCTGGCGGTGATCGTGCGTATGACCCGATCGTCGATGCTGGAAGTGCTCGGCGAAGACTACATCCGCACCGCGCGCGCCAAAGGCCTGACCCGGATGCGGGTGATTGTGATCCACGCGCTGCGTAACGCGATGCTGCCGGTGGTCACGGTGATTGGCCTGCAGGTGGGCACGCTGCTGGCGGGCGCCATCCTGACGGAAACCATTTTCTCATGGCCTGGTTTAGGCCGCTGGCTGATCGACGCGTTGCAGCGTCGCGATTATCCGGTGGTGCAGGGCGGGGTGCTGCTGGTGGCGACGATGATTATCCTCGTCAACCTGCTGGTCGACCTGCTGTACGGCGTGGTGAACCCGCGTATCCGGCATAAGAAGTAAGGGGTCATCATGTCACAAGTTACTGAAAATAAAGTTATCACTGCGCCGGTGCCCATGACCCCGCTGCAGGAGTTCTGGCACTATTTCAAACGCAATAAAGGGGCGGTGGTCGGTCTGGTGTACGTGGCGGTGATGATCGTAATCGCCGTGTTCGCCAACTTTCTCGCCCCGTATAACCCGGCGGATCAGTTCCGTGATTCGCTGCTGGCGCCGCCGTTCTGGCAGGAGGGCGGCAGCCTGGCGCATCTGCTCGGCACCGACGACGTGGGCCGCGATATTCTGTCTCGCCTGATGTATGGCGCGCGCCTGTCGCTGCTGGTGGGCTGCCTGGTGGTGGTCCTGTCGCTGATCCTCGGCGTGGTGCTCGGCCTGGTGGCGGGCTATTTCGGCGGAGTGGTGGACTCAATCATCATGCGCGTCGTCGATATTATGCTGGCGCTGCCGAGTCTGCTTCTGGCGCTGGTGCTGGTGGCTATCTTCGGACCCTCCATCGTCAACGCCTCGCTGGCGCTGACCTTCGTGGCGCTCCCGCACTATGTGCGTCTGACGCGCGCGGCGGTGCTGGTGGAGGTCAACCGCGACTACGTGACCGCTTCCCGCGTGGCGGGCGCCGGGGCGATGCGCCAGATGTTCGTCAATATTCTGCCTAACTGTCTCGCGCCGCTGATCGTTCAGGCGTCGCTGGGCTTTTCTAACGCCATTCTCGACATGGCCGCGCTGGGGTTCCTCGGCATGGGCGCGCAGCCGCCGACGCCGGAGTGGGGCACCATGCTCTCCGACGTATTGCAGTTCGCGCAGAGCGCCTGGTGGGTGGTGACCTTCCCGGGCGTGGCGATCCTGCTGACGGTGCTGGCATTTAACCTGATGGGTGACGGTCTGCGTGACGCGCTCGATCCCAAACTGAAGCAGTAAGAGGTTCGAGATGGCGTTATTGAATGTAGATAAATTATCGGTGCATTTCGGCGATGAAAACGCGCCGTTCCGCGCCGTGGACCGCATCAGCTATAGCGTGAAGCAGGGCGAAGTGGTCGGCATCGTCGGGGAGTCTGGATCCGGTAAATCCGTCAGCTCGTTGGCGATTATGGGTCTGATTGATTACCCCGGCCGGGTCATGGCGGACAAACTGGAGTTTAACGGCCGCGACCTGCAGCGCATCTCTGAAAAAGAGCGGCGCCAGCTGGTGGGGGCGGAGGTGGCGATGATCTTCCAGGATCCGATGACCAGCCTCAATCCCTGCTTTACCGTCGGCTTCCAGATTATGGAAGCGATAAAAGTCCATCAGGGCGGCAACAAGCAAACCCGCCGCCAGCGGGCCATCGACCTGCTGAACCAGGTCGGCATTCCCGATCCGGCGTCGCGGCTGGACGTCTACCCGCATCAGCTTTCCGGCGGGATGAGCCAGCGCGTCATGATCGCGATGGCGATTGCCTGTCGGCCAAAACTGCTGATTGCCGATGAACCGACCACCGCGCTGGACGTGACCATTCAGGCGCAGATCATCGAGCTGCTGCTGGAACTGCAGCAGCAGGAGAATATGGCGCTGGTGTTGATCACCCACGACCTGGCGCTGGTGGCCGAGGCCGCGCATAAAATTATCGTTATGTATGCCGGTCAGGTGGTGGAGACTGGCGATGCGAAGGATATTTTCCGCGCGCCGCGCCATCCATACACCCAGGCGCTGCTGCGTGCGCTGCCGGAGTTCGCCCAGGATAAAGCGCGTCTGGCGTCGCTGCCGGGCGTGGTGCCGGGGAAATATGACCGTCCCAACGGCTGCCTGCTGAACCCGCGCTGCCCCTATGCTACGGATAAATGTCGTAGCGAAGAGCCGGCGCTCGCGGATCTCACTGGCGGCCGCCAGTCTAAATGTCACTACCCACTCGATGATGCCGGGAGGCCTGGATTATGAGTACGCAAAAGGCCGCCACGCCACAACCGCTGTTGCAGGCCATTGATCTGAAAAAACACTACCCGGTGAAGAAGGGGTTATTCGCCCCGGAACGGCTGGTGAAGGCGCTGGACGGCGTCTCCTTTACCCTTGAGCGCGGTAAAACGCTGGCGGTGGTGGGGGAGTCGGGCTGCGGTAAATCGACCCTCGGTCGTCTGCTGACGATGATTGAAATTCCCACCGGCGGCGAGCTCTATTATCAGGGGCAGGATCTGCTTAAGCACGACCCACAGGCGCAGAAGCTGCGGCGGCAAAAAATCCAGATTGTGTTCCAGAACCCCTACGGTTCTCTGAACCCGCGTAAAAAAGTGGGGCAGATTCTGGAAGAGCCGCTGCTGATTAACAGTAGCCTGAGCAAAGAGCAGCGCCGCGAAAAAGCGCTGGCGATGATGGCGAAAGTGGGCCTGAAAACAGAGCATTACGATCGCTACCCGCATATGTTCTCCGGCGGTCAGCGCCAGCGTATCGCCATTGCCCGCGGTCTGATGCTGGATCCGGACGTGGTGATCGCCGATGAGCCGGTCTCCGCGCTGGACGTTTCGGTACGCGCTCAGGTGCTGAACCTGATGATGGATCTGCAGCAGGATTTAGGTCTGTCCTACGTGTTTATCTCCCACGATCTGTCGGTCGTCGAGCATATCGCTGATGAAGTGATGGTGATGTATCTCGGCCGCTGTGTGGAGAAGGGCACCAAGGACCAGATCTTTAACAATCCGCGTCATCCGTACACCCAGGCGCTGTTGTCGGCGACGCCGCGTCTGAACCCGGACGACCGTCGCGAGCGGATTAAGCTGACCGGCGAGCTGCCGAGCCCGCTGAATCCGCCGCCGGGCTGCGCTTTCAACGCGCGCTGCCGCCGGCGCTTCGGCCCCTGCACCCAGCTTCAGCCGCAGCTGAAGGATTACGGCGGCCAGCTGGTGGCCTGCTTTGCCGTCGACCAGGATGAGAATCCGCAAAAGCCCCACGCCTGACGGCACGCTCCCGGTCCGATAACCGGGGGCTTCTCTCCCGCCGGGGATAAAACCCGGCGATATCGCCTTTTATCGCAGTGAATGCCACGTCCTCGGCGCATTCTTCGTCGATTATCCGAAAAAATAAGACTTTCAGTCCATTTTTATAGAATTAAAGAGAAATTAAAATGGTTCAGGTTTATTCTTTCGCTGATCTGACGCTATGATTCTATCATTACCTAATACATTTATATAAAAACGGACGGGAAGCGCGGTGGAAGCGTGGTTTAAGGATGGACGCATACCTAAAAAATGGGGCTATCCTTCTGAAAAGAAAATGTTAGTGTAGCGATACTTCTGCCGTGGAATCACACCGGAAATCAAATTCTAAACTATTATAACCCTGTCAACCGTATGTATTGGTACGTCTCCAACGGCGCGTTTTCTGCCATACCAGAGACGCAACGATATTTTAAATATACTTAGAAAATAACAACAAACTTAATATGAAATTTTTAAAATCATGAGGTTATCAATGAACCATTATGATGATCTGCAGCGCTTTCAGGAAAAAACGCGGACGCAAAACCTCAAATTTCAGGATCTTTCATCGCAAGCCGCCACGCGCGAGCATGGCGACTGGGCGATCCTCAATCAGCTAAATCCCGGCGCAGAGAAACCCTCTTCCCTGGCGCTGGGAGGCTCGGTTTCCGCGCCCCTGCCGCAGTCAGTGCCCGCGGATCTGTTCCACCAGATAGAAGCGGCCGTAGCGGCGGCGCCAGCCTCCGCTTCCGTTGTGCCTGCCGCTCCGGCCCCGCAGCCGGCCGTGGAGACCGCCACCGCCGCGCCGGAGCCAGTCAGGCAGGAGCCTGCGGTGACCCCTGCGCCTTCAATCCCGGCGCCTGAACCGGCAATGGCGCCGCCGAGAATGGCTCCTCGACCCGCGCCCACCGCCGAGAACTATGCCCACCTGTTCGCGGCGAAAAGCGCAGAGCCGGTGGCGAAAAATAAAGACCAGCCTTTGAAATCACTTCTGGAAAGGATCGCAACATGCCGTTGATTTGCGTCTGTTCACCGAAAGGTGGCGTAGGGAAAACGACCCTGGCGGCCAATTTAGCCTATTCGCTGGCGCGGACCGGCAGCAAAGTGCTGGCGCTGGATTTTGATGTCCAGAACGCGCTGCGTTTGCATTTTGGCGTGCCGCTGAACGATGAGCGCGGCTATGTGGCGAAGGCGCTGGAGCTGCACGACTGGAGCCAGTGCGTGCTGAGCGCCGGCAGCAACATTTTCGTCCTGCCGTATGGCGAAGTGAGCGAAGCGCAGCGTCAGGCGTTTGATGAGCAGCTGACCCACAATGACCATTTTCTCCAGCGCGGACTGTCCGCACTGCTGAATTATCCCGGACTTATCACCATCGCTGATATGCCGCCAGGGCCTTCGCCGGCGCTAAAGGCGCTGACGGGGCTGGCGGACCTGCATCTGATCCCGCTGCTGGCGGATACTGCCTCGATGTCGACCCTGGCGCACGTGGAAAAACAGCGCCTGACCGGCGCGGCGCTGAATCACAAGCATGGGCACTATTTCGTCATTAACCAAAGCGATAGCCGTCGCCAGGTCAGCCGGGACGTCACCAGCCTGATGGAAGAGAAGCTGGGCGAGCGACTGCTTGGCATCGTCCATCGTGATGAAAGCGTGGTGGAGGCCAATGCGTCGCAGAAGTCGATTCTGGACTTTAACGCTTCCTCGGCAGCGGCCTTCGATATTGAAATTATTGCTAAAAAAATATCTTCGCTGTTGGGTATCCATATTGGCGATGGCACGGTGCACAGCCAGACACGCATGTCAGGGCTTTAACTTATTGCAGGGCTGCTGAATGAAAAAATCTCTTTTTTGGTTGCTGGCGCTGGTGCTGTCACCCGTCGCCGTGCTGGTGGTGATCACGCCGATGGACAGCCAGAAGCAGTATATTTTTGGTCTGCTGAGCATCGGTATTCTCTTTCTGATGGGGTTCAGCAAGCGCCGCAGCGTATCGGTCATTATGGTCGTCACGTCGCTGCTGATGTCTACCCGTTACATGTATTTTCGCCTCACGCAGACCCTGCACTTCAACTCAGCTATTGAAACTATCCTCGGCATGGGGCTCTTTCTGGCGGAAGTCTATATCTGGGTGATGCTGCTGCTTAACTATCTGCAGACCGTGTGGCCGCTGAAGCGCGGTATTGTTCCGCTGCCGGATGATATGAGCAAGTGGCCGACGGTGGATATCTATATTCCGAGCTATAACGAACCGCTTGAGGTGGTGCGTGACACCGTCCTCGCGGCACAATGTATTGATTATCCAAAAGATAAAATGAAAATCTATCTTCTGGATGATGGTAAGCGCAGCGAGTTTGCCGTCTTCGCCGCCGACGTCGGGGTGGGTTATATCACCCGCAACGATAACAAACACGCTAAAGCGGGAAACCTCAACCACGCCCTAACCCTGACCCAGGGGGAGCTTATCTGTGTTTTCGACTGCGACCACGTTGCCACGCGCGTGTTTCTGCAGGCCACCGTCGGCGGCTTCCTGAAAGATCCGATGCTGGCTCTGGTGCAGACGCCGCACTACTTCTATTCCCCGGATCCGTTCGAGCGCAACCTCTCCGTCGGACGCAACATCCCGAACGAAGGGATGCTGTTCTATGGCCCGATTCAGCAGGGCAACGATAACTGGAACGCCACCTTTTTCTGCGGCTCCTGCGCGGTGATCCGCCGCGAGGCGCTGGCGCAGATCGGCGGTTTCGCCGTGGAAACGGTGACCGAAGATGCCCATACGGCGCTCAAGTTCCAGCGCCTTGGTTGGAAGTCGGCCTTTCTCGATATCCCGCTGGCGGCTGGTCTCGCCACCGAGCGCCTGGTGGTGCACGTTATCCAGCGTACCCGCTGGGCGCGCGGGATGACGCAGATTTTTCGCGTCGATAACCCGCTGTTTGGCCGCGGGCTGACCTTCCAGCAGCGCTTGTGCTACCTCAGCGCCATGCTCTACTACCAGTTTGCGCTCCCGAGGGTGGTGTTTGTCACCGCCCCGCTGGCTTATCTGCTGTTTAACCTCAATATCATTTACTCGTCAGCGAGCCTGATCGTCTCCTATGCGCTGCCGCACCTGTTTCTCGCCATCTACGTCGGTTCGCGAATGAACGGCCGCTATCGCTACAGCTTCTGGGGGGAAATCTACGACATTGTGCTGGCTTTCCACCTGGTGCTGCCGACCCTGGTGACGATGATTTTCCCCAAACGCGGCAAATTCAACGTCACCGATAAGGGCGGCCTGCTGGACGTCGGCTACTTCGATTTCACCGTGGTGCGTCCGCACCTGGTGGTGGCCTGTCTGCTGGCGCTGGGGGTGATCGTCGGCATCGTCCGGGCGATTGGCCATGACTACTTTGGCTCGGACCCCAACGTTATCGCTCTGAACGTCGGGTGGGGTATCTACAGCCTGATCTTCCTGCTGGCGGCGATTGCCGTCGCGCGTGAAACGCGGCAGGTGCGGAAAACCATTCGTATCGATGTCGATATCCCGGTAGTGATCCATTACGCCAGCGGCATCGTGTCCCGCAGCCACACCGAGGATCTATCGATGGGCGGTTGCCGCGTAGTGGCGCCGGATAAGCGCCATCTGGAGGATGATATCGAAGAGGTTGAGCTGATCCTGCAGTCCGGGGCTATCTCCATCCCGGCCCAGTTGGTCACCTCTGACGAGCGCTTCCTGCGCCTCAAGTTTGATGAAGATATTCCGCTTTCGCGCCGCCGTGAGCTGGTGCGCGTGGTGCTGGCCCGTGCGGATGCGTGGATTAATCCGCCGCGCCCGCAGGATAACCCGTTCCGCTCCTTCTTCACCATTTTACGCTGCGTGTTCGAACTGTTCTGGCTGACGTGGAAAACCCGTCGCAGCCAGCGCAATCGGGCAACAGTGGCGAAAACGGCGCAGGAGGATGGCACGTTATGAAGCGATTAACGACGCTGGCGCTGCTGGCAGGGATGCTCTCTGCGCCTGCGCTGCACAGTGAAGAACCGGGCTCCGGCGCCGCCGCGCCGCTGAGCTTTCCGCAGCTCAATGGCGCGGCGGACAGCGAGCCAGGCGACGAACCCCCGGCCGCCTCGCCGGAGGAGAGCGCCTCCCCGACAGCCCCCGCCACCGCCGGCGATGCGACGGCGACGGCCCCTGCGCCGGATATGCCGGACTTGCCCCCGCCGGTGAGCGGGTCGGCCGCGCCGGAGGTCATTCCTGTCGCCCCGGTCTGGGGAGGCGATCTGAATCTGGCGCAGATGGGGATGCCGGACGGCATTATTCTCAGCGGCGGTCAGCGGCAGGGGGGCGTCAGCTTTACCCTGCCTTCCGATCAGGTGGTGATCCATTCGCAGCTTAGCCTTGCCGTTCGCGTATCGCCGGAAATGGCGAGCCGCAACGCCACCCTGCAGCTGATGCTCAACGGTCAACCGCTCGGCACCCTGCCGTTGGGCGCCGATGGCGAGGATGTCTCCCATTATCAACTGGATATCCCGCCCGCGCTGATGGTTTCCAGTAATAACCTGAGCGTGAAGATCAACGATGGCGATACCCTGCAGTGCCAGCGTGACATTCATGATTCGTCGCGGGTGACGGTGCTGCCCACGTCGCATTTCAGCTGGGAAAGCCAGCAGTTGAACATCAGCGACGATCTGAGCCACTTCCCGCGTCCATTCTTCGACAGCATGCAGATGACGCCGGCGGACATCGCCGTTTCCTATGGAGCGAAGCCGTCGGCCGACGTCTTCAGCGCCGCGGCGCTGGTCTCTTCCTGGCTGGGTATCCAGGCGGACTATCGCGGCATCGCCTTCAGCGCGCTGCGCGACCGTCTGCCGGAACGCCACGGTATCGTGATTGGCCACCCGGGCGAGCAGGTGGGCGGCATGACGCTGCCGGAAACCGATAAGCCACTGCTGCGCATCATCGCCAACCCCGCCAATCCAGCCTACAAGCTGCTGTTGATTGTCGGCAAAAACGATACCGCGCTGCGCATGGCCGCCTGGCGCCTGACCCGCGGCAACTTCGCGCCGCAAACCGCGACGCTGGATGTTGAACCACAGACCATCCCGGTTGGCAAAGCGTACGATGCGCCGCGCTGGATCCCCACCGATCGTCCAGTCAGACTCAGCGAACTGCTGCGTAAGGATCAAAGCCCGACCGTCAGCGGCGTCTGGCACGAACCTTTACGTATCGCCTTCCGCGCCGCGCCGGACCTCTATCTGTGGGATGGCGAGACGATCCCGCTGCAGGTTGGCTACCGCTTCCCGTCGGAGAGTTGGATCAATGAAGACAAGTCCCTGCTGAGCGTCACGCTCAACGGCACCTTCCTCAACAACCTGCCGATGAACAAGCAGGGGCCGCTGGAGAAAGTCTGGCGCTACCTCGGGGGCGATGCGCGCCAGGAGCGCTTTACCATCCCGCTGGCACCCTACCTGATCTATGGCGATAACCAGCTGTCGATGTACTTCAATGTGGTGCCGAAGGACGATGTTCCGTGCTCGGTTCTGCTGAATAACAATATCAAGAGCCGCATCACTGACGACTCATGGATTGATTTGAGCAAAACGCGACACTTCTCGCTGCTGCCAAACCTCTCCTATTTCGTCGGCGCCTCTTTCCCTTTCTCGCGGCTGGCGGACTATTCGCAAACGACGCTCCTGCTGCCGGCGGAACCGTCTGAGACCCAGGTGGCAACCCTTCTGAATCTGGCGGCGCGCTCCGGGAATGCGACCGGCACCGCGCTGGCGAATAACCGCGTCGTGCTTGGGATGCCCACCGGCGGCGGGGATTTGCAGTCGCTGCGCGAACGTGATGTGCTGGCGGTCACCGCTCTCGATCAGCAGGCCTTCAACCAGAGCCTGCTGGCCGACTCACCCTACCGCCCGGTGGATAATGTGCTGAGCGTCCGCGAGCCCGACCTGTGGCAAAAAGCGCAGCGCCGACTCACCGGCGACTGGACCTCCGCCAGCCTCGATGCCGATCGCTACTTCTCATCCAGCAGCGCCTGGCGCGGGTTTATCAGCTATCGTTCGCCGTGGAATCCCGCCCGCCTGGTGGTGGTGGCGATGGCCAGCAATGATGACCAGCTGGCGCGACTGAAAAACGATCTGGACTCACCGCGCATCAATGCCGGGATCCGTGGCGATACCGCGGTGATCACCAGCGATAACGGGGTGCGTAGTTTCCAGGTAAGTACGCCGTTCCCCAGCGGTCAGATGCCGTGGTACATGATGGCGGTCTGGTATGCCAGCCAGCACTCCGGTTTCCTCGCTCTGCTGGGGCTGATTGCCACCTCGATAATGGGACTGGCGCTGACCGCGATGTTTAAACGTCACGCCCGTAAGCGTCTGGGTTCGGGGGATAACCAATGAAAAGAAAGATAACGATAACGATGAAAAGCTCCCGGCGGCTCACCACATTCTGCCTCACCGGCGCCCTGGCTCTCGGCGCTTCTGGCGGCGCGCTGGCGGCGGGTAACGACGCGGCGCTGCAGGCGCTGTTCGCCCAGGCCAACTACTGGCATGAGAAATCCCATGACGAGCTGGCGATGGAGTCCCTGCAGAAGGTGCTCTCGGTGGATGCCAACAACACCCAGGCGCTGTATCTGATGGCGCTCTGGTCGCAGCAGGGCGGCGATATGCAGGCGGCGGCAATATCCCCGGCGCGCTGGCGACCTGGCGCAGCATGTTCAATGGCAATACGCCGCCTGCCGGGCTGGCGGCGGAATATTACCTGACCATGGCCAGCGACAAATCGCTCTATCCGCAGGCCATTAGCGAACTGCGGCAGTACGTGGCGCAGCATCCCCAGGAGAACGCCCCGCGGGTAGCGTTGGGCAAAGCGTTAACCTGGCGGGAAGATACCCGTCGGGAAGGGATCGCCCTGCTCGAGCCGATGGCCAGCGGCAATAAAGAGGCGGACAGCGGCTTGCGTCAGGCCTTGCTCTGGCTGGGGCCGCAGGCCGGGGATGAGCAGTATTACGACACCTGGATGCAGCGTCATCCGCAGGATAGCGAAGTTCAGAACTACTTTCGTGAACGGCGCAGCGGCCAGGCGCGCGGCCAGGGCTACGCCAATCTTAACAGCGGCAATACCGCTGCCGCGAAGCAGCAGTTTGAAGAGGTATTGCAGACCAACCCGCAGGATGCCGATGCGTTGGCGGGCATGGGCTATATCGCGCAGCGCAGCGGCGACTACCAGGCCGCATCGCAATATCTGAGCCGGGCGGCGGACCTCGGCGGCGACGCCTCGGCGACCCGCCGTCAGCAGGCGGCTGATGCCCTGTTCTACGGCCAGCTGGCGCAGGCTCAGCAGGCCTATAAGCAGGGCAATATCAGCCAGGCGCTGGCGCTCTCCGCGCCGCTTGCGCAGCAGAGCGGGGCGCGGGGCGCCTCGGCGAAGCTGTTTCGTGCCGATGTGCTGCGACATAACAAAGATTTACCCCAGGCCGAGCAAACGCTGCGCTCACTGTTAAACGACGACCCGCAGAATGCGGCGGCGCGGGAAAACCTCTACTACGTGCTGCGCGAGCAGAATAAATCCGCCGAGGCGCAGGCGATGCTGCAGACGCTGCCGCAGAGCCTACAGCAAAAACTGCAGCCGCGAGTGGTGGCCGGCATGCCAGGCGACGCCCTGCGTCGTCAGGCCCAGGCGCAGGTCAGCAGCGGTAACCCAGCCGGCGCAATAGCCACCCTGCGCGAAGGCGTTGCCCGCTATCCGGACGATCCCTGGCTGCGTCTCGATCTGGCCCGACTGCTGCAAAAATCGGGTAACGCCAGCGAGGCCTCTTCGCTGATGTCGGCGGCCTATCGCCCCGGCGCCAGCAACAGCGCGCTGTATGCCGCCGCGCTGTTCGCCAGCGAAAACGGCGCCTGGCAACAGGCGCAGACGCTGCTGGCGCGCATTCCCGGCGGCAGCCAGACCAGCGACATGCGCGATTTACGCCAGCGGGTGAACTACAACCTGCAGCTGGTGACCGCCGAAAACTACCTGGCGCAGGGCAATACCATCGCCGCCAGCAATACCCTGCGGGCGATGGCCTCCACGCCGCCGAAAGCCCCGGCGGACGCCGGCAAGCTGGCGCGGCTGCTGGCCGAGAGCGGCGACCTGACCACCGCGGTATCGCTGGTGCGCAACAATATCAGCGGCGGGGTGTCCGGCAACGCCGGGGATTACGCCGATCAGATCGCCGTCCTGAACCAGGCCGGGCTGACCGGCGAGGCGCAGAACCTGATCAGCAATCCGCAGCTGCAGGCCAGCAGTACGCCGACGCAGCTGGCGAGCATTCGCAATGGCTATGTGATCAACGAGGCCGACCGCCTGCGCGAGCAGGGCAATTATGCCGCGGCGTATGACAAGCTGATCCGCGCCATGCAAAGCGATCCGCAGAATACCGATCTGATGTTCGCCATGGCGCGGCTGTACCAGAGCGGCAAAATGAACAAAGAGGCCGGGGTGGTCTATGACTATCTGATGACGCGCGATACGCCGAACCAGGATGCGCGCGCCGGGGCTATTGACGTGGCGCTGTCGGCGGGGAACAACGATCGCGCGGAACAGCTGGCCGGCGGCTTGCGTCAGGATAACTCCCCGGATCGCCTGCTGCTGCTGGCGAGAGTGGCGGAGGCCCAGGGTCATCATCAGCAGGCGATGACCTACCTGCGCAGCGCCCACGGCAAACTGCTGGGCATGCAAAGCACCAACAGCAGCGAAACGCCGACCGTCGGCGGGGTGCTGGCGGCGGATAACCCCTTCATCGGCGTGTCGCAAACGTCGGCGCCGACGCGGACGGCCTCCGCCTACGGGCAGTATATGCCGTGGCAGGTTGCCCAGTCGGCCGCCGCGCCCGGCTCCTCACTGCCGGGGATCCAGCGCACCGATCTGCCGGTGGACACCGCCCAGACGCGGATGCTGCGTCAGGTGGACACCATGATGGAGTCGCTGCAGGAGAAAACCGGCAGCTGGCTGCAGGGGGGAATGGACGTGCGCGGACGCGACGGCGAATCGGGCACCAGCAAGCTGACGGAGCTCAGAACGCCGCTGACCTGGTCCTCCTCGCCGTTTGGCGACTCGCGCTTTGACTTTACCGTCACCCCGGTGTCGTTAAACGCCGGGACCGCCAGCGGCGACGCCTGGCGTCGCTACGGCGCCAACCCGCTGGCCAACGCGGTCTCCAATATGGTGAGTACCGCCACCAGCGAGCAGGCGGCGATCGCCTCGATGACCGAGGCGGAGCGGACGGCCTATTTTGCCAGCAATCCGGGGGCAGAGGCGTTAAGCGGCCTGGGCACCCTGAACGCGGCGGACTTCAATCCGACCACCAGCAGCGGGATGGAAAACCTGGCGAAGCTCGGGAGCTATGATTCGGGGCAGGTGGCCAGCTATCTTTCCTCGTCCAGCCGTAAGCCGAACGTTGACCAGACCAGCGGCTCGACCGATTCGCAGAAGGCCAACGGCGTCGAACTGGCGCTGGCGCTAAGCGGTGACGATTACCGGGTCGATATCGGCAGCACGCCGCTGGGCCAGGATCTGAATACCGTTGTCGGCGGGGTGAAATGGTCGCCCAAGCTGACCAACTATCTGTCGCTGATCCTCACCGGCGAACGCCGCTCGCTCACCGACAGCCTGCTTTCGTATGTCGGTCTGAAGGATGCCTATTCCGGTAAAACCTGGGGGCAGGTGACGAAAAACGGCGGCACCCTGCAGCTGAGTTATGACGACGGTGACGCGGGCTTCTACGTTGGCGGCGGCGGTTACAGCTACCTGGGGCAGAACGTCGCCAGCAACACCAGCATCAACGCCAATGCCGGGGTCTATCTGCGGCCCTATCATGACGAATACCGCCAGCTGCAGGCCGGGTTGAGCATGAGCTATATGGATTACTCCAAAAACCTCAGCTACTTCACCTATGGCCAGGGGGGCTACTTTAGTCCGCAAAACTACGTCAGCGTGTCGCTGCCGGTCAGTCTGACGGAAAAATATGATAACTGGACCATGAAGCTCGGCGGCTCGGTGGGCTACCAGTCTTACAGCCAGGATAAGAGCGCCTATTTCCCGACCAATTCGGAGTGGCAGCAGACCCTGGAGACGGCGGTGAGCAATGGGTTTGCCAAGGAAGCCTACTATTCTGCGACCTCGAAGAGCGGCATCGGCTATACCCTGCGCGCCGGGGCGGATTACAAGGTCAACAAACAGATGACGCTGGGGGGCCAGATTGGCTATGACACCTTCGGGGATTATAACGAAAGCACCGCCGGGCTCTATATTCGCTATATGTTAGGAGATCATTGATGATGACGGAGAACAATAACCCGGTGGTGATGACCTGGTTTCAGCAGCAGCAAACGCCTGCCGGATGGTTCGATCTGTTGATTATTATGGTCGAAGGTATGTTAAATAATGCCGGCGAGCTGGAAAGTCAGCCCTTCCTGCGTCAGATGGGCGCCTCGTTGGCGGAGACCCATCCGTTGCCGGCGTCGGAGACCGTAGGGGAGCTGGAGGCGAATATCAACCGGCTGCTGACCCATTTCCACTGGGGGGTGGTGACCATCGACGTCGGTGAGGATGGCCTGCGCTTGCGCCATCAGGCGTTGCCGGTCAGCCGCGACGATGCGGGGCGCGTGCGCTGGTGCAACGCGTTCTGTGCCATACTCGAGGGGTTATATTCTCGCTGGCTGCAGAGTCAGGGAGGCAGCGCTCACGTAATATTGCAGCGTGAGCGGGTGTTCTCTGTCTCTGACGTTCAGTTTCTTTACTACCATCCATAATGAGTGAATTTATGCCCCTGCGTGCTTTAGTGGCGGTGATAGTGACAACGGCAGTAATGCTGGTGCCCCGGGCGTGGGCGGATACGGCCTGGGAGCGTTATAAGGCCCGTTTTATGATGCCGGACGGCCGTATCATTGATACCGCCAATGGCAATGTGTCGCATACGGAAGGCCAGGGCTTCGCCATGCTCCTGGCGGTGGCGAATAACGATCGCCCGGCGTTCGACAAGCTGTGGCAGTGGACGGACAGCACCCTGCGCGACAAGTCTAACGGGCTGTTTTACTGGCGCTATAACCCGGTGGCGCCGGACCCGATCGCCGATAAAAACAACGCCACCGATGGCGATACCCTGATCGCCTGGGCGCTGCTGCGCGCGCAAAAGCAGTGGCAGGACAAGCGCTACGCCATGGCCTCCGATGCCATCACCGCCTCCCTGCTGAAATATACGGTGGTGACTTTCGCCGGTCGCCAGGTGATGCTCCCGGGCGTGAAGGGGTTTAACCGCAACGACCACCTGAACCTTAACCCCTCCTATTTCATCTTCCCGGCCTGGCGGGCCTTTGCGGAGCGGACGCACCTGACCGCCTGGCGGACATTGCAGAGTGACGGGCAGGCGCTGCTGGGGCAAATGGGCTGGGGGAAATCGCATCTGCCCAGCGACTGGGTGGCGCTGCGGGCGGATGGCAAGATGCTGCCGGCCAAAGAGTGGCCGCCGCGGATGAGTTTCGATGCGATCCGTATCCCGCTGTATATCTCGTGGGTCGATCCGCACAGCGCCTTGCTCGCACCGTGGAAAGCCTGGATGCAGAGTTACCCGCGCCTGCAAACTCCGGCGTGGATCAACGTTAGCACCAACGAGGTCGCTCCGTGGAATATGGCCGGCGGCCTGCTGGCGGTGCGTGATTTAACGCTTGGCGAACCGCTGGAAGCGCCGCAGATTGACGACAAGGATGATTATTACTCCGCCAGCCTCAAGCTGCTGGTCTGGCTGGCGAAACAGGATCAGCGCTAGCGCTGTGATGGCTTTGCAGGTTTCTCAGCCCGTATCCTGCGGGCTGAGAGAAAAGAGCAGGAACGTCTCACGATGTAAGGCCGCCAGAATAGGCGGCCTTGTCGCTTATTGCGGATAAGGCACCCAACTGCCGCCATTCAACTGGACATAAGGCTTGCCCTGATACTGGATAACGATGGCGTTGGCGTTTTCGGACACCGCCGCGCTCTGCGGCAGGTTGGCGACATACTGCTGCCAGTTGACGCTGTCTTCGCTGAACATTTTGCCGTCGAGGGCGCGCACCACCAGCTCCGACACCGCCAGGTAGCTGCTGGGCTGATCGATGATAATTGGCGCGCCTTCATGCGGCGCCTTCATGCCGAAGAATTTCACCGCCGTCGGGACGTTAGTGATCGACGGGCTCGGGATATCCCGCAGGCCAGACACCTGCATCTTATCGCCCTTCAGCGCGCCGCCGTGTTCCGGCACCACTACCACCATCACCTTACGCCCCGATTTTTCCAGTTCGGTGAAGAAGTTATCCAGGTCGTCAAACAGCTTCTGCGCTCGCACTTTGTAGTCCGCGGTTTTGCTTTGTCCCGGGAAGTGATTGCCGTCATGCAGCGGCAGGGTGTTATAGAACGTGGCGCTCCGCGGATTGCTGCTGGCCTCTTCGGTCTTCAGCCAGCGGTTGAGAACCGCGAGATCCTCATACACTGGCGAGCCATCAAATGCCTGCAGGCTGACCGGCAGACCGCTCTGGTCCATCAGCGGGCTCTGCATGCCGCCCAGCGAACGCAGCTCTTTTAGGAAGTCGCCGAACAGGCCGTTGTGGCCGAGCATCAACTGCTGGTTGAAGCCGAGTTTCGCCAGGTTTTCAAACAGGTAGCAATCGGCGCCGGATGGCTGATACAGGTTGGTATGCGACAGCTGGCCGCAGCTGGCGCGCAGCAGACGCACCGCCGCAGGTCCGCTGTAGGAGGTCGCTGAGTTAAAGTTTTTGAAGACGATATCGAAATGCTTCCACAGCGGGTGGTCCATCAGCCCGGCGGCTTCAATATCCGACCAGGAGAGCGAGCAGATATTGATCACCAGCAGGTCAAACGGCTGCGCATCCGCCGGCAGCTGGTCCGGGAACGGTGTCTTGCGCTTCTGCTCGGCGGCATAGAAACCGTTCAGCCAGTTGGTGAGGTTGGCCGAGGTCGGCGGTTCGGTCTGCGGCGGAATATCGCTGCTGGCCGGGCTGGACGCGGCGCCAGCGGCAGCGTTGGTCCCGACGTTGGCCGGCGCGGTGGCGGCGGCAGTGGTGGGCTGACCGGCAGGCCAAATGGTAAAGGCCGGCAGCAGCGGACTGACCGCCTGCCAGACGACCATCGCGGAGACAAACACGGTAACGCGCAGCCACTGGCTGATAAACAGCCACAGCACCAGTAAAACAAAGAAGGCGCCGACCATGCTCCAGTTGATAAAGCGGACAATCAGATCCCAGATATAGCTGGCGCTGAAGCCGGCGATTTGCGATCCCTGGCTAAAAATCGACTCTGGCCCGGGCAGCCAGGTATCGTGCCAGAACAGCGCGAATCCCAGCGGAATGGCGATCCAGTGGCGGATGCGGTGCAGCTTTTCGCGCGGGATTGGCACCAGCAGAAAGGCGAGAAACACCAGGTTAAGCATCGGGTGAAAATTGAGATACCCGGCCCACAGCAGGGCAAACTTGACCAGAAAGTAGAAGTTCCAGCCGCCAAGGCCGCGCCAGTACTGCCAGAGCGGAAGCGGTGCCGCGGTCGTTTTTTTATTTGTCATTTGTTCGCTTTGCCTTGCTTAACCGTTGTTCCCCGGCGTAATACCCCTGCCGGTTTCACGTAACGGGGTTTAAAGAACATCAGTCTTAACGTCGTGCGGATCCGGCGCTGATAGTGGCGCGTCAGGTAGCCCAGCGGAAAAAACAGCAGGGCGCAGAGCACCACCAGTTGCAGAATATCGGCGATAGACATCATCAGGCTTGCTCCTCACGGGTGGTTAACCGGTGTGGTTCGGGGTAGCGTCGCCAGTGGCGTCCATCATGGGTGGCGTTGATGGTCTCGTTTTTACCGACCGTGAGAGGCAGCGGCGTATTCCAGCGCGCCGGCTCGATGCCGCGCATGATCACAATTTCCGAGAGAATCTGTTTGTCTTCAAACCACACCATGCGGTTAGAAAAAATATCGCCGGTCGGCAGCGGGAAAATGTGGTTTAGCGCGGTATCGAGGTCATTGATCCGGCAAAACGACAAGAACAGCACCAGCCGGTTATTGCCGATGGTCATGATGTCGCCCATCCGGTTGGGTTTGCATAACGTCAGCGCCTGCTCAACGCGCAGCCCCGGCGCCGGGCGCAGGGCCACCATCACGCCTTTGCTGTCGGCCGGCAGCAGGGTATTGGTCATCACGTTGTGCACCGCTTCGCAAAAGGCGTCCCATTTCTGATAGCCGCGCAGTTTTAACGGCTGGCTCCAGGTGAGCAGGGTGGCAAAATCTTCCGGGATATGGCGGGAGAACTTTTGGTTCTGAACGCTTTCAATCAGCGTCAGGCAGCGGGAAAGCGACGCGCTGTTAGGGATCACCAGGCTGGCGCCGCTGCTCAGCAGCAGCCGCTCATCAGTCGCGCGCAGGCTGGGGGTTTGTTCGCGGACAATAATTTTCAGCGCCGTGCCGCGCTGACGGCGCAGGGTATGAATATAGCGGCCCAGCTGTTCAATTTGCGTGTTCTGGGTAATGGAGAAGAGGATCGTCGCCGCTTGCGCGGTGCGCCCGGCGTTGAAGACCTCGTCGTTGGTGTCAAACAGCGTCCAGTATTCCGACAGCGGCGGGGCACCTTCCAGCACGCGCACATTGCTGAGGATCGCTTTTTCATCGCTGCGCGGCTGCACGCTGGTTTCAGCGTCCTGCGCTAATCGCCAGCCGGCGTCATCATGTTGCACCATCAGCTGCTGCTGGGCGCTGATACCCTTATCGCTTCCCCACCAGGCAATATCAAAGATATGCCGGTCGCCCTGGTAACGAATACTTGCCAGTCCGGAAAGGGAGCGGTACTCACGTAATAAGGGAGTCAGCTGCCGATCAATATCCTGCGCGGAATTGATCGCTAAGAATGCGCAGCGATGATATTGCGCCCAGCGGCTGGTCTTTTCCACCCAGGCGCATAACTTTTCGTTATTTATATTTTGCCAGGCATTTTCAGCACATAGCAGAATAAATAAATAATTGCCAGGTTCGAGGGAGCAGACCAAGTCGCGATGTATTTCTTCCAGCGCCTCCGGACGATTCGGCAGGGTAAACAGTGCAATATTATCCGGGCCGTGAATGTGTTCTAATGAAATGATATCATTTGGTTTATTCCCCATCACCAGCGCGGCAACCTTGCTGTTTTTCGCCTGCGTGGCCAGCGTCTGATTAAATAGACTGACGGCATCGGCATAACGGTCAACGTTGAGCCACCATACCCCGCCGACCGGCATATGGCACACTTCATCCCATAATGATGAAATACCCAAAGTAAATACACTATCCACGGCATCCCTCGTGCGCCCTGATTCACACTGGATAAGTTTACTAGCGAAACTGACAGAGTAAACCTAACATTGAAATTAAAGGTCATCAGTTTTAGCATGTACACCTGCTTTTTAAGGATGCGCTGTATACGTCCTCTGGTTTAATAATAAATTTCGAACGGACAGAGATATGCCAGCAAAAGATCCTGCGGTACCCACGGACGCCACGCTGGGGTACACCTTTCAAAATGATTTTCTGGCGCTTAGCCGGGCATTTTCCCTGCCGGATATTGATTATCATGATATTTCCAGGCGCGAACAGCTGAACGCGGCGCTGAAGCGCTGGCCGCTGCTGGCAGAGTTTGCAGAGAAAAAATAAGGAAGCCGGAGATGGCTATTCTGGGATTACAGGGCGTGCGAGGGGGGACTGGCGTCACGTCCATTACGGCTGCACTCGCCTGGGCGCTGCAATTGCTCGGTGAAACGGTGCTGGCGATCGACGCCAGCCCGGATAATATGCTGCGTTTTTTCTTCAATACCGACATCCATCATCAGGACGGCTGGGCGCGGGCGCTGCTCGATGGCCGGGACTGGCGCGACGCGGGTCTGCGCTATACGCAGCATATCGATCTGCTGCCGTTTGGCCAGCTCAGCGCGGGCGAAAGAGAAAACGTCGACCAGCTGCAGCCCACCCTGGGGGCGATGACGGAGGCCGTACTGCAGCTGCAGGGGCAGTACCGCTGGCTACTGCTGGATCTGCCGGCGGGCTATTCGCCGTTGACCCGCGAGCTGCTGACGCTCTGCGACCGCTCGCTGGTGGTGGTCCATCCCGACGCCAACAGCCATATCCGTTTGCACCAGCAGCCCTTTCCGGCCAACAGCGATATTCTGATTAACGATCTGCGGGTCGGCAGCCAGCTGCAGGAAGATCTCTACCAGCTGTGGCTCGAGAGCCAGCCGCGCATCCTGCCGGTGACCATTCATCGCGACGAGGCGATGGCCGAGTGCCTGGCGGCGAAGCAGCCCCTTGGGGAGTATCGCCAGGACTCTCTGGCGGCGGAAGAGGTACTGACCCTGGCGAACTGGTGTCTGATCCACTATGCCGGCGGGAGGCCGGCATGATCCGCCTCAGCACGCTGCTGCTGGCCCCGCCGGTGGGGGAACGGCTGCGCGCGCGCTATGACGACTACCGGCAGCATGGCGCCTCATGGCTGTCGGCGTCGCTTGGCTGCCTGTGGGCATCGCTGGTCTGGGCGCTAATGCCGCTGGAGACGCCGCGATGGCAGGCGATTCTGGCGCACCATGACACCTATTTCCCTCATATTAATCCGCATCGGCCACGTCCGCTGGATCCGCTGCGCTACCTGCTGCAATCCCTGTGGTTACTGACAACGCGCGTGCCGGAGCCGGAGAAAAAGGTCAACTGGCGTTCGCTGGCGGCGCTGGAAGGGGTGCACGGTCGCTATACGCAGTGGCTGGAAAAATTGCCTGAGCAGGTCAACGCCCGCACCGGTCATCTGGATAAACAGAAAGAGCTGGCGCACCTCAATCCCAAACTGCGCCGGGCGATCCTTGGGGGGGTGACCTGCTGCTCGCTGGTGCTGGCGCTGATGTGTATTACGCAGCCTTTTAACCCGCTGTCGCAGTTTATCTTCCTGATGCTGCTGTGGGGCGTGGCGCTGCTGGTGCGGCGCATCCCCGGCCGCTTCTCGGCGCTGATGCTGATCGTGCTGTCGCTGACGGTCTCGTGCCGCTATATCTGGTGGCGCTATACCTCGACGCTGAACTGGAACGACCCGGTAAGCCTGGTGTGCGGGATTATTTTGCTGTTCGCTGAGACCTACGCCTGGGTGGTGCTGGTGCTGGGCTATTTCCAGGTGGTCTGGCCGTTGAACCGCCAACCGGTGCCGCTGCCGGAGGACATGGATCTGTGGCCGACGGTGGACATCTTCGTCCCCACCTACAACGAAGATCTCAACGTGGTGAAAAACACCATCTACGCCTCGCAGGGCATCGACTGGCCGAAGGACAAGCTTAACATCTGGATCCTCGACGACGGCGGACGGGAAGCGTTTCGCCAGTTTGCCAAAGATGTCGGGGTGCACTATATCGCCCGTACCAGCCATGAGCACGCCAAAGCCGGCAACATCAACAATGCGCTGAAATACGCCAAAGGGGAGTTCGTCTCGATCTTTGATTGCGACCATGTGCCGACGCGCTCGTTTCTGCAGATGACCATGGGCTGGTTCCTGAAAGAGAAAGAGCTGGCGATGATGCAGACCCCGCACCACTTCTTCTCGCCCGATCCCTTCGAGCGCAACCTTGGTCGTTTTCGCAAAACGCCGAACGAAGGGACGCTATTCTACGGCCTGGTGCAGGACGGGAACGACATGTGGGACGCCACCTTCTTCTGCGGCTCCTGCGCCGTGATTCGCCGTGGCCCGCTGGATGAGATCGGCGGAATCGCCGTCGAAACGGTGACCGAAGATGCCCACACCTCGCTGCGCCTGCACCGGCGGGGTTACACCTCCGCCTATATGCGTATTCCGCAGGCGGCGGGGTTGGCGACGGAGAGTTTATCCGCGCATATCGGCCAGCGCATCCGCTGGGCGCGCGGGATGGTGCAGATATTCCGCCTCGATAATCCGCTGTTTGGCAAAGGCCTGAAGCTGGTACAGCGCGTCTGCTACGCCAACGCCATGCTTCACTTTCTCTCCGGTATTCCGCGCCTCATCTTCCTCACGGCGCCGCTGGCCTTTTTGCTGCTCCATGCCTATATCATTTATGCGCCAGCGCTGATGATCGCGCTATTCGTGTTGCCGCATATGATCCACGCCAGCCTGACCAACTCGAAGATTCAGGGCAAATATCGCCATTCGTTCTGGAGTGAAATCTACGAGACGGTGCTCGCCTGGTATATCGCGCCGCCCACCTTTGTGGCGCTGATTAATCCGCATAAAGGCAAATTCAACGTCACCGCGAAGGGCGGACTGGTGGAAGAGGAGTATGTCGACTGGGTGATCTCCCGGCCCTATATCTACCTCGTGCTGCTCAACCTGGTCGGCGTCGCGGTGGGGATCTGGCGCTTTATGTACGGCCCGGAAAACGAAATTCTCACCGTCTGGGTGAGTATTGTCTGGGTGTTCTACAACCTGATTATTCTTGGCGGCGCGGTGGCGGTCTCGGTCGAAAGCAAGCAGGTCCGCCGGTCGCATCGTGTCGAAATGAGCATGCCGGCGGCAATTGCCCGCGAAGATGGCCATCTGTTCTCCTGCACCGTTCACGACTATTCCGACGGTGGGCTGGGGATCAAAATTCACGGCGACGCTCAGGTGTTGGAGGGGCAGAACGCCAGGCTGCTGCTCAAACGGGGACAGCAGGAGTATGCCTTCCCGGTGCGGGTCGCGCGGGTCAACGGCAGCGAAGTGGGATTGCAGCTGCTGCCGTTGACCAACCAGCAGCATATCGATTTTGTGCAGTGTACGTTTGCCCGCGCCGATACGTGGGCGCTTTGGCAGGATAGCTTCCCGGAAGACAAGCCGATGGAAAGCCTGCTGGATATCCTCAAGCTGGGGTTCCGTGGCTATCGTCACCTGGCGGAGTTTTCGCCGCCGTCGGTGAAGGTGGTTTTCCGCGCGCTCACCTCGCTGGTGGCATGGATAGTGTCGTTTGTACCCCGACGCCCTGAACGCGCCGCGCCGACGCTCTCCGCAGACCCGGCAATGGCTCAACAATGATGATAATGCGATGAAAAGAAAACTTTCCTGGATGTGTGCAGTAGCGGTGGGCATGTGCAGCTGGTATCCGCTGGCCTCTTACGCGGCGCCGGCCACCGTGGTGAATCCGGCCCCTGGCGTTCAGCCGCAGGCGGCCTCCCCGCTCGCGCCGGTGACGACAGGCGAGCCGACGGCAACCCTCGCCGAACCGACCGCTCCGGCGGTGGTCGCCGAGAACGTCCCGCAGCGGGAGGTGAAGCTGACCTTTGCCACCATCGCGCCGCCTCCGGGCAGCATTGTGCTGCGCGGCTCACGGCCTGACGCCTCGGTTGAATTCGGCATGCGTAGCGATGAGCTGGTCGCTAACGCGCTGCTCAATCTGGAATACACCCCGTCGCCCTCGCTGCTGCCCGTGCAGTCGCAGCTGAAAGTCTATCTCAACGATGAGCTGATGGGCGTCCTGCCCGTCACCAAAGAGCAGCTGGGGAAAAAGATCCGCGCGCAGCTGCCGATTGACCCGCTGTATATCACCGACTTCAACCGTATACGGCTGGAGTTTGTCGGCCACTACCGCGATGTCTGCGAAAACCCGGCCAGCAGCACGCTATGGCTGGACGTCGGGCGCGAAAGCTATCTGGATCTCACCTACCAGTCGCTGAAGGTGCATAACGATCTGTCGCACTTCCCGGTACCGTTCTACGATCCGCGCGACAACCGCCCGCTGACGCTGCCGATGATTTTCCCGGGCTCGCCGGCGGTGGCCCAGCAGCAGGCGGCGGCGATTATCGCTTCATGGTTCGGCAGCAAGGCCGGCTGGCGCGGCCAGCAGTTCCCGGTCTATTTCAACGAACTGCCGGATCGTAACGCCATTGTCTTCGCCACCAACGACAAGCGTCCGGATTTCCTGCGCGATCATCCGCCGGTCAACGCGCCGACCATCGAAATGATCGACAACCCGAACGATCCTTACGTCAAGCTGCTGGTTATTTTCGGCCGCGATGATAAAGACCTGCTGCTGGCGGCGAAGGGGATTGCCCAGGGCAATATTCTGTTCCGCGGCAGCAGCGTCACCGTGGACGGCATCAAAACCCTGCAGCCGCGGCAGCCATACGATGCGCCAAACTGGGTGCGCACCGACCGCTCGGTCACCTTTGCTGAGCTGAAAACCTATGAGCAACAGCTGCAGTCCAGCGGGCTGGTGCCGGATGCCATCACCGTGGCGCTTAACCTGCCGCCGGATCTCTATCTGCTGCGGGCCAACGGCATCGATATGGATCTGAAATACCGCTATACCATGCCGCCGGTGAAGGATAGCTCGCGGATGGATATCAGCCTTAACGACCAGTTCCTGCAGTCGTTCAGCCTTAACAGCTCGCAGGATGTGAACAAACTGATCCTGCGCCTGCCGGTGCTGCAGGGGCTGCTGGACGGCAAATCGGAGGTTACCATACCCGCGCTGCGTCTTGGGGCGGTGAACCAGCTGCGCTTTGACTTCCAGTACATGAACCCGATGCCCGGCGGCTCTATCGACAACTGTATTACCTTCCAGCCGGTGCAGAACCATGTGGTGATCGGCGACGATTCGACCATCGACTTCTCGAAGTATTATCACTTTATTGCTCTACCGGACCTGCGCGTCTTCGCCAATGCCGGCTTCCCTTACAGCCGTATGGCGGACCTCGCCGACACCCTGGTGGTGGTGCCGAAGGCGCCGACCCAGGGCCAGGTGGCGACGCTGCTGCAGGCGCTGGGCGGCATCGGTTCGCAGACCGGCCTGGCGGCGATTAATCTGCAAATGACTGACGATGGCAACCAGATCAAGAATAAAGATGCGGATCTGCTGCTGATCGGCGCGATCCCCTCGTCCCTCAAGGACGATACCAAAATCAACCTGCTGGTCGAGGCGACCAAAAGCTGGGTGAAAATGCCGATGCGTCATTACGACCTGGCGAGCATTTATCCCGATGATGAGGCCCGCATGCCCAACACCCGCACCGACATCACTTCTTCCGGACCGATGGCGGCGGTGATTGGCTTCCAGTCGCCCTACAACGATCAACGCAGCGTGGTGGCCCTGCTGGCCGACAGCCCACGCGGTAATGAACTGCTAACCAACGCCCTCAACGACAGTGGTAAGCGGGCGGCGATGTTTGGCTCGGTGGCGGTGATCCGCGAATCCGGCGTCAACAGCCTGCGGGTGGGCGATGTTTACTATGTCGGCCATCTGCCCTGGTTCGAGCGCATCTGGTTCGCGCTCTCTAACCACCCGATACTGCTGGCGATCTTCGCCGCGGTCAGTATCGTGCTGCTGGCGTGGGTGCTGTGGCGCATGCTGCGCATTATCAGCCGCCGCCGCCTTAGCCTGGATGATGAGTAAACGATGATGAAAGTACTTTGCGGCGCGGTGCTCTCCGCGCTGGTGCTGGCGGCGGGCCAGGCGAGCGCCGCCTGCCAGTGGCCCGCCTGGGAGCAGTTTAAGCAAGCCTACGTCAGCCCCGAGGGGCGGGTGATCGACCCCAGCGATGCGCGCAAAATTTCCACTTCCGAAGGACAGAGCTATGGCCTGTTCTTTGCCCTGGCGGCCAACGATCGCGCGGGGTTCGACAAGCTGCTGACCTGGACGCAGAACAACCTGGCGGAGGGCGACCTGCGGCAGCATCTGCCGGGCTGGCTGTGGGGGAAAAAGGACGACGAGCAGTGGACGCTGCTGGACAGCAATTCGGCATCCGACTCAGATCTGTGGATAGCCTGGGCGCTGCTGGAGGCGGGGCGCCTGTGGCAGCAGCCGCAGTACACCGAGACCGGGAAAGCGCTGCTGGCGCGGATTGTCGATGAAGAGACGGTGGCGGTGCCGGGCCTTGGCACGATGCTGCTGCCGGGAAAAGTCGGTTTTGCCGATGACAGCGGCTGGCGGTTTAACCCCAGCTATCTTCCACCGCAGCTGGCCACCTATTTTGTGCGTTTTGGCGCGCCGTGGCCTGCCCTGCGCGATACTAACCTGCGTCTGCTGCTGGAGACCGCACCGAAAGGCTTTGCCCCGGACTGGGTGCGCTATGAGAAAGGGAAAGGCTGGCAGCTGAAAACGGAGAAGCCGCCGATCGGCAGCTATGACGCGATTCGCGTCTACCTGTGGGTGGGCATGCTTCATGACGGCGATAAGCAGAAAGCGCGTCTGCTGGCCCGCTTTGCGCCGATGGCGGCGCAGACCGCGGAGCAGGGGGTACCGCCGGAGAAAGTGAATATCGCCACCGGCAAAACCAGCGGCCAGGGGCCGGTGGGCTTTTCCGCGGTGATGCTGCCGTTTTTACAGAACGACGAGGCCCGGTCGGTGCAACGGCAGCGCGTCGCCGATAACTATCCCGGCGCGGATGCCTACTACAGCGCGGTCCTGACGCTGTTTGGCCAGGGTTGGGATCAACACCGTTTTCGTTTCACTGCGGGTGGCGAATTACAACCTGACTGGAACCAGGAATGCGCAAGCTCTCACTAAGTTTACTCACGCTGTCCCTCGGCGTTGCGCTGCTGCCGTTAGCGCAGGCGGCGACGACGCCCGCCCAGGAACATCTGCTGGAGCAGGTGCGCCTCGGCGAGGCCAGCAATCGTGAAGACCTGGTGCGCCAGTCGCTGTACCGTCTGGAGCTGATTGACCCCAACAACCCGGACCTGATTGCCGCGCGGATGCGCTATCTGCTGCGCCAGGGGGATGCCGCCGGGGCGCAAAAAGAGCTGGAGCGACTGACGAAGCTGGCGCCGGACTCCCCGGAGCTGAAGGCGTCGCGCAATGAGATGAAAAGCAACACCGGCGAGGGTCGTCAGGCGCTGCAGCAGGCGCGACTGCTGGGCGTGGCCGGGAAGGTCGATGAAGCCATCGCCGCCTACGAAAAGCTGTTCGGCGGCGTGCCGGATGATGTTGATGCCGCGATTGAATACTGGACGCTGGTGGCGCGCCTGCCGGCCCGTCATAGCGAAGGCGTCAGCCAGCTGAAAAAACTGAACGCCAGCGCGCCGGGCAACGTCAGCCTGCTCACGGCGCTGGCGAAGCAGATGTTTGCCGATAACAAACCGCAGGAAGGGTTCGCCTATCTGGCGGAAATGGCCCGCTCGGCCTCAGGACGCGGTATCGCCGCCGATATGTGGTACAGCGAGGTGAAAAGCATGCCGGTGAGCAAGGCCAGCGTGCAGGCGTTGCAGCAATTCCTGCTGCAGTTTCCTACCGGCTCGGTGGCGGCGAACGCCCGCGTCCTGCTCGACCAGCAGCAGGCGCAGCTGCAGGATCCGACGTTCCGCGCCCGCTCGGAAGGGCTGGCGGCGGTCAAATCCGGAAATACCTCGCAGGCGGTGGCGGATCTGCAGAAAGCCGTTCAGGCCGACAGCCGCGACAGCGATGCGGTGGGCGCCCTCGGCCAGGCCTATTCCCAGCGCGGCGACCGCGCGCGGGCGGTGGCCCAGCTCAATAAAGCGATTGCCATGGATCCCGACAGCCCGAATCGCGGCAAATGGGACAGCCTGCTGCAAACCAACCGCTACTGGCTGCTGATCAAGCAGGGGGATAACGCCCTGAAGGCCGGTCAGCTTGCGCAGGCGCAGAATTATTATGCCCAGGCGCAGCGGGTCGATCGGACCGACAGCTATGCCGTGCTGGGGCTGGGCGACGTCGCGGCGGCGCGCAAAGAGTCGGCGGCGGCGGAGCGCTATTACCAGCAGGCGTTGCGCCTGGATCGCGGCAATAACCTGGCGGTGCGCGGCCTGGCCAACCTCTATCGCGCCGAATCGCCCGAGAAAGCCAGCGCCTGGATCGCCGGCCTTCCTGCTCCCCAGCGGCGCAGTATTGATGATATCGAGCGCAGCCTGACCAACGACCGGCTGGAGAAACAGGCGCAGGCCCTGGAGAGCCAGGGCAACTGGGCGCAGGCGGCGGAAGTCCAGCGTCGGCGCCTGGCGCTCGATCCGGACAGCGTGTGGATCACCTATCGTCTGGCGCGGGATCTGGTCAGCGCCGGCGAACGCCAGCAAGCCGATGCGCTGATGCGGGCGATGGTCAACCGCCGGCCGCAGGATGCTGAACGGATATACGCCTCGGGGCTGTACCTGTCGGGGAACGACCAGGACGATCTGGCGCTGGCGCAAATCGCCACCCTGCCGCGCAGCGCGTGGACGGATAACATCCGTGAACTGGAGGCGCGTCTGCAAAGCGACCGGGTGCTGCGCCAGGCGAACCAATTGCGCGACAGCGGCGAGGAAGCGCAGGCGATCGCCCTCATCAAACAGCAGCCGGCCTCGGTACGCTATGACCTGACGCTGGCCGACTGGGCGCAGCAGCGCGGCGACAACCAGACGGCGATTGCCGACTATCAGCGGGTGCTGCGTCAGGAAGCCGACAACGGCGATGCGCGCCTCGGCCTTGCGGAAGTCTACCTGGCCGAGGGGGATAAACCGGCCGCCCGGGCGCAGGTCATGCAGCTGAAAGGCGCAGAGGCCGAATCCATGAATATGCAGCGGCGGGTCGCCCTGGCGCGAGCTGGCCTTGGCGATACCGCTGACGCCCAACGGATTTTTAACCAGATTGTGCCGCAGGCGAAGGCGCAGCCGCCCTCGATGGAGAGCGCGCTGGTGCTGCGCGATGCCGCGCGCTTTGCCACCCGGAACGGGGAGCCGCAGCAGGCGCTGACTCACTACCGGGAGGCGATGGTGGCCTCCGGCATCACCCCCGCGCAGCCGCAGGATAACGATACCTTTACCCGGCTGACGCGCAACGACAGCCGGGATGACTGGCTGAAGCGCGGGATCCGCAGCGATGCCGCCGATCTTTATCGCCAGCAGGATCTAAACGTCACCCTGGAACATGACTTCTGGGGATCCAGCGGCACCGGCGGCTATTCCGATCTGAAGGCGCATACCACCATGCTGCAGGTGGATGCCCCGCTAGCGGATGGCCGGATGTTCTTCCGCACCGACCTGGTCAATATGGATGCCGGCAGCTTTTCCACCCACAGCGACGGGAGCTACTCGCCCAGCTGGGGCACCTGCGGGGAGATCGCCTGCACCAGCGGCAGTAAAAATCAGACCGACAGCGGGGCCAGCGTGGCGGTCGGCTGGCAGAACGACACCTGGAGCGGGGATATCGGCACCACGCCGATGGGCTTCAATGTCGTCGATGTGGTCGGCGGCCTGAGCTACAGCAGCGACGTCGGGCCGGTGGGGTACACGGTCAACGTCCACCGGCGGCCCATCTCCAGCTCGCTGCTCTCCTTTGGCGGGCAGAAAGACAGCAACAGCCATACCGGCACCACCTGGGGCGGTGTTCGCGCCGACGGCGGCGGTGTGAGCCTCAGCTATGACCGGGGCGAAGCGCACGGTATCTGGTCCTCGCTGGGGGCCGACTCGCTGACCGGTAAAAACGTGGCGGATAACTGGCGCGTGCGCTGGATGACCGGCTACTACTACAAGGTGATTAACGAGAATAATCGTCGCGTCACCGTCGGCCTCAACAATATGATCTGGCACTACGACAAAGATCTCAGCGGCTACACCCTCGGCCAGGGCGGCTATTACAGCCCGCAGGAGTACCTCTCTTTCGCCGTGCCGGTGACCTGGCGTCAGCGCACGGAGAACTGGTCCTGGGAACTCGGCGGGTCGGTGTCATGGTCCCATTCGCGTACCCAAACGCAGGCCCGCTATCCGCTGCTGAACCTGATCCCGTCCGACTATCGGCAGCGCGCCAGCGAACTGACGGAGCAGGGCAGCAGCAGCCAGGGATTCGGTTACACCGCCAGAGCGCTGGTGGAGCGGCGGGTGACCAGCAACTGGTTCGTTGGCGCCGCGGTCGATATTCAGCAGGCGAAGGATTATACCCCAAGCCATGCGCTGCTTTACGTCCGCTACTCGGCGGCAGGCTGGCAGGGGGATCTGGATATGCCGCCCCAGCCGCTGGTGCCTTACGCCGACTGGTAGCAGAATAGGCTGAATTACGTCACAGAGCGCCACTCCACGGCGCGCTTCGCGTATACTCGTGAGGCGTTGCCCACCGTCGGCCGCCGGGGAGGTCTCTCCGGCGTCTGCGTCACCGCGCGGAAATATCCCGTCACTTCATCCCTCGCGGGCGTGGGCGAAGGATTTGAGTATATAATCAGCCTGAAACGACCGGGATTGAAGGATTGATACCGGGTATGCATTCAGTATCAGTGGAGAACACCGTTGCGCGTCAGCCGTTCACTTACAATCAAACAGATGGCGATGGTCGCGAGCGTGTCCATGGCCTTTGTATTGGTTTTTTGCACTATTTTGCTGTTTCACTTTGTGCAACAGAGTCGCTTTACCACGGCCACGCAGTTAGAAAGTATCGCGCGATCCGTTCGCGAACCGCTGTCGGCGGCTATTCTGAAAGCCGATATTCCGGAAGCGGAAGCTATTTTAAGCCGTATCCAGCCTGCTGGCATCGTCAGCCGGGCGGATGTGGTCTTGCCCAACCAGTTCCAGGCGTTACGGATGCGGTTTATCCCCGAGCGGTCGGTGCCGGTGACCATCACCCGGCTGTTTGAGCTGCCGGTGCAGATTTCGCTGCCCATTTATTCGCTGGAGCGGCCGGCCAACCCGCAGCCGCTGGCCTATCTGGTGCTGCAGGCCGATTCCTATCGCATGTATAAATTCGTCATGAGCGCCCTTGCCACGTTAGTGACTGCTTACTTACTTCTGGTGCTGATGTTGACGGTGGCGCTCACCTGGTGCATCAACCGGCTGATGGTTCGCCCTCTGCGGCGTATCGCCCGCGAGCTGAACGATCTCTCCCAGCAGGAGCGTCTTGGGCATCAGCTGACCCTCCCGCGCCTGCACCATGACGACGAGATCGGCATGCTGGTGCGCAGCTATAACCGCAACCAGCAGAGCCTGGTGCGCCAGCATGATGAGCTGTCCATCCAGTCGACCCGCTTCCCGGTCTCCGAGCTGCCGAATAAAGCCTTTTTGCTGGCGATGCTGGAGCAGACGGTGGCCCGCCCGCAGAGCGCCGCGCTGATCGTCGTCGCCTGTGAAACCCTGCAGGACGCCGCCGGCGTGCTCAAGGAGAGCCAGCGCGAAATGCTGCTCCTGACGCTGGTGGAGAAGCTGCGCGCCGCGATCCCGCCGCAGATGGTGCTGGCTCAGGTGAGCGGCTATGACTTCGCCATTCTCGCCGATGGCCTCGCCGAATCCTGGCAGGCGGTGACGTTAAGTAAGCAAGTGCTCACTATTATAAATGAACGTTTGCCGCTGCATGGTCTGCAGCTGCGACCCTACGCCAGCGTCGGGATCGCTATGTTCCACCCCGGCCTCAGCGCCGAACAGTTTTACCGGCGCGCGGTGTCAGCCGCCGTCACCGCAAGACGCAAAGGTAAAAACCAGATTGAGTTCTTCGATCCCGAGCAGATGGAAAAGGCTCAGCGTCGCTTGATGGAAGAGCACGATATAATGACCGCCCTCGACAACCAGCAGTTCGCTATCTGGCTGCAGCCGCAGGTGGCCTGCGCCAGCGGCGAGATCTGCGGCGCCGAGGTGCTGCTGCGTCAGCGGCAGGCGGATGGCAGCTGGTCGCTACCGCCGGCGCTGATTGAGCGCATTGAGTCCTGCGGGCTGATTATCCCGGTCGGCTACTGGGTGATGGAAGAGGCCTGCCGCCAGCTGGCGGCCTGGCAAAGCCAGGGGATTATGCTGCCGCTGTCGGTCAATGTTTCGCTGCTTCAGCTGCTGGAGCACGATCGCGGCGAGGAGATGCTGAAGCTGATCGCCCGCTACCGCATCGCGCCGGGGACCTTAATCCTCGAGGTGACGGAGAGCTGCCGGATGGACGATCCGCAGGACGTGATGGCGCGGTTGCGGCCTCTGCGCGAGGCCGGGGTACGTATTGCGCTGGATGATTTTGGCATGGGTTACGCCGGGTTGCACCAGCTGCAGCAGATGAAGGCCCTGCCGGTGGATATCCTGAAAATCGATAAGGTATTCATCGATATGCTGCCGGAGGATGTCAGCATGGTGCCGGCGATGATCCAGCTCGCGCGCGGCCTGTCGCTACGTATCGTGGCGGAAGGGGTGGAGAACGAGGCCCAGTACCGCTGGTTGCAAGCCGCCGGCGTCGAGGTGCTCCAGGGCCATCTGTTCGGTTGCGCTTTACCGCAGGAGGCGTTCAGCGCGCGCTATCTCTCCCCGGTCCGGGAGGATGCAAATTTGTAAATGTTTTGTTGACTTGTGCGAGTCAGCTCAAAGATTTTAACAATTGCGTTGCACTTTCGGCGTTAGTTATTTCTGAAATGTTTCCAGGGTGTTATTTTTAAGCCACAGACGTCAAATATCCCTTCTTGCTCTGTGGTTATTCCCAAAGGACACCCTATGAAAACCTCTATCTTTAAAAGCCTCTATGTCCAGGTTCTGACGGCCATAGCGATCGGTATTCTGCTGGGCCATTTTTACCCGGAACTGGGCGCGCAAATGAAACCCTTCGGCGACGCCTTCGTTAAGCTGATTAAAATGGTGATTGCTCCGGTTATCTTCTGTACCGTCGTGACGGGGATCGCCGGGATGGAGAGCATGAAAGCCGTTGGCCGTACCGGGGCGGTAGCGCTACTCTATTTCGAAGTGGTCAGCACCATCGCGCTGATTATCGGTCTGATTATCGTCAACGTGGTGCAGCCGGGGGCCGGGATGAACGTCGACCCGTCGACGCTCGATGCGAAAGCGGTGGCGGTGTACGCTGAGCAGGCGAAAGACCAGGGGGTGGTGGCCTTTTTACTGGATGTGATCCCGGGCAGCGTCATTGGCGCCTTCGCCAGCGGCAACATCCTGCAGGTTCTGCTGTTCGCCGTTCTGTTTGGCTTTGCCCTGCATCGTCTGGGCAGCAAGGGCCAGCTGATTTTCAACGTCATTGAAAGTTTCTCGCAGGTCATCTTCGGCATCATCAATATGATCATGCGCCTGGCGCCGATCGGCGCCTTCGGGGCCATGGCCTTCACCATCGGTAAATATGGCGTCGGCACCCTGGTGCAGCTGGGGCAGCTGATCATCTGCTTCTATATCACCTGTATCCTGTTCGTGGTGCTGGTGCTGGGGAGCATCGCCCGGGCCACCGGCTTCAGCATCTTTAAATTTATCCGCTATATCCGTGAAGAGCTGCTGATCGTGCTGGGGACCTCCTCATCCGAATCGGCGCTGCCGCGCATGCTCGACAAGATGGAGAAGCTCGGCTGTCGTAAGTCGGTGGTGGGCCTGGTGATCCCGACCGGCTATTCGTTTAACCTCGACGGCACCTCTATCTATCTGACGATGGCGGCGGTGTTTATCGCCCAGGCGACCAACAGCCATATGGATATTTTCCATCAAATCACCCTGCTGGTGGTGCTGCTGCTCTCCTCGAAAGGGGCGGCGGGAGTGACCGGGAGCGGCTTCATCGTGCTGGCGGCGACCATCTCGGCGGTTGGGCATTTACCGGTCGCTGGCCTGGCGCTGATCCTCGGTATCGACCGCTTTATGTCCGAAGCCCGCGCTTTGACTAACCTGGTCGGTAACGGCGTCGCCACGGTGGTGGTGGCAAAATGGGTGAAAGAACTCGATGCCAAACAAATGGATGATGTGCTGAATAACCGTGTTCCCGCGAACAAAACGCACGAATTATCCTCTTAAATCCTCCTCTTAGGCCCGTACTCCCTTGCTGGAGTACGGGCTCCTGCGCATAATTAGAGGTCATTTCCGCCCGGCGGGAATGACACGAAATGATTATTTTACGTTGTCATGCGACATTTTCGTCTCCGTGTGGTCTAACCGACGTATTTCACTCTCACTTTTTTCGGCAGCCCGTCAGTGGGATGCTGTTGTAACCAGGAATGTTCATCAGGGGTTCACATGCAGGGCACAACAATTAAACTCTTAACGGGCGGTTTGCTGATGGTAGCGGCGGCCGGTTATGTGCAGGCAGAAGCGCTCCAGCCTGATCCGGCCTGGCAACAAGGGACCTTAGCGAATGGGTTGTCGTGGCAGGTGCTGGCCACGCCGCAGCGTCCCAGCGACCGTATCGAAGTCCGTCTGTCCGTGAATATTGGCTCGCTGAGCGAAAGCACTCAGCAGAGCGGTTTCAGCCGTTTTATTCCCCGTCTGGCGTTGACGCAAAGCGGCAGCCTGCCGACGATGCAGGCGCGCTCGCTGTGGCAGCAGAGCATTGACCCGAAGCGTCCTCTGCCGCCGGCCATCGTCTCCTACGATTACACGATGTTTAATCTCAGCCTGCCGAATAACCGCAACGATCTGCTGAAAGAGGCGCTGAGCTGGCTGGCGGACGCCAGCGGTAAACTGACCATTACGCCTGAATCGATCAATCACGCGCTGCAGGGCAGCGACATGGTGGCGACCTGGCCGCTGGATACCAAAGAGGGCTGGTGGCGCTATCGCCTGAAGGGCTCCACCATGCTGGGCCACGATCCCGCCGCGCCGCTGAAGCAGCCGATCGACGTGGCGCAGCTGAAAGACTTTTATCAAAAATGGTACACCCCTGACGCCATGACGCTGATCGTGGTGGGTAACGTCGACAGCCGCAGCGTCGCTGAGCAAATCAGCAAGACCTTTGGCGATCTGAAGGGTAAGCGGGAAACGCCGGCGGCGGTGCCGACCTTATCGCCGCTGCCCACCGTGCCGGTCAGCATCATGACCAGCGCCGTGCGCCAGGACAAACTGTCCATCATGTGGGACGCCCCCTGGCAGCCAATCCGCGATTCCGCAGCGCTGCAGCGCTACTGGCGCGACGACCTCGCCCGCGAAGCGCTGTTCTGGCACGTGCAGCAGAGCCTGAGCAAAAATAACGTCAAGGATATTGGGCTTGGTTTCGACTGCCGGGTGCTCTATCAGCGCGCGCAGTGCGCCATCAATATCGAATCGCCGGGCGAGCGCCTGAATAACAACCTGAGCGTGGTTTCGCGCGAATTGGCGAAAGTGCGCGACAACGGCCTGCCGCAGGAGGAGTTTGACGCGCTTATCGCCCAGAAAAGCCTCGAGCTGCAGAAGCTGTTTGCCACCTATGCGCGCACCGATACCGACATTCTGATGAGCCAGCGCATGCGCTCCCTGCAAAATCAGGTGGTGGATATCGCGCCGGAGCAGTACCAGAAGCTGCGTCAGGAGTTCCTCAACTCCCTGACGGTGGACATGCTGAACCAGTACCTGCGTCAGCAACTCTCTCAGGATATGGCGCTGGTGTTGCAGCAGCCGAAAGGCGAACCGGAATACAACATGAAGGAGCTGCAGGCCACGTGGGAAAAACTGATGGCGCCGAGTCCGGCGAGTCCGGCGGCCGCAGCGACCAGCGGCAGCGCCGATACGGTTGACGCCCACAGCGAGGCCAGCGACATCCCGTCGGGGCAGTAACCTGACGCCTCTCCGGCGCGCCAGCGGCGGCCGGAGAGCGCTTACAGGTGAGGATTATTGCGGCATCGCTTCCCGCGGGATGATCGCCCCGCGATACTGGATCACCGTGCTGGCGGTCAGATGTCCGCGTCTGGCGGCGGATTCAGCATCGCCGCCGGTCAGGCGAACGGCCAGATAGCCGGCGCTGAAGGAGTCGCCGGCGGCGGTGGTATCCACCACCTTCTCTTTGGCCAGCTTGACGGCCGGCACTTCCCGCAGCGGTTGCCCGCTAACCGAGACCAGGCAGGCATCCGCTCCGCGCTTCACCACCACCTCTTCCACGCCGGCGGCGTGGGTGCGGGCGATCACCTCGGCGACCGGTTTTTCCCCCCACAGCGCGTCTTCATCGTCGAGGGTCAGAAACGCGATATCGGTGCAGGCGAGCATCTCCTGATAAACCTGCTGCGTCTCCGCCTGGCTGCCCCACAGGCGCGGGCGATAGTTGTTGTCGAAGATCACCTTGCCGCCGTTGGCGCGGCACTCACGCAGCAGCGTGAACAACGTTGCACGACTGACCGGGCTGAGAATGGCGAGGCTGATACCGCTCAGATAGAGATAGTCGAAAGTGGCCAGCTCTTCGCAAATCGCCGCTGCGCGATCGCTCTCCAGCCAGAATTTTGCCGCCGCCTCGTTGCGCCAGTAGTAGAAGGTGCGCTCGCCGGCGTCATCGGTTTCAATGTAATACAGCCCCGGCAGGCGGTCAGCCATCCGCTGGATAAGATCGATGTTGACGTTTTCCTGCTGCCAGCTGTCGAGCATCTGCTGGCTGAACGCATCGGTTCCCAGCGCGGTGACGTAGTGGACGCTCAGCGCGCTGGCATCTGTCTGCCGCGCGATATAGACCGAAGTGTTTAAGGTATCGCCGCCAAAGCCGCGGTTAACGGCCCCGTTCTTCTCTGACAGCTCAATCATGCATTCGCCAATGACGGCAATTTTTTTAGACATAGCCAGAACCTGCAATGGAATCGATATAAGCGCTAGTGTGCGCTGCGCTGTTTTGCTGGTCAATCATATTAAAACATCGTTCCATTATTTTTTTGACCTGACGCGCGTAATGTGACGAAAAGCGCATTTCCAGGAGAAACGCCGCTTTTTGACTATATTCAGGACTGACGTGATGCAAAAGGAGCGGAGTAGGGATGAGCAGAACCCGTAAAACGTTGGTAATCATCACAGGAACGATACTGTTGCTGATCGTTCTCTTCTTTATCGTGCTGGCCACCTTTGACTGGAACCGGCTGAAGCCGACGATCAATCAGAAAGTGTCTGCCGAGCTGAACCGCCCGTTCGCCATCCGCGGCGATCTCGGCGTGGTCTGGGAGCGTCAGCCGGAGGAGCGCGGCTGGCGCAGCTGGATCCCGTGGCCCCATGTGCACGCGGAGGATATCGTGCTGGGCAATCCGCCGGCCATTCCCCAGGTGACCATGATCCACCTGCCGCGGGTGGAGGCGACCCTCGCCCCGCTGGCGCTGCTGAGCAAAACGGTGTATCTGCCGTGGATCAAGCTGGAACGGCCCGACGTGCGGCTGATCCGCCTGGCGGAAGACAACAATAACTGGACCTTTCAGCTGGCTGGCGATCGGCGTGCCGCGGGGGACAGCGCCCCCTCCAGCTGGTCTTTCCGCCTCGATAATATTCTTTTCGACCGCGGGACTATCGCCATCGATGACAAGATTACCCGCAGCGATATCACCATCCTCGTCGATCCTCTCGGCAAACCGCTGCCGTTCAGCGAAGTCACCGGCACGCAGGATCGGCAGAGCGCGGCGAAACCAGGCGACTACGTCTTTGGCCTGTCGCTGAAGGGCCGCTACAAGGGCCAGCCGGTCAGCGGCAACGGTAAAATCGGCGGTATGCTGGCCCTGCGCAGCGCAAGCACGCCTTTCCCGCTGCAGGGCGACTTCCGCTCCGGCAATACGCGGGTGGCGTTTAGCGGTACGGTCAGCGACCCGCTCAACGTCGGTGGCATTGACCTGCGGCTGAAATTCGCCGGCGATTCGCTGCGCGACCTCTACGACCTGACCGGCGTGCTGCTGCCGGAGACGCCGTCGTTCTCCACCGACGGCCACCTGCGCGCCGACTTTAAGCAGAAAAACCGCATGCGCTTTGACTATCAGGATTTTAACGGCCGGATCGGCGATAGCGACATTCATGGCTCCCTGACCTATACCACTGGCAAACCGCGACCGAAGCTCAGCGGCGACATGGAGTCGAAGCAGCTGCGGCTGGCGGATCTCGGGCCGTTAATCGGCGTCGACTCCGGCAAAGGGACGAAGAAAAGCGCTGCGCGTCAGGCGGGCGACCGACCGCAGCCGGCGGGTAAAGTGTTGCCAGCGGACCGCTTTGAAACCGATAAATGGCAGGTGATGGATGCCGATGTGCGCTTTAAGGGCCGGAGAATTGAGCACGGCGGCACGCTGCCGATCAGCGATCTGGCGACCCACGTGATCCTGGAGGATGGCGACCTGCGCCTGCAGCCGGTGCGTTTTGGCCTGGCCAACGGGTCGATTGCCGGCAGCGTGCACCTGCAGGGCGATAAAAAGCCGCTGCAGGGTGAGGCCAATCTGCAGGCGCGGCGCCTGAAGCTGAAGGCGCTGATGCCGAACGTCGAGATGATGCAGAAAACCCTCGGCGAGATGAATGGCGACGTTCAGCTGCGCGGCAGCGGCAACTCGGTGGCGGCCCTGCTCGGCAACAGCAACGGCAACCTGAAGCTGCTGATGAACGACGGCCTGATCAGTCGCAACCTGATGGAAATTCTCGGTCTTAACGTCGGCAACTACCTGATCGGCCAGATTTTTGGCGATGAGGAGGTTCGGGTGAACTGCGCGGCGGCCAATATCGACGTGACCAACGGCGTCGCCCGGCCGCAGATTTTTGCCTTCGATACGGAAAACGCGCTGATCAATGTGACCGGGACCGCCAGCTTCGCCTCCGAGCAGCTGGACCTGACCATCGATCCGGAAAGCAAAGGCTTCCGGGTGATCACCCTGCGTTCCCCGCTGTATGTTCGCGGCACCTTTAAATCGCCGCAGGCGGGGGTGAAGGCCGGGCCGCTGATTGTCCGCGGTGCGGTAGCGGCGGCGCTGGCCACCCTGGTGACCCCGGCTGCCGCGCTGCTGGCGCTGGTTTCTCCGGCGGAGGGCGATAGCAACCAGTGCCGGACCATTTTGTCGCAGATGAAAAAGTAGGAGAGCGCCCTGACGCCAGCGGCGTCAGGGCGAAGGATCATAACGACTGGTGGCGGGTCTCGTGGGTCAGCAGCAGGGCGATCAGCGTCAGCGCCGCCATCGCCGCCAGATAGGTGCCGACCGCCGCGAGGCCATAGTTGCCCTGCAGCCAGGCGGCAATGTACGGCGCCACCGAGGCGCCGAGGATCGACGACACGTTATAGGAGAACGATGCCCCGGTGTAACGCACTTCCGTCGGGAACAGCTCCGGCAGCAGCGCGCCCATCGGGCCAAAGGTCAGTCCCATCAGGCTTAAGCCCAGCAGCAGGAAGGCGAAGACCAGCAGCGGATTGCCGGAGCCCAGCAGCGGTTTAAAGGCGAACAGGGCGAACAAAATAATCATCGTGGTGATGATAATCATGCTCTTACGACGACCAAAGGCATCCGCCAGCAGGCCGGCGATCGGCACCATCACGCCAAAGCCAATCACTGCCATCATCAGCATCCACAGCACTTCGTTACGCGGCAGGCCCAGGCCATTCGGCGCCGCGCCGGTGCTGAAGGTCATCGAGTAGACGGTCATGATGTAGAACAGGGTATAGGTTGCCAGCATGATGAAGGTGCCCAGCACCGTCACGCGAACGTGTTTGGTCAACAGGGTACCCAGCGGGATTTTGACCTGTATTTTCGCCGCCGCCACTTTAGCGAAGACCGGGGTCTCATGCAGCGAAACGCGAACATAAAGACCGATGATCACCAGCACCGCGGAGAAGATAAACGGCACACGCCAGCCCCACTCCATAAACTGCTGATCGGTTAACAGCCAGGAAAGCAGCAGGAAGGTGCCGTTGGCGAAGAAGAAGCCGATCGGCGCGCCCAGCTGCGGGAAGGAGCCGTACAGGGCGCGCTTGCGCGCCGGGGCGTTTTCCGTAGCCAGCAGCGCCGCGCCGCCCCATTCCCCTCCGAGGCCAAGTCCCTGACCGAAGCGCGCCAGCGCCAGCAGCATCGGCGCGACAATGCCAATGCTTTCATAGCCGGGCAGCAGGCCGATCACCACGGTGGAGATCCCCATGGTTAACAGCGAAGCCACCAGGGTAACCTTGCGGCCGACGCGATCGCCGAAGTGGCCAAACAGCGCGGAGCCGATTGGCCGGGCGACGAAGGCGATGGCGAAGGTGGCCAGCGATTGCAGGGTGGCCGCGGCGGCATCGCCCTGCGGGAAGAAGATATGCGGGAAGACGATGACCGCGGCAGTGGCATAAATGTAGAAGTCGAAAAACTCAATGGCGGTGCCAATGAGCGAGGCGACAACGACTTTATTGCGTGAGTTGACCGGGGCGGTTTCCTGCGTGTTTTCGAGTGTGGTGGCTGTGGCTTGCATAGATCTTTCTTATTTTTGCGCGAACGAAAAGCCATATAGCCACAGCCACAGGGACATTTCAATCTGTAACAAACGAGGAGAATGGGCAAAAAAGCGGCAAAAAGCGGATAATTTTTACGCCAGAAAAAATAGTTCTATGAAATGCTTCACACAATTAAAAGGATAGAGAATAAAACCAGTTTTTCGTTAAATAAAAGTTACGCGCTGGATTTATCTGCTGAAATCAAGCGCGAGGATGAATTTTGCCTCTTTTATTCATCCTCGCAATACGTCAGCGGTGGGTTTTGCCCGGCATCCGTCGGTCGTCTTTATACTCCGCGGTGGCGATCCACGCAGCGCAGAACAGCGTCAGGCGGGCAAAGAAATAGAAAAAGGCCATCAGCCCGAGCACCGATCCGAACGCCGCCCCGGAGGGGGATTTCACCAGCGCCGGCAGCGTCCAGGTCATGACGATTTTGATGATTTCAAAGCCAATCGCCGCGATAAGCGTGCCGCGAAACAGGGCCTTGCGCCGCGGACGATGGCGCGGCAGCCGCCAGAAGATCCAGAAAAAGAGCAGATAGTTGGCAAAAATAGAGATGGCGAGACCGATCAGCCGCCAGGCGGGTTTCAGCCATTCAATATTGTCCAGATACAGCGCGGAGATAATCAACTGCTGGGCGGAACCGGCGACAGAGGTGATCGACAGCGTAATAATCAGCGCCACCAGCAGACCGATCAGCGAGATAAGATCGCGGAAGTATTTTATCCAGATTTTCTCCTCGTCCTGCGGCCGGCGCTCCCAGACGTCGCGTGACTGAGCGCGGATCGCTTCGCGCAGGTTGCCCATCCAGTTAATACCGGAATAGAGCGCCACCAGCAGGCCGACCACACCGACGGCGGTACGCTGCTGCACCGCGGTGTTGATGGTGTTTTTCAGCGTCGCCGCCAGCGTCGGGTCGCTGACGTTTTGCAGAATTTTGTCGAAAATGTCCTGCAGCAGGGTCGGATGCCAGGCCAGAACGAAGCCGGCGGCGGCAAATGAGACCATCAGGATCGGGATCATCGACAGGAACGAGAAATAGGTGATGGCCGCGCCGAACTGATTTCCCAGCCGGTCGTTGAAGCGCTCTGCGGCGCGTAGCAGGTGGGCGATCACCGGGTTGCGCTGCACTTTAGCCGCCGTTCCGGTGACGGTCTTCAGCGCCTGGCTGGCTTTTTGGCCGACGGCCGTGTCATTGAGGGCGTCGAGGGGGCTTTTGCTTTTCTCCGGCTGCGTGTCCGGTTCCTGTGGTGGGCGTCGATCGTCGTTTTCCGGCGTCATACGTAATTTCTTCCTTTTTTACCGCGAGATTCAGCAAAAAGTATACCTTAAATGCCGTATCCTGCAGGAACGCATCTGCCCGCCCCCCGTTCACCCTCCGCGCCGATCAATCGACGTAATCTTTCATCAGCCCGCCCAGCCACTCCATAAACAGATGCACGCGGCGGGAGAGATTGCGCCGGTGCGGGTAGATAAGCGAGACCGGCAGCGGCTCAGCGCGGTACTGGGGCAGGATCTCGATCAGGTCGCCGGCGCGTAACGCCTCGCGCACGCCGGTGCGCGGCACCTGAATAATTCCCAGCCCGGCGATACAGGCCGCCTGATAGGTTTCCGTGCTGTTGACCGTCAATATGCCGCCGCTTTTTACCCAGCGCACGGCGCCGTCGATCACCACCTCGAAGCCGGAAGGACGGACCCCGAGAGTGCTGGCGTAGTGGATCAGGGCATGATCCGCCAGATCCTCCAGGGATTGCGGGTAGCCAAAACGGGCCAGGTAGTCCGGGCTGGCGCAGTTAATTTGCGTCAGCTTGCCCAGCGGGCGGGCGATAAGCCCGGAGTCTTTGAGCGCGCCGACGCGCACCACGCAGTCAAACCCCTCGCGGATCACGTCCACCAGCCGGTCGCTGCTGCTCAGCTCCAGTTCGATGCCCGGATACTGCTGCAAAAAAGTCGGCAGATGCGGGATAACCAGCTTTTTGGCAAAACCGACCGGCATATCCACCCGCAGCCGGCCGCTGATGCTCGCCGGATCGTGCTGGAACATCCCGTCCAGTTCGTCGAGGTTGCTCAGCAGATCCTTCGCCCGCTCGTAGTAGACCATCCCATCCTGGGTGAGCTGAACCCGACGGGTGGTACGGTGCAGGAGCCGCACGCCAAGATGGCTTTCCAGGGCCTGAATCTGCCGCGAGACGCTGCCTTTCGGCAGCGCCAGGGTCTCGGCGGCGCGGGAGAAGCTCTCCAGATCCGCTACGCGAATGAATAACTGCATTGCATGAATTTTATCCATGCTCATGGCCTATTGTTGTTGTGAATGAAACAGTAAAACGTAATGTAGCGTATTTATTGTTTTACTGGCAGTTAATAAGCTAGAACACAATCACAACGCAACCTGAAAGGGGTCTTCTGATGACACAACGTATCGCTTTAGTGACCGGCGGCAGCCGTGGCCTGGGTAAAAACGCCGCGTTGAAGCTGGCGGCGAAGGGAACCGACATTCTTCTGACCTATCACAGCAACCGCCAGGCGGCTCTCGATTTGGTGGCGGAGATTGAGCAAAAAGGGGGTAAGGCGGCAGCATTGGCGCTGAACGTCGGCGATTCCTCAACATTCGACGCCTTCGCCAGCGAGGTGGCGCATGTGCTGGCGCAGAAGTGGGGACGCACTACCTTTGATTATTTACTGAACAATGCCGGGATCGGCCTCAACGTCCCCTTCGCCGAGACCAGTGAAGCGCAGTTTGACGAGCTGATGAACATCCAGTTCAAAGGGCCGTTTTTTCTGACCCAGCGGCTGCTGCCCCTCCTGCAGGACGGGGGGCGGATCCTTAATGTCTCCAGCGGCCTGGCGCGCTTTGCCCTGCCGGGCTATGCGGCCTACGCCGCGATGAAGGGGGCGATGGAGGTCCTGACCCGCTATCAGGCGAAAGAGCTGGGCGGACGGGGGATATCGGTGAACATCATCGCGCCGGGGGCCATTGAGACCGATTTTGGCGGCGGGGAGGTGCGTGATAACGCCGAGGTGAATCGGCATATCGCCGCCCAGACCGCGCTGGGGCGCGTCGGGCTACCGGATGATATCGGCGACGCCATCGCCGCCCTGCTCAGCGATGAGCTGGCGTGGATGAACGCGCAGCGTGTGGAAGTCTCGGGAGGGATGTTCCTCTGAACCCCGCTGTCATCAGACCGTGAGCGGCGGCGCGCTAGGGCGCATCGCCCTCCGCGCGCAGCCGACCGAACAGCCAGTCGTTGTGCCAGCGTCCGTTGAGCCAGTAGTTCTCCCGCAGCTCCCCCTCCAGCCGGAACCCGGCTTTGAGCAGTAACTGCTTAGACGCCTCGTTGCCGGCGGTGACGGTGGCGGTCAGGCGGCGGACGCCGCCGGTGGTGAAGGCGTAGTCGCACAGCGCGCGCAGCGATTCGTAGCCGTAGCCCCGGCCCTGCGCCGCCGGGGCGAAGAGAAAGCCGACCTCGGCTATGTCGCGCTGATGATGTAGGTAACCGGTGAGGCCGAGCGGGGTATGGGTCAGCCTGTCGCGCACCACCAGGCACAGCCAGTGTGCATCCCCGGGCGTCCACGGCGGCAGCCGCGAATCGAACGCCTCGCGGATGGCCGCCTGCGGCCGGGGGTCGGCCACATAGAGCATGACCTGCGGATCCTGCTGCAGGGAAAGAAAAAACGACCAGTCGTCCAGCTGCAGCGGTGAGCAGCGCAGGCGCGGCGTCAGAAGTTCAGGCATAAGCGTCATTCCGGGCAGGGCGAATCCCCTGAACATAGCAGGAGAAGGCCGCCGGGAACAGCCCGACTAGGTTGGCTCACCGTACAGGCCAATCAGCCGGCGCACCACGCCGTTGGTCCAGCCGAAGCCATCCTGCAGGGGATACTCCCCGCCGCCGCCCTCATGCGGCACGCCGGTGGCGATGTGGTATTTCTCAATCAGCTTGTGGTGCTGCTTGTAGAAGTGGTTGACCGTCTGCAGCCAGCTCCAGGCGATCTCATCTCCCAACGGATCCTGACCGTAGCGTTTAAATCCCTGCACCGCCATCCACTGCAGCGGCGCCCAGCCGTTGGGTTTATCCCACTGCTCGCCGCTTTCGTATTCGGTGGCCATGATCCCTCCGGGGGTGAGCAGGCGGGCCCGCACCGCATCGGCAAGGCGTTCCGCCTGTTCGTGGGTCGCCAGGCCGACGTAAAGGGTGACAATGCTGGCGGCGGAAAACAGCGCCAGCTGTTCGCGGCGCCAGTCATAATCGCGAAAACAGCCGTTCTCATCGTCCCACAGGTAGCGGTTAACCGCCGCCCGCCGATCCTGAGCCTTCTGGCGGAAGGCTGCTTCCGTCTCGCGATCGCCCTTCAGCCCGGAGAGGTTGGCGATGGTCGTCTCCAGCTTGAACAGGAAGGCGTTCAGGTCGATGGGGATAAACTGCGTGGTACGGATACTGGCCAGCCGCGTGATATCCCGCAGCCAGCGGCTGGAGTAGTCCCAGCCGGACGCGGCGCCCGCCCGCAGATCGCGGTAGACTTCATTAGCCGGCCGTCCCGAGTGGCGGGCGGTCTCCACGTCCTCGCGCCACGATTCATCCCGCGGCGTGTCCCGATCGTCCCAGTAGCGATTGAGCAAGGAGCCATCCGGCATGCGCACCACGTGCCGATACGCCTGATGCGGGATCAGCGACTCGGCGCCGTCCATCCAGAAGGCGTGCTCCATCTTCAGATGATCCAGATAGCGCTTCGCGCCGCGCACGCCGTCCTCTTCAAAAAGTTCGACCATCAGGGCGAACACCGGTGGCTGCGAGCGGCTGAGGTAGTAGGTGCGGTTGCCGTTCGGAATATGACCGTAGGTTTCAATCAGCCAGGCGAAGTTATCGGCCATGCATTTCAGCAGATCTTCCCGGCCGCTCTCCGCCAGCCCCAGCATGGTGAAATAAGAGTCCCAGTAATAGGTTTCGCTAAAGCGGCCGCCGGGGACGATATAGGCCTGCGGCAGCGCCAGCAGCGACGACCAGGGGATATGATCCTGAGGCTCGCGGGTCAGCACCGGCCACAGCTTATCGATGTGCTCTTTCAGCGTCAGGTTGGGGTCGGAGGTGTAAACGTCGGTCTGGCTCTCCGGCAGCCAGAAGTTGTCCTCAACGAACTGTCGTAGATCGAAATCGGGCTGACGTTTGACCTTCCGGTAGTTCCGCAGGATGTCCAGCGGGTCGTGCTTCGGCGCGCAGTCGGGAAACGTTTTGCTGTCGGCAAAAATGCGTGATTTCTGCACGTTGGTAAACAGCTCAAGATAGCGATCCGCCGGGGTGAGGGCGTCAGACGCCGGAAGCCCCTCGATCACCTCAGGCTCCGGTTCAGCGTCAATCATCTCATCCAGCTTTAATTCGTACGGATCGGCTTCGTAGCAGGGATCGATGTCGATCCTTAACTCGTCGTCTTCAACGTGGCGTAATTTCTGGCTGAACATAGCGATACGGACCTCCGGATAGCGTGAGTTCTCGGCCGGGCGTACCCGGCCTTGTCTTTTAAGCGTAGACAGTCGCTTCGGTGAGTGTGAAGCAAACTGTGCGTTAGATCACGCTTTTCCGCCTGCAGGGGACGCCGTGATTTTTAAGTAACGCCTTGATAAATCATTAATAAGTCCGCGCTTGGGCGAAGATAAAATTCGGACCATTCATTATGCAACAAAATTTTATCCCGGGGCGCTCACTCCCACGCCGCCTCCAGCATCTCCAGCAGCTGTTCGCTGCTCAGGCTGACCGGATTGGCCTTCATCGATGAGGAGGTGCTGGCGGCCAGCGCCGCCGGCTCCAGCGCGTCGCGCGCCACGCCGAGGTCGCGCAGGGTGCCGAGACCGGCGCGAAGGCTCCATTCCCGCAGACTGTCCCAGACCCGATCCGCCGGAACCTCCAGCCCGTCGGCCAGCCAGCGGCGAACGTCGTTGAAGCGCTGGCGCAGGGCGGGGTCGTTTATCTGCGACTCATTCAGCGCCAGCCCAAACGGCAGCAGGCTGCCGCACAGGGCACCATGCGAGGCGCGGCTCAGGCCGCCCAGCGGGCCGGCGAGGCCATGGATCACCCCCAGCCCGGCGTTCGCCAGCGCCAGTCCGCCGCACAGGCTGACCCAGGCCATCTCGTCGCGGCTGGCCGGGCACTCTTTTTCCATCAGAACCTTCAGCGCGCGGATACCCCGCGGGATCGCCTGTTGACAGAGGGCGTCGGTGAAAGGGGTGGCCCGGCTGCAGAGCCAGGGCTCTATCACCTGGGTCAGGGCGTCAAGGCCGGAACTCAGGGTGATACTCCGCGGCGCGTTGTCGGTTAGCGCCGGGTCGACAATCGCCAGATCAGGCAGCATTCGGTCGTCGCGCAGGCTCACCTTCCGCTGCTGTTCCGGAACGTTGATCACCGCATTTTTGGTAACCTCCGCGCCCGTCCCGGCGGTGGTGGGGATCGCCACGAACGGCAGGGGACTGGCTTCCAGCTGACGGCCCGTTCCCACCACCTCCAGATAGTCGATCACCGGGCCGGTGGCGGGCGCCAGCGCCGCAATCGCCTTACCGGCGTCAATCACCGCGCCGCCGCCGAGGCTGACCACCGCCCTGATCCCTTTCTCGCGCGCCAGCTGGACGCCCTGCTCAATATCGCTAAGCCAGGGTTCGCGACTTATCGCCAGCGTCGTGACCGCAAGCTGCAGCGCCTCCAGCTGCTGGCGGAGAAACGCCGCCCGCTGCGGGCTGGCACCATGCACCAGCAGAATGGGACCACCCTGCTGCGCCAGCCAGGGGGCGGCGATCTGGGCCTGACCGCGGCCAAAACGAATATTGGCGGGCATCAAAACGGTAAAAGGGGTCAACATGTCGGGTTCCTTTTCGGCAAACAGGCTGGAATCAACTATACACATTATCCAGCGCTCTGCCTTGTTGCTGGCTGGCAATAGAGTAGAGTGAATGAACTGTCTTTTATGGCTGAGGAATCGCTGACGATGCTAACAATTCTGGGCAAACGCTCTTCAATCAATGTACGGAAAGTGCTGTGGACCTGCGAGGAGATCGGGCTGGCGTACCAGCAGGAGGATTACGGCAGCGGGTTTAAGCCCCTGGACACCCCTGAATTTCAGCGCCTGAATCCTAACAGCCTGGTGCCGGTGCTGCTGGACGATGACTTTGTGCTCTGGGAGTCGAACAGCATCTGCCGCTATCTGGCGCGGAAAGCGGAGCGCTGGGATCTGCTGCCCGCTGAGCCGCAGCCCGCCGCCGAGGTAGAGCACTGGATGGACTGGCAGGCGACCGAGTTCAATACTGCCTGGCGCCATGCCTTTATGGGGTTGGTGCGTAAAGATCCTCGCTTTCAGGATCCGGCGGCGATTAAAGAGAGCATTGCCACCTGGACCCACTGTGTGCGCATTGTCGAGGCGCAGTTGCAGCGTACCGGGGCGTGGATAGCCGGCGAGCGCTTCACCCTGGCCGATATCGTGCTGGGGCTGTCGGTGCATCGCTGGAAGATGACGCCCTTTGCGCATCCGGAAATGCCGGCCGTGGAGCGCTGGTATATGGCGCTCAATCAGCGCCCGGCGTTTATGCGCCATGGCAATAACGGCGTGGCCTGAGCATAAAAAAAGAAGCCCCTCAGGGCTTCTTTTTATCATCCGGCGCTCGCGTGTTAGCGCATGGTGACGAACTCTTCTGCCGCCGTCGGGTGAATAGCGACGGTATTGTCGAAGTCTTTTTTGGTAGCGCCCATCTTCAACGCCACCGCAAAGCCCTGCAGCATCTCATCCATTCCGAAGCCGATGCCGTGGATGCCGACAATCTTCTCTTCCGGGCCAACGCACACCAGCTTCATGCGGCACGGCTGGCGGTGCGAGGTGACGGCGGTGTACATCGCGGTGAAGGAGGATTTGTAGACCTTCACCGCGTCGTCGCCATACTGCTCGCGCGCCTGCGGCTCGGTTAAGCCGACGGTGCCGATAGGCGGGTGGCTGAAGACCACGGTCGGAATATTGTTGTAGTCCAGATGCTCTTCTGGCTTGTTGTTAAACAAGCGTTCGGAGAGGCGACGGCCTGCGGCCACGGCCACCGGGGTCAGTTCGACGGCGCCAGTGTTATCGCCCACGGCGTAGATGCCCGGCACGCTGGTGTTCTGGAACTTATCGACGACGATGTAGCCTTTATCGTCGGTTTTCACGCCGGTAGCCTCCAGGTTGAAGTTATCGGTCGCCGGTTCGCGGCCAATCGCCCAGATCAGGCAGTCAACGGTCTGGCTGCGGCCATCTTCCAGCTCAAGGGTCAGGCTGCCGTCGGCATGCTTCACCACCGCTTTCGGGATGGCGTTGGTATGCAGCTGCGGACCTTCGGCGTTCATCACTTCAACCAGCGTGTCGACGATCAGCGGATCGAAGCTGCGCAGCGGCGCGTGCTTACGCACGAACAGGTGGGTTTCAGCGCCGAGGCCGTTAATCACCCCCGCCAGTTCAACGGCGATGTAGCCCGCGCCGACCACCGCCACGCGTTTCGGCAGCGCCGGCAGTTCGAAGAAACCGTCGGAATCAATACCGTATTCCACGCCCGGAATGTTCGGGTGGCTCGGACGGCCGCCGGTGGCGATCAGGATATGATCGGCGGTAATGGTCTCGCCGTTCACTTCCACGGTGTGGGCATCGACAAAGCGCGCAAACCCTTTGATCACGTCGACGTTATTCTTACCCAGCACGTTGTCGTAGGAGGTATGAATGCGGTCGATATAGGCGCTGCGGCTGGCGACCAGCTTCTCCCAGTCGAAATGGTTGATGGTGGTATCGAAACCGTAGTCCGGGCCGTAAAGATGAATGGCTTCGCGGATCTGCGCCGCATGCCACATCACTTTTTTCGGCACGCAGCCGACGTTGACGCAGGTGCCGCCCAGCGCTTTGGCTTCAATCAGCGCGCACTTCTGGCCGTACATGGCCGCACGGTTAATCGAGGCGATACCGCCGCTACCGCCGCCGATGGCGAGGTAATCATAATGTTTGCTCATGCCCATATGTCCTTAATCGTTGATTGCCGCGATTGTAGCGCGAGGCGTAAAAGGTTCCACCGATGGTTGCGATTACTCCGGCACGATCCAGCTGACGGTCGTGTGACCGGTACCGGCCGGCACCAGCTTGCTGTGTAGCCACGGCAGCACATTGTTCATCTGCTGCTCCAGCTTCCACGGCGGGTTGATGACGATCATCCCGGAGGCGGTCATGCCGCGCTGGTCGCTGTCCGGACGTACCGCCAGCTCGATTTGCAGAATTTTGCGGATACCTGTGGCTTCTAAGTCTTTGATCATGCGTTTTATTTGCGCGCGCAGCACCACCGGATACCACAGCGCGTAGGTGCCGGTGGCGAAGCGTTTATAGCCTTCGTTAATCCCGGTCACCACCGCCTGATAGTCGGTTTTAATTTCGTACGGCGGGTCGATCAGAATCAGACCGCGGCGCGAGACCGGCGGCAGCTTAGCTTTCAGCTGCTGGTAGCCATCGGCTTTATCGACGCGCGCGCGGCTGTCTTTCTGGAACTCGGCGCGCAGCAGCGGGAAGTCGCTCGGGTGCAGCTCGGTCATCTGCAGGCTGTCCTGCTCGCGGAGCAGTTGGCGGGCGATCAGCGGGGAGCCCGGGTAGTAGCGCAGCTGGCCGTTACGGTTGAAGTGTTCGACCACCGAAATATAGGGCTCAAGCTCTGCCGGCAGGTCGTCCTGCTGCCAGATTCGGGCGATGCCTTCAAGATACTCGCCGGTACGCTCGGCGTGCTCGCCGCTCAGCTGATAGCGGCCCGCGCCGGCGTGGGTGTCCAGGTAGAGAAACGGTTTTTCTTTCTCTTTCAGCGCTTCGATGATCAGGCTCTGAACGGTGTGTTTGAGGACGTCGGCGTGGTTGCCTGCGTGAAAGCTGTGGCGATAACTGAGCATGGATGCAGAGATTCCGGGAAATAAACAAGTTAACCGATAGTTTACCGCAGATCGGCCGAGATTACCGCTGCGCCGCCGCGCTGTTTCATTTCTGCCAAAAGCGTTGCAAAACATAACGCTGTCATAAAAGCGTCAAACGGCCGCGCTAGCGTCGGATACAGGCAAGGTAATTGTTTGAATAAAAGGAAAAATAATGAAAAATCAACTCTCGCTGCTGGCCGTGGCGCTGCTGCTGGCGCAACCGGTTCTGGCTAAAGACATCCCGCTGAACAGGGCGGCGGCCCTCGCCAATAGCGTGACGCCGGCTGCCTCCAGCCAGGCGTATGACGATCTTGAGCAACAGGCGCTGGCGCAGCTGCGCCACGCTCTGCAGGGGGATGCCGCCGCGCTGACACGCGATCGGCTGGCGCACGCGAAACAAAACAAAACCCAGGCCGATACCGCCTGGCTGAAGGCCAGCGGCTATGACTTCCAGACCCGGGCTAATCAGCAGGCGGGCATTGCGCTGCTGTCGGCGTTCAGCAGCCTGCCGGAGACCGTCGTGCAGCAGAATCTGCCGACGGTGACCGCCATTAACCGCGACGCCGTACAGACCACCCGCCGTCAGGCGCTGGCCGATGCGGAAGGAATTAGCTACCTCTACTTCCTCAGCGACGCGCTGGGGCCGCGGCTGGGCAACGCGTTTCTGACCGCCTATGACCAGGGCGCGCTGGGGAAAGCGGCGGCGCTGATCAAAGCCTCGGAGGTCAGCACCGGCGAGGCGAAAAAGCACTACAACAATCCGCGGCCGTTTCTGGTGCAGGGCAACACCATTCACCTGGTGCCGGACGACGTGGTGGTGAAGGATAACCAGCCCTATACCGCCGACGGCGGCTCGTTCCCCAGCGGTCACACCAACACTGGCTATACTGATGCGCTGCTGCTGGCGGCGATGATCCCGGAGCGCTACGACGCGCTGGTGGCGCGTGGCGCACGCTATGGCTATTCGCGCATCGTGCTGGGTGTCCACTATCCCCTGGATGTGATCGGCTCGCGGATGGTGGCCGAGCGCAACGTGGCCCATTATCTTAACGATCCGCGCTACCGGGTATTATTTAACGAAGCCCGCGATCAGCTGCGCGCCGCGCTGGCGAAAGCCTGCGGCACATCGCTTGCCGAGTGCGCGAAGAGCAGCGTGAAAGACGATCCCTGGCGCGATCCGGCGATGCGTGATTTCACTCGTTTCACCATGACCTACGACCTGCCGCGGCAGACGGGGCCGCAGCCGCGCCTGCAGGTGCCGAAGGGGGCGGAAGTGCTGCTGGAGGCTGCCCTGCCGCAGCTGTCTGCGGCCCAGCGTCGGGCGCTGATGGTCAATACCGCGCTGCCGGCGGGCTACCCGCTGTCCGGCGCCACCCCCGAGCAGCAGTTCTGGCAGCGGGTAAATCTGTCGGCGGCCTGGGAAATGGCGCAAAAAGGGCATTAATGCGGTTTCCGGCACGCTGCACCGCGTGCCGCGTTTTTCCGGCAACGGGCGGACTTATCGCAGCAATACCCAGGCTGACGCACCGCCCGTCATTGAAATTCCCCCAACTATCCCCCATTCTAGATCTCATGCATAAGCGCCGGACGCGCGCTTCACTCACCCTTTTCAACAGGACAGCGCATATGACCAATCCATTACTGACGCCTTTTTCCCTGCCGCCTTTTTCTGCGATCAAACCAGAGCACGTGGTCCCCGCGGTCACCAAAGCGCTGGAGGATTGCCGGGCCGCAGTGGAAAGCGCGGTGGCGCACGGCGCGCCGTATAGCTGGGAAAATCTTTGCCAGCCGCTGGCGGAAGTGGACGATGTGCTGGGACGCATCTTCTCGCCTGTCAGCCATCTCAATTCGGTAAAAAACAGCCCGGAACTGCGCGAGGCCTACGAACAGACGCTGCCGCTGCTCTCCGAGTACAGCACCTGGGTCGGCCAGCATGAAGGCCTGTATAAAGCCTACCGCGACCTGCGCGATGGCGATAACTACGCCACGCTGAATACCGCGCAGAAAAAAGCGGTTGATAACGCGCTGCGCGATTTCGAATTATCCGGTATTGGCCTGCCGCCGGAGGCACAGAAACGCTACGGTGAAATCGCCGCGCGCCTCTCTGAGCTGGGCAACCAGTACAGCAACAACGTTCTTGACGCCACCATGGGCTGGAACAAGCTGGTGACCGACGTCGCCGATCTGGCCGGTATGCCGGAAAGCGCGCTGGCCGCCGCTCAGGCGCAGGCCCAGGCCAAAGAGCAGGAAGGGTATCTGCTGACTCTGGATATCCCGAGCTACCTGCCAGTGATGACCTACTGCGACAATCAGGCGCTGCGCGAAGAGATGTACCGCGCCTATTCCACCCGCGCCTCCGATCAGGGGCCGAACGCCGGGAAATGGGATAACAGCCCGGTGATGGCGGAGATCCTCGCTCTGCGCCACGAGCTGGCGCAGCTGCTGGGCTTTGACAGCTACGCCTTTAAATCCCTCGCCACCAAAATGGCGGAGGATCCGCAGCAGGTGCTCGACTTCCTCACCGACCTGGCAAAACGCGCCCGTCCGCAGGGCGAAAAAGAGCTGGCCCAGCTGCGCGCTTTCGCTAAAGCCGAGTTCGGCGTCGAAGAGCTGCAGCCGTGGGACATCGCTTACTACAGCGAAAAACAGAAACAGCATCTCTACAGCATCAGCGATGAGCAGCTGCGCCCCTATTTCCCGGAAAACAAAGCCGTTAACGGTCTGTTCGAAGTGGTGAAGCGCATTTACGGTATTACCGCCAAAGAGCGTACCGATGTCGATGTGTGGCATCCGGAAGTGCGCTTCTTCGAGCTGTATGACGAACACAACGAGCTGCGCGGCAGCTTCTATCTCGACCTGTATGCCCGCGAGCACAAGCGCGGCGGGGCGTGGATGGACGACTGCGTCGGCCAGATGCGTAAGCTGGATGGCTCCCTGCAGAAGCCGGTCGCCTACCTGACCTGTAACTTCAACCGTCCGGTCAACGGCAAACCGGCGCTGTTCACCCACGACGAAGTGATCACCCTGTTCCACGAGTTCGGCCACGGTCTGCATCATATGCTGACCCGCATCGATACCGCCGGGGTTTCCGGCATCAGCGGGGTGCCGTGGGACGCGGTCGAGCTGCCGAGCCAGTTTATGGAAAACTGGTGCTGGGAGCCGGAAGCGCTGGCCTTTATCTCCGGTCATTATGAAACCGGTGAACCGCTGCCGCAGGCGCTGCTGGAGAAAATGCTGGCGGCGAAAAACTACCAGGCGGCGATGTTTATTCTGCGCCAGCTGGAGTTCGGCCTGTTCGATTTCCGCCTGCACGCGGAGTACAAGCCGGAGCAGGGGGCGAAAATCCTTGAGACCCTGGCGGAGATTAAAAAGCAGGTCGCCGTGGTGCCGGGCCCAACCTGGGGCCGCTTCCCGCACGCCTTCAGCCATATCTTCGCCGGCGGTTACGCGGCGGGTTACTACAGCTATCTGTGGGCCGACGTGCTGGCGGCAGACGCCTTCTCACGCTTCGAAGAAGAGGGGATTTTCAACCGCGAAACCGGTCAGTCGTTCCTCGACAATATCCTGAGCCGCGGCGGTTCCGAAGAGCCGATGGTGCTGTTCAAACGCTTCCGCGGGCGCGAGCCGCAGCTGGACGCGATGCTTGAGCATTACGGGATCAAAGGCTGATTGCTACGTGAAGATCTGCTTAATTGATGAAACGGGCGCCGGAGACGGCGCCTTATCTGTTTTAGCCGCCCGCTGGGGGCTGGAGCAGGATGACGATAACCTGATGGCGCTGGTGTTGACCGCTGAGCATCTGGAGCTGCGTAAGCGCGATGAGCCTAAGCTTGGCGGTATCTTCGTCGATTTCGTCGGCGGGGCGATGGCCCACCGGCGCAAGTTTGGCGGCGGCCGCGGTGAAGCGGTAGCCAAAGCGGTGGGGATTAAAGGCGATTATCTGCCGGATGTGGTTGACGCCACCGCCGGCCTGGGGCGCGATGCCTTCGTGCTGGCGTCGGTCGGCTGCCGCGTGCGGATGCTGGAGCGTAATCCGGTGGTCGCCGCGCTGCTCGACGATGGTCTGGCCCGCGGCTATGCCGATGCGGAAATCGGCGGCTGGCTGCAGGAGCGGCTGCAGATGATCCACGCCTCCAGCCTGACGGCGCTGACCGATATCACCCCGCGTCCGCAGGTGGTCTACCTCGACCCGATGTTCCCGCATAAGCAGAAAAGCGCGCTGGTGAAGAAAGAGATGCGCGTTTTTCAGTCGCTGGTGGGGCCTGATTTAGACGCCGATGGCCTGCTGGCCCCGGCGCGCCAGCTGGCGACCAAACGGGTGGTGGTAAAGCGCCCGGATTACGCGCCGCCGCTGGCGGAAGTCGCCACGCCGAACGCGGTGGTGACCAAAGGGCATCGGTTTGATATCTACGCCGGCACACCGGAGTAATATTACGCCGTGGTGGTATCTCCCGGATAGCGGCGCAACGCGCCTTATCCGGGCTACCGCATTGTAGCCCGGCTCAGCGTAGCGCAAGCCGGGAACCGTAATATTTGAACAAACGGCGCCAGTGCGGATCGGCCATCTTAAACGGTTACTCGGCGCTGGCCGGGGTATTAATCATCCGGTTCAGCCAAGGCACCATCAGCGCCATCACCACCGTGACCCCCAGGGTCACCAGGCCAATTTTACTGAACACGCTGGTGTAAACCGGCAGCGTCTGCAGCGGGTCGGTGATATTTTCCGGCACCGCGGTGAAGGTCGCCACATAGCCGCCGAGCAGGAACGCGGCGGCCTGGGTCAGGAACCACATCCCCAGAATAAAGCCCATCAGATGCTGCGGCACCAGCGCGGCGACCATCGCCAGCCCCAGGGCGCTGATCAGCAGCTCGCCCAGGCTCTGGAACAGATAAACCAGCACAATAAACCACGGCGAGGTTAATCCCTGGGCGTCGGCGAACCACATCCCGGCGGCCGCGGCGGTCAGGAAGCCCAGCGCGCAGAGGAACATCCCGAGGGTAAATTTCACCGGCATGGTCAGGTCTTTACCCTTATGACCGAGATGGGTGTAAATCGCCGCCAGCACCGGGCTGGCCACCACCACCCAGAAGGGGTTCAGCGCCTGGAAGCTGACCGGGTTGATGGTAAAACCCAGGATCTGATGATGGACGTTGTTGATGGCGAAGAAGTTCAGCGAGGTCGGCATCTGGGCGTAGAGAATGTAAAACAGCACCGCCTCGATCATCAGGATAAAGGCGACGAACATTTTGTTGCGCCCGGTTTTATCAAGGCGAAACGCCTCGCGGAAAAAGAACGCAATGACCACGACCGACAGGACAATCAGCACCAGGTTAGCGATCATCACGTTATGCATCAGCCAGGCGCAGAGAAAAATCATTACCACCGTACCGGCCAGCACCAGCGCCAGATTGCGCAGGCTGAGGGGGCGGTGATCGGGCTCGGAGCCAATATCTTTTACCATCCCGCGGCAGGCGAAGTAGACCAGCAGCGCGATAATCAGCCCCGCGCCGCACAGGTTATAGGTCACCGCGTAGCCAAACTTTTCCGCGATCACCGGCGCCAGCGACAGCGACAGCAGCGAACCGATGTTTATCGACATATAAAACAGGGTGAACGCCCCGTCGAGACGGGCATCCTTCGGCGGATAGCATTTTGACAGCAGGCTCGCCGGGTTGGCTTTAAACAAACCGTTGCCGACGGCGATGGTGCCGAGGGCGATAAAGATCAGCTGCGGTTTCAGCAGCGACATCCCGGTCATAAAGTAGCCGATAGCCAGCACAACCGCGCCGAGCACCAGGGTACGTTTGGTCCCCAGCAGATGGTCGCCCACGTAGCCGCCGATCGAGATCAGCCCGTAAACCAGCGCCGCGAAGGCGCCGAAGGTGATAAAGGCCTGTTCCTGAGAGAAGCCCAACTGTTTAACAAAGAAGACCGCCAGGATCCCCTGAACGCCGTAATAGCCAAAACGTTCCCAGAGCTCCACAAAGAAGATCATGAAGAACGGACGAGGTTGCTGCAGCAAGCCCGTAGGTGCAGTTGTATTCATATTCCTTCGCCTTGTATTACTTTCCCAAAAAGTATGAACGCGTATGCCAGAACGCGCCGAAAATGTCTGATAACTCGCCATGCTGCGGTTATTGGCTTAATGAGTAGATTATTATATAGATGTTTTAGTGAATAACTGGCTGATCACACTAATTGAATAGCTTTTTTATGGAGTTAATCTCTGTTGTCTGGCGGGGCAGAAGCGAAAATAAAAACGCCCGCAGCGGCGGGCGTCTGGCATGACACAACGGGAGGGTTATTCGTCTTCTTCGTCGCGCAGCGGGACGATCAGCATGTCGACATGGACGGTGTTGATCAGCTGACGGGCAGAGGACATCAGCTTGCTCCAGAAGTCCTGATGATGGCCGCAGACCACCAGGTCCATATCGTATTTTTTAATCGCATCGACCAGCACCTGACCGAGGTCGCCGCTGCCGCTCAGGGTCTCGGTGATCGGGTAGCCGGCGTTGGTTGAGAGCTCGGTCAGCGCGTGATGGGTCTCTTCGGAGATGCGTTTTTGCATATCGCCGAGGTTCACGTCAATCAGCCCGGTGTAGAGGTCGGAGTAATTTACATCCACGTGGATCAGGGAGACTTTCGCGTTATAAGGGCGGGCCATAGAAACGGCTTTTTCAACCAGTACTTTACTCTCCGGGGACAGGTCTACTGCAATCAGAATATGTTTGTAAGCCATAGTGTTACTCCTTCCATAAGTTTGTCGATGACCATTGGACCTGACAGCTGGCGCTGCCGTTTCGCCCGCGTCCTGCGTGCTACATTCGCGGGAGGGTAGCCTTTAAGGACTTCATTGTAGAAGATATTTCTTACCTTATAGCGCCCCCCGCACTCCGTCAATGCACTGGGTTCACCTAAAAGCTAAACAAATTTATCCGTCTTACGTATTGATAACGAATAACCTTGTGGTAAAAAAATTAATGGATCTCCTACACTATTTAATGAGCCGGTCGGAAAAATAAATGTGATCGGAATCGCACTCTTTACGGTATTGTCGTCGGTTATTTGGGGAGCGGTAGCCGCGGAGGATTTCTCCGTGGGCGGGTCGCCGGGGAGGAGGTATGATCAGCACTATTGCGCTGTTTTGGGCCCTGTGTGTCGTTTGTGTGGTGAATATGGCACGCTACTTCTCATCGTTGCGTGCATTATTGGTTGTGCTACGTGGTTGCGATCCCTTGCTCTATCAGTACGTCGATGGCGGCGGCTTTTTTACCTCGCACGGGCAGCCCAGCAAACAGATGCGGCTGGTCTGGTATATCTATGCCCAGCGCTACCGTGACCATCATGACGATGAATTTATTCGTCGCTGCGAACGTGTTCGTCGCCAGTTTATTCTGACCAGCGCCCTGTGCGGCCTGGTGGTGGTGAGCCTGATTGCGCTGATGATCTGGCACTAACGATATTTTCAGAATAAAAAACGGGCCAGCAAGCTGGCCCGTTTTGAACGAATAACGCTTAAATCAGCTTCAGGGAGAGCCAGTAAAGGACGCCTGAAAGGATAATCGCTGCCGGCAGGGTCAGTACCCAGGCCATCAGAATGCTGGTTACCGTCTTTTTCTGCAGACCACCGCCATCCACCAGCATCGTCCCCGCTACCGAGGAGGAGAGCACGTGGGTGGTGGAAACTGGCATCCCGGTGTAGCTCGCCAGACCGATTGAGACCGCTGCGGTCATCTGCGCCGACATCCCCTGGGCGTAGGTCATGCCCTTCTTACCGATCTTCTCACCGATGGTGGTCGCCACGCGGCGCCAGCCGATCATGGTACCAATACCCAGCGCCAGCGCGACCGCCATGATAATCCAGATTGGCGCGTACTCGATGGTGCTCAGCATATCGGTTTTCAGTTTCTTCAGCAGACGCTGGTCGTCAGCGCTCACGTCCGGCAGTTTCGCCACTTTGTCGGTAGTGTCTGAGATGCAGAGCATGATGCGACGCAGCTGGCCGCGCTGTTCCGGTTTTAGCGACTCGTAGTTCTCAACGCCGGTCAGCATGGTCTTCACGCGGTCAAGGGCGTTGATGGTGTTCGCCGGATGGCAATGAAACTCGCCGTTGGCCGCGGTATTGGTGTCCGGAGAGGGAACCAGCTGGTCAACGCCGGTGGCTTTCTTCAGCAGGTCAGGGCGCTGCTGGAAGAAAGTTTCCACATTGTTGACCGCATCGCGGGTACGGGTGATTTCGTAACCGGAGGCGTTCATATTCACCACGAAGCCCGCCGGGGCGACGCCGATCAGGACCAGCATCACCAGACCAATGCCTTTCTGTCCATCGTTAGCGCCGTGAGAGAACGACACGCCGATAGCGGACAGGATCAGGGCGATACGGGTCCAGAACGGCGGCTTTTTCTTGCCGTCTTTCTTTTCACGCTCCGCCGGAGTCAGGTGGATACGCGCCCGTTTTTTGGTGCCGCTCCAGTAGCGGCGCAGCAGGAAAATCAGGCCGCCCGCAATCACCAGACCAACGATAGGCGAGATGATAAGCGAACCAAAAATGCCGATGACTTTCGGGATATTCAACGCATCAACCACGGAGGTGCCTGTCATCAGCGCATTGGTTAAACCAATACCGATGATGGCGCCAATCAGGGTATGAGAACTGGATGCCGGAAGACCGAAGTACCAGGTCCCGAGGTTCCAGATGATCGCCGCCAGCAGCATAGAGAACACCATGGCGAGGCCATGCGCGGAACCCATGTTAAGCAGCAGATCGGTCGGCAGCATATGCACGATGGCATAGGCTACGCTGAGACCGCCCAGCAGAACGCCGAAGAAGTTGAAGAGCGCCGCCATCGCCACAGCGAGCTGTGAGCGCATAGCGCGAGTGTAGATAACCGTAGCCACCGCGTTTGCGGTATCATGGAAACCGTTAATCGCTTCGTAAAACAGTACAAAAGCTAAAGCAAGCAATAATAATAGTCCGGTATGTAAATCCAGACCGGCAAATAAATGTAGCATAGGACGTTACGCCATTTTGAGGACATGAACGCGGCGCATTATCAGTGACTTTAGCGGCGCGGGCAAAGTGAAATATAGACTTTTTTTGATTTTCTTCCTGTTTAGGTTTTACCCTGTTGGGAGTAATCCTATATCTTTCAATGATGTATCTAATGCGGGATTTTTCCCGCTGGTGTGACCAGAGTGAAATATTTACAAAACCCGACAATTGGGGAACGAGGAATGCGGTGTGGAAAGGTTTGATGCCATTGTCGTTGGCGCCGGAGCGGCGGGAATGTTTTGCGCAGCGCAGGCGGGGCAGCTCGGCTGTCGCGTCCTGCTGCTCGACAACGGCAAAAAGCCGGGGCGAAAAATTCTGATGTCCGGCGGCGGCCGCTGCAACTTTACCAATATGTATGTCGAGCCGGCGGCCTATTTGAGCCAAAACCCGCATTTTTGCAAATCAGCCCTGGCGCGCTACACCCAGTGGGACTTTATCGAGCTGGTCGGCAAATATGGCATCGCCTGGCATGAGAAAACCCTCGGTCAGCTGTTTTGCGATGATTCGGCGGAACAGATCGTCACTCTGTTGCTGGCGGAATGCGAAAAGGGCGGCGTGCAGATCCGCCTGCGCAGCGAAATTCTCAGCGTGGAGCGCGACGAGCAAGGCTATCGGCTTCAGGTGAACGGCGAAACGCTGGCGACCAAAAAGCTGGTGATCGCCTCCGGCGGCTTGTCGATGCCGGGCCTCGGCGCCTCGCCGTTTGGCTATAAAATCGCCGAACAGTTTGGCCTGAAGGTGCTGCCGACCCGTGCGGGTCTGGTGCCGTTTACCCTGCACAAGCCGCTGCTTGAGCAGCTCCAGGTTCTCTCCGGCGTCTCGGTGCCGTCGACCATCACCGCCGAGAACGGCACCCTGTTCCGCGAAAATCTGCTGTTCACCCATCGCGGCCTTTCCGGACCGGCGGTGCTGCAAATTTCCAGCTACTGGCAGCCCGGTGAGTTCGTCACCGTGAATCTGCTGCCGGACTGCAATCTTGAGGAATTCCTTAACGAGCAGCGCGGCGCGCATCCCAACCAGAGCCTGAAAAACACCCTCGCGATGCAGTTGCCGAAGCGGCTGGTGGAGTGTCTGCAGCAGCTGGGGCAAATTCCTGATGTCACGCTGAAGCAGCTGAACGTTCGCGATCAGCAAGCGCTGGTGGAGACGCTGACCGCCTGGCGCGTGCAGCCGAACGGTACCGAAGGCTACCGGACGGCGGAAGTGACCCTCGGCGGCGTGGACACCAATGAGCTCTCGTCGCGTACCATGGAGGCGCGTAAGGCGCCGGGCCTCTACTTTATCGGCGAAGTGATGGACGTCACCGGCTGGCTCGGCGGCTATAACTTCCAGTGGGCGTGGTCAAGCGCCTGGGCCTGCGCGCAGGCGCTGGTGGAAGGGTAATCTAAGCGTCCGGGCGCCCTGGCGCCCGGACGTATATGATCAGTTCAACCCAAGAAAATACTGAGCGATTTTGAAATAGATAATTAGCCCGGTGCCATCAATCAGCGTGGCGATAAAGGGCGCGGAAACTACCGCCGGGTCAATGCCGATCCGCTTAAGCACCATCGGAATGACCGAGGAGACAATCGCGCTCCACAGGGTAATGCACACCAGCGTCAGGCTGACGATGAGCGTGATTTCCATGCCAATCCCCATCATCCAGGCGCGCAGGCAGCCCGCCAGGCCCAGGGTCAGGGCAATCAGAAACGAAGTCGATACCTCTTTGCGGATCACCCGCCCCATATCGCGCAGTCGCACTTCCCCCAGCGCCATCGAGCGCACCAGCGTCGAGGTGATCTGCGTTCCGCTGTTGCCGCCGGTGCCGATGAGCAGCGGAATAAAGAAGGCCAGCGCGATGGCCGATTCCAGGGCTTCTTCGAAATGCTGCAGCACGCTGCTGGTGTAGGCTTCGGCCACGAACAGCAGCAGCAGCCACACCGAGCGTTTCTTCCACAGCGTCCAGGGGCTGATGTCCAGATACGGTTTTTCCAGCGGCAGCGTCGCCCCCTGCAGCTGAGCGTCCTCGGTGACGTCATCCTCCAGCAGATGGGCGATCTCCTTTTCCATCAGGCAGCCGACCAGCTCGCCTTTATCGACGACGGGAACCAGCTCGAGGCCGCGATCGTTGAGCTCGGCAATGACCTGCGGGCGTTCATCGTCAGGTTTGACGCGGAACAGGCAGCTGTCCATCAGGTAGCGGATAGACTGCCCGACATCCCCTTCCTGCAGTAGCTTTTTGACCGACAGGCTGCCGCGCAGCTTTTTACCGGCGACAACAAACACCTGGCCGGGAATATCATCGCTGGTGAGCTGCGAGATAAAGTGCTCCCGCGCCTCATGGACGCTGAGATGTTCCTGCAGCGTAATAAAGTCGGTACGCATGTACTGGGCGATGGCATCGCCGTTGAAGCCAGAGGTCGCCTGATGGGCGGCGCAGAGTTGAATGGAAGACATGATTAAAATCCCTATAAAAAATCACTCATAGGGGCGAACAAGACAGGGTTAGCGCAGGCAGATCCCTACGTCCTGGTTTTAGCACTGCATAACGTATCTGAACGGTCATGACCGCCAGAAGTTACCTTGGCAACACCTTGATTCGATGGAAGCCTGTATTTCCCTGAGTGGTCTCTCTCGATACCAACAGGGCGGTAACTTGTATTTATGCAGGAGCCTCGCCATAACGAGATCGTTAAATGAAGCGCCATTATTGGCGAAGCGGGATAATTCACAAAGCGTATAATTTATGTGGTTTATCAACTGTTGATAAACCACCCAAGAATTTTCAAATCGTTAATCATCCGCTAAACACTGCAAATGCCCATGGCGCACGCCGCGCTGGGCAATCACGTCGTCGGCAAAATGCTGTATCTCGACCATGTCTCCCTTCAGCACCGCAATCTCCAGGCAGTCGTCATGACTGATATGCACATGCAGCGTGGCGACGGAGAGATCGTGATGATGATGCTGGGTGGCCACCAGCCGGCTCGCCAGTTCGCGTTTTTCATGCTCGTACACATATGACAGGACGGCATAACCGCGTCGCGGCTCCGACGGTGCGGGATCCTGGTTGAGGGCGTCTCGCAGAATATCGCGTACCGCCTCCGAACGATTGTGGTAGCCGCGGCGGGCGCTGAGCGCATCGAGAGCGGCCAGCAGGTCATCATCAAGAGTCAGGGTTACGCGCTGCATGGCATGGCCTCGTTAAGCAGAGTGGCAGGAAAAGGTGGCAGCACCGCCTGCTGGAGCGCCTGTCCGGCAGGGGAGCGCAGGCGCAGCGGTAGACTGACCGCTGCGGTTTCGACGATGCGTCCGTGCTCCATCACCAGCACCCGCTGGCAAAAGCGCTCCACCAGCCGCAGGTCGTGAGTGATGAACAGGCAGGCGGTGCCAAACTGGGCCTGCAGACGCTTCAGCAGGGCGATAATCTCCGCCTGCAGCAGCAGATCGAGATTCGAGACCGCTTCATCCAGAATCAACAGCTGCGGCCGTACCGCGAGGGCGCGAGCCAGGCAGACGCGCTGCAGCTGTCCGCCGCTGAGCTGCGCCGGGCGTTTATCGAGCAGCATCGTGGAAAGGTCGACAGCCTGCAGCATCTCTTCCACCTGGCGCGCGCGTTCCTCGCGCGACAAGCGCAACAGATGGCGCAGCGGCTCGCTGACGATCTCGCGCACCGTTTTGCGCGGATTCACCGCGCTGAAGGCGTCCTGAAACACCAGCTGAATATCGCGGCGGAAGGCGCCGACGGCCTCGCCCTTCAGGGCGGTCAGCGGTGTGCCGCGCCAGACAATATCGCCGTGCTGCGGCGTTTCCAGGCCCACCAGCATCCGCGCCAGGGTGCTCTTGCCGCAGCCGCTGCGCCCGAGCAGGGCCACCGTTTCGCCAGAGGCGATGGCGAGTTGGATCTCGTGCAGGACCCTGCCGTGGTGCGGGTAATCGTGGCTCACCCCGGTGACGCTGAGTAAATTCATGCTGTTTTCTCCAGTCCGTACAGCGCCAGATGCGCCGCCAACAGGCGTTGGCTCAGCGGGTGCTGTGGGGCGCTGAACAGCGTATTTACATCGCACTGTTCAACGAGGCGACCGTTCTCCATGACCGCTACGTAATCCGCCAGCCGCGCCACAACGCCCATGTCATGGGTCACCAGCAGCAGCCCCAGACCGCGGCTGGCGACAATATCCGCCAGCAGATTGAGGATCCGCGCCTGGGCGATGGCATCGAGGTCGGTGGTCGGTTCGTCGGCGATGATAAAGGGCGCGCGGCTGAGCAGGGCGAGGGCGACCATCATCCGTTGCAGCATGCCGCCGCTCATCTCAAAGGGGTAGCGTTTCAGCAGCGCCCGCGGATTATCCAGACCCACCTCTTCCATTGCCGCCAGCAGGGCGGCGTCACTTGCTTCGCGGCCCGCCGCCCGGCAGGTTTCCCGGGCGTGGGCGGCCATGGTATGCAGCGGATTAAAGGCGCTGCGTGGGTTCTGCATGATAGTGGCGATAGTCGCGCCGCGCAGCTGTTCGCCGTGCACCGGCATGCCGTCAAGCAACACCCGGCCGGCGGTCTGGTTGACGCCGGGCGGCAGCAGGCCCAGCGCGGCGGCGCAGGTGAGCGATTTCCCGCTGCCGCTGCTGCCGAGCAGCGCCAGCACCTTGCCGCGGCGCAGGGTAAGCGAGACGTCGCTGACCAGCGGGCGGTCGGCGGCAAGGGCGATCTGTTGCAATTGGATCTTTTGCGGCATCAGTGGCTATGCTCCGCGATCAGGTGAGGATCGAGGCGATCGCGCAGCGCGTCGCCCAGCAGGTTAAAGGCCATCACGCTGATGAACAGCGCCAGCCCCGGCCAGACCATCTGCAGCGGCTGGGTCCAGATATACTGCCGGGCGTCGTTGATCATCACCCCCCATTCCGCCGTCGGCGCGCTGACGCCGAGGCCAAGGAACGACATGCCGGCCACGTGAAGCATCATATGACCGATATCCAGCGAGGCGAGCACCAGCAGCGAAGGGATCACCGCCCCTGCCAGATGGTCGCTGAACAGCCGCCACTGGCTGGCGCCGCTCAGGCGGGCGGCGAGGATAAATTCGCGCTGGCGCAGGGAGACCACCAGATTACGCACCATTCTGGCGTACCAGGCCCAGTGCGACAGCGCAATGGCGAGGATCACGTTGGTCAGCCCGGTTCCCAACACCCCCACCATAAAGAACGACAGGATCGAGGTCGGAAAGGTCATAAACAGTTCGGCGAGGCGCATCAGGCCGCGGTCGGCGCGGCCGCCCAGCAGCCCGGCGCTGCCGCCAACCGCCAGACCGATCAGCAGCACCAGCAGCAGGCAGGCCATTACCGCCCCCAGCGAGACGCGGGTGGCGGCCAGCAGGCGCGAGAAAATATCCCGTCCAAGATGATCGGTTCCCAGCCAGTGCGCTCCCCCTGGCGGCAGCAGCCGCTGCTGCAGGTTAATCGCCGCCGGATCCCAGGGTAGCCACCAGCCGCTGCCGAGGGCGATGACCGCCAGCAGCGCGATAACCAGCAGGGCCAGTTTCACCGGCCAGCGGAAGTTTCGCAGCCATCTCATACGCTCACCTCCTCATGGCGGCGCAGGCGCGGGTCGAGCGCCGCGTTAAGCACATCCACCGCCAGGTTAGCCAGTACGAACACCGTGACCATCATCAGGGTAAAGCACTGAATCACTGGATAATCGCGATTGAAGATCGCGGAAACCGCGTAGCGGCCAACCCCCGGCCAGGCAAAGATATTTTCGATAATCATCGTGCCGCCGATCAGCTCACCAATGTGCATGCCCATGGCGGTCACCACCGGCAGGGTGGCGTTGCGCAGGATATGCCGCCGCTCCACCTGGCGCGTGCTCAACCCGCGCAGCCGCGCCCATACCACGTGACGCTGGCCGGAGACCTCCAGCATGCTGGCGCGCAGCAGCCGGGCGTTAATCGCCAGCGACATAAAGGCGATGGAGACGGCGGGCAATATCAGGTGCTGCCAGTCGCCGTATCCCATCGCCGGGAGCCACTGCAGATGCACGGAAAAGAGCATCACCAGCAGAAAGGCTAGCCAGAAGTTCGGCATCGACACGCCGAGGAAGGCAATCAGCCGTACAGCAAAATCCGGCAGGCGATCGCGATGGCGCGCCGCCCAGATCCCCAGCGGCAGCGAGGTGACGAGGATCAGCGCCAGCGCCGCGCCGGTGAGCAGCAGGGTGGCCGGCAGGAAGTGCAGCAGGTCGTCCAGCACCGGCCGCCGGGTGGCATAGGAGAGGCCGAAGTCCAGGTGCAGCGCCCGCCACAGCCAGTGCAGATACTGCATCGCCAGCGGCTGGTTGAGCCCCAGCAGTTCGCGGGTCGAGGCGACCATCTCTTCCGTGGGCGGCAAGTTCGACAGGCGCAGATAATCCAGCGCCGGGTCGCCGGTGCCGAGCCGCAGCAGCAGAAAGATGATGGCGGAGGCGGCGAGCAACAGCGGGATCAGCAGCAGCAGGCGGCGTAAAATATAGCGTAGCATTATGGTGTTACCGGTTTAATCTGGTCGAACGGGATCTCGGTGGTCACCGGCGCGAACGGGATCTCGCCGACCTCCTGGCGCGCAACCGACATCAGCGAGACATAGCTGATGGGTAGGTACACCGCGTCCTGATGCAGACGGGTCAGCACATCGTGGTACAGCCGTTTCCGCTGCGCCTCGTCGCTGGTGGTCAGCACCTCGCTAATCTCTTTATCAATCAGCGCTTTGTCGGGCAGGCCGCGCTGGGCCTGATAATCGGCATGCGAGGGCACGCGCATCGAGCTTAAAAAGGCATGCGGATCGTAGGGGGCGCCCCAGGTGCGATTGAAGATCATGCCGAACCGGCCTTCGCGCTGGCGCGCATAGATGCTGCTCTCCTCCTCGCCCACCAGGGTGACGCGGACGCCGACCTCCCGCAGATTGGCCTGAATAATTTCGGCCATCGATTTAGCCAGCGCGTCGGTGCCGATAAACGCCAGCTCAATCGCCAGCGCTTGCCCGGCTTTTTGTCGCCAGGGCTGGCCTTCCGGCTGCTGCCAGCCGGCCTGCGCCAGCAGGGCGCGGGCTTTTGCCGGATCGTAACGGCGCGGCGTCAGATCCTGCGGGGCGTAGGGGACCGAGGGCGCAAACAGGGTGTCGGCAACCTGCTGGGTGCCGTAGAGCACGCTATCGACGAGGGTCTGCTTGTCGACGGCGTAGTTGAGCGCCTCGCGAACCGCCTGCTCGCGGGTCGGGCCCTGGCTGGCGTTCAGCGCCAGCATCACCGTCTCCGTCGGGGCGGAGAGTCGAGCCACGTAGCCGGGGTGATGACGAAAGCGTTCGAAGGTATCCAGCGGTAGCAGCCCTTCGTCGCCGTAGAGCATGTCAATTTCCCCGGTTTCGAACGCCACCGCGCGGCTGGTGGCGTCAGGGATCACTTTGATGGTGATTTGCTGCAGCGCGGGTTTATTACCCCAGTACTGTTCGTTGCGTACCAGCACGTCGCGCTGATTGAGCTGCGAGCTCGCCAGTCGCCACGGCCCGGTGCCGATCGGGGCTTTGATGCCGTTGGCGGTGCCGCCATCGATAAACTGCGAGGGGGCGATAAAGCGGAACGGGCGGGGCAGGGCCAGCTCTTGTAGCAAGGGGGCGTAGGCGCTTTTCAGGGTGATCTGCAGCTCGCTGGCGCTGAGCGCCCGCACGTCGGTTATCTGATTGGCGAGCTCAAGCCAGGCGTGGCGTTGACGGTTGGCGAGCACCGCCTGGAAATTCGCCGCTGCGGCCTGGGCGTTAAAGGGTTCGCCGTTGGAGAAGGTCACATCCTCGCGCAGGGTGAACCACCAGGTTTTACCATCGTCGGAGTGACGCCAGCGGGTCGCCAGCCAGGGCTGCACGCTGCCGTCAGCCTGATACTTCACCAGCGGCTCATAGACCATGCTTTGGGCAAACATCTGGTTGGGGGTATAAAGATGCGGATTCAGCGGGCCGACGTTCACCGGCCAGGCGGTGGTGAGCGAGTGCTGCGCGGCCTGAGCCAGCAGAGGGACGCAGGCGATCAGCGCCAGCAGAGTGAGGCGGAAAATAGACAAGACGGCAATCTCAACGACAGGAAAGTATGACGATTTTAGTGATTCATCATACTTTCGGAGTAACCTGGATCAATATTGCGCCGAAAAGTATAAGTAATCCGTATGATTATGCGCAGGGGCAGGCGCCGCTTTACCCCTCAGGGCGCCCGGAACAACCCCAGCAGCGTGGCCACCTGTTCGTCGATCGGCGCCAGATCCCGCTTGACGATCAGATGCAGCGGCGTCGCGCGGCGCGCGCCATGGCTGAGGGGCAGCCGCTTCAGCACGCCCTGATCGAGATGGGAACGAATGCGCTCTTCCGGCAGCCAGCCGAAGCCGACCTGATACATCACCGCATCAATGGCGGCGTCAATGGTGGAGAAAGTCCAGGCGTCACGCGTCGCCTGGCCATCGCCGGTCTGGTCGGCAATGCGCACCAGCGGCCATGGCGCCAGCGCGCTATCCTCCAGCGGACCGTCGAGCGCGGCGAGAGGATGGTCGCGGTGGGCGACGGCGATAAAATCAATATTCATCAGCCACTCTCCGCGGCCGGTAATATCCTGGCGGCGGGTCAGAACCATGACATCGGCTTCCGTTCGCGCCGCGCCCTCGTCATCCATATTTTCCAGCACTTCGGTGAGTCTGACCTGCGTCTGCGGATAGCGCTGCTGAAACTGGCGCAAAATGGCGAACAACCGCTGGCGCGGGAAAATGCTGTCGACCACCAGATCCAGACGGGTGCGCGCCCCGTTGCGCAGAGTGGCGGCATGCGTCTCAACGTAGGCGAAGGCCTGTAGCAGCGGTTTGACCTGATTCAGCAGCAGTTCGCCGGCCGGGGTCAGCACCGCCCGCCGCCCGGACGGCGCCAGCAGCGCTACCCCTAAACGCTCCTGCAGCAGCGCGAGGTTATAGCTCACCGAAGACTGGCTGCGATTGGTCTCCTCCGCCGCTCTGGCAAAGCTCCCCAATTCCACTACCTTTTCGAGTAACGCCCACTGCTCCAGGGTTGTCTTGTGCATAATCAATCTAAAATTTGGATGTATTTAATCCAAACATAGCGTTATTCATTCAATTTTTAAAGACGTATGCTGTCCTCAACAACACAGAGGAGAATAAATGATGAGCACTTTCGACAAACATGACCTCAGCGGCTTTATCGGTAAACATCTGGTCTACACCTACGACAACGGCTGGAACTACGAAATTTACGTCAAAAACGGCCACACCCTCGACTACCGTATTCACAGCGGCATCGTCGGCAATCGCTGGGTGAAAGATCAGGAAGCGTACATCGTGCGGGTGGGGGAAAGTATCTACAAAATCTCATGGACCGAACCGACCGGTACCGACGTCAGCCTGATCGTCAACCTGGGCGATAAACTGTTCCACGGCACCATTTTCTTCCCGCGCTGGATCATGAATAACCCGGAAAAAACCGTCTGCTTCCAGAACGATCACATTCCTCTGATGAATTCGTACCGCGATGCCGGCCCGGCCTACCCGACGGAAGTGATTGACGAGTTTGCTACTATCACCTTCATTCGCGACTGTGGCGCGGATAATGACGAGGTTATTAATTGCCCGGCAAGTGAATTGCCAGCTGATTTTCCTGCAAATTTGTAATTAAGCAGAAATAACTTTGTGATCTGCGCTAACTTTTTGTCATCAAGCGTGACAAAGACAGCGTCATTAATTGTTATCTGGTTTAACCCCCGTTTACTTTCCGCGATAGCGTTCCTGTTTGCTTTTCCAGACAGGAACGCTTTTTTGTCAAAATTCTGCCATAAATAAAACCTATCATTCTGTTTCTTAATGATTTATTTGGCTATGCTGAGAAAAGATTAATTTCTTAATATTATCCTAAGCAAGGTCGACTACATTAATAGTGGTCGAAATACCCTGAAATGGAATGCCGCGCTGAACTCACTTCATTTTAATTTCGTTTAAGTCCGCAGGCGCAGGATATTTTATTCTAACGACCCAGGTTTGTGCGTGGGTCATCTACAGAACAGGATGATGATGAGCGATTTTTTGCCTTTTTCGCGCCCGTCAATGGGCGACGCAGAGCTGGCAGCCCTGCGTGAAGTTTTAACGTCGGGCTGGATCACCACCGGACCGAAGAATCAGGCACTTGAAGCGGCATTTTGCCAGTTGACCGGCAACCGCCACGCGATTGCCGTCAGTTCAGCGACCGGCGGGATGCATGTGACCCTGATGGCGCTGGGTATTGGCCCTGGCGATGAAGTCATTACGCCGTCCCAGACCTGGGTCTCCACTCTCAATATGATCTGCCTGCTGGGCGCCACGCCGGTAATGATCGATGTCGATAACGACAATCTGATGATCACCCCTGAGGCGGTGGCAGCGGCGATCACCTCGCGTACCAAAGCGATTATTCCTGTGCACTACGCGGGGGCGCCAGCCGATATCGACGCCATTCGCGCGGTGGGCGAGCGCCATGGCATTCCGGTGATCGAAGACGCCGCCCATGCGGCGGGGACCCACTATAAGGGCCGCCACGTAGGCTGGCAGGGGACCGCGATTTTCTCGTTCCACGCGATCAAAAACATGACCTGCGCTGAAGGCGGCCTGATTGTCACCGACGACGACGAGCTGGCCTCCCGTATCCGCAGCCTGAAATTCCATGGCCTTGGCGTGGACGCCTATGACCGCCAGACCCATGGCCGCGCGCCGCAGGCGGAGGTGATCGCTCCGGGCTTTAAATACAATCTTGCCGACATCAACGCCGCGCTGGCGCTGGTCCAGCTGGAAAAACTGCCTCACGCCAACCAGCGGCGGGCGGAAATTGCCCAGCGCTATCTGCGCGAACTGGCGGACACGCCGTTTACGCCCCTGACCGTCCCGGCCTGGGATCACCAGCACGCCTGGCATCTGTTTATCATCCGCGTCGATGAGGCTGCCTGCGGCATCAGCCGCGACGCGTTGATGGAAAAGCTAAAGGCGATGGGTATCGGCACCGGTCTGCACTTCCGTGCGGCCCATACGCAAAAATATTACCGCGAGCGCTTCCCGGAGGTTTCCCTGCCGAATACCGAATGGAACAGCGCCCGCATCTGTTCTCTCCCGTTGTTCCCGGACATGACCGATGACGATGTCACTCGCGTCATTTCCGCACTGCGCCAGCTGTCAGGACGTTGATATGCTTACTTACCCTCCCGTGAAGAAGGTCTCGGTGGTTATTCCGGTTTATAACGAACAGGATAGCCTGCCGGAGCTGCTTCGTCGTACGGATACCGCCTGCGCCACGCTGGGGCGGCAATATGAAATTCTGCTGATCGACGATGGCAGCAGCGACGATTCCGCGCGCATGCTCACCGAAGCTGCCGAGGCGGAAGGCAGTCACGTCGTCGCCGTGCTGTTAAACCGTAACTACGGGCAGCACTCGGCGATCATGGCCGGTTTCAGCCATGTAACCGGCGATTTAATCATTACGCTTGACGCCGACCTGCAAAACCCGCCGGAAGAGATCCCGCGGTTGGTAGAGAAGGCGGATGAAGGCTACGACGTGGTGGGCACCGTTCGCCAGAACCGTCAGGACAGCATCTTCCGCAAAACCGCGTCGAAGATGATCAACCGCCTGATCCAGCGCACCACCGGCAAAGCGATGGGCGACTACGGCTGCATGCTGCGCGCTTACCGCCGCCATATCATCGACGCCATGCTCAACTGCCATGAGCGTAGCACCTTTATCCCGATCCTGGCGAATACCTTCGCCCGGCGCGCGGTGGAGATCCCGGTGATGCACGCCGAGCGCGAATTCGGCGACTCCAAATACAGCTTTATGCGCCTGATCAACCTGATGTACGACCTGGTGACCTGTCTGACCACCACGCCGCTGCGTCTGCTCAGCATTTTCGGCAGCGTGATAGCCCTGCTGGGCTTCGCCTTTGGCCTGATGCTGGTGGTGCTGCGTCTGGCCTTTGGCCCGCAGTGGGCGGCGGAAGGGGTATTTATGCTCTTCGCCGTGCTGTTTATGTTCATCGGCGCTCAGTTTATCGGGATGGGCCTGCTCGGGGAGTATATCGGACGCATCTATAACGACGTGCGCGCGCGTCCCCGCTACTTTATTCAACGTGTTGTTCGCCAGCCGGAAACGGCATCTAAAGAGGAAGATCGTTCATGAAAGCCGTAGTCTTCGCTTATCACGATATGGGCTGCACCGGTATCCAGGCTCTGCTGGACGCTGGATATGATATCGCTGCTATTTTCACCCACCCGGATAACCCTGGCGAAAACCATTTCTTTGGCTCCGTGGCGCGCCTTGCCGCCGAGCAGGGCATTCCGGTGTGGGCGCCGGAAGACGTGAACCATCCGCTGTGGATTGAGCGTATCCGCGAGATGAAGCCGGACGTGCTGTTCTCCTTCTACTACCGCAACCTGCTGGGCGATGAGATCCTCAGTCTTGCGCCGAAAGGGGCGTTTAACCTACACGGTTCGCTGCTGCCGAAATATCGCGGCCGCGCGCCGCTGAACTGGGTACTGGTCAATGGCGAAAGCGAAACCGGCGTGACGCTGCACCGGATGGTGAACCGCGCGGATGCCGGCGATATCGTCGCTCAGCAAACCGTGGCGATTGGCCCGGATGACGCCGCCCTGACGCTGCACCGCAAGCTGTGCGCTGCCGCCACTGAGCTGCTGAGCCAGGCGTTGCCGGCGATCCTCGCCGGAACCACCGATGAACGTCCGCAGGATCACAGCCAGGCGACCTATGTGGGACGGCGCACCCCGGAAGATGGCCGCCTCGACTGGGAGCAGCCGGCGCAGACGCTGCACAATCTGGTGCGCGCGGTCTCCGATCCGTGGCCGGGGGCCTTCGGCTACGCTGGCGCGAACAAATTTATTGTCTGGAAATCCCGTGTACGCAGTGATCTACCTGCAGCCAAACCGGGCACCGTTATCTCCGTTGCACCGCTGATCGTGGCGTGCCAGGAAGGGGCGCTGGAGATTGTCACCGGCCAGACCGAACGCGGCGTGTACATGCAGGGCGCCCAGCTGGCGCAGGCGCTGGGCCTGGTGTCCGGGGCGGTGATCAGCAGCAAACCGGTGGTGGCGGTTAAGCGTCGTACCCGGGTGCTGATCCTCGGCGTCAATGGCTTTATCGGTAACCATCTGACCGAACGCCTGCTGCACGACGACAACTATGAGATTTACGGCCTGGATATCGGCTCCGACGCCATCAGCCGTTTCCTCGACTGCCCGCGTTTTCACTTCGTGGAAGGCGATATCAGCATTCACTCCGAGTGGATCGAATATCACATTAAGAAATGCGACGTGGTGCTGCCGCTGGTAGCTATCGCCACCCCTATCGAGTACACCCGCAACCCGCTGCGCGTGTTCGAGCTGGATTTCGAAGAGAACCTGAAGATCATCCGCGATTGCGTGAAATACAATAAGCGCATCATCTTCCCGTCGACCTCTGAAGTGTACGGCATGTGCACCGACAAAAACTTCGACGAAGATACTTCCAACCTGGTGGTCGGGCCGATCAACAAACAGCGCTGGATCTACTCGGTCTCCAAGCAGCTGCTGGACCGCGTGATCTGGGCCTACGGCGATAAGAATGGCCTGAAGTTCACCCTGTTCCGTCCGTTCAACTGGATGGGGCCGCGTCTGGATAACCTCAACGCCGCGCGTATCGGCAGCTCCCGCGCCATCACCCAGCTGATCCTCAACCTGGTGGAAGGCTCGCCGATCAAGCTCATCGAAGGCGGTAAGCAGAAGCGCTGCTTTACTGACATCAGCGACGGTATCGAAGCGCTGTTCCGCATCATCGAGAACAAAGACGGCCGCTGCGACGGGCAGATCATCAACATCGGTAACCCGGATAACGAAGCGAGCATCAAAGAGCTGGCGGAGATGCTGCTGGCCTGCTTCGAACGCCATCCGCTGCGCGATCGCTTCCCGCCGTTTGCCGGCTTCCGCGAAGTGGAAAGCAGCGACTACTACGGCAAGGGCTATCAGGACGTTGAGCATCGCAAACCGAGCATCCGCAACGCCAAACGCTGCCTGAACTGGGAGCCGAAGGTGGAGATGGAAGAGACCGTTGAGCATACGCTGGACTTCTTCCTGCGCACGGTAGAACTGGTGGACGCTAAACATCCATGAAACAGGTCGGCTTACGCATAGATGTCGATACTTTTCGCGGGACGCGGGACGGTGTTCCGCGGCTGCTGGACCTGCTAGGCCAGCACGGGATTCAGGCAAGCTTCTTCTTCAGCGTCGGGCCGGACAATATGGGGCGTCACCTGTGGCGCCTGGTAAAACCGAAGTTTCTGTGGAAGATGCTGCGTTCCAGAGCGGCTTCGCTGTACGGCTGGGATATTCTGCTGGCCGGCACCGCGTGGCCGGGACGCCGCATCGGCGCGGGGAACGAGGCGGTGATCCGTGCGACCGCCGAGTCTCATGAAGTGGGCCTGCACGCCTGGGACCACTACAGCTGGCAGGCGTGGAGCGGCGTCTGGCCGCAGGAACGGCTGACGCTGGAGGTCGAGCGTGGCCTGCTGGAGCTCGAGCGCATCATCGGCCGCCCGGTCACCTGTTCGGCCGTTGCCGGCTGGCGCGCCGATCAGCGGGTGGTGAAAGCCAAAGAATCCTTCGATTTTCTCTACAACAGCGACTGTCGCGGCACGCGGCCGTTTCTGCCCCAGCTCGGCAGCGGCGTCTCTGGTACGGTGCAGATCCCGGTCACGTTGCCGACCTGGGACGAGGCGGTGGGCACGGCGGTGGATATCGCCGGCTTTAACCGCTATCTCCTCGACTGCATCCATCGCGACCCTGGCGTGCCGGTCTATACCATTCACGCCGAAGTGGAAGGTATTGCCTATGCCGATCAGTTCGATGAACTGCTGACCATGGCGGCGGAAGAAGAAATTCAGTTTTGCCCACTGAGCCAGCTGCTGCCCGCTGACTTTAGCGAGCTGCCGTCCGGCAAAGTGGTTCGGGGTGAACTGGCTGGCCGGGAAGGCTGGCTCGGACGTGAACAATTACTGACTTCGGGTGTTTGATGAAAAGCATTCGCTATGGCGTCTCTCTGATTGCGCTGTTTGCGCTGTATTACCTGCTGCCGCTCAATTTCCGTTTGCTCTGGCAACCCGATGAAACACGCTATGCGGAGATCAGCCGTGAAATGCTGGCCACCGGCGACTGGGTGGTGCCGCATTTTCTCGGGCTGCGCTACTTCGAAAAGCCGATTGCCGGTTACTGGATCAACAGTGTCGGCCAGTGGCTGTTTGGCCATAATAACTTCGGCGTACGCTTCGGGTCGGTCTTCGCCATCACCATGACCGCCGTGCTGGTGGCCTGGCTGGCGTGGCGCATCTTTCGCGATAAGCGGGTAGCCGTCCTGTCGCCAGTGATTTTTCTCACCGCGATGCTGGTGTATGCGATTGGTACCTATGCGGTGCTGGACCCGATGATCACCCTGTGGCTGGCGCTGGCGATGTGCAGCTTCTGGGGCGCGACGCAGGCGCAGAGCCGCGGCGGCAAAATACTGGGTTACGTGCTGTTGGGCGTCGCCTGCGGTATGGGGGTGATGACCAAAGGTTTCCTTGCGCTGGCGGTGCCGGTGGTGGGCGTTCTGCCATGGGTGATCGCCCGTAAACGCTGGCGTGAAGTGCTGACCTACGGTTGGCTGGCGGTGGTCGTCTGTACGCTGGTGGTGCTGCCCTGGGGGCTGGCTATCGCCCAGCGCGAGCCGGACTTCTGGCGCTATTTCTTCTGGGTCGAGCATATTCAGCGTTTCGCCGAAAAAGACGCCCAGCATAAAGCGCCGTTCTGGTACTACATCCCGTTCCTGATCGCCGGCAGCTTGCCGTGGCTGGCCCTGCTGCCAGGGGCGCTGAAGCGCGGCTGGCGTGAGCGCGATGAGGCCCGCGGCGCGCTGTATCTGCTCGGTTGGGTGGCGATGCCGTTCCTGTTCTTCAGTATTGCTAAAGGCAAACTGCCGACCTATATCCTGCCGTGCTTTGCGCCGCTGTCGATCCTGATGGCCCGCTACGCGCTGGAGGCGGCGAAGACCGGCGCGAAAGCGCTGCGCATCAACGGGATGATCAACCTGGGCTTTGGCCTGCTGGGGCTGATCGCCGTGCTGGTGGTCTCGCCCTGGGGCGTGATGCACAAGCCGGTATGGACCAAGATTGAGCTGTATAAATGTCTGCTGGCGGCCATCGCCTTCGCCGTCTGGGCGCTGATGGGCTGGCTGGCGATGAAAGACGCTGGTCGCCGTTGGAGCCTGGCGGCGCTTTGCCCGCTTGGCCTGGCGCTGCTGGTGGGCTTCGCCATTCCGGACCGGGTTATCGACAGCAAACAGCCGCAGTTCCTCGTGGACATCGTCAGCGAATCCCTGCAGCCCAGCCGTTACGTCCTGACTAACAACGTCGGGATTGCCGGCGGCCTGGCCTGGGAGCTGAAGCGAAGCGATATTATTATGTTCGACAAACAGGGTGAGCTGAAGTACGGTCTCGACTGGCCGGACGCTCAGGGAAGCTTTGTCAGCCAGGCCGGGTTTGCCGACTGGCTGGCCACGCATCGTCAGCAGGGGCCGGTCTCGCTGGTGCTGTTGATGGATAAAGGAGAGAGTATGGTCGACTTACCGTTACCGAAACCCGATAACGCCTATGAGCTGGGTCGGGTGGTCTTCCTTCAGTACCTGCCGCAATGAGCGTCTGGATCTGTCTGGTGTTCGCCAGCCTGCTGAGCTGCGCCGGACAGCTGTGCCAGAAACAGGCGACCCGCCCGTCCCGTCGCGGACGGCGGAGTCGCCATATACTCTTCTGGCTGGGGATGGCGCTGCTATGCCTCGGCTGCGGCATGCTGCTGTGGCTGAGCGTCCTGCAGTCTATTCCGGTGAGCATCGCCTATCCGATGCTGAGCCTGAACTTCGTCTGGGTCACCCTTGCGGGCTGGGGCATCTGGCATGAGCCGGTCGCTCGCCGCCACTGGTTTGGCGTCGGGTTGATCGTCGTGGGCATTGTCATTCTGGGGACCAGCGTTTGATGGGCTTTCTCTGGGCATTATTCAGCGTCGGCCTTGTCAGCGCCGCGCAGCTGCTGCTGCGCAGCGCCATGGTGGCCTTGCCGCCGCTGACCGATATTCTGGCCTTTCTCCAGCATCTGCTGCATTTCGAGGCTGGTACCTTCGGCCTGTTTTTCGGCCTGCTGGGCTACCTGTTGTCAATGGTCTGCTGGTACTTTGCCCTCCACCGTCTACCGTTATCAAAAGCGTATGCGCTGTTGAGCCTGAGCTATATCCTGGTGTGGGCTGCCGCCATCTGGCTGCCCGGCTGGCATGAGCCGTTCTACTGGCAATCGCTGCTGGGCGTGGCGATTATCGTCGCCGGCGTATTGACCATCTTCTGGCCGGTGAAACGCCGCTAGCCGGGGAGCCGGCTTTTGGGACGCCCCGGGCCGAGCAGGATCGCCAGCTTGCTGCCCCCGACGGTGGTCTCCATCCAGATTTTACAGACGCTGGTTAACGGCACCGAGAGCAGCATTCCCACCGGCCCCAGCAGCCAGCCCCAGACCAGCAGCGACAGGAACACCACCAGGGTCGACATCCCCAGCCGGTGGCCCATCATGCGCGGCTCCACCATGTTGCCCAGCACCATATGCACCACCAGAAACAGCGCCCCGACCAGCAGGCACTCATAGATGCCGCTGAACAGCAGCGCCTGCAGCATGGGTGGGATGGCGGAGATGGCGGAGCCGATATTCGGCACATAGTTCAGCAGGAACGCCAGCACCCCCCACATCAGCGCGAACTGCACCCCCATCGCCAGCAGCCCCAGCCAGACAATCAGCCCGGTCCACAGGCTGATCAGCGTTTTCAAAGCCAGATAGTGGGTAACGCCTTTCAGCGCCCGGTGCAGCCCGGCGATATGCAGGCGAGGGTTATTGAGGGCAAAACGCAGTTTGTAGGGCAGGTGGCGAACCTCAAACAGCATAAAGATCACCGTCATCACCAGCAGCACAATGCTGGCCATCGCCCCGGAAAGCTGGGTCATCAGCGTCGTGGCCCAGGTCATCAGCCGTTCTGAATCCATACGCCGCAGCATGCGCTCCGGATTGATATGCAGGTTGAGAAAGGGGAGATACTCCTGGAGCTGGACGATCTTACGCGTCAGGGCGCGGTTGAAATCAGGCAGCATGGCGACAAAGTCATTGAGCGACGCCGCCAGCACGCCAAGCAGCGCGGTGAGCATCACCAGCATTGCCGTCACCACCAGGGTAATGGCGAACGGGCGCCGCACCCCGCGGCGAATGAACCAGGTGACCAGCGGGTTGAGGACGATAGCGAAAAACAGCGCCAGCAGCAGCTGCACCAGAATATCGGCGGCGGCGTGGATCCCGGCGAGGATAATCACCAGCGCCGCCAGCTTAAGTAAAATATGGAGCCCGGCTTTATCAGCCTGCGGAGGGGACATAGGTATTCCTTTTGTGAGTCGCGCCTGATAAGTGTAGCGGTTCGCCGACTGCCAATATTCCGAAAGGCGAGCTGCTTTTCCGCCGCCAGCGTGGTAATAGTGAAAGCTGGTTGTCGAAATCTGGTGGAACCTGATGCCCGAACCCGTCGCCGAACCGGCGCTCAATGGACTGCGCCTCAATCTGCGGATTGTCTCCGTCGTCATTTTTAACTTTGCCAGCTATCTCACCATCGGCTTGCCGCTGGCGGTGCTTCCCGGCTATGTGCATGATGTAATGGGCTTTAGCGCTTTCTGGGCCGGCCTGGTGATTAGTCTGCAATATTTCGCCACGCTGCTTAGCCGCCCGCACGCCGGGCGCTATGCTGACCTGCTGGGGCCCAAAAAAATCGTTGTCTTCGGCCTCTGCGGCTGCTTTTTAAGCGGCCTGAGCTATCTGCTGGCCGCCTGGAGCAGCGGCTGGCCGCTGGTTAGCCTGCTGCTGCTATGCATGGGGCGGGTTATTCTCGGCATCGGCCAGAGCTTTGCCGGCACCGGCTCGACGCTGTGGGGCGTCGGCGTTGTTGGGTCGCTGCATATCGGGCGGGTGATCTCGTGGAACGGCATTGTGACCTACGGAGCGATGGCGATGGGCGCCCCGCTCGGCGTGCTGTGCTATTCGTACATTGGCCTCAGCGGCCTGGCCGGGGTCATTATGACGGTTGCGCTGGCGGCCATCCTCTGCGCGCTGCCCCGCGCAGCGGTGAAGGCGGCGAAAGGCAAAGCGATGTCGTTTCGCGCGGTGCTCGGGCGGGTGTGGCCCTACGGCATGGCGCTGGCCCTGGCCTCCGCCGGTTTCGGGGTTATCGCCACCTTTATCACGCTGTTTTATGAGGCCAAAGGCTGGGACGGGGCGGCCTTCGCCCTGACGCTGTTCAGCTGCGCGTTTGTTGGCGCACGGCTGCTGTTTCCCAACGCCATTAACCGCCTCGGCGGGCTGAACGTGGCGATGCTCTGCTTTAGCGTGGAGATCATCGGCCTGCTGCTGGTCGGCTTTGCCGATACGCCGCTGCTGGCGAAAATCGGCACCTTGCTTACCGGGGCCGGGTTCTCGCTGGTCTTTCCGGCGCTGGGCGTGGTGGCGGTGAAAGCGGTGCCGCCGCACAACCAGGGGTCGGCGCTGGCCACCTATACCGTGTTTATGGATTTGTCGTTAGGCGTCACCGGGCCGCTGGCCGGCTTACTGATGGCGTGGACCGGGATCCCGGTGATATATCTGGCGGCGGCAGGTCTGGTGATGGCGGCGCTGCTGTTGGGCTGGCGGCTAAAAAAACGGCCCCCGCTCAGTGAACCGGAGGCCGTCGCACCAGGCCAGTAATTACTGGATGGCGAGGGTGCTGATGATGCTTTCCGCTTCGGTCTGCGCCTGCTGCTGGTTGTCCGCCGGCAGGGTGACCTGCAGGGTCAGCAGTTTGTCATCCACTTTGCCGAGGATCACGGAAGACCAGGCGGTCTGCCCCTTGGCGGAGATGATGCTGTCCAGCTGCTGCAGGGTGTGACCTTTGATCTCCAGCGATTTATTGCTCACCACCTGCAGCTGCGGGTCGCGGCTACGCTGCTGATCTTCCAGGCGTTTCGCCAGCACCGCCAGGTCTTCATTGGTGCTGTCGCCGACGATGACGATAACCGCTTTCTGGCCGGTGGCGTCAGAATAGACGTGCATGTTGTTCGCCTGGGTGCCCAGTTTGCCGCTCTGGTCGGCCATGCCCGCAGGCAGGGTGAAGCTCAGTTTGCCATCCAGCAGGCTGATCGCCTGGCCGCTGGTGTTGCTCTCCGCTGCTGCCCCAACGGTTGGCGCTTTTGAATCGCTGTTATCGCAGGCGGCAAGCCCCATCACCAGCAGGCCAATACCGACATATTTAACCAAATTGCGCATTGACATCTTCCTTTCGATAAACGGCCACTAATGGCTCATCCGGCTATCTTAACACATCAGTCCGCGAGTACCTTTAACTCGGCTGCAATGCCGACAAATCAGATTTATCCGCCAGCCTTTTCAACAGCATATTTAACAGCACGCCGTACATCGGCAGGAAGAAAATGATGCTGATAAGCACTTTAAAGCTGTAGTCGACGAGGGCGATTTCCCCCCAGTGAGCGGCCATAAACGGATCCGGGCTGCGCCAGAAGGCGATGAAGAAGAACGCCACGGTATCGCTGATGTTGCCGAACAGCGTCGAGGCGGTGGGGGCCAGCCACCAGTGACGGCTCTGCCGCAGGCGGTTGAAGACGTGGACGTCAAGGATCTGCCCCAGCGCATAGGCCATAAAGCTGGCGATGGCGATGCGCGCGACGAAGAGATTAAAGGTGCCCAGCGCGGCGAAGCCCTGCCACTCGCCCATGTAAAACAGGGCGGAGATGGCGTAGGAGATGACCAGCGCCGGGACCATCACCGCAAAAATAATGCGTCGCGCCAGCGGTGCGCCAAAAATTCGCACCGTCAGATCGGTGGCGAGGAAGATAAACGGAAAACTGAACGCGCCCCAGGTGGTATGGAAACCAAAGATGGAGATCGGCAGCTGAACCAGATAGTTGCTGGAGGTAATCACCAGCAGATGAAATAGCGAAAGCCAGACGAGCGCTTTTTTGCGCTGTACGGTAGTAAACGGATTCATATTGTGACCTTTTTATGCCCGTCATGCTTCAGGTGAATGAGCAATCGGCAGCGGAACGTTGGGGTGAGGGAACCCAATTAAAAACGGCTGCATGATACTGCGTTGCCGGCGTAATGCAATGGTTGTTTTTCGCGCAAACGTTAACCTGGCTTGCGTACTGGCGAGCAGGGGGTAAACTAGGGCCGTTTTGTTGACGTGAGACTAAAATGAGCGAACTTTTCTCCACTCCTGACCACACTCTGGATGCCCTGGGACTCCGCTGCCCGGAGCCGGTCATGATGGTGCGTAAAACCGTGCGGACGATGCCGGTGGGCGAGACGCTGCTGATTATTGCTGACGATCCGGCCACCACCCGCGATATTCCGGGATTCTGCCGCTTTATGGAGCATGAGCTGGTGGCCCAGGAAACCGAAGCCCTGCCGTACCGCTACCTGATCCGCAAAAGCCACTGAGCCTCTCCCGGATGGCGGCGGGTAGCGCCTTATCCGGGCTACCCGACGGTCTGGAACCGTAGCCCTGCTAAGCGTAGCGCGAGCAGGGAAGCCGGTATCTATGCTACAACTTCTTACGCAATAACCGCAGCGCGTTAGCCGTTACCAGCACGGTGGCGCCGGTATCCGCCAGCACCGCCAGCCACAGACCGGTCAGGCCGAGCAGGGTGGTGACAAGGAAAATCCCCTTCAGCCCTAAGGCAATCGCGATGTTCTGGCGGATATTGGCGTGAGTCGCCCGCGCCAGGGAAATCATCTGCGCCAGGCCGGTCAGACGGTTGTGGGTCAGCGCGGCGTCGGCAGTCTCCAGCGCCACGTCGGTACCGCTGCCCATGGCGATGCCGATGGTCGCCGCTTTCATCGCCGGGGCGTCGTTGATACCGTCCCCGACCATCGCCAGCGGCGCATCGGCATTCAACGCCATCACCGCTTCGACTTTGTCCGCCGGCAGCAGGCCGGCGCGGAATTCCAGCCCCAGTTCGCTGGCGATGGCCGCCGCGGCGCGCGGGTTATCCCCGGTGAGGATCACCCCCTGCACCCCCAACTGGTGTAAGGCATCCACTGCCTGACGTGCGTCGTCGCGCAGGGTGTCGCGCAGCGCCAGGATGCCGAGAAGCGTCTCGCCGCGCATGACCAGCACCACCGTTTGCCCGGCGCTCTCCAGCTGCTGGATCTGCGCCTCATACTCTGCCGGGGCGGCTTTGCTGGCCGCGCAGATTAAAATCCGGCTGCCGTTGACCTCGGCTTCGATACCGGAACCTGCCAACGCCCGCTGGCCGCTGGCCAGCGGAATGCTCAGCTGGCGCCGCTGCGCTTCTCGGACGATGGCCTGCGCCAACGGATGGCTGGAGCCTTGCTCCACCGCCGCCGCCAGCGCCAGCAGCGCGTTGTCGTCATTCTCAGCCGTGGCGATGACCGAGGTCACCTGCGGCTGCCCGACGGTCAGAGTGCCGGTTTTATCGAACGCCACCTGGCGCACCTGGCCCAGCTGTTCCAGCGCCGCGCCGCCTTTGATCAGCGCCCCGCGTCGGGCGGCGACCGCCAGGCCGGAGGTGATGGCCGCCGGGGTGGAGATGACCAGCGCGCACGGGCAGCCGATCAACAGCAGCGTTAAGCCTTTATAGATCCATGGCAGCCAGGCGCTGGCGAAGAACAGCGGCGGGACAATGGCCACCAACAGGGCCACCACCATAATGGCCGGAGTGTAGATCCGGCTGAAGCGGTCGATAAAACGCTCGATCGGCGCCCGACGTTCCTCCGCCTCTTCAATCAGCTTCAGGATGCGGTCGATGGCGCTGTCGCCCGGTTCGGAGATCACGGTCAGCTGCACCAGGCGGTCGACGCTGGTGGCGCCCGCCGCTACCCGTTCTCCGGCCTGGCGCTCCACCGGCACCGACTCGCCGGTCAGGGCGCTTTCATCAAAGCTGGCAAACGGCGACAGCAGTTGTCCATCCGCCGGCAGACGCCCGCCGGCAGCCACTTCAATCACATCTCCGGGACGCAGGTCACGCTGGGCGACGGTTTCCCGCACGCCGTTGCGCAGACGGATGGCGGTGTCGGGCTTCAGCGCCATCAGCGCGCTCACGCCCTGCCGCGCGCGGCTGGCGGCCCAGCCTTCGAGACGCTCGCCGATCAGGAACAGTAGCAGGACCATCGCCGCCTCTGCGGTGGCGCCGATAAACAGCGCTCCGATGGCGGCGACGCTCATCAGCGTTTCAATGGCGAACCAGCTCCCGCTTTTGATCAGGCGCAGCGCCTGGCGGGCAACCGGCCACAGGCCGACCAGGGTGGTGGCAACAAAGGCTAACTGACCGGCAGGGTGGTTGGCCTGCTCCAGCCCCCAGCTCAGGGCCATCATAATGACCAGCGTCAGCAACGGTAAATTGTCGCGCAGCCGCGAGCCCTGCGTTTTCTCTGACGCGGGGGCATCGGCATCGCGCAGCGTATAGCCTGCCTGACGTACCGCCTGCTCAACCTGGGCGCGAACGTCGCCTTCAGCGTTAACCAATAATTTTTCCGTGGCGAACAGCACCTGAACCTGACTGACGCCGGGCACCTGACGAACCGCCGTTTCCACCTTGCGGGCGCAGGCGGCGCAGTCCATGCCGGCAACCTGCCAGCTGTAGCGGGCGTCGCTAAGCGCTTCGGCAGCTGGTGCGGTCTCTGCGGCGCAGGCGTGGTCTGTGCAGCAGCTCTCCGCCGGGGCGGGCGCTGGCCGCATGGTGAATGACGAGAATTGTGGGACTTTTTTATCCTGCGCGTCTGGAGTCGACATGGCACCCTCCGGTAAATGATAATTTTCTCATTAGCCGTAGGATACACTCTGGAGTCGACTCCAGAGTCAAGGACTAAATTACAGGTACAGCGCGCGCACGATGAGGAAGTGGCCGGCAAAGTAAAACGCGGCGGCAATGGCGTTATCGGCGCGGAAACGGCGACGATAGTGACTTACCAGCCACACGGCATTGCTCAGCAGCAGCAGAGCGGCGCCGGCGAAACCGGACAGCGCGGTGTCGGTAGGGCGGGCAAACCATAGCTCACCGGCCAGCCAGACCATCACCAGCGTCATGCCGATAAAGGTCAGCACCGGCATTTTCATTTCTTCCAGGCGGCTCCAGATCACCGCCATCAGCAGGGCGCCGAATACCAGCAGCACCAGCGGCAGCGGCCAGAAGAACGACAGCGTCAGCTGGCTGGCAAACCAGATGGTATACAGCAGATGCGACAGGAAGAAGGCGCCCACCGCGTACATCACCCGCTGACGCGGCAGCAGGGTGAGGGCGTCGCCGAGCAGCGAGGCGCACAGGCCAGCCAGCACCAGGTAGCTGATGGCATTGAACATCGGCGCCTGCCAGGCCAGCAACAGCAACAGAATCAGGGTGACAGGTTTAAATACCCAGCGTCGCCAGGCCGGCCCGCGATAGGATGCATCGACATAAAGCCATGCGGAGAAACAGACAGCAATAAATGACCAAAGCATAGTAAGTCCCTGTATCTGTTATCATAAAGAAAGTTACGGATGCGTGAAGCTACCACTCAGTGTAGTGGTTTGGCGCAGCAGATGACAATGTTATTCCAGTCGCAGTATGCTGATTCCTGATATTTTTTATGGGTAACCTTAATGAGTAAAATGCCGCTCTTTTTTGTTCTGGTCGTCGCGGTGATTGTGGTGGCGGCTTCGTTTCGCTATGTGCAGCAGCGCCGCGAAAAACTGGCGAACGACGCCGCGCCGGTGTTGCAAAAGCGGGTGATCGTCAGCAATAAGCGGGAAAAAGTGATTAACGATCGGCGTTCGCGCCAGCAGACGGTGACGCCTGCGGGCAGCGAGATGCGCTATGAAGCGAGCTTTCGCCCTGAGAACGGCGGGCTGGAGGTGGTGTTTCGCCTTGACGCGCCGCAGTATCATGCGCTGAGCGTCGGCGATCGCGGGATGTTGAGTTATAAGGGCACAGCGTTCGTGGCGTTTACGCCCGATCCCTGAGCCCTTGTCAGGACTATTTCTTCAGCGTCGCCTTCAGTTTTTTCTGCCAGGCGACGAGCTCAAACACGCCGAAGATAAAAATGCGGATTTGCTCAAAGCGGCCCAGCGGCGGGGCATCTTTCGGCTGCGTCGCCTTGAGCAGCGTCAGCTGCAGACCATGCATCAGGATCATAAAAATCAGCGCGACGTTGACGAAGATATTCAGCGGCTTCGGGAAGGGCTGAAACAGATTCAATAACAGAAAGGCCCAGACGCACAGCATCAGCAGGCGGCCTAAATTAATCAGCATGGTGCTCTCCTTGGGCCTCACGTTGGTAAAGACGGTACGCGACCTGTCCGGCCACTTTTTCACGATACAGATGCCAGTTTGCCGGTACCGGCGGTAAACCGTTTTCGACTTCGCTTTCGACGTACACCAGGGCCTCATCGGCCAGCCAGCCCTGCGTTTCCAGCAGGCGCAGCGTCTCCTCCAGCAGCCCCTGACGGAACGGTGGGTCGACGAATACGATCTCATGCGGCGTGCCCGGTTGACTCAGGAAGCTGAGGGTGTTGGTCGCGATCACCTTGCCGCGATCCGCTTTCAGGGTGGCCAGGTTTTTTTGCAACTGCTGAGCGACGCCGCGCTCCATCTCCAGTAGCGTAGTGCTGGCCGCATAGCGGGACAGCGCCTCAAGCCCCAGCGCGCCGCTGCCGGCAAAGCAGTCGAGGCAGTGCGCGTCAACGATGGACGGCGCCAGCCAGTTAAAAAGGGTTTCGCGAACCCGGTCGGTGGTCGGCCGTAGGCCCGGGCTCTCCGGCACCGGTAATTTACGGCCGCGCCATTGCCCGCCGATGATGCGGATCTGACCGCTGCCCGCGTGGTTTGGTTTTTTCATCTCTCTGCTCAAGTCTCAACTTCCGGCCTGCTATTCTAGCGATCGACGGCGGTTGACGAAACCTTAATCCGGGGGCGGTGCTGCGAGTTAAGTTAAGTGATAGACTATCCAACTAATTTCATCATTTTTTCAGCTTCTGATGAAGCTGCGCCATGAATAAACAGCGAGGAGTGTGGTCGCAAATGGCAAAAGAGAAAAAACGTGGCTTCTTTTCCTGGCTGGGCTTTGGACAGAAAGAACAGGCACAGGAAACCGAGACTGAACAAAAAGTAGAAGAACAACAAGCGGTTGCCGATGAGACGCCGGCGGCGGAAACCCCTGCCGAGCCGAGCGCGCCGAAAGCGGACCCGGAGGCGTTTGCCGAAGAGGTCGTCGACGTCACCGAGACGGTGGTCGAAAACGAAAAGGCCCACCTTGCGGAGCCTGCCAGCGCGCAGGAAGAAGAGTGGGTGGAAACGCCTGCTCTGACCGAAGAAGCGCCTGCTGTTGAACCGGAGCCCGCGGTCAGCGAACCGGTTGAACAGCCTGCGGTGGTTGAGTCGCTGGCGGAAGAGGTTATCGCCGAACCGGTGGCGGCGGAGGTCGTGGCTGAGCAGCCTGTAGAGGATGCTGTTGCCCAGCCGCAGGAGACGGAAGCGCCGGAAGAGGACGCGCCGTTAAGCGATGAAGAGCTGGAAGCGCAGGCGCTGGCGGCCGAGGCGGCAGAAGAGGCGGCGGTGGTGGTGCCGGCGCCAGAAGACGAGGCGCCGGTGGAAGAACTGGCCCAGGAGCAGGAAAAACCGACGAAAGAAGGCTTTTTTGCCCGCCTAAAACGTAGCCTTTTGAAAACAAAAGAAAATCTCGGTTCCGGATTTATCAGCCTGTTCCGCGGTAAGAAGATCGACGACGATCTGTTTGAAGAGCTGGAAGAGCAGCTGCTGATCGCTGATGTCGGGGTGGAGACCACCCGCAAGATCATTACTAACCTCACTGAGGGCGCCAGCCGTAAGCAGCTGCGCGATGCGGAGGCGCTGTACGGCCTGCTGAAAGAAGAGATGGGTGAGATTCTCGCCAAAGTGGATGCGCCGCTGAATGTTGAAGGCAAAACGCCATTTGTTATTCTGATGGTCGGCGTGAACGGGGTGGGGAAAACCACCACCATCGGCAAGCTGGCGCGTCAGTTTGAGCAGCAGGGCAAATCGGTGATGCTGGCGGCGGGGGATACCTTCCGTGCGGCGGCGGTAGAACAGTTGCAGGTCTGGGGGCAGCGTAACAATATCCCGGTGATCGCCCAGCACACCGGCGCCGATTCCGCTTCGGTGATTTTCGACGCCATTCAGGCGGCGAAGGCGCGCCATGTTGATGTGCTGATTGCCGATACCGCCGGGCGTCTGCAGAATAAATCGCACCTGATGGAAGAGCTGAAGAAGATCGTCCGGGTGATGAAAAAGCTGGACGTCGACGCGCCGCATGAGGTGATGTTAACCATCGACGCCAGCACCGGGCAGAATGCCATTAGCCAGGCCAAACTGTTCCATGAGGCGGTAGGTTTGACCGGGATCACCCTGACCAAGCTGGATGGCACCGCCAAAGGCGGCGTGATCTTCTCGGTGGCCGACCAGTTCGGCATTCCGATTCGCTATATTGGCGTCGGCGAGCGTATTGAGGATCTGCGTCCGTTTAATGCGGGCGACTTTATTGAGGCACTTTTTGCCCGAGAGGATTAAGAATGATTCGCTTTGAACAAGTCAGCAAAGCCTATCTCGGTGGGAGACAAGCGCTGCAGGGGGTGAACTTCCACCTGCAGCCGGGCGAGATGGCGTTTCTGACCGGCCACTCCGGCGCAGGGAAAAGTACCCTGCTGAAGCTTATCTGTGGTATCGAACGGCCCAGCGCCGGCAAAATCTTCTTCAGCGGTCATGAAATCAGCCGCCTGAAGAGCCGTGAGGTGCCGTTCCTGCGCCGCCAGATCGGCATGATTTTCCAGGACCACCATTTGCTGATGGATCGCACCGTGTATGACAACGTGGCGATCCCGCTGATTATCGCCGGCGCCAGCGGCGATGACATTCGTCGCCGCGTCTCGGCGGCGCTGGACAAGGTCGGGCTGCTGGACAAAGCGAAGAACTTTCCGATTCAGCTCTCCGGCGGTGAGCAGCAGCGCGTGGGGATCGCTCGCGCGGTGGTCAACAAGCCGGCGGTACTGCTGGCGGATGAACCGACAGGTAACCTCGACGAGGCGCTCTCGGAGGGGATTTTACGTCTGTTTGAAGAGTTTAACCGCGTCGGGGTGACGGTACTGATGGCCACGCACGATCTGGGGCTTATCTCCAGCCGTCCGTACCGCGTGCTGACGCTCAGCGACGGCCATCTGCATGGAGGCATTCGGGGTGAATAAGCGCGACGCAATGAACCAAATCCGCCAGTTCGGCAGCAAGTTCGATCGCCTGCGCAACGCGGCGGGCGGCGGCGGCGGGCGCAATGCGCCAAAACGGCCGAAAGCGGCGCCTAACCCGGCCTCGCGTAAGAGCAACGTGTTCAACGAGCAGGTGCGCTACGCCTGGCACGGCGCGCTCCAGGATTTAAAAAGCACACCGCTGGCCACATTCCTGACGGTGATGGTTATCGCCATCTCGTTGACCCTGCCAAGCGTCTGCTACATGGTCTACAAAAACGTCAGCAGCGCGGCGTCACAGTACTATCCCTCGCCGCAGATCACCGTGTATCTGGAAAAAACGCTGGATGACGACGCCGCGGCGCGGGTGGTAGGTCAGCTGCAGGCGGAGCAGGGCGTCGACAAGGTGAACTATTTGTCACGTGACGAGGCATTGGGTGAATTCCGTAACTGGTCCGGCTTTGGCGGCGCCCTGGATATGCTGGAAGAGAACCCGCTGCCGGCGGTCGCCATCGTGGTGCCGAAGCTGGATTTCCAGAGCACGGAAGCGCTGAACACCCTGCGCGATCGGGTATCGCGGATCCAGGGGGTCGATGAGGTGCGGATGGACGACAGCTGGTTTGCCCGCCTCTCCTCGCTCACCGGGCTGGTGGGCCGCGTGTCGGCGATGATTGGCGTGCTGATGGTGGCGGCGGTGTTCCTGGTGATCGGCAACAGCGTGCGCCTGAGCATCTTCGCCCGCCGCGATACCATTAACGTGCAGAAACTGATCGGCGCTACCGACGGCTTTATCCTGCGTCCGTTCCTCTACGGCGGGGCGATGCTGGGCTTCTCCGGCGCGTTTTTATCGCTGATCCTGTCGGAGATTCTGGTGATGCGTCTCTCGTCGGCAGTGACCGAAGTGGCGAAGGTGTTCGGCACCCAGTTTGAGCTAAGCGGCTTAGGCTTTGACGAGTGTCTGCTGATGCTGATCGTCTGCTCGATGATCGGCTGGGTAGCCGCCTGGCTGGCGACAGTGCAACATTTACGTCACTTTACTCCCGATTAAAAAAAGCGTGATATAATCTTTCCCTGCTGCAATGAGTTCCTGTTCGCAGGGAAAGATACGCAAGCTTGTTCTCCTTTTCCTGCCCTCACTTTTTCATCGTGGTGTCACATTTTGTGCGTAATTTATTCACACCGTTGCATGGAACTTGTGGATAAAATCACTGTCTGATACTAATGTGAGTGATATTCTCGTTGCTCATGAATGCTGGCATGCTTGTTGCCTGATGGGGACAAGACCACGTCAGAAGATATCAATTGAGAGGATTTGAATGACCAAAGAAATGCAAACTTTAGCTTTAGCCCCCGTTGGTAACCTGGAATCGTATATCCGGGCCGCTAACACTTGGCCGATGCTGTCGGCTGATGAAGAGCGGGAGCTTGCTGAAAAGCTGCATTACCAGGGCGATCTGGAAGCAGCGAAAAAGCTGATTCTGTCTCACCTGCGCTTTGTTGTTCACATTGCTCGTAACTACTCGGGCTATGGCCTGCCGCAGGCGGATCTGATCCAGGAAGGCAATATCGGCCTGATGAAAGCCGTGCGTCGCTTCAACCCGGAAGTGGGTGTGCGCCTGGTCTCCTTCGCCGTGCACTGGATTAAAGCCGAAATTCACGAATACGTGCTGCGCAACTGGCGTATCGTGAAGGTCGCTACCACCAAAGCACAGCGTAAGCTGTTCTTTAACCTGCGTAAAACCAAACAGCGTCTGGGTTGGTTCAACCAGGATGAAGTGGAAATGGTGGCCCGTGAGCTGGGCGTGTCGAGCAAAGACGTCCGCGAGATGGAATCCCGTATGGCGGCCCAGGACATGACCTTCGACATGTCGTCCGACGATGAGTCCGACAGCCAGCCGATGGCGCCGGTCCTGTATCTGCAGGACAAAACGTCAAACTTTGCCGACGGCATCGAAGACGATAACTGGGAAGAGCAGGCGGCGAATAAGCTGACTGACGCGATGCAGGGCCTGGACGAGCGTAGCCAGGATATCATCCGCGCCCGCTGGCTGGACGAAGACAACAAGTCCACGCTGCAGGAGCTGGCTGACCGCTACGGCGTCTCCGCAGAGCGCGTGCGTCAGCTGGAAAAGAACGCCATGAAAAAACTGCGTGCGGCGATCGAAGCCTGATACGCAACCCCTGCCTGACGCCAGGCAACCCGATAACGCCCCGCCTCAGGTTGGGGCGTTTTGTTTTTCTGCGCCATCCATGGGCCGCAGCACCTCTGGACAGTGCGTCCGCAGGCAGCCGATCAGCACGCTGAATGCCGGCGCCATCTGCTCCTCGGGCTGGCTGGCAAATCCCATCAATAATCCTTTCTTACGCGCCGCCGTCAGGTAGTAGCGCGAGAGCGGCCGCACCAGAATGTGGCGCGCATTGGCCTCGCTGGCGATCGCCACATCGTCAGCCTCTTCCGGTAAATTGAGGATCAAATGCAGCCCGGCATTATCGCTGAAGTCCGACAGGGCGTCGGGCATACAGTGCCGCTGAATCAGCTCGGTTAAAAAGGCGCGGCGACGGCTGTAGAGCAGGCGCATGCGGCGGATATGGGCCGAGTAGTGACCAGCGGTAATAAACTCCGCCAGCGCCATCTGGATCAGCGAATGGCCGCCGCGGTAAAGCTCGGCGTGGGCGTGCTTCAGATCGCTGACCAGCGGACGGGGGATCACCACATAGCCCAGACGCAGGCCGGGATAGAGCGTTTTACTGAAGGTGCCGATATAGACCACCGGCGCGTCGGCCACCAGCCCCTGCAGGGCGGGGATGGGCTGGCCGGAAAAGCGAAACTCGCTGTCATAATCATCTTCGACGATCCAGCTCCCCTGCTGGCGGGCGAGCGCCAGCAGCCGCTGACGACGTTCAAGGCTCATCACTGCACCCAGCGGATACTGGTGAGAAGGGGTGACAAAGATGAGCCGCGGCGCATCGTCAACCGTTTCCGGCGGACGCAGGCCGTTGGCATCGACGGTCAGGGGCTCCGCCCGGACGTCGTTCATCGCCAGCAGGTGGCGAATGCCCCAGTAGGAAGGCTCCTCCACCCACGCCAGATCGCCGCTGTCGCACAGCATGCGGGTGACCAGATCGATAGCCTGGTGGATCCCCTCGGTGATAAGAATTTGATCTGCCTGACAGTGGACGCCGCGCGATACCCGCAGATAATCCACCAGCGCCTGCTGCAGCTCCGGGGTACCGCCGTTGCAGCTGTAGCTGAGCCGCTCGGGCTTTGGCCGACGGCTGATGCGCGCCTGGATCTTGCTGAACAGCGGATGGGGAAAGGCGTTAACGTCCGGTACGCCGGGAATAAACGCTCCCCACTGGCGCGGGCTGGCGCTGACCTGGCCGAGCAGGTGCTGGCCGCGGCGTGAAAGATGCGCCGTCGATGTCGCGATGCTGCTGTTTTCCCGCTCACCCTTAGCGGTCAAGGAACTTTCAGAGGCGGTTTGGGCAACGAATGTTCCGCTTCCCCGACGGGAAACCACATATCCTTCCGCCAGTAATTGTTCATAAGTTGTTAATATGGTGTTTCTTGATACGCCGAGTTCTCCCGCCAGGTCCCGCGACGGCGGCAGGCGGCTTTGCGGTGCCAGCGAACCGTCAAGGATCGCGCGGCGAAGCGCGTTGTATAAGCGTTTGTGCAGAAGAGGGTCGCGCTCTTCCTGCAGACGGACCAGCACCAGGTCACCCACCAGCGAACGCAATTGGATCCCTCAGATATTCAAAATTGGTACTCGATTATAGGGCCAACTCCTGTGTAAATAAACGGCATCGTTTCTAATTTGTTGCGATAACGTGACATACACGACAGGAGATTCGCAGGTGAAAAGCTCAGAACTGAATCAACGTCGCCAGCAGGCGACGCCGCGCGGCGTAGGCGTAATGTGTAACTACTTTGTCGAGAAGGCGGAGAACGCCACGCTGTGGGATATCGAAGGCAATGAGGTGATCGATTTCGCCGCCGGTATCGCCGTGTTAAATACCGGTCACCGTCATCCGAAGGTGGTTGCCGCGGTCGCTGACCAGCTGCAGGCGTTCACCCACACCGCCTATCAGATTGTGCCGTACGAAAGCTATGTCACGCTGGCTGAACGTATCAACGATCTGGCGCCGATTGACGGGCCGGCAAAAACGGCCTTCTTCACCACCGGCGCGGAAGCGGTCGAGAACGCGGTGAAAATTGCCCGCGCTTACACCGGTCGTCCGGGGCTGATAACTTTCGGCGGCGGTTTCCACGGCCGTACCTTTATGACCATGGCCCTCACCGGTAAGGTCGCACCCTACAAAATCGGCTTCGGGCCGTTCCCGGGCTCGGTGTATCACGGTGTCTACCCGAATGCGGCGCATGGCGTGACCACAGCGGATGCGCTGAAAAGCCTGGAGCGCATTTTCAAAGCGGATATTGCGCCGGATCAGGTCGCGGCCATCATCCTCGAGCCGATCCAGGGGGAAGGCGGCTTTAACGTCGCGCCGGCCGATTTCATGCAGGCGCTGCGCGACCTGTGCGATACCCACGGCATTCTGCTGATCGCCGATGAAGTGCAGACCGGTTTCGCTCGTACCGGCAAGCTGTTCGCCATGCAGCATTATGATGTGAAACCGGATCTGATGACGATGGCGAAAAGCCTCGCCGGCGGTTTCCCGCTGTCGGGCGTCGTTGGTCGCGCCGAGGTAATGGATGCCCCAGCGCCAGGCGGACTGGGCGGGACCTATGCCGGTAACCCGCTGGCGGTGGCCGCGGCGCACGCGGTGCTGGATGTGATTGCCGAAGAGCAGCTGTGCCAGCGCGCTGAGCAGCTGGGTAGCCATCTGCAGGAAGTGCTCAACCAGGCGCGCGCCACCTGTCCGGCGATTGTCGATGTCCGCGGCCGGGGGTCGATGGTGGCAGTGGAGTTTAACGATCCGCAAACTGGCGAGCCGTCGCCGGAGTTCACCCGCCAGGTGCAACAGAAAGCGCAGGAGAACGGCCTGCTGCTGCTGAGCTGCGGCGTCTACGGCAACGTGATCCGCTTCCTCTATCCGCTGACGATTCCGGACGCCCAGTTCTCGAAAGCGCTGGATATTCTGGCGCGCGTACTGAAGAGCTAACGTCTCCCCGGCGGGCTGCGGCGGCAGGGAAGCCGAACAGAAACAGGACGCCGCAGCCGGCTGTTTATGCTCAGCGTGAGTGGTTTATCACCCTGATATCACCTTTTTTCCGGCGGTGAAAACCGCCGGAGTAAAACGGAAAGTATTATGTCTGAAAACTCCACCTTTTCTCCCGTCCTCACCGGCCGGGAACGTACGGCTGTCCCTGCAAAATCTCTGAGCTTCGTCGAAGGGGTATCGATGATTGTCGGTACCAATATTGGCGCGGGTGTCCTCTCTATCGCCTATGCGTCAAGCAAAGCGGGCTTTTTACCACTGCTGTTCTGGCTGGTGCTGGTGGGTAGTCTGACCACGGTGACCATGCTCTATGTCGCGGAATCCACGCTCCGCACGCGTAAACATCTGCAGCTCAGCGGATTATCAAAGCGCTACGTCGGCGGCTTCGGCGCGCTAATGATGTTCCTCTCCGTCTGCGTCAACAGCGTCGGGGCATTGACGGCTTATATGACCGGCAGCGGCAAGCTGCTGCACTCGCTGTTTGGCATCTCGCCGGCGCTGGGCAGCGTGCTGTTTTTCGTCCCGGCGGCAGGGGTGCTCTATCTGGGGCTGAAGGCGATCGGCCGCGGCGAGAAATTTATCAGCATCGGCATGGTGGTGATGATCTCGGTGCTGGTGATTGCCACGCTGCTGAAAGAGACCACCCGCGTGGGCTATCTGCTCGACGGCAACTGGCTGTATATGGTTCCGGTCTTCAACGTCGTGGCGTTCTGCTTCTCGGCACAGTATATCGTCCCGGAAATGGCGCGGGGCTTCGCCGACAAACCGGAAAAATTGCCTAAAGCCATTATGGTCGGCATGGCGCTGACCTTTACCCTGCTGGCGCTGGTGCCGCTGTCGGTGATCTCGCTTAACGGCCTGGAGAATATTTCGGATGTGGCCACCATCTCCTGGGGCAGGGCGCTTGGCGAATGGGCCTTCTTCTCCGCCAACCTGTTTGCGCTGTGCGCGATGTTGACCTCCTACTGGGGACTGGGCGGCAGCTTCCTGACCAATATCTTCGATCAGTTCCGCCTGGGGAATGACGAACAGCCCGCCCGTCGCCTGATGGTGCTGCTGGTGGTGGCGATCCCGCCGTTCGCGCTGGCCTACAGCGGCATGGTCTCCTTCGTCAACGCGCTCTATTTTGCCGGGGTGTTCAGCGGCGTTATTTTATCGATTATGCCGATCCTGATGCTCAAGGGCGCCCGCCAGCGTGGCGACCTGACGCCGGGCTGGACCTGTCCGGCCTGGATGACCCATCCGCTTATCCAATGCTTCATTGTGTTGTTGTATCTTTGCAGCGCCGTCTACGCGATAGCGTCCGCGGTAGGCTACCTGCCCGCTGGCTGGTAATTAGGGCCTGTTTTGCACCGCGTCCGGTTCATGCTGGCGCGGTTTTTTTATTTGTCACTTATCTGTTACATAGCCCGCAATTTAGTCGTTTCAAATTCCTCAGAATGACGGTATGTTTAGCATAGTGTGCTGCAAAAGCGCGAGCAGCCCCCGGTAGATTAGCTATCATATGCTTTTCCTATCGATATAAACAAAATAATGCGCTAACAAACAACATCACAACAAATGCAAAAACCATAATAATGGGGAGCCTCAGGATGAATATGAAGGGTAAAGCGTTACTGGCAGGATGTATTGCCTTGGTTATGAGCAGCGCGGCGCTGGCGGAAGATATCAAAATCGCGGTAGTCGGGGCGATGTCCGGCCCGGTGGCCCAGTACGGCGATCAGGAATTTACCGGCGCCGAGCAGGCGGTAGCGGATATCAATGCTAAGGGCGGCATTAAGGGCAATAAGCTGCAGATCGTAAAATATGATGACGCTTGCGACCCGAAACAGGCGGTAGCGGTCGCCAACAAAGTGGTCAACGACGGGATCAAATACGTTATCGGCCACCTGTGCTCCTCTTCCACTCAGCCGGCGTCTGATATCTATGAAGACGAAGGCATTCTGATGATCACCCCGGCAGCAACCGCGCCGGAGCTGACCGCGCGCGGCTATAAGCTGATCCTGCGCACCACCGGACTGGACTCCGACCAGGGACCAACCGCGGCGAAATACATTCTCGACAAAGTGAAGCCGCAGCGTATCGCAGTGGTGCATGACAAACAGCAGTATGGCGAAGGTTTGGCCCGTGCGGTGCAGGATGGCCTGAAAAAAGGCGGGGCGAACGTGGTCTTCTTCGACGGGATCACCGCCGGTGAGAAAGATTTCTCCACGCTGGTAGCGCGCCTGAAGAAAGAGAATATCGATTTCGTCTACTACGGCGGCTATCACCCGGAAATGGGCCAGATCCTGCGTCAGGCGCGCGCCGCCGGTCTGAAAACCCAGTTTATGGGCCCGGAAGGCGTAGCGAACGTCTCCCTGTCTAACATCGCCGGCGAGTCGGCGGAAGGCCTGCTGGTAACCAAGCCGAAGAACTACGACCAGGTGCCGGCGAACAAACCGATCGTGGATGCGATCAAGGCGAAGAAACAGGATCCGAGCGGCGCCTTCGTGTGGACCACCTACGCGGCGCTGCAGTCGCTGCAGGCAGGCCTGAATCAGTCTGACGATCCGGCGGAAATCGCTAAATACCTGAAAGGCGCGACAGTAGACACCGTGATGGGCCCGCTGTCGTGGGATCAGAAAGGCGACCTGAAAGGCTTTGAGTTCGGTGTCTTTACCTGGCATGCGAATGGTACGGCGACCGACGCCAAATAATTTAACCGGCGCCTTTCATGCTGCAAATGCGTTGTCTGCGACCCTCAACCCCGGTCACTTACTGATGTAAGCTCCCGGGGATTTCGGGTGTTGACGCCTTTTTGCCACGCGAAATGCTGGGTTAAATGGGCGGGGGCGCCTTTCACGCTGCAAATGCATTGTCTGCGACCCTCAACCCTGGTCACTTACTGATGTAAGCTCCCGGGGATTTCGGGTCTTGACGCCTTTTTGCCACGCGAAATGCTGGGTTAAATGGGCGGGGCGCCTTTCACGCTGCAAATGCGTTGTCTGCGGCCCTCAACCCCGGTCACTTACTGATGTAAGCTCCCGGGGATGTCGGGTCTTGACGCCTTTTTGCCACGCGAAATGCTGGGTTAAATGGGTGGGGCGCCTTTCACGCCCCAGATGTGTTGGCCGGATAAATGCTATCCGGCCTTCTCTTACCAGCCACCGCCGCCACCACCACCGGAACCGCCGCCTGACGATCCGCCACCGGAAGAGCCGGAACCGCTATAGCCCGACCCTGACGAGTCACCCTCTGAACGCTGCACCGGCTTCTCGCCGGCGGCGGAATGACAGCTCTGGTAGAAATGATGCATATCCTGCCAGTCTGCCTGCGCTAACACTTCCGACATCGCGCCGGTGCTGCTTAAATATCGGGAAAAAGTGTTCGCCAGGGTCTTTCCTACGCCGAGCGCCAGAGCGACCGGCAGCAGGCTTTCAAAGTGAGCGACCATCTGGTCAGGTGGATAAAGTGTCTGATAACGCTTCTCTTCGGCGGTTTTAATATACAGCTTCAAGCCCTTGGCGACGGCCAGATCGTTTAACCCCTTCTGCGTATAGCGAGGTGTTTTCCAGGCGACGAACGCGCACAGTGCGATGGCGGTTAACAAGGCGCCAGGATAGCCGGCAGGAAGTTGGGTGAGGGGTAGCATGCCAAGCAGGAAAACACCGCCCGCCACGGTGGCGAAAGGGCTAAATACCAGCGCCATCAGGATCATCACTGGTCCCAAACTACGCAGGGTTTTCATCGGATTGCGTAAAAACCTCAGGCACAAATACGTCATCACCCCGCCGACCGATACAAACAGCAGACAGGGAACGGTGAGCGCCGCCGCCGCCGGGCTAAATCCGATGCCGCAAACGATCGGGATCAGCAGAGCAATATAAATACAATGACGCAGCGGTTTACCCCATGTCCGGCACAGCTGCGATTTCTGCTCTTCACAACATTTTTCCAGCCATCTGCGCGCGTTTTGCATCAACGTTTGATGCGGCGTACTGAGATTGATGTTCTTACGTTTAGCGCTGAAAAGCAGGCTCATCAACTGCTTTTCATTGGGGTTCAGCGGCTTATGTTTTTCGTCTGGCTGACGGGAAAGCCACTGCTCATCAACAGGGGATGAAGACCACGCGCCTTTGGTTTGGCTTTTTTTACTCGTTAATCTGATTGCTCGTTTGGCAACCAGTCCCAGCAAATCGCTACTGAATGCCACATCATCATACTTACGTTGCGTAATAAAGCGCAGATAGCCTGGCGACATCGCGGCGGGCAGCGAAAATAGCGGCGTCACCGGCGGCATTTTTAACCCCGCCGCGATGACGTTTTTGCGCCACCACAGCCAGTAGTAGCCAACAAGCAGTAGCAGGGGAAGCCAGATAATACTGGTGGCCAGCGTCGGCACCAGTAAATGGACCAACGGCCAGACCGCTTCGGGCGCGGCGGCGCCTGCCAGAATATCTCGAGGCCAGGTATAGACCACGGTTAGCCCTTCGCCGGTGGCAAGGGGGCGGGAAGTTTGTATGCTGCCATCAGGCAGGATGATCGCATGGTGGTCTTTCGCCCCCTGACGACCAGTGTAAACATCAATGGTGCGCAACCTTGCATCTCTGCCATCCGCATTCAGCTGCCCGGCGGCGTCAGGCAGTACAAGCTGGAAACGGGCTTTCCCGATTGGCCAGCTCCAGTCGTTGCCCGTCACGTTCCAGTACAGCTCATCCCAGTCATGGAAGCGGCTGAAATGGTTGCTAACCTGATAGCGAATTTCATAGTTATAAATACCTGGCTTCAGGGTGCGATCGGCGCTGCCAATGCGCACGGTCAGCGCTTTTGTCGTGCGATCGAGGCTGTAGGGTTCAGGGAGTCCATTGCGTGAGACCGATTTGATGACGTAATCAACGCTAAAAATTTTGCCGTCCTGCCGGTGCCAGGAGAGAGGTAGCGTGCGGAAAATGCCTCGACGAATCTCCTTTCCGAGGGACAGCACGGTGATATTTTCCCGCATCTCCATGCTGCCGTTTGGCTGAAAACGCGCCAGGGAATCGAAAAAGAGAATATGTTCATACGCGGGAACCCGGCGGACATTGGCCGGGAGTGGCGACGCCTCGGTGATAGCGTTATCGTCGCTGACGGCTAAGCCAGAGATGCTCAACAGCAGCAGCAACAGGCCAATACTGCGCAGTATCCGCATGGACCAGGTGGACATAGGTCACTCCATCCGCGGCAATTTGGCTTCTTCAGGGGACTCCAGTTCAAAGAACAGTTCCGCCCTGAAGCTAAACAGGCGGGCCAGCAGCAGGCTGGGGAAAGACTCCACCAGAATATTAAACTCACGGACCGTGGCGTTGAAGTAACGGCGGGCCATTTGCAGCTGTTCTTCTATTTCGCCAAGGGATTGCTGCAGCGAGAGGAAATTTTCGCTGGCTTTGAGTTCCGGATAGGCTTCCGCCAGGGCGAAGATACGACTCAACGTTCCGGCATATTGCTGCTCGCTGTCGGCCACCTGTCGGGGATTGCCGATCAGGACGCTGCGCTGGCGGCCGATCTCTTCCAGCAGCTCTTTTTCGTGCTGCGCATAGCGTTTGACCAGACTGAACAGATTGGGCGCCAGATCGTGACGGCGCTTGAGCTGGACGGCAATGCCACTCCAGGCTTCATCTTTGAAACGGCGTAGAGAGATAAAACGGTTATAGGTGAAGATCGCCCAGATAAGGATCACGGCGACAATAGCCAGCCCGATATACATTTCCATATGTTTATTCCATGTTGACTGCTGATGATCGCGTTGCGCTGAATACTTTCTGCGCAATTTTACGCGTCAGCGAATCTTACCGCACGTGAAACGCCAGGAGAAACTGTGCTTGCAGATTAAATTCTGAAATATCACGCGAGCCTTTGTCCTGGCGGATATCTGACAGGACAATCCGCAGTTTCACGTTCGGGGCACCATGGCATTATCGTCGCAGTATGAAATAAACAAGCCCAGCCGTTCACCCGCGGCTGGGCTTTATTCCGTTGCCGGGAGGCAACAAACAAGCGCTGTGTTACCTGACGAACGCTTTTCTTAATGCTTTTCCCAACCGGTCTGCTGGGCGCTAAAGCCGAGCGCCTGCATAAAGGCCGCCATCACGCCGCGGTCCTCCACCCCTTGGTCGGCGACGCGCCAGCTTTTGATGGCCGGGTTATCACGCAACGTCTCTTCCACTAAATATTGCCCGACGCCGCGGCGGCGGGTCACTTCACGCACGCACAGATCGCTGAGCTCACCTTCAACGCCGCGCAGGGTAACGCGCACGGCGCCCAGCAGGCGCTCGTTAAAGCGGGCGGCGTAGAGACGATGGTTTTCATCAAGGGTCAGCGTCGACAGATCCTGCGACGGCCAGATTTTTCCCAGATCAATGCGATCCTGATCGCTGAAGTGCTGTAAACGGATAATGGTCAGTTTCATGGGCGGCAAGTCCAGTGCAAAACAGAGGCGCCAGTGTACCCAAAATTGCTGTCTGGCGGAGCGCTGTTTTTTGCGCATACATCAGGGGATTCGTTTTCCTGGCGTTGTTGGGGTAGCGCAATCCGTCATGGATCGAAAAATAAGCAGAATTTTAACCTAATGTGCAGCGTTTTATTCCGCCTTATGTATCGTTATTTTATGCTGCCGCATGGACTTTTTTTTGTTTATCTTCAGCAAAATACAGAATATTATCTTTGCTTAATCGACTGAAAAATAGAGATTTTAATCTGTTTTTTAGTGAAAAGCTGCGCTAAACCATTAAACTCAATGGTAAAAATGGCGTTGTTTAATAAAAGCACAGAATGCTTTTTAACCATAAAAATACAAAACATTTACACCACATCACGAACGGGGTTCTGCAGCATGAAAAGGAACGCGAAAACCATCGTCGCGGGCATTGTCGCATTAGCGATGTCGCACGCGGCGATGGCCAAGGATATTAAGGTCGCCGTGGTCGGCGCGATGTCGGGCCCAGTGGCCCAGTGGGGCGACATGGAGTTCAATGGCGCGCGTCAGGCGATTAAAGACATCAACGCCAGCGGCGGCATTAAGGGCGACAAGCTGGTGGCCGTCGAATACGACGACGCCTGCGATCCGAAGCAAGCGGTCGCGGTAGCCAACAAAATCGTCAACGACGGTATTCAGTACGTTATCGGCCACCTGTGCTCCTCTTCCACCCAGCCGGCTTCCGATATCTATGAGGATGAAGGCATCCTGATGATCTCCCCGGGAGCGACCAACCCGGAGCTGACCCAGCGCGGCTATCAGTACATCATGCGTACCGCCGGCCTCGACTCCTCGCAGGGGCCGACCGCGGCGAAATATATCGTCGAGAAAGTGAAACCGCAGCGTATCGCCATCATTCATGACAAGCAGCAGTACGGCGAAGGGCTGGCGCGTTCGGTGCAGGACAACCTGAAAAAAGCCGGCGCCAACATCGTCTTTTTTGACGGCATCACCGCGGGGGAAAAAGATTTCTCCGCCCTGCTGGCGCGCCTGAAGAAAGAGAACATCGACTTCGTCTACTACGGCGGCTACTACCCGGAAATGGGCCAGATGCTGCGCCAGGCGCGCTCCGTCGGGCTGAAAACCGTGTTTATGGGGCCGGAAGGGGTCGGCAACGCCTCGCTGTCCAATATCGCGGGCGCCGCGGCGGAAGGGATGCTGGTGACGATGCCAAAACGCTACGATCAGGACCCTGCTAACAGCGCCATCGTCAACGCGCTGAAAGCGGAGAAGAAAGATCCGAGCGGGCCGTACGTCTGGATCACCTATGCCGCCGTTCAGTCGCTGGCGCAGGCGATGGACAGAACCGGCAGCCAGCAGCCGCTGGATTTAATCAAAGATTTGAAAGCGCACGGGGCGAAAACCGTGATTGGGCCGCTGACCTGGGATGAAAAAGGCGATCTGAAGGGATTTGAGTTTGGTGTCTTCCAGTGGCACGCCGACGGCTCTTCGAGCGCGGCGAAATAAGCGCTGAAGACGAGTTATCCCTCCGCCCGCGAGCCGCGGGCGGTTTGAAAAAGGTTACCTTATGTCCGAGCAGTTTCTCTATTTTCTGCAGCAGATGTTTAACGGCGTCACGCTGGGCAGTACCTACGCGCTGATCGCCATCGGCTATACGATGGTGTACGGCATTATCGGCATGATCAACTTCGCCCACGGCGAGGTCTACATGATTGGCAGCTATGTTTCCTTCATGATCATCGCCGCGCTGATGATGATGGGCATCGACACCAGCTGGCTGCTGGTCGCCGCCGGTTTCGTGGGCGCCATTGTGATTGCCAGCGCCTACGGCTGGAGCATTGAGCGCGTGGCCTATCGGCCGGTGCGTAACTCTAAGCGTCTGATTGCGCTGATCTCCGCTATCGGGATGTCTATCTTCCTGCAGAACTACGTCAGCCTGACCCAGGGCTCCCGCGACGTGGCGCTGCCGAGCCTGTTTAACGGCCAGTGGATCGTCGGCCACAGCGACAGCTTCTCCGCGACAATCACCACCATGCAACTGGTGATCTGGGTGGTGACCTTTATTGCCATGCTGGCCCTGACGCTGTTTATTCGCTACTCGCGGATGGGGCGCGCCTGCCGTGCCTGTGCGGAAGACCTGAAAATGGCCAGCCTGCTCGGGATTAACACCGACCGCGTCATCGCCCTGACTTTTGTCATCGGCGCAGCGATGGCGGCAGTGGCCGGCGTGCTGCTCGGCCAGTTCTACGGCGTGATTAACCCCTACATCGGCTTTATGGCCGGGATGAAGGCCTTCACCGCCGCCGTGCTCGGCGGTATCGGCAGTATTCCGGGCGCGATGATCGGCGGCCTGATCCTGGGTATTGCCGAGGCGCTCTCTTCTGCCTATCTCAGCACCGAATATAAGGACGTCGTTTCCTTCGCGCTGCTGATTCTGGTGCTGTTAGTGATGCCGACCGGCATTCTGGGCCGCCCGGAGGTGGAAAAAGTATGAAACCGATGCAAATTGCAATGGCGCTGCTGTCTGCCGTGATGTTCTTCATTCTGGCGGGCGTCTTTATGGGCGTGCAGCTGGAGCTGGACGGCACCAAACTGGTGGTCGATACCGCCGCCGATATTCGCTGGCAGTGGATCTTTATCGGCACTGCGGTGGTCTTTTTCTTCCAGCTGCTGCGGCCGCTGTTTCAGAAAGCGGTCAAGAACGTCTCCGGGCCGAAGTTTATTATGCCGGCGATTGACGGCTCAACGGTGAAACAGAAGCTGTTCCTGATTGCTCTGCTGGTGATCGCCGTGGCCTGGCCGTTTATGGTGTCGCGCGGTACGGTGGATATCGCCACCCTGACGATGATCTATATCATCCTCGGCCTCGGGCTGAACGTGGTGGTCGGCCTTTCCGGCCTGCTGGTGCTGGGCTACGGCGGGTTCTACGCCATCGGCGCCTATACCTTCGCGCTGCTGAACCACTATTACGGTCTCGGCTTCTGGACCTGTCTGCCGCTGGCTGGCCTGGTCTCCGCGGCGGCCGGCTTCCTGCTGGGCTTCCCGGTGCTGCGTCTGCGCGGCGACTATCTGGCGATTGTGACCTTAGGCTTCGGTGAAATTGTGCGTATTCTGCTGCTCAACAATACCGAGATCACCGGCGGGCCGAACGGCATCAGCCAGATCCCGAAACCGACTTTCTTCGGCCTTGAATTTAGCCGTACCGCCCGCGAAGGCGGCTGGGATACCTTCAGCAATTTCTTCGGCGTCAAATACGATCCCTCCGATCGGGTGATTTTCCTCTACCTGGTGGCGCTGCTGCTGGTCGTGCTCAGCCTGTTCGTCATCAACCGCCTGCTGCGAATGCCGCTGGGGCGGGCGTGGGAAGCGCTGCGTGAAGATGAGATCGCCTGTCGTTCGCTGGGCCTGAGCCCGACGCGCATCAAGCTGACCGCCTTTACCATCAGCGCCGCGTTTGCTGGCTTCGCCGGGACGCTGTTCGCTGCGCGCCAGGGCTTTGTCAGCCCGGAGTCCTTCACCTTCGCTGAGTCGGCCTTCGTACTGGCGATCGTTGTGCTGGGCGGGATGGGCTCGCAGTTCGCGGTGATCCTCGCGGCTATTCTGCTGGTGGTCTCGCGCGAGCTGATGCGTGACTTCAACGAATACAGCATGTTAATGCTCGGCGGCCTGATGGTGCTGATGATGATTTGGCGTCCGCAGGGGCTGTTGCCGATGACGCGCGTGCAGTTGAAGCTGAAAAACGGTCAGGCGAAAGGAGAGCAGGCATGAGTCAGCCATTATTATCCGTCAGCGGCCTGATGATGCGTTTCGGCGGTCTGCTGGCCGTCAACAATGTGTCGCTGGAGCTCAGAGAACGCGAGATTGTCTCGCTGATCGGCCCCAACGGCGCCGGGAAGACCACTGTCTTTAACTGCCTGACCGGTTTTTATAAACCCACCGGCGGCACCATTATGCTGCGCGACCAGCATCTGGAAGGGCTGCCGGGCCAGCAGATTGCCCGGATGGGCGTGGTGCGGACCTTCCAGCACGTGCGCCTGTTCCGCGAAATGACGGTGATTGAAAACCTGCTGGTGGCGCAACATCAGCAGCTGAAAACCGGACTCTTCTCCGGTCTGCTGAAAACGCCGGCCTTCCGTCGGGCGCAGAGCGAAGCGCTGGACCGCGCGGCTACCTGGCTGGAGCGTATCGGCCTGCTGGAGCACGCTAACCGCCAGGCCAGCAACCTGGCCTATGGCGACCAGCGCCGGCTGGAGATTGCCCGCTGCATGGTGACCCAGCCGGAAATTCTGATGCTCGATGAACCCGCGGCGGGGCTGAACCCGAAAGAGACCAAAGAGCTGGACGAGCTTATCGCCGAGCTGCGTAACCATCACAACACCACCATCCTGCTTATCGAACACGATATGAAGCTGGTGATGGGCATTTCCGATCGCATCTACGTCGTGAACCAGGGGACACCGCTGGCCAACGGGACGCCGGAAGAGATTCGTAATAACCCGGACGTGATCCGCGCATACCTTGGTGAGGCATAAGATGGAAAACGCGATGTTAACTTTTGACAACGTCAGCGCCCACTACGGCAAGATTCAGGCGCTGCACAACGTCAGCCTGCATATCAAACAGGGCGAGATTGTGACGCTTATCGGCGCCAACGGCGCGGGGAAAACCACCCTGCTCGGCACGCTGTGCGGCGATCCGCGCGCCTCCAGCGGGCGCATTGTCTTTGACGGTAAGGATATTACCGACTGGCAGACGGCGAAGATCATGCGTGAGGCGGTGGCGATCGTCCCGGAAGGGCGGCGCGTCTTTTCGCGTATGACGGTGGAAGAGAACCTGGCGATGGGCGGTTTCTTTGCCGACCGCGATCAGTTCCAGACCCGCATCAAATGGGTGTATGAGCTGTTTCCGCGTCTGCACGAGCGCCGTATCCAGCGCGCCGGCACCATGTCCGGCGGCGAACAGCAGATGCTGGCGATCGGTCGCGCTCTGATGAGCCAGCCGCGTCTGCTGCTGCTGGATGAACCGTCATTAGGGCTGGCGCCGATCATTATTCAGCAGATCTTCGATACCATTGAGCAACTGCGCGAGCAGGGGATGACTATCTTCCTCGTCGAGCAGAACGCCAACCAGGCGCTGAAGCTGGCCGACCGCGGCTACGTGCTGGAGAACGGTCACGTGGTGCTGGAGGATACCGGCGACGCGCTGCTGGCCAACGAGGCGGTGCGCAGCGCCTATCTCGGCGGTTAATTCATCGCAACCCGGCGTCGTTCACTTCGCCGGTTTGTAGCCCGGGCGAGGCGCTTGCGCCGACCCCGGGAGCCGATCGCACGAATACATTTAAAAGAGCCTGTTGGCTCTTTTTTTGTACATGTCTGTTGTACAATAAAAGAGTACAGCTTTGGAGGTTTTTATGAGAACGGTTAACTATAGCGAAGCCCGGCAAAATCTGGCCGATGTGCTGGAAAGCGCAGTGACAGGTGTACCTGTGACCATTACCCGTCGTGGGCATAAATCTGCAGTCATCATTAGTGCAGAAGAGTTTGAACGCTACCAGGCGGCCAGAATGGATGATGAGTTCGCGGCTATCATGGCGGTTCATGGTGTTGAGATCAGGGAGCTTGCGGATAAATGACGCTGCAGATTATCTCAGCGGAAGAGATAATACAGTTTCATGACAGGCTGCTCCGCGTCACGCCTGGCGTTGCCGGTATGCCCGACCCGGGGCGTGCCGAAGCGATAATGTATAGGGTGCTAAACAAAATTGAATATGAAGGTGTGACAGACGTGTGGCGACTCGCTGCGATGCACCTGCTGGCGATTTCTCGCGGTCATATATTTAATGATGGTAATAAGCGTACGGCACTGTTTATCACCCTGCTTTTTTTAAAGCGAAATGGAATTATATTGCCGGCGAATCCAGACTTCGTCGGCATGACCGTCGAGGCTGCAGCGGGGCAACTTACCCTGGAACAGATTGTCGCGCGCTTGCGCGGATGACGGTTAACTCGTAGCAACCCGGCGGCGCTTCGCTTGGCCGGGCTACCCAAGCCGTTGTAGCCCGGGCGAGGCGCTTGCGCCGACCCCGGGAGCCGATCGCACAACTATTATCCGTGTCTCAGCTCCCACTTTACTTCCCCCGTCCTTTCATCGGCTTGTCATCTCTCTGACCCGTTACTATCTTTTTTTTGTAATAAAAAAGTTATTTTTCTGTAATTCGAACATGTCATGTTACCCCGCGAGCATAAAACGCGTGAAATCGCGCATCCGGCACAACAAGAGAGATAACCGATGATATCGTTACGACATACAGCTTTAGGACTGGCGCTGAGCCTGGCTTTTGCCGGTCAGGCCCTGGCGGTTACCACCATCCCGTTCTGGCACTCAATGGAAGGCGAACTGGGTAAAGAAGTGGATTCTCTGGCGCAACGCTTTAACGCGGCCAATCCTGATTACAAAATCGTTCCGGTATACAAGGGCAACTATGAACAGAGCCTGAGCGCCGGTATCGCCGCCTTCCGTACCGGCAACGCGCCGGCGATCCTGCAGGTGTATGAAGTGGGCACCGCCACCATGATGGCGTCGAAAGCCATTAAGCCGGTCTACCAGGTGTTTAGCGAGGCGGGCATCAAGTTTGATGAATCGCAGTTTGTGCCGACGGTCGCCGGGTATTACACCGATTCGAAAACCGGCCATCTGCTCTCCCAGCCGTTTAACAGCTCCACCCCGGTGCTGTACTACAATAAAGACGCCTTCAAAAAAGCCGGTTTAGATCCAGAGCAGCCGCCGAAGACCTGGCAGGATCTGGCGGCCTACACCGCGAAGCTGAAAGCTGCCGGGATGAAGTGCGGCTACGCCAGCGGCTGGCAGGGCTGGATCCAGATCGAGAACTTCAGCGCCTGGCATGGTCTGCCGGTGGCGACGAAAAATAATGGCTTTGACGGCACCGACGCGGTTCTTGAGTTCAATAAGCCGGAGCAGGTGAAGCATATCGCGCTGCTCGAAGAGATGAACAAGAAGGGCGATTTCAGCTACTTCGGGCGTAAAGACGAGTCCACTGAAAAGTTCTATAACGGCGATTGTGCCATTACCACTGCCTCGTCCGGCTCGCTGGCCGATATCCGCCAGTACGCCAAATTTAACTACGGCGTCGGCATGATGCCTTACGATGCCGATGTGAAAGGCGCGCCGCAGAACGCTATCATTGGCGGGGCCAGCCTGTGGGTGATGCAGGGCAAAGACAAAGAGACCTACACCGGCGTGGCGAAGTTCCTCGACTTCCTGACCAAACCGGAAAACGCCGCCGAGTGGCACCAGAAAACCGGCTATCTGCCGATCACCACCGCGGCCTACGATCTGACCCGTCAGCAGGGCTTCTATGATAAGAACCCGGGCGCCGATATCGCCACCCGCCAGATGCTGAACAAGCCGCCGTTGCCGTTCACCAAAGGCCTGCGCCTGGGCAACATGCCGCAAATCCGCACCATCGTCGATGAAGAGCTGGAGAGCGTGTGGACCGGCAAGAAAACCCCGCAACAGGCGCTGGATTCCGCCGTTCAGCGTGGGAATCAGCTGCTGCGCCGCTTCGAACAAGCGACCAAATCGTAATCTGTAACTTGCCCGGTGGCGCTGCGCTTACCGGGCCTACGATGTGCCCTATGTAGGCCGGGTAAGGCGTAGCCGCCACCCGGCATTGTTCAGGAACCCAATCTACATGTCATCATCCCGTCCGGTATTCCGCTCGCGCTGGCTGCCCTACGTGCTGGTCGCGCCGCAGCTGATTATCACGCTGATTTTCTTTATCTGGCCCGCGGGCGAAGCGCTGTGGTATTCGCTACAGAGCGTCGATCCCTTTGGCCTTTCCAGCCAGTTCGTCGGCCTGGATAACTTCGTTGCGCTGTTCCACGATCCGTACTACCTGGACTCGTTCTGGACGACTATAAAATTCAGCACTCTGGTGACCGTCAGCGGCCTGCTCATTTCGCTGTTTTTTGCCGCGCTGGTCGACTATGTGGTGCGCGGCAGCCGCTTTTATCAAACGCTGATGCTGCTGCCGTACGCCGTGGCCCCCGCCGTCGCGGCGGTGCTGTGGATCTTCCTCTTTAACCCCGGGCGCGGGCTGATCACTCACTTCCTTGGCGAGCTGGGCTACGACTGGAACCACGCGCAGAACAGCGGCCAGGCGATGTTCCTGGTGGTCTTTGCCTCGGTATGGAAGCAGATAAGCTACAACTTCCTGTTTTTCTTCGCCGCGCTGCAGTCGATCCCGCGTTCGCTGGTTGAGGCCGCCGCCATCGACGGCGCCGGGCCGATTCGCCGCTTCTTCAAGCTGGCGCTGCCGCTGATTGCGCCGGTGAGTTTCTTCCTGCTGGTGGTCAACCTGGTTTACGCCTTCTTCGACACCTTCCCGGTGATCGATGCCGCCACCGCCGGCGGCCCGGTGCAGGCGACCACCACCCTGATTTACAAAATTTATCGCGAAGGTTTCGCCGGGCTCGATCTTTCCGCTTCCGCCGCGCAGTCGGTGGTGCTGATGTTCCTCGTCATTATCCTGACGGTGGTGCAGTTCCGTTACGTTGAAAGTAAGGTGCGTTATCAATGATTGAGAACCGTCGCGGGCTGACGATTTTCAGCCACACCATGCTGATTTTGGGCATCGCCGTCATTTTATTCCCGCTATATGTTGCCTTCGTGGCGGCGACGCTGGATAACCAATCGGTGTTCGAAACGCCGATGACGCTGATCCCCGGCGGACATCTGCTGGAGAACATGAAGACCATCTGGGTGAACGGCGTCGGCGTCAACAGCGCGCCGTTCTGGCTGATGATGCTCAACAGCTTCATCATGGCGTTCGCCATTACGGTGGGCAAAATCGTGGTGTCGATGCTTTCGGCGTTCGCCATCGTCTGGTTCCGCTTTCCGCTGCGTAACCTGTTCTTCTGGCTGATCTTTATCACCCTCATGCTGCCGGTCGAGGTGCGTATTTTCCCGACGGTGGAAGTGATCGCCAATCTCAACATGCTCGACAGCTATGCCGGGCTTACGCTGCCGCTAATGGCCTCGGCCACCGCCACCTTCCTGTTCCGCCAGTTCTTTATGACCCTGCCGGACGAGCTGATTGAAGCGGCGCGTATCGATGGCGCTTCGCCGATGCGCTTTTTTCGCGACATCGTGCTGCCGCTGTCGAAAACCAACCTCGCGGCGCTGTTCGTCATCACCTTTATCTACGGCTGGAACCAGTATCTGTGGCCGTTGCTGATTATTCAGGATGTGAATCTTGGCACCGCCGTCGCCGGCATCAAAGGCATGATCGCCACCGGCGAAGGTACTACCCAGTGGAATCAGGTGATGGCGGCGATGCTGCTGACCCTGATCCCGCCGGTTGTCATCGTTTTAGCCATGCAGCGCGCGTTTGTGCGTGGCCTGGTCGATAGTGAGAAATAAAATGGCTGGTTTAAAACTACAGGCAGTAAGCAAAAGCTGGGATGGCAAAACCCAGGTGATTCAACCGCTGACGCTGGACGTGGCGGACGGGGAATTTATCGTTATGGTCGGCCCGTCGGGCTGCGGGAAATCTACGCTGCTGCGGATGGTCGCCGGACTGGAGCGGGTGACCAGCGGCGATATCTGGATCGACCGCAAGCGGGTGACCGAGATGGAGCCGAAGGATCGCGGTATCGCCATGGTGTTCCAGAACTATGCCCTTTATCCGCATATGAGCGTGGAAGAGAACATGGCGTGGGGGCTGAAGATCCGCGGCATAGGTAAGGGATTGATCGCCGAACGGGTGCAGGAGGCGGCGCGTATTCTTGAGCTGGACGGCCTGCTCAAGCGCCGCCCGCGCGAGCTCTCCGGCGGCCAGCGCCAGCGCGTGGCGATGGGCCGCGCCATCGTGCGCGACCCGGCGGTATTCCTCTTCGACGAACCGTTGTCAAACCTCGACGCCAAGCTGCGCGTGCAGATGCGTCTTGAGCTGCAGCAGCTGCATCGCCGCCTGAAAACCACCTCGCTGTACGTTACCCATGACCAGGTGGAGGCGATGACCCTCGCCCAGCGGGTGATGGTGATGAACAAAGGCGTTGCCGAGCAGATCGGCACCCCGGTCGACGTATATGAGAAACCGGCCAGCCGCTTTGTGGCGAGCTTTATCGGCAGCCCGGCCATGAACCTGCTGGAAGGGCGCATCAGCGATGACGGCGGTCGCTTTGAGCTGGCGGGCGGCATGCAGCTGCCGACGAATCATGAGCATCGGCGCCACGCCGGGCGTAAAATGACGCTCGGTATCCGCCCGGAGCATTTTATCTTAAGCTCGCAGGCGCAAGGCGGCATTCCGCTGCTGATGGACACCCTGGAAATTTTAGGTGCCGATAACCTCGCCCACGGGCGCTGGGGCGAACAGAAGCTGGTGGTCAGACTGCCGCACCAGCAGCGTCCGGCGGCAGGCAGCACGCTATGGCTGCATCTGCCTTTGGAACATCTGCACCTCTTTGATGGTGAAACAGGACAACGCGCATGAGTAACTGGCCTTATCCCCGTATCGTCGCCCATCGCGGCGGCGGTAAACTGGCGCCGGAGAACACCCTGGCGGCTATCGATGTTGGCGCCCGCTACGGGCACACGATGATTGAATTTGACGCCAAGCTGTCAAAGGACGGGCAGATCTTTCTGCTGCATGACGATAATCTCGAACGCACCAGCAACGGCTGGGGCGTGGCGGGGGAGCTGCCATGGGACGATCTGCTGAAGGTCGATGCCGGCAGCTGGTTCAGCCGTGAATTTAAGGGCGAGCCGCTGCCGCTGCTCTCCCAGGTGGCGGAGCGCTGCCGCCGTCACGGCATGATGGCGAATATCGAAATTAAACCGACCACTGGCCTTGGGCCGCAGACCGGCAACGTGGTGGCCCTGGCGGCACGGGAGCTGTGGGCGGGAATGACCGCGCCGCTGCTGTCGTCGTTTGAAATCGATGCCCTGGAGGCGGCGCAGGAAGCCGCTCCCGAGCTGCCGCGCGGGCTGCTGCTGGATGAGTGGCGCGATGACTGGCGGGAGTTGACCACCCGGCTGGGCTGCGTGTCCATTCACCTCAACCACAAGCTGCTGGACGCCGGGCGGGTGGCAAGCCTGAAACAGGCCGGCCTGCATATCCTGGTGTATACCGTTAACAAACCCCAGCGCGCCGCCGAGCTGCTGCGCTGGGGCGTAGACTGCATCTGCACCGATGCCATTGACGTCATCGGGCCGGATTTCCAGCCTTAATATCCACTGCGCGGCGGCTGGCCTTTACGGGTTGGTCTGCCGCAGCATCCCTCCATTATTGTTCGGCAGTACCTGCTGCGGCGGATTGATATTCCCGCCCTGTGCGGCACGCTGCTGATTGGTCTGCAGCTGGTTTTGCAGATGCTGCTGCTGGGAGCGAGTCTGATTGTTCAGATTCTGCTTCAGCATGCTCTGCTGCTGCTGTTGCTGCACCTTCATCTCATTTTGCATGCGCTGCTGGCTGGGGACCACGTAACCCGGCTGATTGGGGTTGTTATCAATATTGATTGGCTGGGCTAAAACGCCGAGCGGCATCAGCGCCGCCAGAAATAACATCGCTTTCATGGTTTTCTCCTCCCGTGCGTGGGATCACTTAAGTGTACCTCGAATCCGCCATAACAATGATTTTTTAGGAGTTATCAACCAGGCTTAAGCGGGGAATGAAACCTACCTATCAGGAGTAAGACAATGATAAAAACAACAATCTGGCGTCAGGTGGTCATCGCTGCGTTGCTGGCGGGCGGGAGTTTTACCGTAGCCGCCAGTCCGCCACCGCCGCCGGTCTCTTATGGCGTAGAGGAGGATGTGTTCCACCCGGTTCGCGCCCGACAGGGGATGGTGGCCTCGGTGGATGCGCTTGCCACCCGCGTCGGGGTGGATATTCTGCGCCAGGGCGGCAACGCCGTCGATGCGGCGGTGGCGGTTGGCTACGCGCTGGCGGTCACTCATCCGCAGGCGGGGAATATCGGCGGCGGCGGTTTTATGCTGCTGCGGACGAAAGACGGCAAGACTACGGCGATCGATTTCCGCGAAATGGCGCCGGAGCAGGCTACGCGCGACATGTTCCTTGACGATCAGGGTAACCCGGACAGTAAAAAATCGCTCACCTCGCATCTCGCCTCCGGCACGCCAGGCAGCGTCGCCGGTTTCTCTCTTGCCCTGGAGAAATACGGCACCATGCCGCTGAACAAAGTGATCCGCCCGGCGATTAAGCTGGCGGAAGAGGGCTTTATCGTTAACGATGCGTTGGCGGACGATCTGAAGACCTACGGCAGCGAAGTGATCCCGCAGCACGAAAACAGCAAAGCGATCTTCTGGAAGAACGGCGAGCCGCTAAAGAAGGGCGACCGGCTGGTACAGAAGAATCTGGGGAAAAGCCTCGAGCTGATTGCCGAGCACGGTCCGGATGCCTTCTATAAAGGCGCTATCGCCGACCAGATTGCTGAGGAGATGAAAAAGCACGGCGGGCTTATCACCAAAGCTGACCTCGTTAACTATAAAGCGGTGGAGCGCACGCCGATTAGCGGCGAATATCGCGGGTATGAGGTTTATTCCATGCCGCCGCCGTCTTCCGGCGGGATCCACATCGTGCAAATCCTCAATATCCTCGAAAACTTCGATCTGCAGAAATATGGCTTTGGCAGCGCCGACACCATGCAGGTGATGGCGGAGGCGGAGAAACACGCCTATGCCGACCGCTCTGAATATCTCGGCGACCCTGACTTCGTCAAAGTGCCGTGGCAGGCGCTGACCAGCAAAGCCTACGCCAAAGCGATCGCCGCTGAGATCGACGTCAATAAGGCGAAGCCTTCCAGCCAGATCCGCCCGGGCAAACTGGCGCCCTATGAAAGCAACCAGACCACCCATTTCTCGGTGGTGGATAAAGAGGGCAATGCGGTGGCGGTGACCTATACGCTGAATACCACCTTCGGTACCGGCATTGTGGCCGGCGACTCCGGCATTCTGCTGAATAACCAGATGGATGATTTCTCGGCGAAGCCCGGCGTGCCTAACGTCTATGGCCTGGTGGGCGGCGACGCCAATGCGGTGGAGCCAAAAAAACGCCCGCTGTCGTCGATGTCGCCGACCATTGTGGTGAAAGACGGCAAAACCTGGCTGGTGACGGGCAGTCCCGGGGGCAGCCGGATCATCACCACCGTACTGCAGATGGTGGTCAATACCATCGATTTCGGGATGAACGTCGCAGAAGCCACCAACGCCCCGCGTTTTCACCATCAATGGCTGCCGGATGAGCTGCGGGTAGAGAAAGGCTTTAGCCCGGATACCCTGAAGCTGCTGGAGGCGAAGGGGCAGAAAGTGGCGCTGAAAGAGGCGATGGGCAGTACCCAGAGCATTATGGTGGGGCCGGACGGGATGCTGTATGGTGCCTCCGATCCGCGTTCGCCGGATGATTTAACGGCGGGGTATTGATATGTTGCCCGGTGGCGCTGTTGCGCTTACCGGGCCAACCACGGCACGAAAGTAGGCCGGGTAAGGCGAAGCCGCCACCCGGCAATAAGCTACTTCATTCTCGCCATATAATACGCATCCACATACTCACCGTTGCGCAGCGCGTAACGCTTGCCGGTGCCTTCGATCTCAAATCCGTGTTTTTTGTACACCGCAATCGCTGGCTCGTTATCGGCGAATACCGTCAGCTCGATGCGGTCAACGCGCAGCCAGTTATCGCACAGGTCGATCATCTCGCGCATCAGGGCGCTGCCGATACCGCGGCCCTGATGGCCTGCTGAAACCGCCATACCAAAGGTCGCAACGTGGCTGCGACGAGGGCGCGGCTCGACATGGAGCGACAGATGCCCGGTAACCCGATCGTCCAGCGTCGCTACCAGGTGGAAGGTATGGGGTTTGGGCTGTAGCTTCTCCTGCCAGGCTTCCATGGCGGGGTAAGGGATCTGTAGCGTGTCATGATAGACCTCCGGGTGCGCCATCAGCATACGTAAAGGTTCAGCATCGCGCGGTTCGGCATGGCGTATCACTATGTCACTCATTCCCTTGTCCTCTTTTTGGTGGTTGATTCTCCTTCACCATCTCTGACGGCAGCCGGGGAGTCAATGCCGTTTTTTGCAAAAAAAAGATAGACAAGTGCGAATGAGAATGATTATTATTGTCCTGCATTCAGGAAGACCCTTGCGGAAAGCCTGAAAGCACGACATTGCTCACATTGCTTCCAGTATTACTTTAGCCAGCCGGGTGCTGGCTTTTTTTTTGCTGCAACCTCAGGCGCTTTGCGGCCTGGCGGACGTCACGCCGTCTTCCGCAACCAGGCCGATGAGATGACTTTTGCTTTCCGCCGCGGCCAGCACCTCGGCGCTGCCGGTGAACTGGCCGCCCTTTTTAATCGCCAGCGAGCGATAGGCGAGGGTGCCATCCAGATTGCCGTGTTCCTCAATGGTGATGCTGTCGCCGCGGCACTGGCCCTGCACCTTGCCGTCAATAATCAGCTCCCGGCAGCTGATGTTGCCCTCCACCTGGCCTTCACGCATCACCTTAATCAGATGTTCTTTAGCCTCAATGTTGCCGGTAAGCTGGCCGTGAATATAGACATGGCCGCTGGCGACAATATTGCCAACGAAATGCACCCCGCTGGCAATGACCGTGGTCTCTTGTTTTTTACTGGCGACCGTTGGGGATTCTGGGTTATTTGCCGGAGGCGTGACCACTTCTGAAGTCTGGGGTTCCGTTTTATTTTTCTTGATAAACATTGGGTTAATCTTGTTCCGTTGGCTATGGAGGAGGAAGGCAACCAGCGCGCAGGCGGCCGCCAGGCGCGCCGGCACGATCGCATTGACAGACCAGGCGATCAGCGCGAGAAGCCAGAAAAAAAGGGCGCCGTTTAAGGCGATATACTGTTTGTCCATTAGCAGCGGCTGGCTACTCCGTTAGTCATCAGCAACGTCCTGGTTTGCCCTCCACTTATCCGCAGTTTCGCCATTGAGATCAAGAGGTTTAGCCGGAAAGTGGTGATTTAATCACTTATTAATCAAGTAGTTATTAATAATTACGTATAAGTAGTGCACTACCTATTTTTTTTACGAATCTTCACGGAAAACGGACTGAGAGGATGAAGTCATGTCCCGGCTTGCGCTATGGTTGAAGGTAGTTCATTCACTAAGGACAGCGTTATGACTCTGCACTGCGCATTTATTGGCTTCGGCAAAAGCACCACCCGCTACCATCTTCCTTACGTATTACACCGCCAGGACCGCTGGCAGGTGGCGCACATCTACCGCCGTCGGGCGAAGCCCGAAGAGCAGGCGCCGCAGTATTCCCACATCCATTTCACCAGCGATCTCGATGAAGTATTAAACGACCCGCAGGTCAGGCTGGTGGTGGTCTGCACCCATGCCGACAGCCATTTTGAATATGCGAAAAAGGCGCTGGAGGCGGGGAAAAATGTGCTGGTGGAAAAGCCGTTCACCCCGACGCTGGAGGAAGCCAAAACCCTGTTTGCGCTGGCGAACAGCAAAGGCCTGACGGTGACGCCCTACCAGAACCGCCGCTTCGACTCCTGCTTCCTGACCACCAAGAAGGTGATTGAGAGCGGCAAGCTTGGCGAACTGGTGGAGATCGAAAGCCATTTTGACAACTACCGCCCGCTGGCGGAGACCAACCCTGGCGGTCCGCAAAACGGCGAGTTCTATGGCCTTGGCGTACATACCCTGGACCAGATTATTTCGCTGTTCGGCCGCCCGGACCATGTTGCTTACGATCTGCGCTCGCTGCGCAACAAAGCTAACCCGGACGATACCTTTGAGGCCCAGCTGTTCTACGGCGATCTGAAGGCTATCGTTAAGACCAGCCATCTGGTGCAGATCGACTACCCGAAATTCATCGTCCACGGCCATAAAGGCTCGTTTGTGAAATATGGTATCGACCAGCAGGAAACCAGCCTGAAAGCCAATATCATGCCGGGCGAGCCGGGCTTTGGCGCGGATGACAGCGTCGGCGAGCTGGTGTATGTCAACGACGCGGGGGAGACAGTGCGCGAAGCGGTCCCGCTGGAGAGCGGCGACTATGGCCGGGTATACGACGCGCTGTACGATACCCTCGTCAACGGCCAGCCAAATTACGTCAAGGAATCTGACGTTCTTACCAATATGGAGATCCTGCAGCGCGGCTTTGAGCAGCCATCACCGGCCACTATTACCCTGGTGAAATAAGCCCAATCGGCTCCTCTGCGCTTGTTCATATTTTTTGAACAGAGGAGTCAATTTTCACCCTCTATGATCGTTAGCGAAATGGGTCCACACTGACTCCATCGAAAACATATGGGGGTGCAACATGATCTACTTACGCAAAGCGAACGAACGTGGCCATGCTAACCATGGCTGGCTGGATTCCTGGCATACTTTCTCTTTCGCCAACTATTACGACCCGAACTTTATGGGCTTCTCCGCCCTGCGGGTGATTAACGATGATGTCATCGACGCCGGTCAGGGCTTTGGTACCCACCCGCACAAAGACATGGAGATCCTGACCTATGTGCTGGAAGGGGCGGTGGAGCACCAGGACAGCATGGGCAACAAAGAGCAGGTGCCGGCGGGCGAGTTTCAGATCATGAGCGCGGGTACCGGGGTGCGTCACTCTGAGTACAATCCGAGCAAAACCGATCGTCTGCGTCTGTACCAGATCTGGATTATTCCGGAAGAAACCGGCATTACCCCGCGCTACGAGCAGCGCCGCTTCGACGCCGCCCAGGGCAAACAGCTGGTGCTGTCGCCGGATGCGCGAGATGGCTCGCTGAAGGTGTACCAGGATATGGAACTGTATCGCTGGGCGCTGCTGAAAGATGAGCAGTCGGTTCACCAGATTGCTGCGGAACGCCGCGTCTGGATCCAGGTCGTCAAAGGCGAAGTGACCATCAACGGTACCAAAGCTACCACCAGCGATGGTCTGGCCATCTGGGATGAGCAGGCGATTTCGGTTCATGCCGACAGCGATAGCGAAATCCTGCTGTTCGATCTGCCGCCGGTTTGATAGTTATCTGAGGTAGTCTATACCCAAAATAATGCGAGTTGCAGGAAGGCGGCGACGCAGCGAATCCCCAGGAGCTTACATAAGTAAGTGACTGGGGTGAGCGAGGAAAGCCAACGTGCATGCAACTTGAACTATGATGGGTATAAATAAATTGCGCAACCTTCCCTAACATGAGGGAAGGTTGCGCTTTGTCCGTGATAAACTGAGAAAATGTTTCCCCGTTGATCACAGTCAGGACGATGAAAAAGAAAAGACCCGTACTTCAGGATGTAGCCGATCTTGTCGGCGTGACCAAAATGACGGTCAGTCGCTATTTACGCAACCCGGAGCAGGTCTCCGAAGCGCTGCGTGGCAAGATTGCCGTTGCTCTCGATGAACTGGGTTATATTCCCAATCGCGCCCCTGACATTCTCTCCAACGCCACCAGCCGCGCGATTGGCGTGCTGCTGCCATCGTTAACCAACCAGGTGTTCTCGGAAGTGCTGCGCGGTATTGAAAGCGTCACCGACGCCTTCGGCTATCAAACCATGCTGGCGCACTACGGCTACAAGCCGGAAATGGAAGAGAAACGCCTCGAATCAATGCTCTCCTGGAACATTGACGGCCTGATCCTCACCGAACGCACCCATACGCCCCGCACCCTGAAGATGATTGAAGTCGCCGGCATTCCGGTGGTGGAGCTGATGGACAGCCGGTCGCCATGCCTCGATATTGCGGTCGGGTTTGATAACTTTGAAGCTGCCCGGCAGATGACCGCGGCGATCATCGCCCGCGGCCACCGCCACGTCGCCTATCTGGGGGCGCGTCTTGATGAACGTACTATCATCAAACAGAAGGGGTACGAGCAGGCGATGCTCGACGCCGGCATGACGCCCTACAGCGTGATGGTGGAGCAGTCCTCGTCCTATTCATCCGGGATTGAGCTGATGCGCCAGGCGCGTCGCGAATACCCGCAGCTTGACGGCATCTTTTGCACCAACGATGACCTCGCGGTCGGCGCGGCCTTTGAGTGCCAGCGCCTGGGGCTGAAGATCCCCGATGATATGGCAATTGCCGGTTTCCACGGCCACGATATCGGCCAGGTGATGGAGCCGCGGCTGGCCAGCGTCCTGACTCCGCGTGAGCGGATGGGGCGCATCGGCGCCGAACGTCTGCTGGCGCGCATTCGTGGCGAAGCGATTACCCCTAAGATGTTAGATTTAGGTTTCACATTGTCACCGGGCGGATCAATTTAAACTGACAAGTTTGAAGTAGATCACACATATTCACATCTGGCACGAATGGATATTGCTTCTCCACAGGTCCGGCATGACAATGTTACCGATAACAGTTACCCGTAACAATTAACCGATATGCCGCCTTCGCGCTCAATGAGTCAGCCACGGCGCGGCGTACCTGTCCGGTGGGAGGATGCTTTGAGCACGACTAATCATGATCACCACGTCTACGTTCTGATGGGCGTTTCCGGCAGCGGAAAATCCGCTGTCGCCAGCGAAGTGGCGCATCAGCTGCATGCCGCGTTTCTCGACGGCGACTTTCTGCATCCGCGCAGCAATATCACCAAGATGGCTTCCGGTGAGCCGCTCAACGATGACGACCGTACCCCGTGGCTGCAGGCGTTAAATGACGCCGCGTTTGCCATGCAGCGTACCAATAAGGTGTCGCTGATCGTCTGCTCGGCGCTGAAGAAGAGCTATCGCGACATTCTGCGCAAGGGCAACCCGAACCTCTCCTTCATCTACCTGAAAGGCGACTTCGAGGTGATCGAAAACCGTCTGAAGGCGCGTAAAGGGCACTTCTTCAAAACCCAAATGTTGGTGACGCAGTTTGAAACGCTGCAGGAACCAGGCGCCGACGAGAGCGATGTGCTTATCGTCGATATCGACCAGCCGCTGGAAGGCGTGGTGGCCAGCACCATTGAGGTGATCAACAAAGGCAGTCACTAGTGAGTACTTTAACGCTTGTTTTAACAGCTGTCGGCTCGGTATTGCTGCTGCTGTTTTTAGTCATGAAGGCGCGGATGCACGCCTTCGTGGCTTTGATGGTGGTTTCTATTGGTGCAGGTCTCTTCTCCGGCATGCCGCTGGATAAAATCGCGGCGACGATGGAGAAGGGGATGGGCGGTACGCTGGGCTTCCTGGCGATCGTCGTCGCGCTGGGCGCGATGTTCGGTAAGATCCTGCATGAAACGGGGGCGGTCGATCAGATTGCCGTCAAGATGCTCAAATCCTTCGGCCACAATCGCGCGCACTATGCGATTGGTCTCGCCGGCCTCATCTGCGCGCTGCCGCTGTTTTTCGAAGTGGCGATCGTACTACTGATCAGCGTCGCCTTCTCGATGGCGCGCCATACCGGCACTAACCTCGTGAAGCTGGTGATCCCGCTGTTTGCCGGGGTGGCCGCCGCCGCAGCGTTCCTGCTGCCGGGACCGGCGCCGATGCTGCTGGCGTCGCAAATGCACGCCGACTTTGGCTGGATGATCCTGATTGGCCTGTGCGCGGCAATTCCGGGGATGATTATCGCCGGGCCGCTGTGGGGCAACTTCATCAGCCGCTACGTTGAGCTGCATATTCCTGAAGACGTGACCGAGCCGCATCTCGGCGAAGGCAAAATGCCCTCCTTCGGCTTCAGCCTGTCGCTGATCCTGCTACCGCTGGTGCTGGTAGGCCTGAAAACCATCGCCGCGCGCTTTGTACCGGTGGGGTCTACCGCTTACGAATGGTTCGAATTTATCGGTCACCCGTTCACCGCGATCCTGGTGGCCTGCCTGGTGGCGATCTACGGCCTGGCGGTACGTCAGGGGATGGCGAAAGACCGGGTAATGGAGATCTGCGGCCATGCGCTGCAGCCGGCGGGAATTATCCTGCTGGTGATCGGGGCTGGCGGCGTCTTCAAGCAGGTGCTGGTTGACTCCGGCGTCGGCCCGGCGCTTGGTGAAGCGCTGACCGGTATGGGGCTGCCGATCGCCATTACCTGCTTCGTGCTGGCGGCGGCGGTGCGTATCATCCAGGGATCTGCCACCGTGGCGTGCCTGACGGCTGTCGGCCTGGTGATGCCGGTGATTGAGCAGCTGAACTACAGCGGCGCGCAGATGGCGGCATTATCTATCTGTATCGCCGGCGGCTCGATTGTGGTGAGCCACGTGAACGACGCCGGCTTCTGGTTGTTCGGTAAATTTACCGGCGCCACCGAAGCCCAGACGCTGAAAACCTGGACGATGATGGAAACCATCCTCGGCACCACCGGGGCGATTGTCGGCATGATTGCCTTCCAGCTTCTGAGCTAAGTCTGTTCGTCACCCGCTCGCGGGAGGCCAAAAGCCAGGGTAACGCCGTTTACCCTGGCTTCCCGGCAATAAGCCGCGCTTTTTCCCTCTTTTCTCTTCCGGCTCCTCGCCCTTATTAGCGCTACGACGATACTCGTATCCTTCGGCAAGCCTTGCTGCACCTGGGTTTGTTGCTTCTTTTTGGCAAGGGGAAAATCAGCCGATTTCGTGCTTAATCCATAATCAGGATCAATAAAATCGCAACGGAAAATGTTCCATTCCCTGGGTGATTTCCCCGATAATCATTGCGCTTTTGACGACGACCAGCGACGGTGGACAATGCGCAGGATAAGTTGCTTTTCTGATTGTTCAGCAATCATTGATTAATTTCACTTGCGACTTTAGCTGCATTTTGTAAGGTGAGGGATAATCCAGTTGGAAACTGGTCAGGCACAAACAGCACACACCTCGCAGGAATACGTTATGAAAAATGTTGGTTTTATCGGCTGGCGCGGAATGGTCGGCTCTGTTCTCATGCAACGCATGGTTGAAGAGCGCGATTTCGACGCCATTCGCCCGGTGTTCTTCTCTACCTCCCAGCTGGGACAGCCAGCGCCGTCATTCGGCGGTAGCACCGGTGGCACGCTTCAGGATGCGTTCGATCTGGACGCGCTGAAGGCACTGGACATTATTGTCACGTGCCAGGGCGGCGATTACACCAACGAGATTTACCCGAAGCTGCGCGAAAGCGGCTGGCAGGGTTACTGGATTGACGCGGCCTCTTCGCTGCGCATGAAGGACGATGCGATCATTATCCTCGACCCGGTTAACCAGGACGTGATCACCGCCGGCCTGAACAACGGCGTAAAAACCTTTGTCGGCGGCAACTGTACCGTCAGCCTGATGCTGATGTCCCTCGGCGGCCTGTTTGCCCAGGATCTGGTGGAGTGGGTCAGCGTGGCGACATACCAGGCGGCCTCCGGCGGCGGCGCGCGTCATATGCGCGAACTGCTGAGCCAGATGGGCCAGCTGCACAACCACGTCGCGACAGAGCTGGCGGACCCGGCTTCCGCCATTCTGGATATCGAGCGCAAAGTGACGTCGCTGACCCGCAGCGGCGAGCTGCCGGTGGATAACTTCGGCGTTCCGCTGGCGGGCAGCCTGATCCCGTGGATCGACAAACAACTGGATAACGGCCAGAGCCGCGAAGAGTGGAAAGGTCAGGCGGAGACCAACAAGATCCTCGCCACCTCGTCCGTTATCCCTGTAGACGGCCTGTGCGTCCGCGTTGGTGCGCTGCGCTGCCACAGCCAGGCGTTCACCATCAAGCTGAAAAAAGATGTCTCTATCCCGACCGTTGAGGAGCTTCTGGCCGCGCACAACCCGTGGGCCAAAGTGGTACCGAACGATCGCGACATTACCATGCGCGAGCTGACCCCAGCCGCGGTGACTGGCACCCTGACCACCCCGGTCGGACGCCTGCGTAAACTGAATATGGGACCGGAATACCTGTCGGCCTTTACCGTTGGCGACCAGTTGCTGTGGGGCGCCGCCGAGCCGCTGCGCCGGATGCTTCGCCAGCTGGCGTAAGCGCAGGATGAACAGAAAGGGAGTCTTCGAGCCCCCTTTTTTTTTGCGTAATACGGGAGTAAACGCGGATGTTAGATTTTTCCCCACGGAGGTAACTCAGCCTTGGCTATGCTTTAAGTAAGGAATTCCTTACCTGAAGGTGGGACGGAGCAGAAGGATGCAAAAAGCGCTGCGCCGTTCAGGTCAAAAAAGTCGCCAGTTACAGGAATGAGCGACACTTACAACAGGATGAAAGCATGTCTAATCATATCGATAGAGACGTGATTAATGCGCTAATCGCCGGTCATTTCGCGGACCCTTTTTCCGTGCTCGGCATGCACCGTACCGACGCCGGGCTGGAAGTGCGCGCATTATTACCCGATGCCACCGATGTGTGGGTTATTGAACCAAAAACCGGACGCAAAGTCGGCAAGCTCGAATGCCTCGACTCGCGTGGTTTTTTCAGCGGCGTTCTGCCGCGGCGTAAAAACGCCTTTCGCTATCAGCTGGCCGTCACCTGGCACGGACAGCAGAATCTGATTGATGACCCTTATCGCTTTGGTCCGCTGCTGCAGGATCTTGACGTCTGGCTGCTGTCGGAAGGGACCCACCTGCGCCCTTACGAAACGCTGGGCGCGCATGCCGCCACCATGGACGGCGTTACCGGCACCCGTTTCTCGGTGTGGGCGCCGAACGCCCGCCGCGTCTCGGTGGTGGGGCAGTTTAACTACTGGGACGGCCGACGCCACCCGATGCGATTCCGCAAAGAGTCCGGGATCTGGGAGCTGTTCGTTCCCGGCGCGCACAATGGCCAGCTGTATAAATTCGAACTGATTGACGCCCACGGCCACCTGCGGGTCAAAGCCGATCCTTATGCCTTTGAGTCGCAAATGCGTCCGGAAAGCGCCTCGCTTATCTGCGACCTGCCGCCCAAAGTGGAACAGCCGGCGGACCGCAGAGCGGCGAACCAGTTTGATGCCCCGATCTCTATCTATGAAGTGCATCTCGGCTCCTGGCGTCGCCATACCGACAATAATTTCTGGCTGAGCTACCGCGAGCTGGCCGACCAGCTGGTCCCCTACGCGAAATGGATGGGCTTCACCCATCTCGAGCTGCTGCCGGTTAACGAACACCCGTTCGACGGCAGCTGGGGCTATCAACCTACCGGCCTCTATGCGCCGACCCGCCGTTTCGGCACTCGTGACGATTTCCGTTACTTTATCAACGCCGCGCACGCCGCCGGGCTGAACGTCATTCTTGACTGGGTGCCCGGCCACTTTCCGGCGGATGATTTTGCCCTTGCCTCGTTTGACGGCACTTCGCTGTATGAGCACAGCGATCCGCGCGAGGGATATCACCAGGACTGGAATACCCTGATCTACAACTACGGACGTCGGGAAGTCAGCAACTACCTGGTGGGTAACGCGCTGTACTGGATCGAACGCTTCGGCATCGATGCGCTGCGCGTCGACGCGGTGGCCTCGATGATCTATCGCGACTACAGCCGCAAGGCGGGGGAGTGGATCCCTAACGAATACGGCGGCCGGGAAAATCTGGAAGCCATTGAGTTTCTGCGCAACACCAACCGCATCCTTGGCGAACAGACGCCGGGCGCGGTCACCATGGCGGAAGAGTCCACCGATTTCGCCGGGGTAACCCGTCCGCCAGCCGGCGGCGGCCTCGGTTTCTGGTTCAAATGGAACCTCGGCTGGATGCATGACACCCTGGATTACATGAAGCTCGATCCGGTGCATCGCCGCTACCATCACGACAAAATGACCTTCGGCATGCTCTACAACTACACCGAGAACTTTGTGCTGCCGCTCTCCCACGATGAAGTGGTGCACGGCAAAAAATCGATTCTCGACCGCATGCCGGGGGATGCCTGGCAGAAGTTCGCTAACCTGCGCGCCTACTACGGCTGGCTGTTCGCTTTCCCGGGGAAAAAACTGCTGTTTATGGGCAATGAGTTTGCTCAGGGCCGCGAGTGGAACCATGACACCAGCCTCGACTGGCATCTGCTGGAGGGCGGCGACAACTGGCACCACGGCGTCCAGCGGCTGGTGCGCGACCTGAACCATACCTATCGCCACCATAAGGCGCTGCACGAGCTGGATTTCGACCCGTACGGCTTCGAATGGCTGGTGGTCGACGACCATGAGCGCTCGGTGTTTGTCTTTGTGCGCCGCGACCGGGCCGGGAACGAGATTATCGTCGCCAGCAACTTCACGCCGGTACCGCGCCACGACTACCGCTTCGGCATCAACCAGCCGGGCCGCTGGCGCGAGGCGTTGAATACCGACTCAATGCACTATCACGGCAGCAACCAGGGCAACGGCGGCGTGGTGGAAAGCGATGCTATCCCCAGCCACGGTCGCGAACATTCGCTGTCCCTGACCCTGCCGCCGCTGGCGACGATCTGGCTGGTCCGGGAGGCGCAATGACCAATCTCGCGGCAGGCAAACCTGCGCCGTTGGGCGCCAGCTATGACGGCAAAGGGGTGAACTTCGCCCTCTTCTCCGCCCACGCGGAGCGGGTGGAGCTGTGCGTGTTCGACGAGCAGGGCAACGAGCAACGCTTCGATCTCCCGGCGCGCAGCGGCGATATCTGGCACGGCTGGCTGGCTGGCGTCGGGCCGGGCCTGCGCTACGGCTACCGGGTGCATGGTCCCTGGGATCCGGCGCAGGGACACCGCTTTAACCCGGCCAAGCTGCTGCTCGATCCCTGCGCGCACCGGGTGGAAGGCGAGCTGCCGGACGACGAACGCCTGCACGGCGGAATGTGGCAGCCGGATCATCGCGACAGCGCCGCGATAGCGCCAAAATCGCAGGTCGTGGATCTGCATTACGACTGGCTGGGCGATCAACCGCCGCGTACCCCGTGGGGGGAAACGGTGATTTATGAGGCGCACGTGAAAGGGCTCACCCTGCTTAATCCGCAGCTGCCGGAAGCCATTCGCGGAACTTATAAGGCGCTGGGCCACCCGGTAATGATCGCTTACTTCAAATCGCTGGGCATTAGCGCCCTTGAGCTGTTGCCGGTGGCGCAGTTCGCCAGCGAGCCGCGACTGCAGCGGATGGGGTTGAGTAACTACTGGGGCTACAACCCGCTGGCATGGTTCGCGCTGGATCCGCGCTATGCCAGCGATCCGACGCGCGCCCTGGATGAGTTTCGCGATGCGGTTAAAGCGCTGCACGCCGCCGGTATCGAAGTGATTCTGGATATCGTGCTCAACCATAGCGCGGAAATCGATCTTGAAGGTCCCACCGTCTCCCTGCGCGGAATCGACAACCGTAGCTATTATTGGGTAAGGGAAGATGGCGATTATCACAACTGGACCGGGTGCGGGAATACGCTCAATCTCAGCCACCCGGGGGTAGTGGAACTGGCGCGCCAGTGTTTGCGCTTCTGGGTGGATGAGTGCCATGTCGACGGTTTTCGCTTCGATCTCGCCTCAGTGATGGGGCGGACGCCGGAATTCCGCCAGGATGCGCCACTGTTCGAGGCTATCCGCCACGACAGCGTGCTGTCGCAGGTGAAACTGATCGCCGAACCCTGGGATATCGGCCCGGGGGGCTACCAGGTGGGCAATTTTCCCCCGCTGTTCGCCGAGTGGAACGACCATTTTCGCGATAGCGCCCGCCGCTTCTGGCTGCAGCAAAACGTCTCCCTGGGGGATTTCGCGCAACGCTTCGCGGCCTCCAGCGATCTCTTTGCCCGTGATGGCAAGCCGCCATCGGCGACGGTCAACCTGGTGACGGCCCACGATGGATTCACGCTGCGCGACTGCGTTTGTTTCAATCAGAAACACAATGAGGCAAACGGGGAGGAGAATCGCGATGGGACTAACAATAACTACAGCAACAATCATGGTATAGAAGGATTAGAAGCTAATTTTGCGGTGATTGAACGGCGACGCGCCAGCGTGCATGCGCTGCTGACGACGCTGCTGCTGGCTCAGGGGACGCCGATGCTGCTGGCGGGCGATGAGCAAGGCCACAGCCAGCACGGCAACAATAATGCTTACTGCCAGGACAATGCCCTGACGTGGCTGGACTGGCGCCAGGCGAACCCGGGATTAACCGCCTTTACCGCGGCGCTGATCCACCTGCGCCGGCGCATTCCGGCGCTCACCCGCAACCGCTGGTGGCAGGAGGGGGATGGCAGCGTCCGTTGGCTTAATCGCAATGCCCAGCCGCTGACTGCCGGGGAGTGGCAGCAGGGGGCAGCGTGTATGCAAATCCAGTTGTCGGATCGCTGGCTGCTCACGCTGAACGCCACCGCAGAGGTGGTCGATATGGTTTTACCCGAGGGGGAATGGCGCGCCGTTCCTCCATTCGCCGGAGAGGATAATCCGGTCATCATGGCTGTCTGGCATGGGCCCGCGCACGGAGTGTGCGTATTTCAAAGGTCGTAAGCCCTGAAGCTTCCGGTAAACCCGTGGCGGCGGCGCGGCGGGATGAGCAGGAAAGCGGGGGTGTAAAAAGGAGTTAATCATGGTTAGGCTTGAAAAAAACGATCCGCTGATGCTGGCGCGTCAATTACCCATCAAATCCGTGGCGTTGATCCTCGCGGGCGGCCGTGGCACCCGGCTTAAGGATCTCACCATTAAGCGTGCGAAACCTGCCGTTCACTTCGGCGGCAAGTTCCGTATTATCGATTTCGCATTATCTAACTGCATTAACTCAGGGATCCGCCGCATCGGCGTTATTACCCAGTATCAGTCGCATACGCTGGTGCAGCACATCCAGCGCGGCTGGTCTTTCTTCAGCGAAGAGATTAACGAGTTTGTCGATCTGCTGCCGGCTCAACAGCGCGTACACGGCGAAAACTGGTATCGCGGCACGGCGGATGCGGTGACGCAGAACCTGGATATCATCAGCCGCTACAAGGCCGAGTACGTGGTGATCCTCGCGGGCGACCATATTTATAAGCAGGACTACTCGCGCATGCTGATCGACCATGTCGAAAAAGGGGCGCGTTGCACCGTGGCCTGCATGCCGGTGCCCATTGAAGAGGCATCCGCCTTCGGCGTCATGGCGGTCGACGAAAACGAAAAGATCATTGAGTTTGTCGAGAAACCCGCCAACCCGCCGGCGATGCCGACCGACCCGACCAAATCGCTGGCCAGCATGGGCATTTATGTCTTTGACGCCGCCTATCTTTATGAGCTGCTGGAAGAAGACGATCGCAACGAGAACTCCAGCCATGATTTCGGCAAAGACATCATTCCGAAGATCACTGAAGCTGGCATGGCTTATGCACATCCTTTCCCGCTCTCCTGCGTGCAGTCCGACCCGAACGCCGAGCCGTACTGGCGCGACGTGGGGACGCTGGAAGCCTACTGGAAGGCCAACCTCGATCTGGCGTCAGTCACGCCGGAGCTGGATATGTACGACCAGAACTGGCCGATCCGTACCCATATGGAATCGCTGCCGCCGGCGAAGTTCGTGCAGGACCGCTCCGGTAGCCACGGCATGACCCTGAACTCGCTGGTTTCCGGGGGGGGCATTATCTCCGGGTCGGTGGTGGTGCAGTCGGTGCTGTTCCCGCGCGTGCGGGTGAACTCATTCTGTAACATTGATTCGGCAGTTTTGTTGCCAGATGTCTGGGTGGGGCGCTCATGCCGCCTGCGTCGCTGCGTGATTGACCGCGCCTGCGTCATCCCGGAAGGTATGGTGATTGGTGAGAACGCGGAAGAGGATGCACGCCGCTTCTATCGCTCAGAGGAAGGTATCGTGCTGGTGACCCGCGACATGCTGCGGAAATTGGGGCACAAACAGGAGCGCTAATGCAGGTCTTACATGTATGTTCTGAGATGTTCCCGCTGTTAAAGACGGGCGGTCTGGCGGACGTCATCGGCGCGCTGCCGGCGGCGCAAATCGCGGAGGGTATCGATACGCGCGTGCTGTTGCCGGCGTTTCCTGATATCCGCCGCGGCGTGGTGGATGCCCAGGTGGTGACCCGCCGGGATACGTTCGCCGGGCGGATCACGCTGCTGTACGGCCACTTTAACGGCGTGGGGATCTATCTGATAGACGCCCCGCATCTCTATGACCGGCCGGGGAGCCCTTACCACGATACCAACCAGCACGCTTATACCGACAACGTTCTGCGCTTCGCGCTGCTGGGCTGGGTGGGAAGCGAAATGGCCAGCGGACTGGATCCATTCTGGCGTCCGGATGTGGTCCATGCCCACGACTGGCACGCCGGCCTGACGCCGGCCTACCTGGCGGCGCGCGGCCGCCCGGCTAAATCGGTCTTTACCGTGCATAACCTGGCGTATCAGGGGATGTTTTACTCCTGGCATATGAATGATATCGAACTGCCGTGGTCGTTTTACAACATGCATGGCCTCGAGTTTAACGGCCAGATCTCGTTTCTGAAGGCCGGTCTTTACTACGCCGATCATATTACGGCGGTGAGCCCGACCTACGCGCGCGAGATCACCGAGCCGCAGTACGCCTACGGCATGGAGGGGCTGCTGCGTCAGCGCCATCATGAAGGACGGCTGTCGGGAATTCTCAACGGCGTTGACGACGGTATCTGGAGCCCGCAAAACGACCTCCTGCTGCCGATGCGCTACGATCGCGACACGCTGGAGGAGAAGGCGGAGAACAAGCGTCAGCTGCAGATCGCCATGGGCCTGAAGGTCGATGATAAAGCGCCGCTGTTTGCTGTCGTCAGCCGTCTCACCAGCCAGAAAGGGCTGGATCTGGTGCTCGAAGCGCTGCCGGGCCTGCTTGAGCAGGGCGGCCAGCTGGCGCTGCTGGGCGCCGGCGATCCGGTGCTGCAGGAAGGGTTCCTCGCCGCCGCCGCCGAACATCCAGGCAAAGTGGGCGTGCAGATTGGCTACCATGAGGCCTTCTCCCACCGCATTATGGGGGGCGCCGACGTCATTCTGGTCCCGAGCCGCTTTGAACCCTGCGGCCTGACCCAGCTGTACGGTCTGAAGTACGGTACGCTGCCGCTGGTGCGCCGCACCGGCGGTCTGGCGGACACGGTCTCAGACAGTTCGCTGGAGAACCTTGCCGATGGTCTGGCGACAGGTTTTGTCTTTGAGGACAGCAATGCGCTGTCATTGCTGCGCGCTATTCGTCGCGCCTTTGTCCTCTGGTCGCGCCCGTCGCTCTGGCGCTATGTGCAGCGTCAGGCGATGAATATGGATTTTAGCTGGCAGGTTGCCGCGAACTCCTATCGCGAACTTTATCAACGCTTGATGTAACCACTGGAGTCATTGTTATGAATGTACCCTTTAGCTATGCATCACCGACGCTGAGCGTTGAGGCGTTAAAGCATTCTATTGCCTATAAGCTGATGTTTATCATCGGCAAAGATCCGGCCATCGCCAACAAGCATGAATGGCTTAACGCCACGCTGTTTGCCGTTCGCGATCGCATGGTGGAGCGCTGGCTGTGCTCCAACCGCGCGCAGCTCTCGCAGGAAGTGCGCCAGGTATACTATCTGTCGATGGAGTTCCTGATCGGCCGTACCCTCTCGAATGCCCTGCTGTCGCTCGGCATCTATGACGATGTGAGCAGCGCGCTGGCGGAGATGGGGCTCGATCTCGAAGAGCTGATCGATGAAGAGAACGACCCCGGGCTTGGCAACGGCGGTCTGGGCCGCCTGGCGGCCTGCTTCCTTGACTCCCTGGCGGCGCTAGGCCTGCCGGGACGCGGCTATGGGATCCGCTACGACTACGGGATGTTTAAACAGAATATCGTCGATGGCCGGCAAAAAGAGTCCCCTGACTATTGGCTGGAGTACGGTAACCCGTGGGAGTTTGAGCGCCACAATACCCGCTATAAAGTGCGCTTCGGCGGCCGCATTCAGCAGGAGGGGAAGAAAACCCGTTGGATTGAGACGGAAGAGATCATCGCTGAAGCCTACGACCAGATTATCCCCGGCTTTGACACTGACGCCACCAACACGCTGCGTCTGTGGAGCGCACAGGCCAGTAGCGAAATAAACCTCGGTAAGTTCAACCAGGGTGACTATTTCGCCGCGGTCGAGGATAAGAACCACTCCGAAAACGTCTCCCGCGTGCTCTATCCGGACGACTCAACCTACTCCGGCCGCGAGCTGCGCCTGCGCCAGGAGTATTTCCTCGTCTCGGCCACGGTGCAGGATATCCTGAGCCGCCATTACATGTTGCATAAGACCTATGACAACCTGGCGGACAAGATTGCCATTCATCTGAATGATACCCACCCGGTGCTATCGATACCGGAGCTGATGCGCCTGCTTATCGATGAGCATAAATTCAGCTGGGACGAGGCGTTCGAGGTGACCTGCCAGGTCTTCTCCTATACTAACCATACCCTGATGAGCGAAGCGCTCGAGACCTGGCCGGTGGATATGCTGGGTAAAATTCTCCCGCGCCATCTGCAGATTATCTTTGAGATTAACGACTACTTTCTCAAGACTCTGCAGGAGCAGTATCCCAACGATACCGCGCTGCTCAGCCGTACCTCGATCATTGACGAGTCCAACGGCCGTCGCGTGCGGATGGCCTGGCTGGCGGTGGTGGTCAGCCACAAAGTCAACGGGGTGTCGGAGCTCCATTCCCGGTTGATGGTGGAGTCGCTGTTTGCCGAATTCGCTAAAATTTTCCCGATGCGCTTTACCAACGTGACCAACGGCGTCACGCCGCGCCGCTGGCTGGCGCTGGCCAACCCGCCGCTGTCGAAAGTGCTGGATGAGCATATCGGCCGCACCTGGCGGACCGATCTGAGCCAGCTTGACGAGCTGAAGCAGCATATCGACTATCCGACGGTCAACCAGGCGGTGCGTCAGGCTAAACTGGAAAACAAACAGCGGCTGGCCAGCTATATTGCGCAGCAGCTCAATGTGGTGGTGAATCCGAAGGCGCTGTTTGATGTGCAGATCAAACGCATTCACGAGTACAAACGCCAGCTGATGAATGTGCTGCACGTTATTACCCGCTATAACCGGATCAAAGCCGATCCGCAGGCCGAGTGGGTGCCGCGGGTGAATATTTTCGCCGGTAAGGCGGCTTCAGCCTACTACATGGCCAAGCATATTATTCACCTGATCAACGATGTGGCAGCGGTAATCAATAACGATCCGCAGATTGGCGACAAGCTGAAGGTGGTCTTTATCCCCAACTACAGCGTCAGCCTGGCGCAGCTGATCATTCCGGCAGCAGACCTGTCGGAACAGATCTCCCTCGCAGGCACGGAAGCTTCCGGCACCAGTAATATGAAGTTTGCCCTTAACGGCGCGCTGACTATCGGCACCCTCGACGGGGCGAACGTGGAGATGCAGGAGCACGTGGGCGAAGAGAATATCTTTATCTTTGGTAACACCGCGGAAGAGGTGGAGGAGCTGCGTCGCAGCGGCTATAAACCACGCGAATACTACGAACAGGATGAAGAGCTTCACCAGGCGCTGACGCAGATCGGTACCGGCGTTTTCAGCCCGTCAGAACCGGGGCGCTACCGCGACCTGCTGGATTCGCTGATTAACTTTGGCGACCACTACCAGGTGCTGGCGGACTATCGCAGCTATGTGGACTGCCAGGATCGCGTCGACGAGCTGTATCAACATCCGGAAGAGTGGGCCTATAAGGCGATGCTGAATATTGCCAACATGGGCTACTTCTCTTCCGACCGGACGATCCAGGAGTACGCGAAATATATCTGGCATATCGACCCGGTAAGGCTGTAAGCCAGTCAACGCAACACAACGGGGCCATTTGGCCCCGTTGTTTCATTATTGCGGTTGAACCTGGCCTCAGGCGTTTCCGCCGGGCAGCGTTACGACGCTAACGACAGCTCAGACTTTCCCGCATGCTGCGCCAGCCATTCGCTGATGCGCGCCTGCTGCTCGCCATTCAGCCACATGCCCTGTTTGGTACGGCGCCAGATAGCGTCATCCAGGCTGCGCACCCATTCATGCTCAACCAGATACTTCAGCTCGGCTTCATAAAACTCATGGCCAAAATCTTCTCCCAGATCGCTCAGGGCGCTGGCTTCCTTCAGGATCCACTCGCTGTTGCTCCCGTAGGTGCGGGCATAATGGCGGGCCAGTGATTCGCTGATGAACGGGAAGCGACGGCGCAGTTTTGCCGCGTAGTCGTCGCGGTCGCCGCCAATATCGCCGCCGGGGAGCACCGCGGTTTTGGTCCATGCCGGGCCGATCCCTTTGTAATAGGGGGTCAGTTTTTCCAGCGCGTGCTCTGCCAGTTTGCGATAGGTGGTCAGCTTCCCGCCGAAGACAGAGAGCAGCGGCGCCTGGCCGTTCTCATCGTGAATATCCAGCGTGTAGTCGCGGGTGATCGCCTGCGGCGAATCCGACTCGTCGTCGCACAGCGGACGGACGCCGGAGTAGGTCCAGACGATATCGTCCCGGCTGAGGGTCTTTTTAAAGTGCGCGTTATAGACGTTCAGCAGGTAGTTAATCTCTTTATCATCAATGGCCACCGCTTTCGGATCGCCCTTATACTCGACGTCCGTCGTGCCGATGATGGAGAACTCATCCATCCACGGGATAACAAACACAATACGTTTATCTTCGTTTTGCAGAATGTAGGCCTGCTTCTGGGTATGTACCCGCGGCACCACGATGTGGCTGCCCTTAATCAGGCGGATACCGTAAGGCGAGCGCAGATGCATCCCTTCGTCGAAGAACTGTTTGACCCATGGACCGGTGGCATTGACCAGACCGCGCGCCTTCCAGGTAAACTTCTCGCCGCTATCAATATCTTCCGCTTCCACCACCCACAGGCCATTCTCTCGTTTTGCCGAGATGGCGCGAGTGCGGGTGCGTACTTCGCCGCCTTTGCGGACGACCATCTGCGCGTTGGCCAGCACCAGGCGGGCATCGTCGACCCAGCAGTCGGAATATTCGAAACCGCGCACAATTTCCGGCTTAAGTACCGATTCTGCGCCAAAACGCAAACCGGTGGATCCCGGCAGGCTGGTGCGTTTGCCCAGATGATCGTACATAAACAAGCCGATACGGATCATCCATGCCGGACGCAGATGCGGGCGATGCGGGAGACGAAAGCGCATCGGGAAGGCGATATGCGGGGCCATTTTTAACAGCACTTCGCGTTCGGCCAGCGCTTCGCTGACCAGGCGGAACTCATAGTGTTCGAGGTAGCGTAGCCCGCCGTGGATCAGTTTGGAACTGGCGCTGGAGGTGGCGCAGGCGAGATCGCGCGCTTCCAGCATCAGTACGGATAAACCACGCCCGGCGGCATCTGCCGCGATACCGGCACCGTTGATGCCTCCGCCTATCACAATCAGATCTTTGGTTTCCACGTTCTTACCCTCTCACACTTTCGTTTAAGCTCACAAATGCTCGATATCGCTCACTATAGCAAACAAACGCGCTTTTGGTAACATCAAAAAAACATTTTGGAGTGATGGGTGTAACATATTGGCGTTTCTTTACCGCCTGACGGTACACTACAGGGTAAAATTGGGCCGGCCATCGCCCGTCATGACGAGTAAGAGAAGAGAACCATGGAACAGTTTGAATGTATCAACGTTGAAGAAGCGCACCAGAAACTGCATCAGCAGACGGCGGTTTTGGTCGATATCCGCGATCCGCAAAGCTATGCGATGGGCCATACGCCGGGCGCGTTTCATCTGACCAACGATACGCTGGGCGCGTTTATGCGTGACCACGACTTTGACACGGCGGTGATGGTGATGTGCTATCACGGCAACAGCAGCAAGGGCGCCGCGCAATATCTGCTGCAGCAGGGGTTTGATAAGGTCTACAGCGTTGACGGCGGGTTCGACGCCTGGCATCGCCATTTCCCGGCGGAAGTGGCGCACGGGACGTTTTAACGACTGGCAGGTATACTATCTCCCTTTGTGTGGAATAAGCGATTCGCTGCATGTTAATGATTACCTCTTTTGCCAACCCGCGCGTGGCCCAGGCGTTTGTCGATTATATGGCGACGCAGGGGATTATCCTGACTATCCAGCAGCACACCCAGAGCGACGTCTGGTTGGCTGATGAGAGCCAGGCCGGGCGCGTCAGGGCTGAGCTGGCGCGTTTTCTCGAAAACCCGGCGGACCCGCGCTATCTGGCGGCGAGCTGGCAGTCCGGACAGACCAATAGCGGGTTGCGCTATCAGCGCTTTCCTTTCTTTGCCACGCTGCGGCATAACGCCGGCCCGTTCACCTGGGCGATTCTGCTAATCTGCATCGCGGTGTTCATCCTGCAAAATCTGGTGGGCGATCAGCCGGTGATGATTTGGCTGGCCTGGCCCTACGATCCTTCGCTGCAGTTCGAAGCCTGGCGCTATTTCAGCCATGCTTTCATGCATTTCTCGCTGATGCATATTCTCTTCAACCTGCTATGGTGGTGGTATCTCGGCGGCGCGGTGGAAAAGCGCATCGGCAGCGGCAAGCTGGTGGTGATCACCGTCATCAGCGCCCTACTGAGCGGCTTTGTGCAGCACCAGTTTAGCGGCCCGTGGTTTGGCGGCCTGTCGGGCGTGGTCTACGCGCTGATGGGCTATGTCTGGCTGCGGGGCGAGCGCGATCCGCAGAGCGGTATTTATCTGCAGCGCGGGTTAATACTCTTCTCTTTAGTGTGGTTAATTGCTGGCTGGTTTGATGTTTTCGGCATGGCGATCGCCAACGGCGCGCACGTGGCTGGTCTGGCGACCGGTCTGGCGATGGCGTTTGTCGATACCTTGCATGGGCGAAAACGCGCATAAAGACTTACCGACAGGGGTCGGGTAGGCGACATTTTTCCAGGGATATTTCATGAAACAAACACAACGTCATGACGCCATTATCGAGCTGGTAAAAAAACAGGGTTACGTCAGCACGGAAGAGCTGGTTGAGCAGTTTGCGGTCAGCCCGCAGACCATCCGCCGCGACCTGAACGATTTAGCCGAACAGAAAATGATCCTCCGCCACCACGGCGGCGCGGCGCTGCCCTCCAGCTCGGTGAACACCTCCTGGCACGATCGCAAAGCGACCCAGACGGCGGAGAAAGAGCGTATCGCCCGGCGGGTGGCCAGCGAGATCCCGGACGGGGCGACGCTGTTTATCGATATCGGCACCACGCCGGAAGCGGTGGCGCACGCCCTGCTCGATCACAACGATCTGCGGATTGTGACCAATAACCTTAACGTCGCCAACACGCTGATGGTGAAAGAGGACTTCCGCATTATTCTTGCCGGCGGCGAACTGCGCAGCCGCGACGGCGGGATCATCGGAGAAGCTACCCTCGATTTTATCTCGCAGTTCCGTCTCGACTTCGGCATTCTCGGCATCAGCGGCGTCGACAGCGATGGCTCGCTGCTGGAGTTTGATTATCATGAAGTGCGCACCAAGCGCGCGATCATTGAGAATTCACGCCACGTGATGCTGGTGGTGGACCATACTAAGTTTGGCCGTAACGCGATGGTCAACATGGGAAGCATCAGCATGGTCGATGCGGTCTATACCGACGTGCTGCCCCCGACGGGCGTGCTGAAGGTCATTACCGATAACAACCTCCAGCTCGAGCTGTGCTAAACGACAACGGCGTCGTCAGACGCCGTATCCCATCATCTTAAGCAGCTGCTGGGCATGCTGCACCGCGTCCTGACGGTGGGCGACGCCCAGTTTCTGATACAGATTGCGAATGTGGGTCTTGATGGTGGTGGCCGCCACGTCAAGCTCGCCGGCAATCTGCTCGTTGCTGTAGCCGGAATAGATTAAGCCAAGCACCTGCCATTCGCGCTGGGTCAGCGGGCTGGTGCGGATAAGCTCCGGCACCTCCGGGTGATTCAGCAGCCGCTCGACGAACCCTTCGTCAAAGTGGGCGAATTTGTGGCGATGATGTTGGTTAATGTCGCGCAGAATACGCTGGGCGCGGTGTTGCTCCAGCTCCGGCAGGGTGTTCAGCTGGATCAGCTGGCGCAGCTGCTGGGCCATCGCCTCGCCTTCAATCACAAAGTGGTTGATAAAGCCGGTGCGGTTGGCGAGCGTCAGGGCTTCCAGCAGGGCTTTCTGCGCTTCGCTCTTGCGTCCTGCCTGCCAGTACAGCTGGTTGAGCAGCAGCAGGTTGCGGTTGAGATCGCTCATCAAACGCAGCGAACGCGCATTTTCGTTCAGCTCTTCCAGCACCATTTCCGCGGGTTCGAAATCGCCCAGCAGGATCTGCGCGCGGGCAATATTGCGCCATTGGCTCTGCAGGAAGTGGTTATTGGCGAATTCCGGCTTCGGCGTCTGGCGCAGCCAGTTGGCCGCCGCGGTTTTATCGCCGGTCATCTGCCAGTAGATCACCCGCACCTTGTCGGCGTTGGAGACCCAGTCGCTGTGATAGTGACCATTACCGAGCAGGTTCTCCAGTCGGTTCAGGTGGCTGCGGGCATTATCCAGATCGCCGCGCGCCAGCGAGCATTGCACCATGAGCGCCAGGCACTGTAGCTGCTGCTGTGGTTGATAAGTTGAGAGGACCTCCATCCCCTGACGGGCGCAGGCTTCAGCTTCGTCGAGGCGCGCCCATGCCCACAGCAGCTGAGAGCGGATGCGCAACAGGAACTCATGCATCGGCAGCTGCTCAAGATGCTGTTCGCGTACCAGCTGGAAGGCTTTCTCCTGGCTCTCCCAGGCGGCCTGCAGGAAGCCCTGGGCGAACAGAATTTCGCTTTGCTGAATGATGCTCCACAGGGCGTAATGCCACACGTCGTGACGGCGGGCCATCTGTTCGGTCTGCTGCATCACGGCGAGAGATTTGGTCAGTTTACCCTTACAGTGGAGGACTTCGCCATGTACCGAGGTGGCGACGATGCGGCTGTAATAGTTGGCCAGCGGCAGCTCTTCCAGGGCCACCATCGACAGACGTTCCGCCTCGTCCTGGTCGCCGTCGTTAATCGCCACCTGCGCGCGCAGGGCGTTGAAATCGCCATGCATCGCGGTATCCATTTCGACGCTCATCTCCTGCTCGGCGCGCGCCAGCAGGGTGTTGACTTCGCTGTAGCGATGCTGGCTCTGCATCAGCCAGGCCTGCAGCAGGATCAGGCGCGGATTTTCCAGCAGATTTGACCAGGGCAGCGCCGACAGCGACTGCTCCAGCAGGCCCAGTTCGCTATGGTTAAACATGCCCCAGGCGTGATTGAGCAAGATATCGCGCAGCATTTTGGCATCGCCGGCCGCCAGCGCATGGTGGATAGCCTCGCTGGGGAAGCCTTGCGCCATCCAGCTTTCCGCCGCGGCGCGGTGGATCTCCGGCAGTTCAACCGCCAGCTCCCACTGACAGCGCTGGCGCAGGAAACTGCCAAACAGCGGGTGATAGCGGAACCATTCGCCGGAATCATCCATCCGCTGCAGGAACAGCCCCTGACGTTCGATCTCCTCCAGCTGCATCTGGCCATTCTCTTCGCCGGTGACGCGAACGATTAACGCGTCGTTCATTGAGCGCAGCAGCGAACTCTTCAGCAAAAAGTTGCGCGTGCGGGCGTCGACGTTATCCAGCACTTCATCCACCAGATAATCCGACAGATGGCTGGCGTTAATCCCGGCGAGTCGGCGGGCGGAGTGTTGGGCGGAGGAGTTATTCTGGCGGGCGGAGAGGGCGATGAGCTGCAGCGCGGTGGCCCACCCGGCGACGTCGTCGCACAGCCGGCTGCTGTCGTCGGCTTCGATAGGCGACGTCAGACGGCAGTCGAAAAATTGTTTCGCTTCCTGGTGGGTAAAGGCCAGCTGCTGGCTGCCAATCTCCAGCAGCTGATCGCGGACGCGCAGGTTGGCAATCCCCAGCTGCGGCAGGTTCCGCGACAGGACCACGAGGGTCATATTCTCCGGCTGATGGCGGAGGAAAAAGCGCATCGCGTCATGGATCACCGGATTATTGATCAGATGGTAATCATCAATGACGAGGTACAGCGGGCGCTGCCAGTCGGCGAGTTCAATAAACAGCTGTGCAAAAAGAGAGGAGAGGCTGGCGTACTGGCGCTTTTGCACCATCGCTTCACTGGCCGCGCAGTGGTTGCCGGTGGCCTGCTGGATCGCCGCGATCAGATAACTGGCAAAACGCTCCTGCTGGTTGTCGCCTTCGTCCAGCGAAAACCACCCAAGATCGTTTTTACCTGCGGCCCACTGAGAAATGAGCGTTGTTTTACCGTACCCGGCAGGACTGGTGATCAGCACGAGACGATAATTGTTCGCGCCGGAAAGTTTCGCCAGTAAACGCTCACGAACCACGGTGTGTTCAAGGCGGACCGGACGACTTAATTTGGACGGAATCAACATAGTTCTACATTTCGCTGTGCAAGAGAGAGGTTGCGATTTTTTTTGCGCTTCGTAATTAATATCTAATAAGGTCGGTGATTATGAAATTTATTGCAAGTTATGTCCGAAGTTTATGCTCTTGAATTTGCTCTATGTCACAAATTTCGACATTGGTTGCGAATGGGGAAAAATCGCAGGCAGGACTCGTCATCAGCGGTTTTTAGCCGGTGGTGAGCGGAGCGGGGAGAGATTAATTTTATGTCTGAAGTAGTTGTTTGTTTTTATTAAATTATTGTCAGTGATTTCTTAGAAGTAATCTTTTTTGCGGGTTAATGTGATGAAATGTGCTTATTTTCCCGGAGGTCTCTATTTATTTTTTTAATAACCCTGCGAAGGGCGGGAAAATTTTTGCCGCGTATTGGCCTGTAACAAATTTTTGGTCGGCAGAAATGGCATCTCGACTGTCATACTGCGGTGATTTTTACAGCATATTTTGGCCTTCTCACCCACACTATAGTGGTCAGGATCACACTTTTCGCTCATCCCCGGCACTCCTCCCTGTCTAATCCCCGTCGGGATGAGGACGATGAATCGGGAGGTCGGCACACTAGCGCCATCGTTTTAGTAAAGGACCCGGATCTCATTATGTCACAGACTTCATTTAACAAAGCTCAGTTTCAGGCTGCACTGACGCGTCAGTGGCAGCGTTTTGGTTTACAGTCCGCTTCCGAGATGACGCAGCGTCAATGGTGGCGCGCCGTCAGCGGAGCGCTGGCGGAACTTCTGTCGGCGCAGCCGGTGGCAAAACCAGCGCAAGGACAGCGTCACGTTAACTACATCTCGATGGAGTTTCTGATTGGCCGCCTGACCGGCAACAACCTGCTCAACCTGGGCTGGTACGAGGGCGTGAGCGACGCGCTGAAAGGCTATGACGTCAACCTCACCGATCTGCTGGAAGAAGAGACCGACCCGGCGCTGGGTAACGGCGGCCTGGGCCGTCTGGCAGCCTGCTTCCTCGACTCCATGGCGACCGTGGGGCAGTCGGCGACCGGTTACGGCCTCAATTACCAGTATGGTCTGTTCCGCCAGTCCTTTGACGACGGCCAGCAGAAGGAAGCTCCGGACGACTGGGGCCGCAGCAGCTACCCGTGGTTCCGCCATAACGACGCGCTGGATGTCCAGGTCGGTATCGGCGGCAAAGTCAGTAAAAACGGCGAGTGGCAGCCGGCGTTCGTCATTACCGGCGAAGCCTGGGACCTGCCGGTGCTAGGCTATCGCAACAACGTCGCCCAGCCGCTGCGTCTGTGGCAGGCCAAACATGCTCATCCGTTTAACCTGACCAAATTCAACGACGGCGATTTCCTGCGCGCCGAGCAGCAGGGCATCGACGCGGAAAAACTGACCAAGGTGCTGTACCCGAACGACAACCATCAGGCCGGTAAAAAACTGCGCCTGATGCAGCAGTACTTCCAGTGCGCTTGCTCAGTGGCCGATATCCTGCGTCGTCATCATCTGGCAGGCCGCAAGCTGGCCGAGCTGGCGGATTACGAAGTGATCCAGCTGAACGATACGCACCCGACCATCGCCATCCCGGAGCTGCTGCGCGTGCTGATCGACGAGCACCAGCTGAGCTGGGATGACGCCTGGGCGATCACCAGCAAAACCTTTGCTTACACCAACCATACCCTGATGCCGGAAGCGCTGGAGTGCTGGGATGAGAAGCTGGTGAAAGCGCTGCTGCCGCGCCATATGCAGATCATTAAAGAGATTAACGACCGCTTTAAACTGCTGGTGGACAAAACCTGGCCGGGCGATAAGCAGGTCTGGGCGAAACTGGCGGTGGTGCATAACAAGCAGGTGCGGATGGCCAACATGTGCGTGGTGGGCGGTTTTGCCGTCAACGGCGTAGCGGCGCTGCACTCGGACCTGGTGGTGAAAGATCTGTTCCCGGAATATAACCAGCTGTGGCCGAACAAATTCCATAACGTGACCAACGGCATCACACCGCGCCGCTGGATCAAGCAGTGCAACCCGGCGCTGGCCACGCTGCTGGATGAGACGCTGAAAAAAGAGTGGGCCAATGACCTTGACCAGCTGATCAATCTGGAAAAATACGCTGACGATGCGGCATTCCGTCAGACCTATCGCGATATTAAGCAGGCCAACAAAGTTCATCTGGCCGAGTTTGTGAAGCAGCGTACCGGGATTGAGATCAACCCGCAGGCGATTTTCGACATTCAGATCAAACGTCTGCACGAGTACAAGCGTCAGCACCTCAACCTGCTGCATATCCTTGCGCTGTACAAAGAGATCCGCGAAAACCCGCAGGCCGATCGCGTACCGCGCGTCTTCCTGTTCGGCGCGAAAGCGGCGCCGGGCTACTATCTGGCGAAGAATATTATTTTCGCCATCAACAAGGTAGCGGAAGCGATCAACAACGACCCGAAAGTCGGCGATAAGCTGAAAGTGGTCTTCCTGCCGGACTACTGTGTTTCGGCTGCGGAAAAACTGATCCCGGCGGCAGATATCTCCGAGCAGATCTCCACCGCGGGCAAAGAAGCCTCTGGCACCGGCAACATGAAACTGGCGCTGAATGGCGCGCTGACCGTCGGGACGCTGGATGGCGCCAACGTGGAAATCGCCGAGCAGGTCGGTGAAGAGAACATCTTTATCTTCGGCCACACGGTAGAAGAAGTGAAAGCCCTGAAAGCGAAAGGCTACGATCCGCTGAAATGGCGTAAAAAAGACAAACTGCTTGATGCGGTGCTTAAGGAGCTGGAGAACGGCACCTATAGCAACGGCGACAAGCATGCCTTCGACCAGATGCTGCACAGCCTGCTGCAGGGCGGCGACCCGTATCTGGTGTTGGCCGATTTCGAAGCCTACGTGGCGGCGCAAAAACGGGTAGATGAGCTGTATCGCGACCAGGAGGCCTGGACCCGCGCGACAATTCTCAACACCGCGCGCTGCGGCATGTTCAGCTCCGACCGCTCGATCCGCGATTATCAGCAACGTATCTGGCAGGCGAAACGCTAAAGGAAGGCCTATGGAGAGTAAACGCCTCGATAATGCCGCGCTGGCGGCGGGCATCAGCCCCAGCTATATCAACGCGCACGGCAAGCCGCAGTCTATCGCGGCTGTCACCAAACAGCGTCTACTGGATGCGATGCATCGCTCAACCGCCGCCACGAAAGTGGCGGTTAACCCGCTGCCGAACGTGAAGATCTTCACCCACGGCAAAAAAATGTCGCTGCCGGTGGCAGGACGCGGTGAGTATCAGTGGATCCTGACCACTGAGGACGGTAAGCAGTATCAGGGTAAAACCCGCGGCGGCGAGACGCTGCCGCTGCCGGCCAAACTGCCGGAGGGGTATCACTCCCTGACGCTCACCCAGGAGGGGGAGCGCTGGCACTGCCGGACCATCGTCGCTCCGGCCCGCTGCTATGAGCCGCAGCCGCTGAAAGAGGGGAAAAAGCTGTGGGGCACCTGCGTGCAGCTGTATACCCTGCGTTCGGAGAAAAACTGGGGGATCGGCGATTTTGGCGATCTGCGCGCCATGCTGCCGGAAATCGCCCGCCGCGGCGGGTCGTTTATTGGTCTCAACCCGATCCATGCCCTCTATCCGGCGAACCCGGAGAGCGCCAGCCCCTATAGCCCTTCTTCACGTCGCTGGCTGAACGTTATCTACATCGACGTCAATGCGGTTGACGATTTCCAGCATAGCGAAGAGGCGCAGGCGTGGTGGCAGTCCGCAGCGACGCAGCAGGCCTTGCAGGCGGCGCGGCAAACGGATGATGTGGACTATACCGCGGTCACCACGCTGAAAATGACCGCGCTGCGTATGGCGTGGAAACGATTCTCTCGTCGTGAAGATGAGCAGATGACGGCGTTCCGCGAGTTTGTTCTGCGTGAAGGGGAAAGCCTTTACTGGCAGGCCGCTTTCGATGCGCTGCACGCCTGGCAGGTTCAACAGGACCCGCTGCGTTGGGGCTGGCCGGCCTGGCCGAAGGCCTTTCAGGATATCGACAGCCCGGAGGTGAAAGCCTTCTGCGTCGAGCATGAGGACGACGTCAGTTTCTATCTCTGGCTGCAGTGGCTGGCCTGGAGCCAGTTTGCCGCCTGCTGGGAAACCAGCCAGCGCGATGGGATGCCGATCGGCCTCTACCGCGATCTGGCGGTGGGCGTCGCCGAAGGCGGCTCGGAGACCTGGTGCGACCGTGAGCTGTACTGCCTGAAAGCGTCCGTGGGCGCGCCGCCGGATATTCTGGGTCCGCTGGGCCAGAACTGGGGCCTGCCGCCGATGGATCCGCATATTATTGCCGCTCGCGCCTATGAGCCGTTTATCGACCTGCTGCGCGCCAATATGCAGAACTGCGGCGCGTTGCGCATCGATCACGTGATGTCGGTGCTGCGTCTGTGGTGGATCCCCTATGGTGAAACCGCCGACCATGGCGCTTACGTTCAGTATCCCGTCGACGATCTGCTGTCGCTTCTGGCGCTGGAAAGCCAGCGTCATCGCTGCATGGTGATCGGCGAAGATCTGGGCACGGTACCGGTGGAGATCGTCAGCAAGTTACGCAACAGCGGCGTCTATTCTTATAAGGTGCTCTATTTTGAGAGCGATGCAGAGAAAACGTTCCGCGCGCCTGCGCTGTACCCGGAGCAATCAATGGCTGTGGCGACGACGCACGACCTGCCCACCCTCCGCGGCTACTGGGAAAGCGGCGATCTGACGTTAGGTAAAGCGCTGGGTCTCTATCCTGATGAGGTGGTGCTGCGCGGGCTGTACCAGGACCGTGAGCTGGCGAAACAAGGGCTGCTGGATGCGCTGCATAAGTACGGCTGTCTGCCCAAGCGTGCCGGTCATAAGGCCTCCCTGATGAGCATGACGGGGATCCTCAACCGGGGGATGCAACGTTATATTGCCGACAGCAACAGCGCCCTGCTGGGCCTGCAGCCGGAAGACTGGCTGGAGATGGCGTCGCCGGTCAATATTCCGGGCACCAGCACCGAGTACCCGAACTGGCGCCGGAAGCTTTCCGTCACCCTTGAGCAGATGTTTGCCGATGAACAGGTCAATAAGCTGATTAAGGATCTGGATAAACGGCGCAAGGCGGCGAGCAAAAAAGCCGCCTCCTGATGACACCCCGCCGCGCGCTCCTCTGCGCGGCGAAGAGGATGTCCGATAAAAAAGGCCGGTCCGCATCATGCGGACCGGCCTTTTTCTGTAGCGGGAGTGGCCTTACACCACCATCCCCAGCAGCAGACAGCCTACCAGGCCGCAGACAGAGATAATGGTTTCCAGTACCGACCAGGACCTGATGGTCTCGCCGATGGTCAGGTTAAAGTACTCTTTGAACAGCCAGAAGCCCGGATCGTTCACGTGGGAGAAGATAACGCTGCCGGAGCCGACCGCGATAACCATCAGCTCCGGGCTGACACCGGTGGTGGCGATCAGCGGCGCGGCGATCCCGCCCGCGGTGATGGCGGCAACGGTCGCCGAACCCAGCGCGATACGCAGTACCGCGGCGATGGACCATGCCATAAACAGCGGAGACATATTCGATTCGTGCATGATAGAAGCGATGTATTTATCCATGCCGCTATCCACCAGCACCTGTTTGAAGGCGCCGCCGCCGCCGATGATCAACAGCATCATGGCGATGATTTTAATAGAAGAGGTCAGGGTGTCGTTGATCTGCTCCATGGAGCGGCCGCGGTTCAAACCGAAGGTGAACAGGGCGATCAGTACCGCAATCAGGGTGGCCATGACCGGGTCGCCGAAGAATTCGGCAATCGGCAGGAAGGCGTGGCCCTTCGGCAGGATCATCTCGGCCACGGCGCGCATCGCCATCAGGATCACCGGAACCAGCGAGGTCCAGACGCTGACGCCAAAGCCAGGCATCTCTTCTTCAGTGAACACTTTCGGGTTATGCAGGCCTTCCGGGATCGGCTTATCAATGCCTTTCAGGAAACGGGCGAAAACCGGGCCGGCGAGAATAACCGTCGGGATAGCCAGAATGGTGCCGTAGAGCAGCGTTTTACCCATATCGGCGTGGAAGATGGTGGCGATCGCGGTCGGACCCGGGTGCGGCGGCAGGAAGCCATGGGTGACGGAGAGCGCGGCAGCCATCGGTACGCCGACGTACAGCAGCGGAATACGGGCCGAGGCGGCGATGGTAAACACCAGCGGCAGCATCAGTACGAAGCCCACTTCATAGAACAGGGCGAAACCGACGGTGAAGCCGGTCAGGACCACCGCCCATTGAATATGCTTCTTACCGAACTTATTGATAAGCGTGGTGGCGATACGCTGAGCGCCGCCGCAGTCTGCCAGCAGCTTACCGAGCATAGCGCCGAAGCCCATGATCAGCGCGAGGCTGCCAAGGGTGCCGCCAACGCCGTTTTTGATGGAAACGATCACTTTATCCAGTGGCATACCCTGCATTAATCCGACGGCGAGCGCCACCAGAACCAGCGCAATGAAGCCGTTCATTTTGAAACGGATCATTAACAGCAATAACAGGGCAACCCCGATAGCAACGATGACTAATGGCATGATTTACCTGGCCTTAATTTGTTATGGGTAACGTCAAAGTTTGAACCTGTAGAGCATCCGCTCCGTCAGGGAGCAAAATAGTCTGGCACCGTAAACGCTTGCATTATCCTTACCCAGAGAAAGGATAGCTGGCTATTTTTTTGCCGGTGGTGCCTGAAGTGGATGATACGGGTAACATGTGAGGGTTGAGAATCACCTGACCGGGGAAAATGTTAAATATGAGACTTAAGTCATACTCTTTCCCCGGTTTTTGCCGGTCGTTTAGTGGGAGATGTTGCGCGGTAACACAGAAAGGAGCAAGGAGAGCCGGCGACAGGGTGCCGCCGGAGGAAAGGCTTAGTAGTAGGAGTGCTCGCCGCGCTGGTGCTCGGTCAGATCGCGAACCCCTTTCAGCTCCGGAAACTCGTTCAGCAGCTGTTTTTCAATACCTTCTTTCAGGGTTACGTCGACCATCGAGCAGCCATTGCATCCGCCGCCGAACTGCAGGATAGCCAGACCGTCGTCGGTGATCTCCATCAGCGACACGCGACCGCCGTGGCCGGCCAGCTGCGGGTTAATCTGCGACTGCAGCAGATACTCGACGCGCTCCATCAGCGGGGCATCGTCAGCGACTTTGCGCATTTTGGCGTTCGGCGCTTTCAGGGTCAGCTGCGAGCCAAGCTGGTCGGTGACGAAATCAATTTCAGCGTCTTCCAGATAGGGCGCGCTGAGCTCATCGACATAGGCGGTCAGCTGTTCAAATTTCAGCGCCGTGTCGGTGTCTTCCACCGCATCCGGTGGGCAGTAGGATACGCCGCACTCAGCGTTTGGGGTGCCGGGATTAATCACAAATACGCGAATTTGCGTCCCTTCTTCCTGATTTGCCAGCAGTTTGGCAAAGTGCGCTTGTGCAGCATCGGAAATACGGATCATAGCGTTGGCCTAATAGTTGACTATTTTACTGGGTTATAATACGCCCATCAGCGGGGGTCTACAAGGTACGGCATATACACCATACCTGAACCGTCGCGGCGCCGTTTCGCAAAAGCAGGCGGGATATCTCGGCGACGGTGCTGCCGGTCGTGACGACATCATCCACCAGAGCGATATGGAGTCCCTGGACGGCAAATTCAAGCTGAAAGGCATTTTTCAGGTTCTGCCTGCGCAGGCGGGCATTGAGCGAATGCTGCACGGCGCCCGCTCGCTGGCGCGTCAGGCCGTCGCGACGCCAGACGCACCCACGCCAGCGGGCCAACGGTCGGCACAGCTCATCGCACTGATTATAACCCCGGCGCCAGCGGCGGCGATGCCACAGCGGCACGCCGACCAGCGCGTCTACCGGCGGCAAATCGTCGCGCTGTTTAAGGCGCAGCAGCAGCAGGCGCGCCAGGGCGGGGCCCAGTTCCGGACGATGGTGAAACTTCAGCTGCCGCACCAGGTCGCTCAGCGGCGAACGATAGTCATTGACCGCCACCATTCGATGCCAGGGCGGCGGCTTTTGCAGGCAGCGGCCGCAGGGATGCCGGGACATTGCCGCCGGCAGGCCGCACTGCGGGCAGAGCGGGGGGCAGGCGAGCAGGGCGCGGCTGCAGCGAGAGCAGATCCCCCAGCGGGCGACCGCCAGCGGCATTTGGCATAGCCAGCATAAGCTGTGTGCTGTTAGCATATTTGGCCTTCTGTCCAGTAAAAAAGAGAACGGTAACGGATGAACGACATCTGGTGGCAAACAATCGGCGAAGGTGATTGTCATCTTGTGCTGCTGCACGGTTGGGGACTGAACGCTCAGGTCTGGGATTGCATCACGCCGCAGCTGGCTTCGCATTTTACCCTTCACCTGGTGGACCTGCCTGGCTATGGCCGTAGCGGCGGGTTTGGGGCGATGTCGCTGGAGGCGATGGCGCAGCGGGTGCTGGAGCAGGCTCCGCCTCAGGCGGTGTGGCTGGGCTGGAGCCTGGGCGGGCTGGTGGCCAGCCAGGTCGCGATTATGCGTCCGCAACGGGTGCAGGCGCTGGTAACGGTTGCCTCTTCCCCCTGTTTCGCGGCTCATGAGGACTGGCCCGGCATCAAGCCGGAGGTGCTGGCTGGATTTCAGCAGCAGCTGAGCGAGGATTTCCAGCGCACCGTCGAGCGGTTCCTCGCATTGCAAACCATGGGCACGGAGAGCGCCCGTCAGGATGCGCGGGCGTTAAAGCAGGCGGTGCTCTCGCTGCCGATGCCTTCCGCTGAGGCGCTGAACGGCGGTCTGGAGATCCTCAGAACCGTCGATCTGCGCCAGGCGCTGGTCGGGCTGCCGATGCCGTTTCTGCGGCTGTACGGTCGACTGGACGGGTTGGTGCCGCGCAAGATTGTCCCGCTGCTGGATAAGCTATGGCCGGAAAGCGAGTCAATTCTCTTTGACAAGGCAGCGCATGCGCCATTTGTTTCCCATCCCGCGGCCTTTTGCGAGCCGCTGATGGCGCTGAAAAAACGGCTGGGGTAATTTTTTTTGCCGCGCCATGGTAAAAGGGCCATTCACAGCAATACTTAGGTTGTTACGGTGGTTGATTATTTCATTCCGCCATCGTGACCTACAATAACAACCTAATGGAGAGTAGAGGCTATGAAACTTGTTACAGGAATGGTTGCATCTCTGGTGATTGGCTGTCTGTCTTTTGGCGCATTCGCAGCGAAAGAGATCCAAAAAGAGGACGTGGCGAAGATGAATCTGACCAAGGTCGGCAGCATCACGACCTCAAGGACGACCTCGCCGATGGACGCCCGACGCGATCTGTCGAAAAAAGCTGATGAGCTGGGTGGAAAATACTTTGTGGTGATTGCCGGGCAGAAAAACGAAAAAACCGTTCACGCTAACGCTGACGTGTATAAATAATCCAGTCATAAAAAACGGGCCTGTTGGCCCGTTTTTCTCTGCTGTCACACTCGTTTTACCTCATGGCGCTGGCTGGCCTTACTCCCTTCATCGCAGCGCCCACCACTCCTGCTGGCACGCCGCTTTCCCTTCAGGACAGCTTTTACAGCTGCCGGAGAGGCAGCCCTCGCTCGTTTCGCTGATCCGTACCACCTTGCCCATGGCTTCCATGCGTTCGAGCATGGCGTCAATCAGCGGCTGAGGCGTCCGCAGGCGGGCGCTGAGCTGTTTCGCCTCCATGCGGCCCTGCAGGGCCAGCATATCGCGGACTTCCATTAACGACGCCACCGCTCCTCCTTAGTGGCAATCGCCAGCCGGGCTGGAACAGCAGGAGGTCGGCGTTTTCCGGGTGGCCAGCAGCGAGACGTCAACCCGGCTGCGCGCCCGACGCAGCAGACCGAAGAGCACTACGTTGAACAATACCACCGCCAGGATACACGCCAGGCTGTAGCGCGGATGGTCGCTAAAGCTGACGGTCTGGTAGTAGAGCGTCGAGAGCGAATAGGCGATATTCAGCCCCCACAGAATGGAGAAGGTCATCCAGCCGCGGCTCGATTCGCGGGCGATGGCGCCCATCACCGAGATGCAGGGGATGTAGAGCAGAACGAAGATCAGATAGCTGTAAGCCGCCGCGGCGCTGCCAAATTTACTGCCCATCACGCCCATCGCGCCGGTGGCCATTTCGCCATCGCCTTTGCTGGCTTCGATGGGGTTGGCCAGGACGCTGAGGCTGAAGGTGTCTTTCAGTCCCTGCCATGTCTCGTCGACGGCCGCCAGCAGTTCTTCGCCGAGGCTGAAGGTCCGCGGATTGAACTCCTCGTTCTGGATATCTTCGGCGGTATAGAGGGTGTTCAGCGTACCGACCACCACCTCCTTCGCCATCGCGCCGGTAAACAGGCCCACGGTGGCCTGCCAGTTATCTTCATGCACGCCGATCGGCTTAAACACCGGAGTAATGACCCGGCTCACCGAGGCCAGCGCGGAGTCGTTGATGTTGTCGACGACCTTGCCGCTCAGCGAGAAGCTGTTCAGCGCGCTGAGGAAGATGCTGACAATGACGATCACCTTCCCGGCGCGCAGCACAAAGCCTTTCAGGCGCTGCCAGGTCTGGATAATCAGGCTCTTGATATGCGGGACGTGGTACACCGGCAGCTCCATCACGAACGGCGAGGCTTCGCCGCGCATAATGGTGTGCTTCAGCATCAGGCCGGTGAGAATGGCCATCACAATGCCCAGCACATAGAGCGAGAAGACCGCCAGCGCGCCGTTCTGACCAAAGAACGCGGCCGCGAAGACGGCGAAGATCGCCAGCCGCGCGCCGCAGGACATAAACGGCGCCATCATAATGGTCATCAGACGTTCGCGCGGGGCGTCGAGGGTGCGGGCGCCCATCACCGACGGCACGTTACAGCCGAAACCGACAATCAACGGGACAAAGGATTTTCCCGGCAGGCCGAGGGCTTGCATCAGGCGGTCCATGACAAAGGCGGCGCGCGCCATGTAGCCGGAGTCCTCAAGGAAAGAGAGGAACAGATACATCATGCCGATCTGCGGCACCAGCGGCAGCACGGTGTTGATACCGCCGCCGATCCCTTGGGCGAGGAACACGGTCAGCCAGTCCGGGAAGTGCAGGGTGTAGCCCAGCCATTGAATACCGTGAATAAAGACCGCGACCGAGCCGGCGTCAAAAATCGGCTGCAGCGCGCCGCCGATGTTGATCGCCAGCAGGAACATCAGATACATGACAAAGAGAAAAATCGGCAACCCGAGGAAGCGGTTGAGGATCACCTTGTCCATCGCCGCGGTAAAGCGGCTTGGCTCGGCGGTCAGGGTGTTGCTGACGGCGTCGCAAATGGCGGCGATGGTCTGATAGCGCGCGTCAGCGATATGCAGCGCCGGGTCGTCGATCTCGTCGCTAAGATTCGCCAGGGTGATATCCAGTTTATCGGCGGCGTCGCCGGCATAGGCCCGGCTGTAGATGTCGCCCTCCAGCATCTGCAGACCGAGCCAGCGCCGTTGCTTGACCGGGATCTGCGCTGACATCTGCTGCGCCAGCAGGTCAGCTTCGCGCAGCAGCGGCTGCGGATAATGGACCAGCTCAATATCGCTGTTCGCCTGATGACGGTCGAGGGCAATCTTCAGCGCTTCGATCCCGCGTCCGCGGGTCGAAACCAGCGGAATGACCGGGCAGCCGAGGCGCGCGGCGAGGGCATCGATATCGATACGCACCTGCTGCTTTTCGGCAATATCCAGCATGTTCAGCGCCACGACGCAGGGGATCCCCAGCTCAAGCAGCTGCAGCGTCAAATAGAGGTTTCGCTCGAGGTTGGAGGCGTCGACCACGTTAATCAGCATGTCGGCCTCGCCGCTGAGGATGTAGTGGCAGGCGATCTGCTCGTCCAGCGAGGTCTGCGAAGAGATGGTGGTCAGAGAGTAGGTCCCGGGGAGGTCAACCAGCGTGACCTGGTGGTCAGTGGTGGCGAACACGCCCTCTTTACGCTCAACGGTGACCCCGGCCCAGTTGCCCACGCGCTGGCGGGCGCCGGTCAGTTGATTAAATAAAGTGGTCTTGCCGGAATTAGGATTACCAATTAAACCAACGGTTAATTTTTTCATATTTCAGACTCTTGTGCCGGGCCAGCCGTTATTGTGCAACCGCTTCCAGTTCGATTAAGGCGAGATCTTTTTTGCGTAATACCAAACTGACGCGTCGGGTTTCAATATGAACAGGATCGCCGAGCGGCGCCACGCGCACCACATGAAAAGAGGATCCGGGCAGCATGCCGAGGGAGAGCAATTTCTGACGGTATGCTGGGCTAATATCGCGGGAGAATCCAATGATTTTCCACGCACTATCAGGTGTGAATTGCATAGGGCCTACTTGTCTATCGCTAACCGAAGATGAATTGACCGGGCGTCGGGATGTCACCGCGCCGGATACCATAGCCAACGAAAAAAGAAAAAATCATTCTGAAAGTGATGATAATGAGAATGGTTTTTATCATCAATACATATGATGCGATCAACGCTATTTTTAAAGCGGAAATCACTTTTTTATTGATGTGCCGCAAAATCTGTCTGTGATCGAAAATGCACGAAATATTATTTCGGCGATCTAATGTTTAATTAAGGTTTCTTAAGTTAACGAAATGAAAATATTAATTTCGCTGTCTTCAGGCGTGGAATAAAAACAGGTTATCAGAAACAACTGAACCTGTTTTGCGCGTGATGGCGATGGCCTGGTCATGAAAAGAAAACTGCCCCTGAAAAGGGGCAGGGTGGGATTAGCGTTTTTTACCCATCGCCGCCGCGAGGGCATCCATCATCGCGCTGTTGCCGGCAGGCTGCGCGTCGCGACCGCGAGGTTTGGCGGCTTTCGCGGCCGGGCGGTTGCCCTGCGGGCGATCCTGACCGCCGCCGCGGCGGGCGTTGCTGTCGCCCGGCTGCTCGTCGAGACGCATGGTCAGGGCGATACGCTTACGCGGCAGATCGACTTCCATGACCTTGACCTTCACGATGTCGCCCGCTTTCACCACGGTGTGCGGATCTTCAACAAACTTGTCAGAAAGCGACGAAATGTGGATCAGTCCGTCCTGATGGACGCCGATATCGACAAATGCGCCGAAGTTGGTGACGTTGGTGACGGCCCCTTCCAGAATCATCCCCGGCAGCAGATCGTTCATGGTCTCTACGCCGTCTGCGAACTTCGCTGTCTTAAACTCCGGACGCGGGTCGCGGCCCGGTTTTTCCAGCTCTTTGATGATGTCGGTCACGGTCGGTACGCCGAACTTCTCATCGGTGAAATCCACGGCCTTCAGGTGGCGCAGCGCACTGCTATTGCCCATCAGATCTTTCAGCGCCTGCTGGGTAGCGGCCAGAATGCGTTCGACCACCGGGTAGGCTTCCGGGTGAACGGTGGAGGCATCCAGCGGGTTGTCGCCGTGGTTGATACGCAGGAAGCCGGCGCACTGTTCAAAGGCTTTCGGCCCCAGGCGGCTGACCTTCAGCAGCTGCTGGCGGTTCTGGAACTGGCCGTTCTCGTCGCGCCAGGCGACGATGTTCTGCGCCATCATGCGGGTCAGGCCGGCCACGCGGGTCAGCAGCGGCACGGAGGCGGTGTTCAGGTCAACGCCAACGGCGTTCACGCAGTCTTCCACCACCGCGTCCAGCTTACGCGCCAGCTGGGTCTGGCTGACATCGTGCTGATACTGGCCGACGCCAATGGATTTCGGGTCGATTTTCACCAGCTCGGCCAGGGGATCCTGCAGACGGCGGGCAATGGAGACCGCGCCGCGCAGCGACACGTCGAGGTCAGGGAACTCCTGCGCCGCCAGCTCGGAGGCGGAGTAAACGGAAGCCCCGGCTTCGCTGACGATCACCTTCTGGGCGGTGACCTTCGGGAACTGTTTCTGCACGTCGAGGAAGAAACGCTCGGTTTCACGCGAGGCGGTGCCGTTGCCGATCGCCACCAGCTCGACGTTGTGCTTCTCACACAGCGCGGCGACGGCGACGGCCGCTTTGGCGGCCTGACCGGTGTGGGGGTAGATGGTATCGGTGGCCACCAGTTTGCCGGTACCGTCAACCACGGCCACTTTCACCCCGGTGCGCAGGCCCGGGTCAAGGCCCATGGTGGCGCGCAGCCCGGCGGGCGCAGCCATCAGCAGGTCGTGCAGGTTGCGGGCGAAGACGTTAATAGCTTCGTCTTCAGCGCGCTCGCGCACGGTACCCATCAGCTCGGTTTCGAGATGCATCAGGACTTTGATCCGCCAGGTCCAACTGACGACGCCTTTACGCCAGCTGTCCGCCGGGGCGTTATTCAGGCGCAGGCCCAGATGGTCGATAATAATCTGCTCGCCGTGGCTCTCTTTCGGCGGCTCGTCAAACTGCGGGTCAGCGTTTAAAGAGAGCTGCAGGACGCCTTCGTTGCGACCGCGGAACATCGCCAGCGCGCGATGCGACGGCACGGTGGCGATCGGTTCATGGTGATCGAAGTAGTCGCGGAATTTGGCGCCTTCCTCTTCTTTGCCGCTGACGACGGTGGAGACCAGGTGGGCGTTTTTCCACAGATAGTCACGGACCTTCGCCAGCAGCGCGGCGTCTTCGGCAAAACGCTCCATCAGGATATAGCGCGCGCCATCCAGCGCCGCTTTGCTGTCGGCCACGCCTTTATCGGCATCAATATATTTTGCGGCTTCCGTTTCCGGATCGTGGGACGGTTCGTTCCACAGCAGGTCAGCCAGCGGCTCCAGCCCCGCTTCGATAGCGATTTGCCCGCGGGTGCGGCGCTTCGGTTTATACGGCAGGTAGAGATCTTCCAGTTCAGTTTTGCTGAGCGTGGTGTTGATGGCTTTTTCCAGCGCGTCGGTCAGTTTGCCCTGTTCAGCGATGGATTTGAGGATCGCCTGACGACGGTCTTCCAGTTCGCGCAGATAGCCGAGGCGGGTTTCCAGATTACGCAGCTGCGTGTCATCCAGACCGCCGGTGACTTCTTTACGATAACGTGCAATAAACGGCACGGTGTTCCCTTCATCAAGCAGGCGAACGGCAGCTTCTACCTGTTCGGCTCTGGCCTGAAGTTCACCCGCAATAATGCGGCAGAGCGAATCATTCATCATGGCTTTTAATTCATCTTTAGGGTCAAAAAACAGGGACTAGTTATACGGACTGACGGCTAAAAATGCCAGTCGCGCCGGGCGTCTCTCGGAAAGTTCTTGTCTATTTAACGTATTCGATCTCATTGACATACCAGCTGGCTTCGCCCGCCGGCGTGTTGACGATGGCCAGATCGCCAACCTCTTTTTTTAACAGTGCGCGCGCCATCGGCGAGTCGATGGAGATATAGTCTTTGCGGCCAAAAATTTCATCGTAACCGACGATGCGAAAGCGCTTGATATCGCCTTCATCGTTTTCAATCTCTACCCAGGCGCCGAAGAAGACTTTGCCCTCCTGCTGTGGGGAGTAATCGACGATCTTTAACTGTTCCAGACATTTGGTCAGATAGCGGACCCGGCGATCGATCTCGCGCAGGCGCTTTTTGTTGTACTGGTAATCCGCGTTCTCGCTGCGGTCGCCGAGGCTGGCGGCCCAGGTCACCTTTTTGGTCACTTCCGGGCGCTCCTGGCGCCACAGATAGTCCATCTCCTGCTTCAGTTTTTCATATCCCTCGCGGGTGATCAGCGGCGTTTTCATCGTGAGTTCAACCTTCTGACAGTCTGTCGTTGCGCACAATTTGTAGCGCGTAATAATACCGACAGGATAAATACTGTGTCTTATGATTAAATGTATACTTAACCTGCTGTTAAATATGCTTTGTAACAATTTAGCCTGGAATATATACCAGATTTAGCTGGTGAGCGCGCCGGGCTTTTTTGAGAATACGCACTGACTATTGCAGTGAACCTTTGGGAGTACAAACAATGCAAGAGAATTATAAGATTCTGGTTGTGGATGACGACATGCGCCTGCGTGCGCTGCTCGAACGTTATCTTACCGAGCAGGGCTTCCAGGTTCGTAGCGTGGCGAACGCCGAACAGATGGATCGTCTGTTAACCCGCGAATCCTTCCACCTGATGGTGCTGGATCTGATGCTGCCTGGGGAAGATGGTCTCTCGATTTGCCGCCGTCTGCGCAGCCAGAGCAACCCGATGCCGATCATTATGGTGACGGCGAAAGGCGAAGAGGTTGATCGTATCGTGGGCCTGGAGATCGGGGCCGACGACTACATTCCGAAGCCGTTCAACCCGCGTGAACTGCTGGCCCGCATCCGGGCGGTGTTGCGCCGTCAGGCGAACGAGCTGCCGGGCGCGCCGTCGCAGGAAGAGGCGGTTATCGCCTTTGGTAAATTCAAACTGAACCTGGGCACCCGCGAGATGTTCCGTGAAGACGAGCCGATGCCGTTGACCAGCGGCGAGTTTGCGGTCCTGAAGGCGCTGGTAAGCCATCCTCGTGAGCCGCTGTCGCGCGATAAGTTAATGAACCTCGCTCGCGGCCGCGAATACTCTGCGATGGAGCGTTCCATCGACGTACAGATCTCCCGCCTGCGCCGCATGGTGGAAGAGGACCCGGCGCATCCGCGCTATATCCAGACCGTCTGGGGTCTGGGCTACGTCTTCGTCCCGGACGGTTCTAAGGCATGAAACGCGTGCGCTTTTCGCCGCGCAGCTCCTTTGCTCGCACGCTGCTCCTGATCGTCACCTTGCTGTTCGTCAGCCTGGTGACGACCTATCTGGTAGTACTGAATTTCGCGATCCTGCCAAGTCTCCAGCAGTTTAATAAAGTATTGGCCTACGAAGTGCGTATGCTGATGACTGATAAGCTGCAGCTGGAGGATGGCACCCAGCTGGTGGTGCCCCCGGCGTTTCGCCGTGAAATTTATCGCGAGCTGGGGATTTCGCTCTATTCCAATGAAGCGGCGGAAGACGCAGGCCTGCGCTGGGCGCAGCATTATGAATTCTTGAGCCAGCAGATGGCTCATCAGCTTGGCGGCCCCACTGAGGTGCGGGTGGAGGTCAATAAAAGCTCCCCCGTGGTGTGGCTGAAGACCTGGCTCTCGCCCAATATTTGGGTGCGGGTGCCGCTGACTGAGATCCATCAGGGCGACTTCTCGCCGCTGTTCCGCTATACCCTGGCGATCATGCTGCTGGCGATAGGCGGCGCCTGGCTGTTTATCCGTATTCAGAACCGCCCGCTGGTGGATCTGGAGCATGCGGCGCTGCAGGTCGGGCGCGGCATTATTCCGCCGCCGCTGCGCGAGTATGGCGCCTCCGAAGTGCGTTCGGTGACGCGCGCCTTCAACCACATGGCCGCGGGCGTGAAGCAGCTGGCCGACGACCGTACGCTGCTGATGGCTGGGGTCAGCCATGATTTACGGACTCCGCTGACCCGCATTCGTCTGGCCACCGAGATGATGGGCGAGCAGGACGGCTATCTCGCGGAGTCGATCAATAAAGATATCGAAGAGTGCAACGCCATCATCGAGCAGTTTATCGACTATCTGCGCACCGGGCAGGAGATGCCGATGGAGCTGGCGGATCTGAATGCGGTGCTGGGGGAAGTGATCGCTGCGGAGAGCGGCTATGAGCGGGAGATCGCCACCGCCCTGCAGGCCGGCGAAATTCCGGTACGCATGCATCCTCTGTCTATCAAGCGCGCGCTGGCGAATATGGTGGTCAACGCGGCCCGCTATGGCAATGGCTGGATCAAGGTCAGCAGCGGCAGCGAAGCGAGCCGGGCCTGGTTCCAGGTAGAAGATGACGGACCGGGGATTAAACCTGAGCAGCGAGAGCACCTGTTTCAGCCGTTTGTACGCGGCGACAGCGCCCGCAGCACCAGCGGCACCGGGCTGGGGTTGGCGATTGTTCAGCGTATTATCGATAATCACAACGGCCGGCTGGAGATTGGCTCCAGCGAACGCGGCGGGTTACTGATCCGCGCCTGGCTGCCGGTGCACCGGGTGCTGGCGCCGATGAAACCGGCCAAAGAGAGCTGATCGCGCCCGCGTTTGGTTGGTCAGAACGCTGCACAATAAAAAGCCGGGCAAGCCCGGCTTTTTCATCTTTGCGCCCGTTAGCGCTGCGGCCCTGCCGCCACCAGCGCGGCGCCCGCTGGCGTATCGGTATACTTCTCAAAGTTCTCAATAAACAGCTTCGCCAGCTGGTCGGCTTTTTCCTGCCACTGCTCCGGGGAACCATAGGTGCTGCGCGGATCGAGGATCTGGGGATCCACGCCCGGGAGGGCCGTCGGGATCTGCAGGTTAAACATCGGCAGGGTAAAGGTCTCCGCGTTGTCCAGCGAGCCATTGAGGATGGCGTCGATGATGGCGCGGGTATCTTTAATCGAGATGCGCTTGCCGGTGCCGTTCCAGCCGGTATTGACCAGATAAGCCTGCGCGCCGGCCGCCTGCATGCGTTTGACCAGCACTTCGGCGTACTGTGTCGGGTGCAGCGACAGGAAGGCGGCGCCGAAGCAGGCGGAAAAAGTTGGCGTGGGTTCGGTCACGCCGCGCTCGGTGCCGGCCAGTTTGGCGGTAAACCCGGACAGGAAATGGTACTGCGTCTGATCGGCGGTCAGGCGGGAGACCGGCGGCAGTACGCCGAACGCATCGGCCGTCAGGAAGATCACTTTGGTGGCGTGACCCGCTTTGGAGACCGGTTTGACGATATTATCGATATGGTCGATGGGGTAGGAGACGCGGGTGTTTTCGGTCTTTGAGCCGTCATCGAAATCGATTGTCCCGTCGGCGCGCACTACTACGTTTTCCAGCAGGGCGTTACGGCGAATGGCGTGATAGATATCCGGCTCGGCCGCTTCAGAGAGCTTGATGGTCTTGGCGTAGCAGCCCCCTTCGAAGTTAAACACCCCGTCGTCATCCCAGCCATGTTCGTCATCGCCAATCAGGCGGCGTTTCGGGTCGGTGGAGAGGGTGGTTTTGCCGGTGCCTGAGAGGCCGAAGAAAATGGCGACATCGCCTTTCTCGCCCACGTTGGCAGAACAGTGCATGGAGGCGATGCCCTTCAGCGGCAGCAGGTAGTTCATGATCGAGAACATCCCTTTCTTCATCTCGCCGCCGTACCAGGTGCCGCCGATCAGCTGAATGCGCTCGGTGAGGTTGAAAGCGATGAAGTTTTCCGAGTTCAGGCCCTGCTCTTTCCACTGCGGGTTGGTGCACTTCGCGCCGTTCATCACGATGAAGTCGGGCGTGAATTCCGCCAGCTCTTCGTCGCTCGGGCGGATGAACATGTTTTTAACGAAGTGCGCCTGCCAGGCCACTTCGGTAATGAAACGTACGCTGAGGCGGGTATCGGCGTTAGCGCCGCAGAAGGCGTCGACGATAAACAGGCGTTTACCGGACAGCTTCTGTGTTACCAGCCCTTTCAGATGCTGCCAGGTTTCCTGCGAAAGCGGCTTGTTGTCGTTTTTACCCTTGCCTTTATCGGACCACCAGACGGTATCGCGGGTGGTGTCGTCGCGCACGAGGTACTTATCTTTCGGAGAACGACCGGTAAAAATGCCCGTGTCGACGGCGATAGCACCCAGACTGGTTAATACGCCACGTTCGTAGCCTTCCAGGTTGGGGTCGAGCTCTTCCTGAAACAACATGTCGTAGCTGGGATTGTGGACGATATCCTGAACGTCATTGATACCATAAGCCTTGAGATCCTGCGGGGTTAAACCATGATTAACGCGCATGTCACTGCTCCTTAGCCAAGATGTACTGCTGTAAATTGTAGGGTTTATTACCGGGTATTGACCGCGACCAGGCTCATAGATTTACGTATCTCGACATTCTTCAGAATGACGAAAAAAACGGTGACTCCTGTCACGAAGTGAAGTGGATTATCTCAGGAAATGGCTGGATGGTGGGGTTAGATGTTTCTCAATGGTTAAAAAGTAATTAAAAAAACTACTGAAATGTGAATGTAATCGCTTTCCTGGAATAAAATTACGTAACTCTTTCAGCGAAAATCGATTCAACTCGTGAATAAATAAAAGTCAGACACCGGGCGACAAACCACATCGCCGCCCGGTGCCTGCAAAAGAGGTGAGGATTAATGGACCTGCGGATCGGCCGGAGAGGCGTTATTACGGATCTCGGCGATGTCCATGGCGTTGAAGATATAGTGGTTACCGCAGTAGTCGCAGTGCATATCAATCTCGCCTTCGTCGGCAAGGATGCTATCTATCTCTTCGTCCGGCAGGGTTTTCAGCGCGCCGGCGCAGCGTTCGCGGGAGCAGGTGCACTTGAACTCCACGCTCTGCGGATCGTAGACCGTGACTTCTTCTTCATGGTACAGACGCCACAGCACATCGTTCGCCGGCAGGGTGAACAGCTCTTCCGCCTTGATGGTCTCGGTGAGCGTCGCCAGGTGCTCAAAGTCGGCAGTCTGGGCATCCTGCGCCGGCATCACCTGCAGCAGCATCCCGCCCGCCATCGGCTGACCTTCATGTTCGCCGGTGCGGATAATAAGGCGCGTCGGCAGCTGCTCTGAACGCTGGAAGTAATCTTCCAGGCAGGCGGCCAGCGTATCGCCTTCCAGACCGACCACGCCCTGATAACGCTCACCCTCTTCCGGGGAGATGGTGATGACCAGATAGCCGTTGCCGACCATCGCTTTCAGATCCGCATCGTCCGCAATCTCGCCCTGCACACGCGCGACGCCGCGCAGCTGCTGCTGGTTATTGCCGTTGATCACCGCCAGCTGTAAAGGCCCATCGCCCTGCAGCTGCACGGTGATGTCGCCGGCAAATTTCAGCGTCGCAGTCAGCAGACTGGTGGCGACCAGCAGCTCCGCCAGCACCGTTTTCACCGGCTGGGGATAAGTGTGATTTGCCAGAATCTGTTCCAGGGTTTCCGACACCGTCACCAGCTCGCCGCGCACGGCATAGTTTTCAAACAGATAACGATGTAATTGATCGTGTTGAGTCATAATCATCTCTCTTTCTGGCGCGAGTTACTCACTCTCGCCGTGTTTAAATCTCATCAAGTCGCGGCGCTCTTTCTTGTCCGGACGTCTGTCAGGGTGCGGCATGGTCAGGGCGTTCATTTTGCGCGCCAGGGCCATTTTTTCACGCTTCTCGATACTCTCAGCCGTCTCTTCATACAGGGTGACGGCTTCGCTTGCCGGGCGGCGCTGTTCGGTGATACCGACGATGCGCACCGTCCGCTCGTCGTTGCCCTGACGCAGCGTTAGCATGGCGTCCAGTTCGACGATTTTCCCGGGCTTGCTGCGTTGTCCGTTGTAATGCACCTTGCCGCCTTCAATCATCTCTCGCGCCAGCGCGCGGGTCTTGTAAAAGCGGGCGGCCCAAAGCCATTTGTCCAGTCTGACGGTTTCGGTAGGCTTCTCTTTCATCGCCTCTCCTTCGGGGTAAGCGAAGGGATCAGTCGTCGGTAATCATTCAGCCCCGGATGGCGCAGATACTGCTTTTCCGCCAGCCCGGAGTCGGGATTGGTAATGCCCAGGCAGTAACGAATGCCAAACTCCCTCGCGGCATCCAGAATTGCCTCGCTGTCGTCGACAAACAGCGTTTTATGCGCCTCAAGGCCGGTTTCCTCCGCCACGGCGCGCCACAGACGCTGATCCTCTTTCGGATAACCAAATGTGTGGGTGGAAAGTAATAAATCAAGGTGCGCATCCAGGCCGGTGTGTTTGAGTTTCACCGCCAGATTGTGGGGATGGGCATTGGTCAACAGAATACGTCGCTTACCGCTGGCCTTGAGCGCATCAAGGAACGGCACGGTATCCTCACGCAGCGTGGCGCGCGGACCCTGTTCGCTGGTCATCGCACAAATATCCAAACCCAGGCGCTCGCTCCAGTAATCCAGACAGTACCAGTTTAGCGTATGCTGCACGGCGTGATACTCCTGGTGCATGGCCTCTTTCGCCTGTTGCAGATTGAGGCCGCGGGCGGCCCCCCAGGTTTCCGGCACCAGCGTTTGCCAGAAATAGTTGTCGAAAGCCAGATCCAGGAGCGTGCCGTCCATATCCAGCAGAACGGTATCGACCTCCTGCCAGGCGATATCAAAATGCATGATGACTCTCCAGCGAGCGGGAAATGGGCGACAGGGTATCACACCCTGTCGCCGGGAAAATTAATCTTGCGGGTCAGACGAGGGGAGCAGCACCGGGTTCAGGCAGCTTTCGTAATATTTCTGAATCTCTTCCATACGCTGGCGATGGCGTTGATAACGACGCAGCGCCTGCACCCCGTGGTAAGCCATGCATCCCACCATCGACAGCAGCAGCAGGGTGATGCCCAGATAGCGCCACAGGCCGCTGCGGTCAGGAATGCGGTGCAGGTTGATATGCTGAGTGCCGTTGGCGTCAGTAAACAGATTGGTGACTATCCCTTCGGCATGGAAGGGGGTATGCATCAGCATACCGGCCAGCCGCCGCAGTTCCCCCCACTGCTCATGCGCCGGGTAATCATACAGGCTCACCGCCGGCCACGGCTGATTGACCAGCACGCTACCCTCGTCGCTGGCGATGACGAAGCCGCCCGGGGCCGGGCTGTTGAGCGCCTGCGCCGCCCGCGAGGTTTCACGCATGACAAAGGGGGCGGTTGAGGTGGTCACCAGATTCTCCAGCGACTCGGCGCTGACTGGCCGCAGCAGCACGTTCACGCCATCCAGTTTCCCGGCGGACGCACGCTTAGTTAACGTCTCCCAGTTACGGGTATTGCCGAGATTAACCAGCGCATTCTTCAGCCGCAGGCAATCATCGGCAGCGGAACAGAGATCGTTGGTTTTCTGAACGATATCGCCGAAATCATCCAGTAGCACCATGCCAGATTTCTGAATGGCGGAGCGCAGCGCCGGGCTGACGCGGGAGTCGTCGTCGGTTTCCGGGTGCAGCTGACGCTGGACGGACTGCATCAGAGCGGTCGCTTTGCTGACAATGTCAGACTCCGGCAGCGGCAGAGGAGGGGCATCGTTCCACACAATCTGCGAACAATCGAAAGGCAGGAACGGCGAATCCTCTTTGGCCGTCCAGCTGCCCGGCGTGCGGATGTTGCACATCCCGGTGCCGGTCAGGCGCAACGTATCGCCAATGCGCACATGGGCCTTTTCCAGCTGGCTGACGGTCGTGGCTTCAATGGTCTGCGCCCCCTTCAGCCACGACAGGGTGAACTTAAACGGCATATTCAGCGGTACGCTGGCCCATAGCATGATTACCATCACCAGGGCGCCGGCGGCGATAATCGCGCTGCGCAGCCAGTACTGCAGCGGGAAGTTTTTCACTTCATCATGAAGCGACAAGTAGCGTCCCTGACGGGCTACATGGCGGTTGAGATAGATATCAATATCGGTCTGCTGTCCGAGGTCCTGGGCGATCCAGGGCTGCCAGTGGCGCGGATAGATGAGATCGATAATGCCCAGCGAGATATTATTGATATGCTCCTGATCGTTTTCGCCAAACAGCCCCCAGCGCTTAGGGACGCCGCGCAGGCAATGGATTTCGCGCAGCGAGGCGCGGCGCGGCGGGGCATAGATCCCCAATAGGCCGGCGGCGAGCAGCAGCAAACCGGCAGCCACCAGCCATGGGGTAAAGACGGCAGGCCCAATCAGACTGAAATAAAAGAACAGGAAAGAGGCGACGATCAGGATCGCTTCGCGCAGACCATCCGGGCGGTTCAGGGCGTGTTCTTCCGGGCTTTCCCGACGGATCTGCCGCAACTCTACCTGTTCGCTCTCTTCGCCGCGAATTGAGGCCTGGGTGGCCGAGGCGCGTTCCAGCGCGTAGCTTTGCGCTTCCTGACGATAGTCGCTCAGGGTATGGCCGTTAAGGGTGATAACCAGCGGCAGGCTGTCGGTGGGGATCAGCTCGACGCTGTTTTCATCGTTGATATGCTGTTCCCAGAACGGCGGCAGATGTACCTCCACCGAATCGAGAAAATAGCGCCATTTATTCGGCGCGTCGGTAGTGATCCCGTAGCGGGTGATGGCTCGCGTCACCCCATAGACGGTATCGCTCTGTTCGTTTAGCGCCAGAGCGACGGGCGCGCTGGTGGCGCCGGACGCGGGAACCTGCTGGGCGCGGCTCAGTTCGGCAAGATACTTTTCGATGGCCTGGCGCTCATCGGCCGCGATCGGCCGCGTGGTGGCATCGCTAAAGGCGTGCAGTAGAGGGAGCCGGCGGCGTCTGGCGTGCGTGCGATACCACCATCCAATGAGCAATACGCAGATTAGCAGAGCTGTAAGGAATATCAGAAAGGTGCCCATGCCCATCCCATCATAGTTATATTTTTCTTACGAAATCGTCGGTGAACGTGAAGACTAACGTCAAGCTGCAGTGTTAGCGGCGCACCTGCTTGCAGGGTAGTAAATATGTCATGCAGCAGCGTATTAGCTTACCAAAAACGTTAAAGGCCAGAAATCGGTAAATTCTCAAAGAGAATTCAAGCTATTGACTTTTTTATCTTTATTACTTTTCCCTTTGCAGGGAAAAGGTTACAACTCTGTAAATAAGTAGCGATTTGGATTGCCGAAAGCGTGTTGCGTATCGCACAATGACTGCTTAATCACAGCATAGACCGATGACAATGAGCAAATCATTACAAAAACCCACCATTCTCAATGTTGAAACTGTCGCCCGTTCGCGCCTCTTTAATGTCGAAAGCGTCGATCTGGAATTCAGCAACGGTGTGCGTCGCGTTTATGAACGTATGCGGCCTTCCACCCGCGAAGCGGTGATGATTGTGCCGATTGTTGATGATCATATTATTTTGATTCGCGAGTATGCCGTCGGGACGGAGTCCTACGAGCTGGGCTTCTCCAAAGGGCTGATTGATCCGGGTGAAACCGTGGATGAAGCGGCCAATCGCGAGCTGAAAGAAGAGGTTGGCTTCGGCGCCAATAAGCTGACGTTTCTGAAGAAGCTCAGTATGGCTCCCTCTTACTTCTCCAGCAAAATGAACATCCTGGTGGCGGAAGATCTCTATCCGGAGTCGCTGCCGGGCGATGAGCCCGAGCCGCTGCCGCAGGTGCGCTGGCCGCTGGCGCAGTTGATGTCGCTGCTGGATGAAGAAGATTTTAACGAGGCCCGCAACGTTAGTGCGCTGTTTTTAGTGCGGGAATGGTTGCAGGCCCAGGGCCGACTCTGAACGAGCGTTTACGCTAAGCAGCAATAAAAAAGCGCCCGCAGGCGCTTTTTTTGTCAGAACAGCTCGTGGGTTTCACCGCCGCCGTCAGTCAGGGTGGTGCCCACCTCATGGACCGCCTGCTGCGTGGGCTGGGTACCCTCAATAAAGTATTCCGCCCGGCTGTTGCCACCGTTCGCCAGCTGACCGGTGCTGCGATCGATATTCACCGTGACGATTCCCGGCGGCGGCGTTAATGGCTCTTCCGGAACGCCTTCCAGCACGCTCTTCATAAAGCTGTCCCAGGCCGGCTGGGCGCTTTTGGCGCCGCCTTCGTAGCCGGAGATCTGATCTTTAATCGCCCCCGATGCGGTGGTCCGGCCAAGATCGCGACGATGATCGTCAAAGCCGATCCAAACCGAGGTCACCACGCCCGGTCCGTAGCCTGAGAACCAGGCGTCCTTCGAGCTGTTGGTGGTCCCGGTTTTGCCGCCGATGTCATGCCGCTGCAGGTCACGTCCGGCGCGCCAGCCGGTTCCCATCCAGCCCGGTTCGCCAAAGATGTTGCTGTTCAGCGCGCTCTTGATCAGGAAGGCCAGCGGGGTGTTGATCACATGCGGCGCGTATTCCTGGGCGCCGCTCTGCGCCACCAGTGACTGATTGGCCTGCTCCAGCTGCGGCTGCGGCGGCACGGTGCCATTCTGCGGTTCCGTCGAGGTGGCGACATCTTCCACATCTTTGTTTTCCAGCACGTTGGATTTTGGCGTATCGCCGTAAATCACCGGTAAATCACACTGCGGGCAGGCGATTTTCGGACGCTCTTCGAAGAGGACCCCGCCCTGATCGTTCTCAATCTTACTGATAAAGAACGGGTTCACCAGGAAGCCGCCGTTGGCCATCACCGAATAACCGCGGGCGACCTGCAGAGGCGTAAAGGAGGCGGAGCCCAGCGCCAGTGATTCGGTGTGGACAATGTTTTGCGCCGGGAAGCCAAAGCGCTGCAAATACTCGGCGGCATAGTCAACGCCCATGGCGCGCATGGCGCGCACCATGACCACGTTTTTCGACTGCCCCAGGCCCTGGCGTAAACGAATCGGACCGGCATACTGCGGCGGCGAGTTTTTCGGCCGCCAGTCGGAACCGGCTCCGGCGTCCCAGCGCGAGATTGGCACATCGTTGAGCATGCTTGCCAGAGTTAAGCCTTTATCCATCGCAGCCGTGTAGAGGAATGGCTTGATGTTGGAGCCGACCTGGCGCAGCGCCTGAGTGGCGCGGTTGAACTTGCTCTGGTTAAAGTCAAACCCACCGACAAGGGCGATAATCGCGCCGTTTTGCGGGTTAATGGAGACCAATGCCGAGTTGACGTCCGGGACCTGCGACAGCCACCAGCTGTCTCCCACTTTGCGAACCCAGATCTGCTGCCCGGCCTGCACGACGTCGTTGACTTTACGCGGGGTCGCCCCCTGCTGCGTATCGGAGATAAAGCGGCGAGCCCAGCGCACGCCGTCCATCGTCAGCGAAACGGAGTCGCCGTTAGCCAACAGCGCGACGGCCTCCTGGGCATTCGCGGAGGTGACCACCGCAGGAGAAAGCGGGCCAAAGCCAGGCTGGCGCTTCAGGGCGTCAACGATCTTTTTCGCCTCCCACGGCGTTTCGCCGACCTTCCACAGCACGCTGGCCGGGCCGCGGTAGCCGTGACGCATATCGTAATCCAGCACGTTATTGCGGACCGCCTGCTGGGCCGCCTGCTGGTTTTTGCGGGTAATCGTGGTGTACACCCGGTAGCCATCTTCGTAGGCCTGCTCGCCGTAGCGATTCACCATCTCCTGGCGCACCATTTCGCTCAGATAGGGCGCGGAGAAGGCGATTTTCGGCGCGTGGTAGCTGGCGTCGATGGGTTCGCTGCGCGCCTCATCGTATTGCGCCTGGGTGATGTACCCCTCGCTCAGCATACGCGACAGCACCACGTTGCGCCGGGCTGTGGCGCGATCCATCGAATAGAGCGGGTTAAAAGTGGACGGGGCTTTCGGCAGACCGGCAATCACCGCCATTTCGCTGAGGGTCAGCTGGTCGATAGGTTTGCCAAAATAGACCTGCGCCGCGGCGCCGACGCCATAGGCGCGGTAGCCGAGGTAAATCTTGTTCAGGTACAGCTCAAGGATTTCATCTTTGTTCAGCAGCTGCTCGATGCGGATAGCCAGAAAGGCCTCTTTAATCTTACGCATCAACGTCTTCTCGGGGCTGAGGAAGAAGTTACGCGCTAACTGCTGGGTGATGGTGCTGGCGCCCTGCGAGGCGTGGCCTGAAAACATCGCCACGCTGGCGGCGCGGAAAATACCCACCGGATCGACGCCGTGATGCTCATAGAAACGACTGTCTTCGGTAGCGATAAACGCTTTCACCAGCTCGGGGGGAATTTGCTGCAACGTGACAGGGATACGGCGCTTTTCGCCGTACTGCGCAATAAGCTCACCGTCGGCGCTATAGACCTGCATCGGGATCTGCAAACGCACATCCTTCAGGGTTGCGACGTCGGGGAGTTGCGGCTCTATGTATTTGTAGAGGCCAAAAATCGAGCCTGCTCCCAGCAGTACGCAACAGACTGCAAGGATCAATAGATACTTTACGAACTTCACCGGTGTTTTCCCATTTAGTTTTATTTGGGCAGTTTATAAACAAACGCGCGGTAGTATAAAGGCAAGCCAGGTGCATTGATATAGCCGGACAGTTTTGCCGGATAAGGAGATCATAAGCATGGCTTTCAGAAACTGGCGGATCGGAATGCATATCCAACAAGATAGCATTGCCATTGTCGCGCTACTGTTTGAGCGCTCACACTGGGCGCTGCGCCGCTGGTGGCGCATTCCGTTGCCGCCAGGCCTGGTGCGGCAGGGGATGGTGGCGGACGTCAGCGCCCTCGGCTCACGGCTGGCCGCCTGGCGGCGGGAGCTACCGGTACAGCATCAGATCAATATCGCCTTCCCCGCAGCTCGCACGCTGCAAAAACGCGTGCCTTATCCCCAGTTCGCCCTGCGAGAGCGGGAACAGGCGACGTGGATAGCCAGCGCCATGACCCAGCAGCTGGCGATGCCCGCCTCCTCTCTCTGTATTGATTATGCGCCCACCTCGCGAAATGACGGCTGGCAGGTTACGGCGGCGCAGCGGCTGGATATCAATGTTCTGCGGGAGCTGGCAGGGCGGCTGCGCCTGCGGGTAACTGCCATCGTACCGGATGCCAGTGCGCTCGGCGCTTTTTTCCCCTGGGTGACGGCAGCAGAGCAAGGCCTGGCGTGGCGGGATGAAAAGCACTGGCTATGGGCGACCCATGAGGCCTGGGGCTGTGACGCCTGCGATGCGATAGGGTCCTTGAGCCAGCTGGCGGGGCAGCTTCAGGTTCCTCTGCGCTTGTGCGCTGACGCGGGCGACGAGGCCAGTCGTTTTGATGTCTGGCAGGTGGTTCACCGCCGGCAGCCTCCGCTGCCAGCCGATGGCGATCGCTACGCCATTGCCCTTGGGCTGGCGCTGGGGGGGCGGGCGCCATGACGCATGTCGTTAATCTTCTCCCCTGGCGTGACCTGCGTCGCCGCCAGCGCCTGCGCTACACCCTGTTGTTAGCCATCGGTATCGTGCTGCTGGCGGGGATGACCCTGCAGGTGGGGCGAACGGCTGGTCTACAGCGCGACGCCCTGGCGAGGCTCCACGCGACGGCCGACGCAGCGCTGCTCGCCTCGCTCAAACAACGTGAACAGGCGATGCGCGAAGCGTGGCAGCAGCATCAACGCCAGCGCGAGCAGCTCCAGCGCAGATCGACGATCGCTGCCTGGCAACCCCGACTAATGGCGCTCGCGGCGGACCTGCCCGCTCAGGCATGGCTGACGCGGCTGGAGTACCAGGGGGCGCGCCTGACGCTGGATGGCCTGGCCCTCAACCTGCAGGCGCTGGCCGGAGTGGAGGCTTCTCTGGCCAGCGTCACGGGATTCGCGCCGGCTAAAGCCGGCGGAACGCAGCGCGACGCCGAGGGGCGCTGGCGGTTCAGTTTCACCCTGTCGGGAGCGCGCGCCGATGAGGATTAATACCCTGCGCACCCGGGCGGGGCTGCTGATCCTGCTCGCGATGGGGCTGACGGGGGGCGGCGTGGCGCTTTGGCGCGATGCCCGGCCGCCGCTGGCGGCGCTGTCCCGCGATGGCGCTCTGCAAACGCAGTGGCGGCGGATCATGGCGCTGCGCATCCCTGACGGTGAAAGATCCGGGGAGCGCATCGACAAGCAGCCGTTCTCGCCCATAGCCATTCCGCTCGCCGGGGCGAAGCTAATCGCCTGGCATCCGCAGGGGAGCGGCGGCGAGATGGAGCTGGCTCTCTCCTGGCCGACGGTACCCGCTCTGTTTTCATGGCTGGCGCGCAGCGGGATGAACCCGCGTTCGTTCTCGCTGGAGCGCGAGGGGCAGGCGCTGCGCATGCAGCTGCAGCTGGAGGCGGAAGATGGTCGGTAAATGCTGGGTTTTGCTGTGGTTGCCGTTGTCGCTGCTGGCGGCCGGGCGCGATCCTTTTCAGCCGGTTGAGGATCCCTGCCGCGCGGCGCAGCTGTCGCAATGGCGTTATGGCGGCGCGGCCGGCGATGGCGCAGGCTGGATGGGTTTTTTGCAGGACGGAAGCGGCACGTGGCGACGGGTGCGCCTGGATGAGCAATTGCCCACGGGCTGGCGGGTGAACCGGCTGACGGACAGTGAACTGGACATCGTCACGCCTCCGGGATGTGAACCGCCAGCGTGGCGCTGGCAACGTAAAGGAAAACAAGATGATGCGATGGATAAGCCTGCTTTTGCTGCTACCGCTGGCGGTGGTCGCCGCGCGAAATGATAAGCCGGTTTCGCTGGTCGTTGACGACGCGCCAGTGGCCCAGGTGCTGCAAGCCCTGGCCGAAATGAACCAGAAGAATCTCGTTGTCGCACCGGACGTCAGCGGCACGCTCTCCCTGCGCCTGCAGAAGGTTCCCTGGACCCAGGCGCTGCGGGCAGTGGCGGATAGCGCAGGCCTCTCTTTGCAACAGCAGGGGACGGTCATCTACGCACATACGCAGGCCTGGCAAAAGGCCAACCTGGCGCAGCGCGAAGCGGAACAGGCGAAACGTCTGCAGAACCTGCCGCTGCGGGCGGAGAGCGTGACCCTGCACTATGCCGATGCCGAGGAGCTGGCTAAAAGCGGCGGTAAGTTGCTTAGCGCCCGGGGAAACCTGATGGCGGACAAGCGGACCAATCGGCTGCTGATCCGCGATGATGCCCGCCATCTGCCGGCGCTGAAGGCCTGGGCGCAGGAGATGGATCTGCCGGTCGGACAGGTGGAGCTGGCCGCCCATATCGTGTCAATGAGCGAAACCAGCCTGCGTGAACTGGGGGTGAAATGGCGGCTGGCGGAGGCTGAAAGCACGCCGGGATCCGGGCACATCACCACCCTAAGCAGCGATCTGTCAGTCAACGACGCCAGCACCCGCGCAGGCTTTAACATCGGCAAAATTAACGGGCGCTTGCTTGAGCTGGAGCTTTCCGCGCTGGAGCGCAAGCAGCAGGTCGAGATTATCGCCAGTCCTCGTTTGCTCGCCTCTCATATGCAGCCCGCCAGCATCAAGCAGGGGAGCGAGATCCCCTATCAGGTCTCCAGCGGTGAAAGCGGCGCCACGTCGGTGGAGTTTAAAGAGGCGGTGCTGGGCATGGAGGTGACGCCGACGGTGCTGCAGCAGGGGAGAGTGCGGTTGAAGCTGCGAATAAGCGAGAACACGCCAGGCCAGGTGCTGAAGCAGGATAACGGCGAGGCGCTGGCCATTGATAAACAGGAGATCGAGACCCTGGTGGAAGTCCGCAGCGGCGAGACCCTGGCGTTGGGCGGCATCTTTTCGCAGAAAAACAAAACCGCCCGCGACAGCGTCCCGCTGCTTGGCGATATCCCGGTGCTGGGGCGTCTGTTTCGCCGCGACGGGAAAGATAATGAACGCCGTGAACTGGTTGTCTTTATTACGCCACGGATTCTGGCAGTACGTTAAGCAGGTTTTTCATGCTAAACACGTTTCAGGTGTTTGACGTGAGGACGGATTTAGCATACAAGGGGTACCGATTTGAGAGTCGGGTACGACATCAATCCTCCCTTTATTGTCCGGCGATTTTATTCAGTTGCCAAACCAGCCGGAGTATTGAGATAATTTTTAGTCTGACTCTCGCTCTATTGCATATGAGGTTTCAGTTCATGCCCTGCGGCGCTGGGTGTCTGCGAAGCGGGTTTATCATTAACGAATAGTCTTAGTAGTACCGAAAAAATGGCAGAGAAACGCAATATCTTTCTGGTTGGGCCTATGGGTGCCGGCAAAAGCACTATTGGGCGCCAGTTAGCCCAACAGCTCAACATGGAATTTTACGATTCCGATCAAGAGATTGAGAAACGCACTGGCGCTGATGTGGGCTGGGTCTTCGATGTTGAAGGCGAAGAAGGCTTCCGCGACCGTGAAGAAAAAATTATCAATGAGTTGACGGAAAAACAGGGAATTGTGCTGGCGACTGGCGGCGGCTCTGTAAAATCCCGTGAAACGCGTAACCGTCTCTCCGCCCGCGGCGTGGTGGTCTACCTGGAAACAACGATCGAGAAGCAGTTGGCCCGTACGCAGCGCGATAAAAAGCGTCCTTTGCTACAAGTCGATGCGCCGCCTCGTGAAGTACTGGAAGCGCTGGCTGACGAGCGTAACCCGCTGTATGAAGAGATCGCCGATGTGACTATCCGCACAGACGATCAGAGTGCGAAAGTCGTCGCGAACCAGATTATTCATATGCTGGAAAGCAACTGATTCTGGCTTAATAAAAGTGCGTCAGAGTAAAAGTCACTGAGGTGGATGTCGCGTTATGGAGAGGCTTACTGTTACCCTCGGGGAACGTAGTTACCCGATTACCATCGCGGCTGGTTTGTTCAACGATCCAGCTTCCTTCCTGCCACTTAAGTCGGGCGACCAGGCTATGCTGGTCACCAACGAAACGCTGGCGCCGCTTTATCTGGATACCGTCCGCTCTGCGCTTGAGCAGGCAGGGGTCAACGTTGACAGCGTAGTCCTGCCCGACGGCGAGCAGTATAAAAGCCTGGCGGTGATGGATACCGTATTTACCGCGCTGTTGCAAAAACCCCATGGCCGCGACACCACGCTGGTGGCGCTCGGCGGCGGTGTTATCGGTGATTTAACCGGTTTCGCCGCGGCAAGCTATCAGCGCGGCGTGCGTTTTATCCAGGCCCCTACCACCCTGCTGTCGCAGGTCGACTCGTCGGTCGGCGGCAAAACCGCAGTGAACCACCCTCTCGGCAAAAACATGATTGGCGCCTTCTGGCAGCCGGTTTCCGTGGTGGTTGATCTTAACTGTCTGAAGACGCTGCCGAAGCGCGAACTCGCTTCCGGACTGGCTGAGGTCATTAAGTATGGGGTGATCCTCGACGGCGCCTTCTTCAGCTGGCTGGAAAACAACATTGATGCCTTGCTGGCGTTGGATGAAAAGGCCATGGCGTACTGCATTCGCCGTTGCTGTGAGCTGAAAGCGGAAGTTGTGGCTGCCGACGAGCGTGAAACCGGGTTACGTGCTTTACTCAATCTTGGACATACCTTCGGCCATGCTATCGAAGCGGAAATGGGCTACGGTAACTGGCTGCACGGCGAAGCGGTGGCGGCAGGTATGGTGATGGCGGCGCATACGTCCGAACGGCTGGGGCAGTTCCGCGCGCAGGATACTCAGCGCCTTATCGATCTGCTCAAGCGTGCAGGCTTACCGGTACGCGGCCCGCAGGAAATGCGTGCGCAGGCGTATTTGCCCCATATGATGCGCGATAAGAAAGTACTGGCTGGCGAAATGCGGCTGGTGCTCCCGCTCGCAATAGGAAGCAGCGAGCTGCGCGGCGGAGTGCCGCACGATGTGGTTCTTGGCGCGATTGCTGACACTCAGCAGGCGCAACAATAAGAAGGTCTGGCCGCGTTCGCGCGGCGTTATCATTTCGGGTGATGTGCAATAATCGTGAGCATAAGCCTTTTAGTGGGGTGTTAAATGGATGATTTCAAACCAGAAGACGATATGAAAGCCGATCGCAACGATCGTCGTGCTGGTCGTTCCCGTCAGTCTTCCGAGCGTGATGCCGATCCGCAGATCAATTTTGACGATGTCGATCTTGATGCCGATGAAGGCCGTCCGACGCGCGCCGGCAAGGCCCGTCGTGAGCGTGAAGAGGAAGAATTCGAAGAAGAACTGGATGCGGAAGATGAGGAGATGCTCGAAGAGCAGCCTGTAGAGCGTCGTCCGCGTAAGCGTAAAAAAGCGCCGGCGAAACCCGCTTCCCGCCAGTACATCATGATGGGCGTGGGCATTCTGGTACTGTTGCTGTTAATCGTGGGTATCGGTTCCGCGCTGAAATCGCCATCTTCTTCCAGCCAGCAGACCGCTTCCGGCGAGAAGAGCATTAATCTGTCTGACGACCAGTCCACCAGCACGCCAGCTGCCGGCCAGGATCAGACTGCCGCCAATACCACCACACAGCAGGACGTCACGGTACCGCCTATTGCCGCGAACCCGACCCAGGGCCAGGCCGCGGCAGAGCCGCAGGGCCAGCAGCGCGTTGAAGTTCAGGGCGATCTGAATAATGCGTTGACCCAGCAGCAGGGCCAGCTGGACGGCGCCGTAGCTAACTCGACGCTGCCAACTGAACCGGCAACCGTCGCGCCGATCCGTAATGGCGCCAGTGGCACCGCGGCGCCGCGCCAGACGACCGAACGTCAGACGGCGGCAACGCCGCGTCCTGCTGAGCGTAAGCACACCGTCATCGAAGCGAAGCCGCAGCCGAAACCACAGGCGGTGGCAAAAGCGCCGGTAGAAACGAAGTCGGTTCAGCCGAAGCATGTTGAAAGCGCGGCGACCACTGCCCCGGCGAAAACGACCGTCGCGGAAAGCAAACCGGTAGCCACCGCGCAGAGTAAACCTGCAGCACCAGCAACCACCACCACTGCTGCGCCAGCCGCAACGGCGGCCGCGGCAGCGCCGGCGGCGAAGAGCGGTAAAACGGCAGGCGACGTCAGCTCGATGAAATCTGCGCCGTCGGGTAACTATACCCTGCAGCTCAGCAGCTCCTCTAACTATGAAAACCTGAACAACTGGGCGAAGAAAGAGAAGCTGGACAGATATGTTGTCTATGAAACATCGCGTAACGGCCAACCGTGGTACGTGCTGGTGAGCGGTATCTATTCATCGAAAGATGAAGCGAAACGCGCGGTCACCTCGCTGCCGCCGGACGTGCAGGCGAAAAATCCATGGGCAAAACCACTGCATCAGGTTCAGGCTGATCTGAAATAATGCCGTGGGGTAGTCTTAAGCGCAGGATGCTGTCGGAGCTTTCTCCACAGCCGGAGAACGTGTAATTAGTTAGGCAGCATGAAAAAGAATCGCGCTTTTCTAAAGTGGGCAGGGGGGAAGTACCCCCTGCTTGACGATATTAAAAAGCATTTGCCGGAAGGTGAGTGCTTAATCGAGCCCTTTGTGGGCGCCGGGTCGGTATTTCTCAATACCGACTTTTCTCGTTATATCCTCGCGGATATCAACAGTGATTTAATCGGCCTGTACAACATCGTCAAATTGCGCACCGACGAGTACGTCGCTGCCGCCCGCGAGATGTTTACCCCGGAAAATAACGTCGCTGAGCGCTACTACCAGTACCGTGATGAGTTCAATCAGAGCCAGGACCCGCTGCGTCGCGCGGTGCTGTTCCTGTATCTGAACCGTCACGGTTACAACGGCCTGTGTCGCTACAATTTGCGCGGCGAGTTCAATGTGCCGTTTGGCCGCTATAAGAAGCCCTATTTCCCCGAGGCTGAGCTCTATCATTTTGCCGACAAGGCGCAAAACGCTGAGTTTTACTGCGAATCTTATGAAGAGTGCATGCAGCGTGCGGATAGCCGCACGGTGGTGTATTGCGATCCGCCCTATGCGCCGTTGACGGCGACGGCGAACTTTACCGCCTACCACACCAACAGCTTCAACCTGGAGCAACAGGTGCTGCTGGCGCAAAAGGCGGAGTCGCTGATGAAGAAACGGATCCCGGTGCTGATTTCCAACCACCGCACGCCGTTGACGCAGGAGTGGTATAAAAACGCGGCAGAAACGCATATTGTGAAGGTTCGGCGCAGCATCAGCAGCAACGGTGGTACGCGTAAAAAGGTGGACGAGCTCTTAGCGCTCTACCGTCCGCCTAAGACCAAATAAATTTCAAGGAGATGCGGATGAAGCAGTATTTGATTGCCCCTTCGATTCTGTCGGCTGATTTTGCCCGTCTGGGTGAGGATACCGCGAAGGCGCTGGCGGCGGGTGCGGATGTCGTGCACTTCGACGTCATGGACAACCACTACGTGCCGAACCTGACGATTGGCCCGATGGTGCTGAAGTCGCTGCGTAACTACGGTATTACCGCGCCGATCGACGTCCACCTGATGGTGAAGCCGGTCGACCGCATCATTCCTGATTTTGCCGAAGCTGGCGCCAGCATCATCACCTTCCACCCGGAAGCCTCCGAACACGTCGACCGCAGCCTGCAGCTTATCAAAGAGCACGGCTGTAAAGCGGGCCTGGTGTTTAACCCCGCGACGCCGCTGAGCTATCTCGATTATGTGATGGATAAACTGGACGTGATCCTGCTGATGTCGGTTAACCCGGGCTTTGGCGGCCAGTCCTTTATTCCCCAGACGCTGGATAAACTACGTGAAGTGCGCCAGCGCATCGATGCGTCCGGCTACGACATCCGTCTGGAAGTGGATGGCGGGGTGAAAGCGAGCAATATCGGCGAAATCGCCGCGGCGGGCGCGGATATGTTCGTTGCCGGTTCGGCGATCTTCGGCCAGCCGGACTACAAGAAAGTGATTGATCAAATGCGTAGTGAATTAGCGAAGGTGAGTCATGGATAAATTACAGGCGATCCGCGGCATCGCGTTTGATCTCGACGGCACGCTAGTGGACAGCGTGCCGGGTCTGACCGCCGCCGTTGATAACGCCCTCTACGCCCTGGAGCTGCCGGTGGCGGGAGAAGAGCGCGTCGTCACCTGGATCGGCAACGGCGCCGATGTCCTGATGGAGCGGGCGCTGAGCTGGGCTCGCCAGGAGCGTGCCACGTTACGTGCGGCGATGGGCAAGCCTTCCGTCGACGATCATGATATTCCGCAAGACGAACAGCTGCGCATTTTGCGTAAACTGTTTGACCGCTATTACGCCGAAGCGGCGGAAGAGGGCAGTTTCCTGTTTCCGGCAGTGGCCGATACGCTCGGCGCGCTGCAGGGCAAAGGCCTGCCACTGGCGCTGGTGACCAATAAGCCGACGCCGTTCGTCGCCCCGCTGCTGGACGCGCTCGATATTGCGAAATATTTTACCGTGGTGATCGGCGGCGATGACGTCCAGAACAAAAAGCCGCATCCGGAACCGCTGCTGCTGGTAGCGCAAAAGCTCGGCCTGACGCCGGAGGCGCTGCTGTTCGTCGGCGATTCACGTAATGATATTCAGGCGGCCAAAGCGGCTGGCTGCTGCTCGGTTGGCCTGACCTACGGTTATAACTATGGCGAACCGCTTGCGCTGAGCGAGCCGGACTATCTCTTCGACCAGTTTAATGAACTCTTACCCGCTCTCGGGTTACCGCACAGTGAAACTCAGGAATTGAAACATGACTAAGCCCATCGTTTTTAGTGGCGCACAGCCCTCAGGTGAACTGACCATTGGCAACTACATGGGTGCGCTGCGTCAGTGGGTAAACATGCAGGACGATTACCACTGCATCTATTGCATCGTGGATCAGCACGCCATCACCGTGCGCCAGGATCCGCAGCAGCTGCGTAAGGCGACGCTGGACACCCTGGCGCTGTATCTGGCCTGCGGCATCGACCCGCAGAAAAGCACTATCTTCGTTCAGTCGCACGTGCCGGAACACGCCCAGTTAGGCTGGGCGTTGAACTGCTACACCTATTTCGGCGAACTGAGCCGCATGACCCAGTTTAAAGACAAGTCCGCGCGCTACGCGGAGAACATCAACGCCGGTCTGTTTGATTATCCGGTACTGATGGCCGCTGACATCCTGCTGTACCAGACCAACCAGGTTCCGGTGGGCGAAGATCAGAAACAGCACCTTGAACTGAGTCGCGATATCGCCCAGCGTTTTAACGCCATCTACGGCGATATTTTTAAAGTGCCTGAGCCGTTTATCCCTAAATCCGGCGCGCGCGTGATGTCGCTGCTGGAGCCGACGAAAAAGATGTCCAAGTCCGACGACAACCGCAACAACGTCATCGGCCTGCTGGAAGACCCGAAATCGGTGGTCAAGAAGATCAAACGTGCGGTCACCGATTCCGACGAGCCGCCGGTGGTGCGCTACGACCTGAAAGAGAAAGCGGGCGTCTCCAACCTGCTGGATATCCTCTCCGCGGTCACCGGGAAAACCATTCCTGAGCTGGAGCAGCACTTCGAAGGCAAAATGTATGGCCACCTGAAAGGCGAAGTCGCCGAAGCGGTATCGGGCATGCTGATTGACCTGCAGGAGCGCTATCACCGTTTCCGTAACGACGAAGCGTTTCTCAATCAGGTGATGAAAGACGGCGCAGAAAAGGCCAGCGCGCGGGCTTCTCAAACCCTGAAAGCGGTATACGAAGCGATTGGCTTTGTCGCCAAGCCGTAAGCGACGCAACAGCTAAACAGGGCGGGATTATCCCGCCCTTTTTTATGCCTGTCGTTCACGCCGCGAGGCGAAGGTTAGTGGTTCGAGAACCAGTTCAGTTTATCCCGCAGGCCGACCACGCGGCCGACAATGATCAGCGCCGGGCTGGCCATCTGCTGCGCCAGAATATCCAGCTGTCCTAAGGTGCCGCTGACCACTTTTTGCGTCACGGCGGTGCCGTTCTCGACGATGGCGGCAGGCATATCTTCCGCCATGCCGTGGGCGATAAGCTTCTCGCGGATCGCCGGCGCCTGGTTCAGACCCATGTAGAACACCAGAGTCTGCTTCTCCACCGCCAGGTTCGCCCAGTCCAGCTCGCCGCCGGTTTTCAGATGGCCGGTGACCAGGCGCACGCCCTGGGCGAAATCGCGATGGGTCAACGGGATCCCCGAGTAGGCGGAGCAGCCGGAGGCGGCGGTGATGCCTGGCACAACCGAGAAGGGGATGCCCGCCTCGCAGAGGGTCTCCAGCTCCTCTCCGCCGCGGCCAAAGATAAAGGGATCGCCGCCTTTCAGCCGGACCACGCGTCTTCCTTTTTGCGCTTCGCGCAGCAGGATCTGGTTGATCTCCTCCTGAGGCACGCAGTGGTAGCCTGAGCGCTTGCCAACGAACACCCGGTCGGCATCGCGGCGCACCAGATTCATGATGTCGTCGGAGACCAGTCGGTCATAGACCACCACGTCGGCCTGCTGGATCTGCTGCAGGCCTTTGAGCGTGAGCAGCCCGGCGTCACCGGGGCCGGCGCCAACCAGGACGACCTCGCCGCGATGCTCTAACGGCTCGGTCAGCAGTTGCTCGGTGGTATCCGCCACTGCCTGCCGATCATCATTGGCCAGCGACTGCGCCAGGCGGTCGTTAACGAACAGCTTCTCCCAGAAGCGTCGGCGTTCGTCTACGGTGGCAAACTGCTGCTTGACGCGAGCGCGCAGATGGCCGGCGTAGCGGGCCAGCTGACCAAGATGCAGGGGTAAGATTGACTCCAGCTTCTCGCGCAGCAGGCGCGCCAGCACCGGTGATGTCCCGCCCGAGGAGACGGCGACCATCAGCGGCGAGCGGTCGATGATCGACGGCATGATAAAGCTGGCCTGGCGCGGGGCATCCACCACGTTACAGAAAATACGCCGCGCTTCGGCCGCGTCGCTGACCTGCTGGTTCACCGTTTCATTATCGGTAGCGGCGATGGCCAGCCAGCAGTTGTCCAGCAGCGAGGGGATAAACTCCCCCTGCACCAGGGTCAGCATCTGTGAATCGGCCCACACCTGAAACTGAGGGGTAAAGTCGAGCGCATTGACCGTGACGTTTGCGCCAGCATCCAACAGCAGACGGGCCTTGCGTTCGGCGACATCCCCGCCGCCAACCAGTAAACAATCCCGCTGGCGTAACTGGCAGAATATGGGTAAGTGATCCACAGAATAACCTCATAAAAATAATGGGTAGAAAGTGAGTGGTCGTAGAATAGCAGCAAAGGTAATACAAAACATGCGACATATCCCGCACTCATGCGCTGTCGGTCAGAAGTGTTACTTATATCTCCCCCCGTGACCGGGGGGAGGAAGCGGGACTCACGCTTTAAGCTGAACGTGGCCGTCTTTTACCCGGGCGTCGAAACGGGCGATAGAGTGGCTGGCATCTTCCATACACAGGCCATCGCTCAGGCGAAAGCGCTGCTTTTTCAGCGGGCTGGCAACCCACAGGGCGCCGTCATGCTCGGCGATAATTCCGCGAGACAGTACGCTGGCGTTAAAGAACGGATCAATGTTGCTGATGGCGAACACCCTGTCGTCATGATAGGGACGGAAGATCGCCACCTGCTGCTGACCGAGCAGGGCGCAGACGCCGGTGGCGGGCAGGATGTCGTCAATTTTGCAGATGTTTACCCACTGGCTCATGCTTTTTCCTCCACCAGAGTAACCGGGATACGCTCATACGGCGTGGCCGGGCGATGCTGGTCACGTTCCGGCACCACCTGAACGTTCGGGTCGCGCTGGTCGCTGTTGATAAAGTGTTTGAAGCGAGTCTGCGCCGCCGGGTTATTGACGGTCTCGGTCCACTCGCAGGCGAAGGCGGCGCGCAGGCGAGCCAGCTCCTCTTCCAGATGGTCGTTCAGACCGAGCTTGTCATCGATGATCACGCTGCGCAGATAGTCGATCCCGCCTTCCATGTTGTCCAGCCACGGCGCGGTGCGGGTCAGCTTATCGGCGGTGCGGATGTAGAACATCATAAAGCGGTCGAGATACGTAATCAGCGTCTCGCGATCGAGGTCCGCGGCCAGCAGATCGGCGTGGCGCGGCTTCATCCCCCCGTTACCGCATACGTACAGGTTCCAGCCTTTCTCGGTGGCGATGATCCCGACGTCTTTGCCCTGGGCTTCCGCGCATTCGCGGGTACAGCCGGAGACGCCGAACTTCATTTTGTGCGGGGTGCGGATGCCTTTGTAGCGGTTTTCCAGTTCGACGCCGAAGCCGACGCTGTCGCCGACCCCGTAGCGGCACCAGGTGCTGCCGACGCAGGTTTTCGCCATCCGCAGCGCTTTAGCGTAGGCGTGGCCGGTTTCGAAGCCCGCTTCAATCAGCTGCCGCCAGATTTCCGGCAGGTCGTCTTTCTGCGCGCCAAACAGGCCGATGCGCTGGGAGCCGGTGATTTTGGTGTACAGATTGAATTCACGAGCGATACGGCCCACGGCGACCAGCCCTTCCGGGGTGATTTCGCCGCCCGCGGAGCGCGGAATGACCGAGTAGGTGCCATCTTTCTGGATGTTGGCGAGGAAGTTGTCGTTGGTGTCCTGCAGCGGCGTGTGCTGAGGCTTGAGGATGTACTCATTCCAGCAGGAAGCCAGCAGGGAGCCGACGGTCGGTTTACAAACTTCACAGCCGTAGCCCTGGCCGTGTTTGGCCAGCAGTTCGTCGAAGGTTTTGATGCCTTCCACGCGGATCAGGTGGAACAGCTCCTGGCGGGAGTAAGCGAAGTGCTCGCACAGGTTGTTGTTGACCTCGATGCCCTGTTTCGCCAGCTCGGCGTTGAGCACCTGGGTGACCAGCGGGATACAGCCGCCGCAGCCGGTACCGGCCTTGGTTTCCGCTTTCAGCGCCGCGACGGTATGGCAGCCTTTGTTAATGGCGGCGATCAGGTCGCCTTTGCTGACGTCAAAGCAGGAGCAGATTTGCGCGCTGTCCGGCAGTTTATCGACGCCGATCGACGGTTTGCCGCTGCCGGCGTGGGCCGGGAGGATCAGCGAATCCGGATTCTCCGGCAGCTCAATGGCGTTGAGCACCAGCTGCAGCAGGTTACCGTAGTCGCTGGTGTCGCCGACCAGCACCGCGCCGAGCAGGGTTTTGTTGTCGGCGCTGACGATCAGACGCTTATAGACTTCTTTGCTTTCGTCAAGATAGACGTAGCTGCGGGCGCCCGGCGTGCGGCCGTGGGCATCGCCGATGCCGCCCACGTCCACGCCCAGCAGCTTCAGCTTGGCGCTGAGGTCGGCGCCGGTGAAGCTGTTTTCACTGCCGAGGAGGTGATCGACGGCCACCTGGGCCATTTTATAACCCGGCGCGACGAGGCCATACACGCGGTTGTTCCAGCTGGCGCATTCGCCGATGGCATAGATATCCGGGTCGGAGGTCTGGCAGCTATCGTTGACCATGATGCCGCCGCGCTGGGCAACCGCCAGCCCGCACTGGGTGGCCAGTTTATCGCGCGGGCGGATCCCGGTAGAGAAGACGATGAAATCGACCTGCAGCTCGCTACCGTCGGCGAAGCGCATGGTTTTGCGCGCCTCGATGCCCTGCTGAACGATCTCTTTGGTGTTTTTACTGGTGTGAACTTTCACGCCCATGCTTTCAATTTTGCGCCGCAGCTGCTCGCCGCCCATCTGGTCGAGCTGCTCGGCCATCAGCATCGGCGCGAACTCGATAACATGGGTTTCCACGCCGAGGTTTTTCAGCGCGCCTGCGGCTTCGAGGCCGAGCAGACCGCCGCCGACCACCGCGCCGCGTTTACTGCGACGGGCGCAGGATTCAATGGCGTTGAGATCTTCAATGGTGCGATAGACGAAGCAATCCTGGGTTTCCGCGCCTTTAATCGGCGGGATCCAGGGGTATGAGCCGGTCGCCATGATCAGCTTGTCGTAGAACACCGTGCGCCCGGCGCTGGAGTGGATCACCTTCTCCTGGCGGTTGATGGTGATGGCCCTTTCGCCGACCAGCACCTTGACGCCGTGTTTCTCATAGAAACCTTCGCGGACCAGCGACAGCTCTTCTGCGGTATGGTGGGAGAAATAAGACGACAGGTGGACACGGTCGTAGGCGATACGCGGCTCTTCACAGAACACGGTAATGTCGAATTGTCCGGCAGGCGCCTTATCAAGAAGCTCTTCGATAAAGCGATGGCCAACCATGCCGTTACCGATAATAGCGATTCTGACTTTGCTCATTTTTGCCTCGATTTCTTTTCTATTACCGCCTACCTTAACGATTCAGCCATCAGGCTTATTGATGCAAATCAATGACAACTTCACCTACCACTTAATGGGTATACAATTGATTTGTCTGTATTTTTCTAAGTTGTGGAAAACGCTGGCTTTTCCTTTTTGCTGATTTTGTGTACAAGAATTGGGTGGGTCGCGATTGGGGTTGAGTAGAAAACAAGCCGTATTGAATGGAGAGGTTGATATGACAGCAGCGCCGCTTTGGTTGATTCAGAACGTACGCCTGGCAGACCGCGACGGCCTGTGGCAGATAGCGATAGATAAGGGGCGCTTTGGCGAGATCACGCCGATGGGGGAGGCGCGGGACGAAAGCTACGAAGTGTTGAACGCTCGCGGCGGGCTGGCGATCCCGCCTTTTATTGAGCCGCATATCCATCTGGATACCACCCAGACGGCCGGCGAGCCAAACTGGAACCAGTCCGGCACTCTGTTTGAGGGGATTGAGCGCTGGGCGGAGCGGAAAGCGCTGCTCAGCCATGAAGACGTTAAAGCCCGGGCGTGGAAAACCCTCAAGTGGCAGATCGCCAATGGCGTGCAGTTTGTCCGTACCCATGTCGATGTCTCCGATCCGACGTTGACGGCGCTGAAGGCGATGCTGGAGGTCAAACAGGAGGTGGCGCCATGGGTCGAGCTGCAGATTGTCGCTTTTCCGCAAGAGGGGATTCTCTCTTACCCCAACGGCGAGGCACTGCTGGAAGAGGCCCTGAAGCTGGGGGCGGATGTCGTCGGGGCGATCCCGCACTTTGAGTTCACCCGTGAATATGGGGTGGAATCGCTGCATATCGCTTTCCGGCTGGCGCGGAAATATGACCGTCCGCTGGATATTCACTGCGATGAAATTGACGACGAACAGTCGCGCTTTGTGGAAACCGTTGCCGCGCTGGCGTTAAAAGCGGGAATAGGTCCGCGGGTGACGGCCAGCCATACCACCGCCATGCACTCCTATAATGGCGCTTATACCTCGCGCTTGTTCCGCCTGCTTAAGCTCTCCGGCATCAATTTTGTCGCCAATCCGCTGGTCAATATTCATCTACAGGGCCGGTTTGACGACTACCCGAAGCGACGAGGCATTACCCGGGTGAAGGAGCTGATGGCGGCGGGGATCAACGTTTGCTTTGGTCATGATGATGTCTTTGACCCGTGGTACCCGCTGGGGACCGGTAATATGCTGCAGGTCCTGCATATGGGGCTCCACGTTTGCCAGCTGATGGGCTACCAGCAAATTAACGACGGCCTGCAGCTTGTCACCGACAACAGCGCCCGCACGTTTGGCCTGACGGATTACGGCATCGTCAGCGGCAATCCGGCTAACCTGATCATTCTGCCGGCGGAGAATGGCTTTGAGGCGGTACGCTGCCAGGTGCCGGTGCGCTGGTCAATTCGCGAGGGAAGGGTGATTGCGACCACCCAACTGGCGCAAACCTGGATCCAGACCGACCGCGGTGGCGAGGAGCTTTCTTTTATGAGAAACAGCCCCCTTGCGGACGCAAAGGGGCCGAAGGCTTAGTGAGACGCCGCCTGAGCGTTGTTCTGGCGGTGACGGGAGACGAAGCCGAGGATAAAGCACATCACGAACACCACGGCGTAGAGGCCGTTAGCGGTGTGCAGCGCGGCCAGCGGACCGCTGGCTGCCACAATCGGGCCGGTGACCACGAAAGTCAGCATGGTGCCGATGGTGCCGCAGGTGAGGATAAAGTTCACCAGCTTTGGTGAAGCGACTTTAGTTTGCTGCGAACCGAGCGTGATGATCGAGGTGTAGATGGCGCTGGAGAAGAAGCCCAGGGTCAGAATAAACCACGGCATATGCTCCGGCGAACCATTGATAAACAGGTACATCAGCACCGTCGCGAGGCCGGCGAGGACGGTTAAGATGCGCTGCAGGTCGAAGAAGCGCAGGATAAAGCTGAATGACCACATGCCGATCATGTAGGACATCCAGAAATCGCTCACCAGCTTACCGGCATCGCCGAGGCTCATGCCAAGGCTCTTGGCATATTCCGGTACCCAGGAGATAAAGCCCAGCTGACCGAGGATATAGCACAGCGCCGCGACGGAGAGGAACAGCACGCCGATGCCCCACTTCTCTTTCACCACCGGCTGGCTGTTTTCGCTCTGCGCTTTTTTGCCGAGTACCGGGAAGTCACAGCCGAATGTCAGGACGAAAATAGCGACATACACCAGACCGATACAGGCGTAGACCCAGTACCACTCGATGCTGCGCGCCAGCAGGACCGCGGCGACCATCGGGAAAATCATTCCCGCCATGCTAAAGAAGGAGTCGGTAAACAGCAGACGCGCCCCGCGCTGACGGCCTTCATACATATGGGTGATCAGGAAGGTCCCGATCGACATGGTGATCCCGCTCACCAGGCCGAGAACGAACATTGATGCGGAGAACAGCGCCAGGCTGTGGCTGAGCATCAGGCCGGCCACCGCCAGCACCATCAAAATAAAGCCAAAACGCAGCTGAGTTTTCAGCGGCACGATCTCCATCAGCCAGGCATTGAGGAAGATGGAGATCAGAATACCGGCGTTCAGAAAGGTAAAGGTGTTGCTCATACTGGAAACGGGCAGATGGAAATAATCCGCAATGTTACCCATCACCATCCCGGTGACGATCACCAACGCGCCGGTCAGGGCGTAGGAGAAGAAGCTGATCCATGTGAGCTTAATACGGTTGCTGTTAGTCATGACTGGCCTGTGAATAGAAAGGTAAAGCGCGTTGACGCCGCGCCGGGCGGACATATTTTAGTCGTTCAGGTGATGTAATTAAATGTTTATTGTGAAATACGTTATCTTTTGCATGTTTTAATGTGACTTGAATCACGTTTTTTCGACGCCAGAGAGAACGTTTGCGCGGTTACAATTATTACAGCTAAGTAAAATTTGGTAAAAGGCTGGCCCAGGATGCAAAGGCTCTTTAGAATCAAGGCACTCGCTTTTATTCTGCTCCGTTAAGGATTTTCCATGCTCAAATCAACACTGGCGGCGATGGCTGCCGTTTTCGCCATTTCAGCGTTCTCCCCGGCCATGGCGGCAAAGGGCGATCCGCATGTGCTGCTGACCACCTCGGCAGGTAACATTGAGCTTGAGTTAAACAGCCAGAAAGCCCCGATTTCCGTGGATAACTTCCTGAAGTACGTTAACAGCGGCTTCTACAACAACACTACCTTCCATCGCGTGATCCCGGGATTCATGGTGCAGGGCGGCGGCTTCAACGAGCAGATGCAGCAGAAACAGCCTAACCCGCCGATCAAAAATGAAGCAGACAACGGCCTGCGCAACACCCGCGGCACCATCGCCATGGCGCGTACCGCCGATCAGGATAGCGCCACCAGCCAGTTCTTCATCAACGTGGCGGATAACGCCTTCCTCGACCATGGCCAGCGCGACTTTGGCTATGCGGTGTTTGGCAAGGTAGTGAAAGGCATGGACGTTGCGGATAAGATCTCCCAGGTTCAGACCCATAACGTCGGCCCATACCAGAATGTGCCGACTAAACCGGTTGTTATCCTCTCTGCGAAAGTGCTGCCCTAATCTTCCCACGGCGCGGTAGTCTATCGCCGCGCCGGTTGCCTCCCGGCATAACCTGTAATTGCTGCTTATACTTGTGGCACACAGGGGACGATAAGGGGGCGACGATGCGTCCACTCACCGATAAGCAAAAATCCCGGCTCTGGGAACAGACACGTAATAGCAATTTTCAGGCCAGCCGTCGCCTCGAAGGCGTATCGGTGCCACTGGTTACGCTGACTGCCGAGGAGGCGCAGGCGCGCCTCGCGACGCTGCGGAGGGAGTATGAGCGATAAATTTGGCGATGAACGCGATCCTTACCTCTATCCGGCCCTGAACGTCCTGCGCAACCGCCTCGGCATCCGCCAGGCCAACACTCTGCAGCAGGCTGCCCTGGAGATGACATCGCTGCGGGCGGCTACCCTGCCGCTGGGTCCGCGGGTGCGCGGCTTACCCTATCTGTGCGCTATTCATCATCAGCTGTATCAGGATCTGTTTGACTGGACGGGTAGGCTGCGTGAAGTGAACCTCTACCTGGGCGATACGCCGTTCTGTCACTTTGCCCGCATCGAAGAGGAAGGGAACGCCCTGATGCAGGCCCTGGAGCAGGAGGATTATCTCTGCGGCCTGCCGCGGGATACCTTTATCGAACGCCTGAGCTGGTTCTATGGTGAAATTAATGTGCTGCACCCTTTTCGTCTCGGCAATGGCCTAACCCAGCGCATTTTCTTTGAACAGCTGGCGATACATGCCGGCTACCTTCTTGACTGGCGTGACGTCGATCCTGCCGCCTGGAGTAACGCCTGCCAGCAGGGCGCGATGGGCGATCCGGACCCGCTGGCGGCGATCTTTCGCAAAGTGGTAAGCGAAGCGCGGGAATCTGAGTAGAATAGCCCGGTTTGATTGTTCCGGAGCCGCTATGATCCTGCTTATCGATAACTATGACTCTTTCACCTGGAATCTGTATCAGTACTTTTGCGAACTGGGGGCGGAAGTGCTGGTCAGGCGCAACGATGCGTTGACGCTGGAGGAGATAGCGTCGCTGGCGCCGGAGAAGATGGTGATTTCGCCCGGTCCCTGTACGCCGGATGAAGCGGGGATTTCCCTCTCAGTAATCCGTCACTATGCAGGGAAAACGCCGCTGCTGGGCGTCTGCCTCGGGCATCAGGCGATAGCCCAGGCGTTTGGCGCGACCATTGTGCGGGCGGCGCAGGTGATGCATGGAAAAACTTCGCTTATCGAGCATAACGGCGAAGGGGTGTTTCAGGAGCTGAATAATCCTCTGACGGTGACCCGCTATCATTCGCTGGTGATTGACCCGCCGACGCTGCCGCCTGAGTTTATCGTCACCGCCCGCAGCGCCAGCGGTGAGATTATGGGGATCCGTCATCGCGACTGGGATCTCGAGGGCGTGCAGTTCCATCCGGAAAGCATCCTTAGCGAACAGGGCCATCAATTGCTGGCGAACTTTATTAAGCGGTGATTTCGGTTGCCATTGACTGACTTTTTATGCATATTTTGTGATTATATTATCATAATCATATCTGCATAACGAAGAGGGATGGGCAAGACATGGCAACTGAACAACCGGCAATCACCCGCGCCACATTCGATGAAGTTATTTTGCCAATTTATGCACCGGCAGAATTCATCCCGGTAAAGGGGAAAGGCAGCCGCGTCTGGGATCAGCAGGGCAAAGAGTATATTGATTTCGCCGGCGGTATCGCGGTGACGGCGCTGGGCCATTGCCACCCGGCGCTGGTGGCGGCGCTTCACGAGCAGGGCGAAACGCTGTGGCATACCAGCAACGTCTTTACCAATGAGCCAGCGCTGCGCCTGGGACGTAAGCTTGTCGATGCCACCTTCGCCGAGCGAGTGGTGTTTATGAACTCCGGTACCGAAGCCAATGAAACAGCCTTTAAGCTGGCGCGTCACTATGCGGTGACCCGCCATAGCCCATATAAAACCAAAATCATCGCCTTCCATAACGCTTTTCATGGCCGCTCTCTGTTTACCGTCTCGGTCGGTGGGCAGCCGAAGTACTCCGATGGTTTCGGCCCTAAACCGGCGGATATTGTCCATGTTCCCTTCAACGACCTGCAGGCGGTAAAAGCGGTGATGGATGACCACACCTGCGCGGTGGTGGTGGAGCCGATTCAGGGCGAAGGTGGCGTGACGGCAGCAACGCCGGCGTTCCTGCAAGGACTGCGCGAACTGTGCGATCAGCACCAGGCGCTGTTAGTCTTTGATGAAGTGCAGTGTGGTATGGGGCGTACCGGATCGCTGTTCGCCTATATGCACTATGGCGTAACCCCGGATATTCTCACCAGCGCGAAAGCGCTGGGCGGCGGTTTCCCGGTCAGCGCCATGTTGACCACCCACGAGATCGCCAGCGCCTTCCATGCCGGTTCCCATGGGTCAACCTACGGCGGCAACCCGCTGGCCTGCGCGGTCGCCAACGCCGCTTTCGATCTGATCAATACTCCGGCGGTGCTGGATGGCGTGAACGCGAAACGCGAACTGTTCGTCAAACACCTGCAGCAGCTGGATGCCGAGTTTGATCTGTTCAGTGATATTCGCGGGATGGGCCTGCTGATTGGCGCCGAACTTAAGCCGCAGCACAAGGGCCGCGCGCGCGATTTCCTCTATGCCGCTGCGGAAGCCGGCGTCATGGTGCTTAACGCCGGGCCGGACGTGATGCGTTTTGTTCCCTCGCTGATCATCGAAGAGCAGGATATCGCCGAGGGGATGGCACGCTTTGCCCAGGCCGTGGCAAAGGTGATTAACGGCTGATCTTCCGTAGCCAGATGCCATGATGCGGCCGCTGACGCCATGCTACAGACGAGATAGTGTGCATGGTGTTCAGATGGCCCAGAATGCGTTGCAGATGCTGCTCCAGGGTGCTTAACGGACCGATCGGCACCTCGCTTTCCGGTGACTCCATAATATTGACATCCCCTGCGCTGCCGGGGCCATCGCTGTCCAGTCGCTGCTGACAGCGCTGCAGGGCAATCTCACAGGATTCGAGATAGCGCTGGGCAAGATCCGGGGTGAGCATCGTATGCTCCCGGGCCAGGGTGGTCATGGCGTTGATATGTTCGACGATAAACTGGCTGTGCGTCACCCATAGCTTCATATCTTCCAGGTAGTGGGTATTGAACCCCGGCTCCTGCATTGCCTGATTCAGGGAGTTGTAGAGCGCGTTGTGCGCCTGATTAACGCGCATACGTTGATAGGCCAGCGCGGGCGCTTTGGGATCGGGGCTGAGGATCAGGCGAATCGCCTGCTGGTCGGCCTCCAGCGCATCGTGGGCGTTTTTTTTCAGCAGGCCGCTCTGCCACTGCGGCCACAGCCAGACCATCCCGCCGAAGGCGATCAGGCAGCCGATCAGCGTGTCGATCAGCCGGGCGATAATAAACTGTTCGCCGTTGAGCGTCAGCAGCTGCAGGGTATATACCGCCGTCACCGTAAAGCCCACCATCGCCCAGCCATAGTGTTTGCGGATAATCAGATAGCTGAGCAGTGTGATCAGCAGCATCCCGCTCAGGGTGTAGCTCTCCGGAACGTGAAAGTGCAAGGTCAGCCCGGCTATGATCAGGCCGGCGAGCGTCCCCGCCGCCCGGTGGACAATACGAACCCGCGTGGCGCCATAGCCATTCTGGGTAACAAAGAGCACCGTCATCAGGATCCAGTAGGGCTTCGGCAAATGCAGGGCGTTGCCCATCAGGCTGGCGATGCTCAGCATCACGCTGATGCGGGCGGCATTGCGCAGCGCGGGCGATTTCAGCGACAGATAGTTTTTTAGCGCGGGAAACAGCGGTAAACGACGCTCTTTGTCAGCCATCAGATCCCGGGCATACAGCGGGCGCTGGGTATGCAGCACCCGGGCGATGCGGCTGAAGTGCCAGGCGCAGAAGTGGCCGACCGGGTTGTCCGGATGCTGGCGGGCGATCTTTTCCAGGGCGCCGATCTGTTTATCCATCTGGAAGCGCTGCGGAAAGCGATGATAGAGCATGTCATCCGCCAGCACGCGCAGACGGGCGGCGACGGTCTGCGCGTTCCAGCGGATCACCGCTTCGGCATGGCTGCGTTCTACCAGTTTTTGCACCTCTTCCGGCTGATGCAGGCTGACCGAAATATGCTCCTGTAGATCCAGCCCCATCTGGAACGCCCGCAGAAGACGTTTGTGGTCGTTACGTTGGTTGGCGGCCAGCATATGCATCTGCTGATAGCACTGGGTGATTAAATCGACCACCTTCTGCTGGCGGATGAGCAGCGGCGGCAGGGCGGTCGAGGGATCGGTATGCTGGGTCAACAGGCTATATTTGGCTTCGCAATAATTGGCCAGTTCCCGGTAGAGCAGACTGAGTGACTCCCGCAGCGGCTGTTCACGCCACAGCCAGAACCAGAACCAGTTAAACACGCCGTACCATAGCGTGCCGAAGGCGTAGATCAGCAGCGGCTCCCAGATGGGCATATTGCCCGCCAGGCTGAGGGTAAAAATGGCGGCGATCAGCGACGCGGGCAGCAGGCGCGCGTGCAGCGAACTGATCTCCGCGGTGACGCCGAGCAATAGCGCCAGGCCGCTGAGAATAAGCGGCAGGGGAATCGCCTGGGCGAGCAGCAGCTGCACCACCAGGCTGCATCCGGCAAACAAACAGCCGCCGATAATCAGACGTTTAAAAAAGCGCTTATGCGGGGTGTCGAGGCCGGCGATGTTGCAGCAGGCGGGGACTAAGGAGAACAGGAGGCCCTGCTGGAGATGGCCGAGCAGAAGACCGATGGCCACAGGCAGACACAGCACCAGCGTTTGCCGCAGTGCATAGTTAACTTCCGGGTGGTAAATCAGCCTGCGCCACATGAGGGAAAAACAAAAACGGCGTACTGCAGGAGCAATACGCCGCTTAGCAACTTAACGGGTACCGTAGACGACGATAGTTTTACCGTGGGCGGAAATCAGGTTCTGATCTTCCAGCATTTTCAAAATACGGCCAACGGTTTCACGAGAGCAGCCGACGATCTGACCAATTTCCTGACGGGTAATTTTAATTTGCATACCGTCCGGGTGGGTCATGGCATCGGGTTGCTTCGCCAGGTTCAGCAGCGTCTGGGCGATACGGCCCGTCACGTCGAGGAAGGCGAGGTTGCCCACTTTCTCAGACGTCACCTGCAGACGGCGAGCCATTTGCGAAGAGAGACGCATCAGAATGTCCGGGTTCACCTGGATCAGCTGACGGAATTTCTTATAAGAGATTTCGGCCACTTCACATGCGGTTTTCGCCCGTACCCAGGCGCTACGCTCCTGACCCTCTTCAAACAGGCCTAATTCACCGATGAAATCGCCCTGGTTGAGGTAGGAGAGGATCATCTCTTTACCTTCTTCATCCTTGATGAGTACAGCCACGGAGCCTTTAACGATGTAGTACAGCGTTTCTGCTTTCTCACCCTGGTGGATCAGCGTGCTCTTTGATGGGTACTTATGAATGTGGCAATGAGACAAGAACCATTCAAGGGTAGGGTCTGTTTGCGGTTTGCCAAGCACCATGCGCGGTTATCCTCTGTTATAAGCTATCTCCGGGCGCCGACACTACACGGCGTCCGGGCATGCAATCGTATTGTTTCCCTATACCTGGGAAGCTGGCTGATGATTTTTCGACAGCCCGTAATGTGAACTCCTCTGCATACATGCAGTACATCAATGTATTACTGTAGCATCCAGACTGTTTTAGCATAGCTTTCGCCGCATGTCTCCTGGTGTCTCGCTTCAGCATGACGCAGGTCGCCTTCCGTTGCGAGAATTGTTATGTGCGCGTAATCTGACAAGAATATTGCGATACTGGAGTTAAATTTTATGCAAGCGCGTGTGAAATGGGTTGAAGGGTTAACCTTTATCGGGGAGTCCGCGTCAGGACACCAGATTCTGATGGATGGCAACTCCGGGGATAAGGCGCCCAGCCCGATGGAGATGGTGCTGATGGCGGCGGGCGGTTGCAGTGCGATCGATGTGGTCTCCATTTTGCAAAAAGGTCGCCATGAGGTGACTAACTGCGAAGTGAAGCTGACCTCTGAACGCCGGGAAGAGGCGCCGCGCCTGTTCACGCATATTAATCTGCACTTTATCGTCACCGGTAAGGCGCTGAAAGATGCCGCGGTCTCCCGTGCGGTGGATCTGTCGGCAGAGAAATACTGCTCGGTGGCGCTGATGCTGGAAAAAGCGGTGAAGATCACCCATTCCTATGAAGTGATCGAGGCGTAGTCTTCGCCTGCTGTTGTGAATTTTCTTAACCCCGGCCTGGCCGGGGTTTCTTCTGTTAGCCGATCTTGCGGCCTTCCATCAGGCGTTCGACCAGCGGCGCCATAATAAGCTCCATCGCCAGCCCCATTTTACCGCCCGGCACCACCAGAGTGTTCATGTGCGAGATAAACGAGCCCTGTAGCATCGCCAGCAGCCAGGGGAAGTCGATGTTCTGCAGATTGCGGAAATGGATCACCACAAAGCTCTCGTCCAGAGAGGGGATCGCTTTCGCGGCAAACGGGTTGGAGGTGTCCACCGTCGGCACGCGCTGAAAGTTGATGTGGGTGCGGGAAAACTGCGGGGTGATGAAGTTGATGTAATCTTCCATCGATCGGACGACGGAGTCCATCACCGCCTCCCGGGAGTGGCCGCGCTCGCTGGTGTCGCGAATGAGTTTCTGTATCCACTCGAGATTAACGATAGGCACGACCCCGACCAGCAGGTCGACATGGCTGGCGACATCATGCTGCGGCGTGACAACCCCGCCGTGCAGCCCCTCATAGAACAGCACGTCCGTCGGCTCCGGCAGCGGCTGCCACGGGGTGAAGGTTCCCGGCACCTGATTCCACGGCACGGCTTCGTCATAGGTGTGGAGGTATTTACGCGACTGACCTTTGCCATGGCGGCCATAGTCGACAAAGGTCTGTTCCAGCAGACCGAAGTCGTTCGCCTCCGGGCCAAAGTAGCTGATATGTTTGCCCTGATCCCGCGCTTTGCGGATCGCCATGTCCATTTCCGGGCGGGTGTAGCGATGAAAGCTGTCGCCTTCCACCTCCGCAGCGTGCAGATTTAGCTGCGCGAAGATTTTGCGAAAGGCGAGGCTGGTGGTGGTAGTGCCCGCGCCGCTGGAGCCTGTGACGGCGATCACCGGATGTTTGGCAGACATAACAACTCCCTGGTTAAACGATGTAGTGGCGTCGCCTTAGCCGTTAAACAGGGCGCGCGGCATAATATTGACCGTCTCATGCAGTTCCGACCACACGAGGACTGCCTCTCCGCGTTTCAGCTGCTGTTTTACATCGGCGACTTTATCGGCAAGTGAACGTTCATGTTCACCATAATCGGTGCCTTCACGTAACACAAAGCTTTCAATCAGGTTATCCAGCGTTTCGGGATCCAGATCCTGCCAGGGAATAATCATACGGGAACCTCCAGCCAGCGGTTTAACCAGTCGGGAATGCGTCTTTCCAGCCACATCTCCGGTTTACGCAGGGTGCCGCCGACGAAGCCAACGTGGCCGCCTTGTTCAGTCAATTGATACTCGACGTTCGCCGGCAGTTGTTCCTGCGGGGGAATGGAATGGTGGTCCATAAACGGATCGTCTTTCGCGTGAATGATGAGCGTCGGCTTAGTGATATCGCTGAGCCGCGGCATGGCGCTGCATTGCCGGTAGTAATCCAGCGCATCGGCAAAGCCATGGATTTTGGCGGTGATCATATCGTCAAATTCCCGGATGCGGCGCATCCCTTTGAGCTGACGTAAATCGACGGGCAGCGAGCCAGGATACGCTTTCAGCTTGCGTGAGGCGTTGGCTTTTAACAGATTGAGCAGGTAGCGCTGATAAACCCGCGAGAAGCCCTTATCCATATGATAGCTGCAGGCTTCCAGCATGAAAGGCGCGGAGACGATCACCGCCGCATCCAGCGGGCAGCGGTCGCCTTCTTCTGCCAGCAGGCAGCCCAGCATATTGCCGCCCAGCGAATAGCCGACGGCGGCGGTCGGCGCGGGGCCAAACTCGCGCTGCAGCCAGTGCAGAAACCAGGTGCCATCTTCCGTTTCGCCGGAGTGATAGATGCGGTGATTGCGGTTAGGTTCGCCGCTGCAGCCGCGAAAATGCATGACTACGCCAAGCCAGCCGCGCTGCATCGCCGCGTGGATCAGTCCATGGGCATACGGGCTGTGCAGACTCCCTTCCAGACCATGAAAGACGACGAGGCGCGGCTTGTGGCACGCCTGGTGCGGGTCTTCGCTCCAGGCGAGATCGACAAAATCGCCGTCTGGCAGCTCAAGGCGCTGCCAGTGCGGGGTAAAGCGCAATTTACGGCGGATCAGCCGCGGCAGCATGGTTTGCAGATGACGATTGCCCGCGCCGCGCATGGGATGGAACTCACGCGAATCGTTTTCGGGGGGCGTCATGTCTGTGGGGATGATTTCAACCATAGCACCAGAATAATTAATAAACGTGATGATGACTATACCGCGCAGGGCGCGCAGGAGTTAGCCAATATGTGGTCTTGTGGCCAGTGACGCCAGGTTACACCACAACAAACCATTGATGTCACTGATGGCCAGACCGCGAGGGCGGGCAGAAATACACTCTGCCCGCGCCGTAGTAGGCGCAGGCAGAATGATGACGCGGCGATTAGCCTTCCTGAAGCATGCGCTCCAGCTGCTCCTGTGCCTCCAGCCAGGCCATTTCGCACTCCTCCAGCCCGGATTTCGCGCTGGCCTGCTGCTGCAGGCATTCAGTCAGTTCTGCTTTACGCGAGGCGTCGTAGAGTTCGCTGTCGCCAAGTTTCTCTTCTGCACTGGCCAGCTGCGCGTTGAGCTTATCCATCTCTTTTTCCAGACGGGCGATCTCTTTGCGCAGCGGTTGGGTCTGGCTGCGTAGCTCCGCTTCCCGACGCTTCTGGTCTTTGCGCGCTTGCGCGCTGTTGCCGCTCTCTTTTGGCGCGTCGCCGCTCTGGGACTCCTGTTTTTGCGAGTCGCTGAGCCACTGCTGATAATCTTCCAGATCGCCGTCGAACGGTTCGACTTTGCCATCGTGGACAAGGTACAGATCGTCGGTGGTGGAGCGGATCAGGTGGCGATCGTGCGATACGACCACCAGCGCCCCTTCAAAGTCGATCAGCGCTTCGGTTAAAGCCTGACGCATATCGAGGTCGAGATGGTTGGTCGGTTCGTCGAGCAGCAGCAGGTTAGGGCGCTGCCAGACGATCAGGGCCAGCACCAGACGCGCCTTTTCTCCACCAGAGAAGCGGCGGGTCTCTTCGCTGACCTTATCGCCCTGGAAACCAAAGCCGCCCAGATAATCGCGCAGCTTCTGCTCCAGCTCCTGCGGCGCCAGGCGCGCCAGGTGCTGCAGCGGCGACTCATCGGCGCGCAGAAACTCCAGCTGATGCTGGGCGAAGTAGCCGAGCTTGATGCCTTTGGCGAGGCCGATCTCCCCGCTTACGGGCTGGAGTTCGCCAGCCAGGAGCTTAATCAGCGTCGATTTCCCGGCGCCGTTGCGGCCCAGCAGACCGATACGCGACCCCGGCACCAGATTGAGCTTGATGGAGTCGAGGATAATACGCTCGCCATAGCCGGCGCTGACTTTCTCCATCTTCAGCAGCGGGTTAGGCAGGCTCTCCGGCTGGCGGAAGCTGAAGTGGAACGGGTTATCCACGTGCGCCGGGGCGATGAGCTCCATCCGCTCCAGCATTTTAATACGGCTCTGCGCCTGCTTGGCTTTGGTGGCTTTGGCGCGGAAGCGATCGATATAGCTTTGCAGATGCGCGACACGCTGCTGCTGGCTTTCGTACATCGCCTGCTGCTGAGCGAGCCGGGTGGCGCGCTGCACTTCAAACGAACTGTAGTTGCCGGTGTACTCAAACATCGTCTGCTGTTCGATGTGGATAATTTTGTCGACGATAGGATCGAGGAAATCGCGATCGTGGGAGATCAGGATCAGCGTCCCCGTGTAGCCCTTCAGCCACTTCTCCAGCCAGATCACCGCATCAAGGTCGAGGTGGTTAGTCGGTTCATCGAGCAGCAGCAGATCGGAGCGGCAGATCAGCGCCTGCGCGAGATTAAGGCGCATACGCCAGCCGCCGGAAAAATCGCTGACTGGCCGCTCAAGCTGTTCATTGCTGAAACCCAGGCCGTGCAGCAGGCTGGCGGCGCGGGAGCGGATGGTCCAGGCGTCGATGGCGTCCAGCTTGCCGTGGACGGTGGCGATGGCATGGCCGTCGTTGCGCTCGTTAGCCTGCTGGAGCGCGGCTTCCAGCTGGCGATATTCACGATCGCCGTCAATGACATAATCGATTGCCGGCTGCGGCAGGGCCGGGGTTTCCTGATTCACCCAGGCCAGCTGCCAGTTGCCGGGAAAGGTCATACTGCCGCCGTCAGCGCTTATCTCGTTTTTCAAAAGCGATAGCAGCGTCGATTTCCCGCAGCCGTTTTTCCCCACCAGACCGACCTTCTGGCCAGGGTTGATGGTAGCGGTGGCGTTGTCCAGCAGGACGCGTACGCCGCGACGAATTTGTAACGAGGAGAAAACAATCATAAGGCGCCGTATGTTCAGACTATGTTAATTTGTCATTATGATAATGTAGTTTGGAAGCGAATCGCTTCACCGGGCCGCCATGGTAGCCCAAAACGAAGACGATACACAAAGTCATTCTGGCTGTGTCAAAAAGCCGGGGCTGTGCAGGCCGCCAGAAGACCTACGGGAGGGGAATGATGTCTCAGACAGCGAAAGTGTTGCTGCTGTATGCCCACCCAGAATCTCAGGATTCCGTGGCCAACCGGGTTTTATTACAACCCGCCTTACAGTTGCCGAACGTCACCGTGCACGATCTCTACGCGCACTATCCGGATTTTTTTATCGATATTGCTCACGAACAGGACCTGCTGCGCCAGCATGAGGTGATTGTTTTCCAGCATCCTTTATATACCTGGAGCTGTCCTGCGCTGCTCAAAGAGTGGCTGGATCGTGTCTTAAGCCGCGGCTTCGCCAGCGGCGCCGGAGGGAACGAACTGGCGGGAAAGTACTGGCGCAGCGTGATCACCACCGGCGAACCAGAGAGCGCTTACCGTCGCGATGCAAATCGCTATCCGATGAACGATATTCTGCGTCCTTTTGAACTGACCGCCGGTATGTGCCGTATGCACTGGATGAGCCCCATTATCGTCTACTGGGCCCGGCGGCAGCAGCCAGAGGAGCTGCGCAGCCGCGCCCTGGCCTATCGAGACTGGCTGGCCAACCCCCTTGCCGCCGGAGGTGTCCATGGCGGGATTTGATCTGCTGCTGGCGGGGGTGCTGTTTTTGTTCGCGGCCGTCATCGCCGTCCCTCTGGCTTCAAGACTGGGGATTGGCGCGGTGCTGGGCTATCTGCTGGCCGGGATCGCCATTGGTCCGTGGGGGCTCGGATTTATCAGCGATGTGGATGAAATTCTCCATTTCTCTGAACTCGGCGTGGTGTTTCTGATGTTTATCATCGGCCTGGAGCTCAATCCCGCCAAGCTATGGCGGCTGCGAAGCTCCATCTTCGGCGTTGGCGCGGCGCAAGTGATGCTCAGCGCGGCGATCCTCGGCGGTCTGTTGATGACGACAGGGTTTTCATGGCAGGCGGCGGTGGTCGGCGGGATTGGCCTGGCGATGTCCTCTACCGCGATGGCACTGCAGCTGATGCGCGAGAAGGGAATGAGCCGCAGCGAATCAGGGCAGTTAGGCTTTTCGGTCCTGCTGTTTCAGGATCTGGCGGTGATCCCGGCGCTGGCGCTGGTGCCTCTGCTGGCTGGTTCCGCGGATGAGCATGTGAACTGGCTGACAGTCGGCATGAAGGTCCTGGCGTTTGCCGGGATGCTGATTGGCGGTCGCTATCTGCTGCGGCCGGTATTCCGCTTTATCGCCAGCTCCGGGGTCAGGGAAGTGTTCACTGCCGCCACGCTGCTGCTGGTTCTCGGATCCGCCCTGTTTATGGAGGCGCTGGGACTGTCGATGGCGCTGGGTACCTTTATCGCCGGCGTGCTGCTGGCGGAAAGCGAGTATCGCCATGAACTGGAGATCGCCATCGATCCGTTCAAGGGGCTGCTGCTTGGGTTGTTCTTTATCTCCGTCGGGATGGCGCTGAACCTTGGCGTGCTGTACACCCATCTGCTGTGGGTGGCGGTGAGCGTGGCGGTGCTGGTGGCGGTAAAAATGCTGGTGCTTTATCTGCTGGCCCGTCTCTATGGCCTGCGGAGTTCCGAACGTATGCAGTTTGCGGGCGTATTAAGCCAGGGCGGCGAGTTCGCGTTTGTCCTCTTTTCGCTGCCCGCCTCGCAGCGGTTGTTCCAGCACGACCAGATGGCGCTGCTGCTGGTAGCCGTCACCTTGTCGATGATGACCACGCCGCTGCTGATGAAAGGGATCGATAAGATATTGTCGCGACGCCTGAATCCAGCGGAGGATACCGATGAGGCGCCGTGGGTAGAGGATGATAAACCGCAGGTGATTATTGTTGGCTTTGGCCGTTTCGGCCAGGTGATCGGTCGCCTGCTGATGGCTAATAAGATGCGTATTACGGTGCTGGAGCGAGACATCAGCGCGGTAAATCTGATGCGCAACTATGGCTATAAAGTCTATTTTGGCGACGCTACCCAGCTGGAGCTGCTGCGCTCGGCAGGGGCGGAGGAGGCGCAGTCGATCGTCATTACCTGTAATGAGCCGGAAGACACCATGCGGCTGGTGGAGATGTGTCAACAACACTTTCCACATCTGCACATCCTGGCCCGCGCTCGCGGGCGCGTCGAGGCGCATGAGCTGCTGCAGGCCGGCGTGACGCAGTTTTCTCGTGAGACTTTCTCCAGTGCGCTTGAGCTGGGGCGTAAAGCCCTCATTACCCTGGGGATGCATCCTCACCAGGCCCAGCGCGCGCAGCTGCACTTCCGACGCCTCGATATGCGAATGCTGCGTGAGTTAATGCCGGTGCATACTGATACGGTACAGATATCACGCGTGCGGGAAGCCCGGCGCGAACTGGAAGAGATTTTTCAGCGCGAAATGCAGAAAGAGAGCCGGCAGCTGGACGGCTGGGACGAGTTTGAATAAAGGTAAATCATATGGCAGTGCGTAAACGTTTTATTGCCGGGGCGAAATGTCCGGCGTGCCAGGCGCAGGATTCACTGGCGATGTGGCGTGAGAATAATGTCGATGTTGTTGAATGCGTTAAGTGCGGTCATCAGATGCGTGAGGCGGATAAAGAGGCCCGTGAGCATGTACGCAAAGAGGAGCAGGTGATTGGCATTTTTCATCCCGACTAGCGTTATCCGTCGGCTTTTTTTAAGCTAAAGGGTACACGGCAGCAGAATTCCGCTACAATCTGCGCCACTATTCTTCCCATCTCAGGAGATATCATGAAAGTAGCAAAAGACCTGGTGGTCAGCCTGGCCTATCAGGTACGTACAGAAGACGGTGTGTTGGTTGATGAGTCTCCGGTAAGCGCGCCGCTGGATTACCTGCACGGTCACGGCTCCCTGATTTCCGGCCTGGAAAACGCGCTGGATGGCCACGAAGTGGGCGACAAATTTGACGTAGCCGTCGGCGCTAACGACGCTTACGGTCAGTATGACGAAAACCTGGTGCAGCGTGTACCGAAAGACGTCTTCATGGGCGTTGATGAACTGCAGGTTGGCATGCGCTTCCTGGCGGAAACCGATCAGGGTCCGGTACCAGTAGAAATCACTGAAGTTGAAGACGACCACGTTGTGGTTGATGGCAACCACATGCTGGCAGGCCAGAACCTGAAATTCAATGTGGAAGTTGTCGCCATCCGCGAAGCGACCGCTGAAGAGCTGGAGCACGGTCACGTGCACGGCGCGCATGGTCACGATCACGACCACGATCATGGTCACGATGGCTGCTGCGGCGGTCACGGTCACGACCACGATCATGGCCACGACCATGGTAAAGGCGGCTGCGGCGGCCACGGTGGCTGCGGCTGCCACTAATCTTTGCGCCTCGGCACGAAGACGACAAAAAGCGGGGAAACCCGCTTTTTTTACGCCTCAATAGTGCGGCGGTGGCGTCTCTTCGGCCTGGGAGGCGATATGGGAGGGTTGGGTCGCCTTCAGCTTCTCGATCATCAGACGCATATGCTCCCGCATCTTCGCCATCTCGATCTCGTGGGCGGTCACGGTTTTGTTGAGGTCTTCGATGGTGATTTCCTGAAACGCCAGCCGGCTTTCCAGCTCCGCAAGGCGCGTTTCTAATGTGCTATCGTGCATGGGTAACCTCTTTAGTCTGATCCTGCGGGCGGATTCTACTTAAGTTTCCCCCGGCGCGCAGCATCGCTGCGTCCTACAGGAAACTTATTCATACAAAAATAGTCCTAAAAGAGGCGATATTCAGGAACGTCCGTATGTAGATTTTAACGGCGACGTTCTATAGTACGTTTTTTGCTTTTTACGATAACCCTGGGGTGAGAGGCCCCGGCCCTGGAGAAATGGATGAAATCACTGTTTAAAGTAACGCTGCTGGCGACCACAATGGCCGTCGCCCTGAATGCACCGCTGACCTTTGCTGCAGATACCGCGGCGAAAGCAGCCCCGGCGGCTGAGAGTAAATCGGCATTTAAAAATGACGATCAGAAATCAGCCTATGCGCTGGGCGCGTCCCTGGGGCGTTACATGGAAAACTCCCTGAAAGAACAAGAAAAACTGGGCATTAAGCTGGATAAAGCCCAGCTGATCGCCGGCGTACAGGACGCGTTTGCCGATAAGAGCAAACTGTCCGACCAGGAGATCGAACAGACTCTGCAGGCCTTTGAAACGCGCGTGAAGACCGCAGCTCAGCAGAAAATGGAAAAAGACGCTACTGAGAACGAAACCAAAGGTAAAGCTTTCCGTGACAGCTTTGCCAAAGAGAAGGGCGTGAAAACGTCGAAGACTGGCCTGCTGTATAAAGTCGAGAAAGAAGGCACTGGCGATGCGCCTAAAGACAGCGACACCGTGGTGGTTAACTACAAAGGTACGCTGATCGACGGCAAAGAGTTTGATAACTCTTATACCCGCGGCGAGCCGCTCTCTTTCCGTCTCGACGGGGTGATCCCGGGCTGGACTGAAGGCCTGAAGAACATCAAGAAAGGCGGCAAAATCAAGCTGGTCATTCCGCCAGATCTGGCCTACGGCAAAACCGGCGTCCCGGGGATCCCGGCCAACTCCACGCTGGTCTTTGATGTAGAGCTGCTGGATATCAAACCGGCGCCGAAAGCAGATGCTCAGCCGGAAGCCGCTGGCGATGCGAAAGCCGCAGACGCGAAAGCTGACGCTAAGAAGTAATCGGGTTCAGGCCGCCGTCTCGTCAGAGGCGGCGGCTTTTTTATTGCGCGCAGATATAATTAAAACTGGAAAGATCCTCAGGCGCTGTATTACTTTAGATAGCTTAATAATGATGATGAGCCTGCCCTGACAATAACGACAGGCTCCTGAAAAGGAGTGCTTTTTTTCATGTCCAGGTCGCTTTTAACCAACGAAACCAGCGAGCTTGACCTGCTGGATCAACGTCCCTTTGACCAGACCGATTTCGATATTCTTAAATCTTATGAAGCGGTGGTGGACGGGTTGGCGATGCTCATCGGTTCGCACTGTGAAATCGTGCTGCATTCTTTGCAGGATCTGAAATGCTCTGCCATCCGTATCGCCAATGGTGAACATACCGGCCGCCAAATCGGTTCACCGATTACCGATCTTGCGCTGCGCATGCTGCACGATATGACGGGCGCCGATAGCAGCGTTTCCAAATGCTACTTTACCCGCGCCAAAAGCGGCGTCCTGATGAAGTCGGTGACGATTGCCATCCGCAACCGCGATCACCGGGTGATTGGTCTGTTGTGCATCAACATGAATCTGGATGTGCCGTTTTCGCAGATCATGAGCACCTTTATTCCACCAGAAACGCCTGAGGTTAACTCGCCGGTGAACTTTGCTTCCTCGGTTGACGATCTGGTCGCCCAGACTCTGGAATTCACCATCGAAGAGGTGAATGCCGATCGCAGCGTGTCGAACAATGCTAAAAACCGTCAAATCGTGCTGAATCTCTACGAGAAAGGGATCTTCGATATTAAAGACGCCATTAACCAGGTGGCCGATCGTCTGAATATCTCCAAGCACACCGTCTACCTCTATATTCGCCAGTTCAAAAGCGGTGATTTCCAGGGGCTGGATAAGTAATGCGTTTTGCCCTCACGGTGACCGGACCTGCCTATGGCACGCAGCAGGCGAGCAGCGCCTGGCAATTTGCTCAGGCCGTGCTGCAGGAAGGCCATGAGCTGGCGTGCGTTTTTTTCTATCGCGAAGGCGTGCTTAACGCTAACCAGTTGACGGCGCCCGCCAGCGATGAGTTCGATCTGGTGCGCGGGTGGCAATCCCTCCACAATGAGCACGGCGTCGCGCTGCATATCTGCGTGGCGGCCGCCCTGCGTCGTGGCGTAACGGACGAACGCGAAGCGCAACAGCTCGCTCTGCCTGGCCATAATCTGCAGCCGGGTTTTACGTTAAGCGGACTTGGCGCGCTGGCGGAAGCGGCGCTCACTTGCGATCGGATGGTACAGTTCTGATGAAACGTGTGGCTTTCGTTTTTTCTTCCGCACCGCACGGCAGCGCCGCCGGCAGGGAAGGCCTCGATGCCTTATTAGCCACCTCCGCCCTCACCGACGAGATTGGCGTGTTTTTCGTAGGCGACGGCGTGTTTCAGCTGTTGCCCGCCCAGCGGCCTGGTGCTGTGCTGGCCCGCGACTACATCGCCACCTTTAAACTGCTGTCGCTATACGATATCGACCAGTGCTGGCTGTGCGCCGAGTCGGCGCGAGAGCGCGGCCTGGATCCCGCGACCCCGTGGGTGGTGGATGCCGAATGCCTGGCGCCGGATGCCCTGCGCGCCCGTCTGCATGAATTTGATGTCATTTTGCGTTTCTGAGGCCCCCATGCTCCATACGCTCAGTGTTTCTCCCTGGCATGCCGATATCGCAGCAATGCTTCGCTTGATGGAGCAAGGTGACGATCTGTTACTGCTGTCTGATGGCGTCGCGGCGGCTATCGCCGGCGGCCGCTTCCTTGAGATCCTGCAATCCGCCCCCATAACCCTTTACGTGCTGCAAGACGACGTTGACGCCCGCGGGCTAACTGGTCAAATTGCGGACAGTGTCGGCAGGGTTAGCTATACTGATTTCGTCAGACTCACAGTCAAACATGCCGGTCAGTTGGCCTGGTGATGGCGGGATCGTTGTATATTTCTTGACACCTTTTCGGCACCGCCCTAAAATTCTGCGTCCTCATAATATATGAGGCGATTTATTACGTGTTTACGAAGCAAAAGCTAAAACCAGGAGCTATTTAATGGCAACAATTAACCAGCTGGTACGCAAACCACGCGCGCGCAAAGTTGCAAAGAGCAACGTGCCAGCGCTGGAAGCCTGCCCGCAGAAACGTGGCGTATGTACTCGCGTATATACCACCACTCCTAAGAAACCGAACTCCGCACTGCGTAAAGTTTGCCGTGTGCGTCTGACTAACGGTTTCGAAGTCACCTCCTACATCGGTGGTGAAGGTCACAACCTGCAGGAGCACTCCGTGATCCTGATCCGTGGCGGTCGTGTTAAAGACCTTCCGGGTGTTCGTTACCACACCGTTCGTGGTGCGCTTGACTGCTCCGGCGTTAAAGACCGTAAGCAGGCTCGCTCCAAGTACGGCGTGAAGCGTCCTAAGGCTTAATGGTTCTCCGTTAAGTAAGGCCAAACTGATTTATCTTAATGTCATACTAAACTCTTAGAGTTTTGGACAATCCTGAATTAACAACGGAGTATTTCCATGCCACGTCGTCGCGTCATTGGTCAGCGTAAAATTCTGCCGGATCCGAAGTTCGGATCAGAACTGCTGGCTAAATTTGTCAATATCCTGATGGTAGATGGTAAAAAATCTACTGCAGAAACTATCGTATACAGCGCGCTGGAGACCCTGGCTCAGCGTTCTGGTAAATCTGAACTGGAAGCCTTCGAAGTTGCGCTCGAAAACGTGCGCCCGACTGTCGAAGTTAAGTCCCGCCGCGTAGGTGGTTCTACTTATCAGGTTCCAGTTGAAGTTCGTCCGGTCCGTCGTAATGCCCTGGCAATGCGTTGGATCGTTGAAGCTGCTCGTAAACGCGGTGATAAATCCATGGCTCTGCGCCTGGCGAACGAACTCACTGATGCTGCAGACAACAAAGGTACTGCAGTTAAGAAACGTGAAGACGTTCACCGTATGGCCGAAGCCAACAAGGCGTTCGCTCACTACCGTTGGTAATCCCTTCGGAGTCATAGTCACCAGGCGGGCGCTTCAGATGAGTCGCCCGCTCTGGATAACTTAACTGAACGCCTAAAGAAATAAACGAGGAATCAAATGGCTCGTACAACACCCATCGCACGCTACCGTAACATCGGTATCAGTGCGCACATCGACGCCGGTAAAACCACTACTACCGAACGTATTCTGTTCTACACCGGTGTAAACCACAAAATCGGTGAAGTTCATGACGGCGCCGCTACCATGGACTGGATGGAGCAGGAGCAGGAACGTGGTATCACCATCACTTCCGCTGCGACTACTGCATTCTGGTCTGGTATGGCTAAGCAGTATGAACCGCACCGTGTAAACATCATCGACACCCCGGGGCACGTTGACTTCACTATCGAAGTAGAACGTTCCATGCGTGTTCTTGATGGTGCGGTAATGGTTTACTGCGCAGTTGGTGGTGTTCAGCCGCAGTCTGAAACCGTATGGCGTCAGGCAAACAAATATAAAGTTCCGCGCATCGCATTCGTTAACAAAATGGACCGCATGGGCGCTAACTTCCTGAAAGTTGTTGGTCAGATCAAAACCCGTCTGGGCGCGAACCCGGTTCCGCTGCAGCTGGCAATTGGTGCTGAAGAAGGTTTCACCGGCGTTGTTGACCTGGTGAAAATGAAAGCCATCAACTGGAACGATGCAGACCAGGGCGTAACCTTCGAATACGAAGATATCCCGGCTGACATGCAGGACCTGGCTGACGAATGGCACCAGAACCTGATCGAGTCCGCAGCTGAAGCTTCTGAAGAGCTGATGGAAAAATACCTGGGTGGTGAAGAACTGACTGAAGAAGAGATCAAAAAAGCTCTGCGTCAGCGCGTTCTGAACAACGAAATCATCCTGGTAACCTGTGGTTCTGCGTTCAAGAACAAAGGTGTTCAGGCGATGCTGGATGCGGTAGTTGACTACCTGCCATCCCCGGTTGACGTTCCGGCGATCAACGGCATCCTGGACGACGGTAAAGATACTCCGGCTGAGCGTCACGCAAGCGACGACGAGCCGTTCTCTGCACTGGCGTTCAAAATCGCTACCGACCCGTTCGTGGGCAACCTGACCTTCTTCCGCGTGTACTCCGGTGTGGTTAACTCTGGTGATACCGTACTGAACTCCGTGAAAGCTGCACGTGAGCGTTTCGGTCGTATCGTACAGATGCACGCTAACAAACGTGAAGAGATCAAAGAAGTTCGCGCGGGCGACATCGCTGCTGCAATCGGTCTGAAAGACGTAACTACTGGTGACACCCTGTGTGACCCGGATGCGCCGATCATTCTGGAGCGTATGGAATTCCCTGAGCCGGTAATCTCCATCGCCGTTGAGCCGAAAACCAAAGCTGACCAGGAAAAAATGGGTCTGGCTCTGGGTCGTCTGGCTAAAGAAGACCCGTCTTTCCGCGTATGGACTGACGAAGAGTCTAACCAGACCATTATCGCCGGTATGGGTGAGCTGCACCTCGACATCATCGTTGACCGTATGAAGCGTGAATTCAACGTTGAAGCGAACGTCGGTAAACCTCAGGTTGCTTACCGTGAAGCGATTCGCGCGAAAGTTACCGATATCGAAGGTAAACACGCCAAGCAGTCTGGTGGTCGTGGTCAGTACGGTCACGTTGTGATCGACATGTACCCGCTGGAGCCGGGCTCTAACCCGAAAGGTTACGAGTTCATCAACGACATCAAAGGTGGTGTAATTCCTGGCGAATACATCCCGGCCGTTGATAAAGGCATCCAGGAACAGCTGAAAGCTGGTCCGCTGGCAGGTTACCCGGTAGTTGATATGGGTATCCGTCTGCACTTCGGTTCTTACCACGACGTTGACTCCTCTGAGCTGGCGTTTAAACTGGCTGCGTCTATTGCCTTTAAAGAAGGCTTTAAGAAAGCAAAACCAGTTCTGCTTGAGCCGATCATGAAGGTTGAAGTAGAAACTCCGGAAGAGAACACTGGTGACGTTATCGGTGACTTGAGCCGTCGTCGCGGTATGCTGCGCGGTCAGGAATCCGAAGTAACCGGCGTTAAGATCCACGCTGAAGTACCGCTGTCCGAAATGTTCGGTTATGCAACTCAGCTGCGTTCTCTGACCAAAGGTCGTGCATCATACACCATGGAATTCCTGAAGTATGATGATGCGCCGAACAACGTTGCTCAGGCCGTTATTGAAGCCCGTGGTAAATAATCCACAGGATTAAAACCTAAGTCCCGTGCTCTCTCCGAAGGGGAGAGCACTATAGTAAGGAATATAGCCGTGTCTAAAGAAAAATTTGAACGTACAAAACCGCACGTCAACGTTGGTACTATCGGCCACGTTGACCATGGTAAAACTACCCTGACTGCTGCCATCACTACCGTTCTGGCTAAAACCTACGGTGGTTCCGCTCGCGCATTCGACCAGATCGATAACGCGCCGGAAGAAAAAGCTCGTGGTATCACCATCAACACCTCTCACGTTGAATATGACA